>CAJJBO010000027.1 GCA_905182485.1 uncultured Luminiphilus sp.
CCACTTCGGCCTCTAAGGCGATGCTGTCAGTGACCTCGGAGACGAGAAATCGGCCACTGCTCATATCCAGCCATGCCAGTCCAAAGCCAGAGGAGTGCCTGCCAATGGCCAGTATTAGCGCGTCGTGCTTGGCATCTAACAATGATTCGTCTGTGAGCGTGCCGGGGGTGACAATCCTGACTACTTCTCGATCGACCGGGCCTTTGCTGGTGGCGGGGTCGCCAACTTGCTCAGCGATGGCCACCGACTGACCTGCTCTGACCAGGCGCGCCAGATAATTTTCTGCCGCGTGGTAGGGCACACCGGCCATCGGGATGGGCTCGCCAGCAGCAGTTCCGCGCGCTGTTAGCGTGATATCGAGTAACTCCGACGCCCGCTTCGCATCATCAAAAAATAGTTCGTAAAAATCACCCATCCGATAGAACAGAAGGTCTCGAGGGTGATTTGCCTTGATGCGCAGAAATTGCTGCATCATAGGAGTATGTTTAACATCTTGAGTCAAGGTCATTGTGACGTTAATCACAGAAACTGGGGTCGAAGTCTTTTGCCCAGAAGCGTTAAAGCGTACTGGCAATCGTCGCTGAACACGGACTTGGCATATCGCGACTTCTTCGGAGTCAGCACGGGCTGTCTCGTTTAAATTATCGCCACCACGCTTCGCTACCAATGGTAGTGCTCTCGAGCACACAGTGAGCGGCGTAAGTTTTGGTATCCTGGTTGTCAGAATGTTTGCTTTTTTCGCTCATGGTGTCGCACCAGCCTTGGCTGCCCGGTTCGTTGCAGGCTGTCAACAGGCCGATCGTTGAGATAGCGGCCAGTGTGAGAGCGATTTTTTTGAGTGGGTTCGAATTCATGTGGTGTTCCTCCTATTGGATTGCGGCAGACTTTATCAGCAGTGAGGTGTCTTGTCTCAGCCGGAGGTGACAGCATCCGGCCCATCACAAGAGTCGTTTGCCGTATAACGTGCGGAGTCTCTATCTACGGGCTGTCAGCAGCCTTGATTTCGTGCGATGGTTTGATTGGCACTGTCGATCAGGATCATGTGCCCTGCAAACCATTTTTTAATAAGAGGATAGACAATGATGAAAAAATTCGCTGCGACACTTGTGCTGTTGATGTGGACCCCCTTTGCTTTCGCCCAAGACTTGAACTACGGAGAAAACGGTTTCCTTGCAGAGTTTGAAATTGATGCGGCCCACACAACTGACGGCGTTAACTATCAAATATCGGCATCCGGTGAGGCCGGCCCTTACGGCCGAGTGTGGTTGTCTTATGAATTCACCGATAAGCAAAGTAACGGCGAGAGCGGTGAGTTCACCGGTTTTGCGTGGACGCAAAATGGTGAGCAATTTGCTACCGCAACCCTGCAGGGGGTTTACCGACGTAAAGGGGGCTATTTTTCAGATGTATTCTTTAGATATGGTATCCGACGGCGTGATCAATATCGTATCCGGTGAGGTGGATTTCGTTGCGAAAACGATGACCTTTAAGGTGTCGCCGTTAAACTAACGGTGAGTGCGCGATAAAAAAGGGGGCCTTGGCCCCCTTTGTTATTACCGCTAGCATCATAACGGGCGTGCCCGGTTATTAGCTGTTATCCCACTTGGCAAATAGAAAGACGTAGACGGTCAAAACAAGATTGATCACAACCTGTATTAACGACAGCGCCATCATCCAGGCGGGTGGATTAATGGTCTCTCCAATCGGTAGATTGGCTGAACTGAGGAAGGTCGTCGCCATCTCTGAGCCATTGCCCGCCATCTCACTCAGCGTGCTCAGCATCACAAAAAAAGAATTCTGCGCGCCCATGCTGAAAAAGGTCAGCATGACCACACCAATCAGAGTAGAAACCATGGCAGCGCCTCTCATCACGCCGGGAAAGTGCCTAAATAAGTAGGCCACGATAACGACCAACTGCCAGCGGCATTAAGACGCCGCACAGAAAGAGTGTCGAAAAGACGGACCGATTCATTCCGATAAAGCCAAACACGTCGAGTTCTGACATTGGTTCCCCCAAGAGTTTTGATTCAGTTCTTCGCGCCGAGGCGCCATCCTGAACCTAACCGCTGCCCGATCAGTATGCAAGTGATGGCAGGGGGACTAGGCGCCCCATTACTGACGCGCAACAACCGGGCTACCTCGTTCTGAGTGACGGGCCGCGGTCGCCGCGAAGCGCTGTCTCCTTGGTGGTGGCGCGCTCGACCTGCCCGGGCCAAAGGCCAGCTAATGCATCTCAAAAGCGACTAGCCCGGGTCCCAGACGGCTACTGCACCTCAAAAGCAATTAGCGCGGGTCGCAGCCAACTAATGCTCCTCAAAAGCAACTAACGCAGGTCAAATCCGACCAGCGCGACGTCACACCGAGCTCACACCCAGCCCGCACTGGCCTTCACCCGTCTACCGCAGGCGAGCCCGTTCGAAGCATCAAAAGAGTGCGGCCCGTTCACTCGGTGACTATTTGATTCAGCTCAATCAGGTAGCCATCGGGGTCGTAGAAGATCGACACCATGACCCTAATGTCGGGGCCGCCGTCGTAGCCGGGGTAAGTCCGGAGCCCGGGCGCTTTGACGACCTTCACGCCCGGCGTGGCGGCGATGGTTGGCCAGCGATCCGCTAGTGCCTGCGTATTGAAGAGCAAAATCGGATTACCCGGCGTAAACCCCTCATGCCGAATCGGTTTGCTGTGTGCAGGGTGCTCGGGGTAGCCATATTCGTAATCGATTAAGCCGATCACCCCCACATGGTCGTGTGATGCGCGCAGAAAAATAGAGCCTGAGGCGCTGCTCTCGGTCTTCTGACGCGTGGGCCGAGCGATCTGCTCATCATAAATAATTTCCATGCCAGCGCCGACTTGATAGAGGGCCAGTGAGGCCTCAATGTCTCGAACAATCAGCGTCGTCCGGCGCAGCAGAAGGGGATATTCAGCGGCTTTCTCGATCGGCTTAGCGCAGCTCTCATCGGGGTCGGACGAGTGATGCGCTGCAAAGGCGGTGGGGTGAGGGCGAAGTGGCGCAAAGCAGTAGAAAAAACCCTTTGAGATTTGGCATGACGGCATCTCTTTCTCATTTGATATAAAAGTACATCAATAGGACAAATTGCGCTAGAGAGGCTGATCAGTGTCGGCGACCTCTTGTCCGTTCATCCGGGCTTGCGTGGCGCGATTAACGATCCAAATACTCCAGCATGATGTCAGCGATCTGTTCAGGCGGCCACATCGAAAACGCCGTAGCTGAGGTGGGGCAGTTCAACCAGCGTGACGTCTTGAATAAGCTGAGCGTAGGCCCGTGTGTGAGTTTTTAAACCGCCGTGCGGGTTTAATACGAGGGCGGGCTGGGTGATTACCACCGCCCGGTCAGCGGCGGCATAGCCGTGCAATGCCCGATAGACCGGCGCCCGCGCCCGCCACGCGGCGGCAGATTCTAGAAAGTTGTCGTAGGCCCGCTCCAGCACCACGTCGGGATGCCGGTCCGTGATGGTAAACCGCCATGAGCTCTCCAGTGCAGCGAGTTCCGTAGGGAGGGGACGATCTTGCATCACGCTCTGCAGCTCCGCATCATTCTCAGCCGGATCGGCAAAGTACGGCACGCCGATCAGGACCACCCTCCGCACCAGGTCCGGCCTGCGAATCGCCACCTCAGCTGCCACCATGGCGCCCGTGTGGTACCCACAGACATCAATGGATTGATGGTGCTCGTCCGTGAGGCGGGCTGATTCGATCGCGTCGATCATGATCTCGGCCAGATCGCCAACGGTGCGCCATGTTGCCGATGGGTCCGACTGCCCCAGACCGGGATAATCTAGGGCGACGACCCTTCGGTCTATCGCCAATAAGGCCATCAATGGGCGATAGTAATTGCCTGAGAAAGGGTTGGGGGGGAAGCACACCAGTGTGCGTTGAGTCATCAGGCTCGGTGTGGCCTGTAGCAAGTGGATTTGCCCCCAGTCCAAATCGATGTAGGCCTTCGAGAAGTTGCGGTTGCGCTGTCGGTTCGTCGTTGGCAGCAGTCAGCGGGTGAAAAGCACCGTGATCAGTATCGTCAGGAGTAGAGTCAGGCGCGTGCGCATGTGGGCAGCCATTGCGCCGATCGCGCGTTTTACAACGGGTTGAGATGACTCATTTTATATCGCCTCCGTTATGTGCCGCCCTGAGTTTACACCGGGTAACGTGTTTCTGAGGTTTTTGAGCGCCGCTGAAAATTCATTGGATGCCGCCGTGCCGGCAACGTGAGTGCCAGCCCACTCGACAGCCATCGTGGTGGTTTCTCAGTCACGTGGCGGGCCTGTCGTATCTTAGCTCGGCGTTGATCCGTCCAATAGCGAGGATGGGGTCCAAGATCGATCTCTCACCGAGCGTACTTTTTGATGGCGATATCGTTTAGTGGGAGGACATGCTCGCTCATAACCACTAAAATCCTGGGATTATTTTAGTCGGTCGCTGCGATAGAGTCCTCGTTGGTGCCACAGGTTTGAGAAGTTATTATCGCGTTCATGTTTCAGTTTGAGCCCACGGGAGGGCCGGTATCGTGAGTCAGGAAAAAAAGATTGAATGTGTTAATCGATTTATTGCATTGGCCAATGAGATGACAGCAGAGGGCGACAGCCCACCTGCGGTCGTGTCATCAGGCCTCATGATGGCCTGTGCGGTCTACAGCACGTATGTAGTGACGGGTAATGACGGTGCGCTGCGAGAAAGTGGCGTCGAGAAGCTCACCAAGCTGTTTGGTGATGAGCTAAGGTCCTGCAGGCGCGAAAAATAGAGCAAGCGCAGAGGGAGGGTAAGGATGTGTCTGCGAGCTCAGTCAAATTGAGGTGTTGATGTTTGACGGTCGCTGGACCAGAACAGATCTATTAATCCACGATCTGAAAACGAAAAGAGGAGCGTCGCAGTGAGAGAATGTGGGGAGTGTACCGCTTGTTGTGAAGGTTGGCTTATGGATAAAGGACCTTGACATGTACGCGGGCAAAGCCTGCGCGCACTGTCGGTCAGAGGGATGCGCGATTTACGAGACCCGACCAGAACAGCCCTGCCGAACTTTCGAGTGTGCTTGGTTGCAAGATGAAGAGGCTTTCCCGGAAGAGATGCGGCCGGATCAATGCGGTGCCATTGTGCTCTCAGCAAGATATTGGAGGGAGTGGAACGTCATGAGAGCAATGCCCGTAGGCCCTACGATTCCGGACGCAACGCTTGAGTGGCTGAGGCTACATACCAAAAGTGAAGAGATGCCGCTCATCTTTTATGAGAGAGGATTTGTTGACGGAGCCTATACCCACACTGATCGGCAACGAGCCTACGGCTCGCCCGAGTTTGCTGCGGCGATCCAGGAAGTGGTGTTGAGGCTGGGTGATACAAACGAGACTGCCTTCACAGCCGATGATGTCGTGAAGTTCAGCTAAGCGATAAAGCGTTTTGCGAGTGGCGTTTGGCTGGTTAACCCCTGAGCGCCAAATCCCTCTTCAGGCTGAGCGCGCCCATTAAAAGAAAGCCGACCCCGACGATGCTGATCGTGAGCGTGGTGAGCATCGCATAGCGCAGGTTGTTGTCACCAAATGAGGTGGCGTAGTGATCGCTCAGTAAACCAACCGTCAAAGGCCCCAGCCCAAGACCAATCATGTTCAGTATGAAAAACAAAATTGCCGAAGCCATTGCGCGCATCCCCGGTGACACCAAGTTGTGGCAGGTGGCAATGCAGGGCCCGAGGTATAAGGTGCTGAGAATTTGTGACGGGATGATGGCGGCCAACACCAGCGTCTTGTTACTGCCTAGGAGGGTGTAATAGGCGGGCACCATCGAAGTGAGTCCCCCGATAATGGGTATCCACAGGTACCAGCGAATGTCTCGATTCCCCAGCTTATCGGCGAGAAATCCGCCCAAAAACGTACCCACTGCGCCTGAGATCCCAGAGATCAAACCCAGTGCTAGCCCCACTTCGCCGAGTGTCATACCGTGGCTTCGCATGAGGAACGAGGGCATAAAATTGCCATTGCCGTAAGAAATAAACGCGGTGAACGCGCACCCTACCGAAATCCACCAAAAGGTCGGCCGTTCTTTGAGGCTGGCGAGGGTCGCTTTGAAGGTTGATTTTGCCGGGACCCCGCCCGGATCCCACTGTCCCCGCTTTGGCTCCTTCACGACCCAAACCAAGAGCAGGGCGTAGAAAATACCCGGCACGCCGACGAGAAAAAAAGCGACTCGCCAGCCGAAGGTCTCGGCGATCCAGCCGCCCGCGGCAAAGCCGATCAAAATGCCAATGTAAATGCCGGTGCTGTAAAAGGAGAGGGCGGTGCCGCGTTGCTTGGCAGGAAAATAATCACTGACCATCGAATGCGACGGGGGTGACCCACCGGCTTCGCCGATACCAACACCGATGCGCGCCGCTAATAACTGGCCATAGTTCTGAGCGAGCCCCGACAGAGCGGTCATGAAGCTCCAGAACCCTAAGGAGATGGCGACAATATTGCGCCGATTGCCGCGGTCTGCGAGCCATGCGATGGGAATGCCGGCGGTGACATACACCAAGGCAAAGCTAAAGCCACTGAGCAACCCCAGCTGCGCATCACTGAGCCCAAGGTCCGCTTTGATCGGCTCCTGCAAGATGACTAGAATCTGTCGATCGATAAAATTAAAGGTGTACACCAAGGTCAGCATGACCAGCACGGTCCAGCGATAACGGATGCTCGGGGCGAGGGGGTCCTCTGGCGACATAGTGCATTCACTGCTGCAGGGGTTTCGAGCCGCATCATGACAGCTTGTGCCGTTTACCGCATCGGAGTGTTAGCATTGCCTCATGCCAAATAAAACAGATTGCCTGACACACCTTGATGACGCGGGGCAGGCCCACATCGTTGATATCTCCGACAAAGCGATCACCACACGGGTTGCGACGGCCACGTCGTGCTTGCGCATGCAGCCAGAGACGCTGAGTGCCATCGTGGCGGATGATTTGCCCAAGGGTGACGTGATGGCGGTCGCCCGGGTGGCGGGTATTCAGGCGGCCAAGAAGTGCGCCGAACTGATCCCCTTATGCCATCCCTTGCCGCTTTCTTCGGTAGAGATCGATCTGCAGCCCGATCAGGACTTGCCGGGGGTGAGAATCACGGTTACCTGCAAGGTCACAGGGCAGACCGGCATCGAAATGGAGGCGTTAACGGCGGCCTCAGTGGCGGCACTGACGCTCTATGACATGTGCAAAGCCATTGACCGTGGCATGAGTATTGAGATGACGCAGCTGGTGTCAAAAACCGGCGGTGCGAGTGGAGAGTGGCAGCGTGGGCATCACGATTAAATTGTTTTCCTCGCTGCGCGAGGTGCTGGGTGAGTCGGAATTTGAGTTTTCGCTGACCGAGCTCGACAGTGCTGTCACGGTTGCCGCTGTGAAATCGGCGCTGTCGCAGCGCGGTGCCAGCTGGCAAGAGGCGCTTAATCAGCCTAACTTGGTGCACGCACTGAACCACAAGGTTGTCTACACTGACGCGGTGGTAGCGGCTGGGGATGAGCTTGCGTTTTTTCCGCCCATGACGGGCGGATAGCATGACCGTGTCGATTCAACGCGAGCCGATCGATGTGGCGAGCGAGTACGCACAGTTGGTAGGCCCGCAACCGGACGCCGCGGTGGCCACTTTTACTGGCTATGTGCGCGATCACTCAGATGCTCACGCAGTGAGTCAGTTGGAGTTAGAACATTACCCCGAGATGGCGCAAAAGGTACTGATGGCGCTGGGGGAGCGCGCGGCAGATCAGTTTGGTTTGAGCCGCTGGCGCATTGTTCACCGTTATGGCCTGCTCGATGTGGCAGAGACCATTGTCTGGGTGGGCGCGGTGGCAGAGCATCGAGGTGAGGCGATCAGCGCCAGTGAGCTGATGATGGATACCCTGAAAACCGACGCGCCGTTTTGGAAGCGGGAGCAGGGCCCCGATGGACACGTTTGGGTGGCGAGTAAAGCAGTCGATCAGCATCGTCGCGCGCGATGGCGGTCAGAGGAGAAAGCGTGAAGTTTTGCAGTGAGTGTGGTGCCACCGTTAATTTAGTAATACCCGACGACGATGACCGGCTAAGGCATGTTTGCTCGGCCTGTGCGATGGTGCACTACGTCAACCCCAAGGTGATCGTGGGCTGCTTGCCCGCAGTCGGTGACAAGATCTTACTCTGTAAGCGCGCCATCGAGCCTCGATACGGTAAGTGGACACTGCCCGCTGGCTTTATGGAAAACAAAGAGTCCTCGGCTGAAGGTGCGGCGCGGGAGACTTGGGAAGAGGCCCGCGTTACTAACGTTGATCTTTATCGCATATTTGATGTGCCCTATATCAGTCAGGTGTATATGTTCTATCGCTGCGACCTAGATGATGGGGAGCACAGTGCTGGGCCTGAAAGCCTAGAAACGCAGCTGTATGCTGAGGCCGATGTTCCCTGGGATAACATTGGCGTTTCCGGTCGTCCACGAGATTTTGACAGAGTACTTATCGGATCGAAAAACCGAGCACTTTCCGATCCGTAATACCGTGATCGACTATGCCCGACGCATACCAACGGCATCGTGACGGCATCTTGACCGCCGCCATGCCGATTGATCTTGCGACGCCGGTTGTCCGTAGTTTTATCAGTCAATTTTATTAAGGAAGACTCTCATGCCATTTCCTAAAATCGGTAACCTCGCCCCAAAGTTTGTCTTGCAAGATCACGAGGGCAACGCGGTCTCGCTGGCCGACTTTAAGGGCAAGTCGGCGGTGGTGGTCTATTTTTATCCCAAGGCGATGACGCCGGGATGCACTGTGCAGGCACAGGGGCTCCGTGACACGGCAAAAGCGCTAAAAAAATTGAACACCGTGGTCTTGGGGATCAGCCCTGACCCCATTAAAAAACTGGCTAAATTTGTGGAGCGCGATGCGCTTAACTTTCAACTACTCAGTGACGAGGACCATGCGGTGGCGGACAGCTACGGCGCTTGGGGCCCCAAGAAATTTATGGGCCGGGAGTTCGACGGTATTCTGCGGACCACCTTTGTCGTGGGTCAAGACGGCAAGTTAAAGGCGGTGATGGACAAATTTAAAACCAAGGATCACCACACCGCGCTGATCGCCGAACTGGAGGCGTTAGCGTTAGGATGAGGCGAGCGCGAGTGGCCTCGTTACGGCAATGTTAAGGTACTGTGACGGCAAAGTTATGGCTTTTAAGGCGCCTCTTTTTGCGGGTGTAGTTCAATGGTAGAACGAGAGCTTCCCAAGCTTTAGACGTGGGTTCGATTCCCATCACCCGCTCCAACATAGTGGCACAGGGCGTCACAGGCGCCTTTTTTGTGCCTGTAAGCGCTGATGTAACTGTTATTCTGCGTTGCGGCTGATAATGTTTTCAGATGTTATTTAGCGACAGCCCGTGGGATTGTTTCAGCATTGGACTGTCGCTGCCGGCACTGTTAATCGAGGCAAGTAAAGCGATTGCAGAGGTCAGAAGCGTGTAATTGCGCAGCGTTTTCATTGATGAATCCCTTTAGGTTTGATGTCTTTTGCGCTGCTATGCCGTCGACAGCTTGTTAGTTTTGGGTTTAAAACCGGTCATTGTGCAAACACCGGTCGTTTTGAAAACACGCTGCCAACGTTGTTGACGATTTCTTGGTAGAACAAGCCCGCAGCCGTCAGGGGATGACGTTGCCGTTGATAAACAGGGCAATGAGTCTATCCTGAAAGTGGCGGTTAAATCATTAGCAAAAGGTGACTTTGACCAGACGAGGCATCAGCTTTCTATGCCGCTAGGACTGCCACCCCGATAGCGGCAATTAGGCAGCATAGAAAAACCTTCCACAGAGAAAACTGTCGGGAAGACCAATTGATACGATCCTCCCTCTGAGTCTGTCTCGACGACGCCTTAAAACGGCTAAGGTAGAAAAAAACGGCGAGGGATAAAATCGATAACCCCCCAAACAGCACAGTATTTAAATCCACTATCGACTTCTCAGTTTGGCTAACAGTCTCAGCATTTCAAGATAGAGCCATATGAGTGTAACCATGAGAGAGAATGCGCCGAACCATTCCATGTATTTAGGCGCGCCCATCTCCGAACCCTGCTCAATAAAATCAAAATCGAGCACTAGATTTAAGGCCGCTATAGCGACAACGAAAAGGCTGAAACCAATACCGAACAAGCCGTTTGAGTGAATGAAACCGATACCGCCAGAGCCAAACATATTCATAAGCATGCTGACTAAATAGAGTAGGCCTATGCCCATCGTCGCAGAGGTCACCATGAGTCGGAAGTTCTCTGTCGGCTTGACGAGACCTGTTTTATAGAGGAACAACAGTGACGCTAGGGTGCCTAAGGTGAGTCCTACCGCCTGTATCACAATGCCCGGATATTGGGCCTCGAAGATGGCCGAAATGGCGCCTAAAAATAATCCCTCTGCTATCGCATATAACGGCGCTGTGATGCCTGACCATTGCTTTTTAAACATGGTCACCAGCGCCAAAAGTAGGCCGACCACTGCGCCGCCGATAGCCCAGGGCATTACCATTGCAGGATTACCGCTCGAGAAAAACATCGACCAGGTATAAGACGCCGAGACGAAGACCAGTGCCAGCAATATGCCCGTTCTATTGACCGTGCCTTGTAGCGTCATCGTTGCCGCAGGCGCACTGGCTGCAAATGATGCGTCGGGAGCGCTGCTGGAGAACGTTTCTGCATTCAGAGAGGGGTTGCCCGATCGACCAAACATCTCTAACGCTTTGTGATTCGACATACTGGTGTTGATTTACCGTTGTTACGACTTAACTCAGTTGAAGCCCCGCCACAGTCTAATGAAGTGGGGCCAGAAGCACTGTGAATCCCATTCTAGCCGCTACGGCGCCTAGTCTGCCCTTTCTCAATAGAGTGTGCTGAGTCTAAGGACAGATTCATAGCGAATTTTCTTGAGATCTTCGCCGCGCAAAATAGCAGAAGGAGAAAAACTTTCTGGTAGACCGATAGAAATGCTAACTTCATATTCAGAGTATTACTTAGGGCGACGTGGCGGTCGGCAGGAAAGCATGGCGGGTATTGGAGCAGAATGTGACGGTTTGTAGTATTTTGAGCAGAACATGAGTCACCTGAGTTTAATAACCAAACTAGTCGTTGTGATTGCAGACGCTGAGGCTGGGTAGGTACTTATTGCCACTCCACTAGGGTCCGCTTGGCGACTTGCAATGTTCCAACCTAAGCCAAGCTGAAGCATCCTACCTAGGCGCTAGAGGGTCCTTGTTACTCGGTCCTCCCGTCTGCCTTATACTTCATTTATGTCCGTTAATCATTCCCTGCTTAGCTCTGTGCGACTCGACGCGTTAACCTTAAAAAATCGCGTAGTAATGGCCCCGATGACCCGTGAGTGCTGCGCCGATGGGTTGCCCGATGAAAGTAACCGGGATTACTACGCGCTGCGGGCAAAGGGCGGTACCGGGTTGATTATTACTGAGGGTTGCTCGGTCAACGCCGATGGAAGTTTTGGTAATAGCGTGCCGCGGCTTTATGGAGAAGGGGTAGAGATTGCATGGCGGCCGCTTGTGAATGCCGTCCAAATTAGTGGCGCCAAAATTTTCGCGCAGCTTTGGCATGTAGGCGCTTTCGCGCCGTCACTAATTGGCATGCATGATTCCGTTGATGATGTGGTGCGGCGACTTAGTCCGTCTGGGTTAGCGGGGCCAGAGCAATCATTTGGGGCAGTAATGTCGCCAGCAGACATCGAGCGCACCATCTCAGATTTTGCCGCTGCAGCTGCTGTGGCACATAGATGTGGTTTCGATGGAATCGAAATTCATGCGGCTCATGGTTACCTCCCTGATCAGTTTTTCTGGCACGTAACAAATCTGCGCAGTGATCGCTACGGCGGGAGCTTGTCTGATCGCGCAGCTTTTACCGCTGATATTATTCGAGCGTGTCGGCTGGCGACCAGCGAGGGCTTTGCAATTTCGGTGCGAATTTCGCAATGGAAGCAGCTTGATTATGAGGCTCAGGTAGCAACCACCGCGAATGAGCTGGAGACTTGGTTAAAGCCGATGGTAGATGCCGGCGCCAACATTTTCCATGCATCCACACGCAAATTCTGGCAGCCGGCTTTCACCGAGAGCGATCTGAGTTTTTCTGGTTGGGTGCGCAAGCTTTCTGGCAAACCTACTATTGCTGTAGGCTCAGTCACGCTGGGTAACGACTTTAAATCGGCGGAAGGAAAAACAGCGGCCAGTGCAGCACCAGAGCAACTTGAACTCATTGACGCCTGCTTGAACCGAGGGGATTTTGACCTCTTGGCAATTGGTCGCGCTTTGCTGGCAAACCCAGACTGGGTGACGCTGGTCGCAGACGGCCGTGCGGCTGAGCTTCGTCCATTTACCAAAAACTTACTCGATCAATTAGTCTGATCGATCCCTCAAGGGGTCAGCCGTTTCACCCAGTTCCACTCCGTACCCTCGAAGCCGTTAACAAGACTTGCCTCCACCCGTCGATGGCTGATCAACCAGCCCCCATCAGCCATTTCGAGTTGGTCTATGTAACGCAGACAGACCAGTTCCTGAGTACCGTCTCGCAATTCATGCCAGGTAATCTGGTAGGTTGTGGTGTTTGCCTTACTTCCCCTCAGGTCAATCAGTATCTGCCCGATTTGATGGTGTGTTCGGCGGAACACCTTTTGGCCACTGGCAATGCGTGCAGCAATGTTGTCCCTGCCTTTAACGGCGCCGCCGCGTCCCGCGCCATAGTCGGCTACGGCGTTATTACTGAAACAGGCTGCAACACCTGCGATGTCATACTCATCTAGACAACGACAGTAAGTGGCTAAAAGCTGTCTGATGCGTTCATGATTTCGTAGCTCTTCGATCGCCTCGACCAGTGTGGTGGTCGTATTTTCCGTTTCCATAACTTGCTCTCGGACAGAATATGGTGGGATAACTTAGCGGAAATTCAGCAATTTTGTGAGCTGAATTTAAAAGCTGCATATGGCGTGGCTTCCTTCGTAAGTCCGCTGTGAGGCGGATCTCACGGAAAAATGTATGACTGTCATGCGCGATCATTGCCGGCTTCGGGTGCTCAGCATGACAACCAAATCACAGCCAAAAGCGTAATAAGCTAAGGGGCGGTTGGTGATCAGCGGCAAAACCGACCGAACGTGGCCGTAAGTAGCGTGATGGAGATGGTATGTCTGATAACCCCGACGAGCACTTCCGCGCTTTTTACGGTGAAGCGGCCGAGGGCAATCTATGTGGTCTGCGCGCAATGTCGACCGCACTGCCCGATCACTTGCCGGCAGGGCCAGCCACACGCTGCCTGACCCGGGATCTGGGAGAGAGGCAAGCCGAAGTCGGGTGTTTCTCTGATCATGGTGGGCCGATCGAGTGCTGTGGGCATGGGTTGCTGTGCAGTGCCGCGTTTTGGCGGGCGCGATGGGGGTGCGATGGTGTGCTGGTCAATGGCGCCACTCACATTCCCTTTCGTCAGGATGGCGTGCTCATCTGGCTGCAATTTCCCTATCCTGATCTAACGCCCTCGGTACTCCCCCCGGGCATTGATCGTCTTTTATCCGGTGCCGCATTGTCCTGCGATCGGGTTGGTCCTGCGTCGGGGTATCTGTTGGTCGAGCTTCAGTCACCCGACGAACTGGCCGCCATGACACCGCCCGGCGAGGCATTGAAGCCACTGACCGATCGGGCGCTACTGGTGTATGTTCGATGCGCACAAAATGACGCTGCCCCGACGCCTTATTGCTTTCGTTATTTTGCGCCTCAGTATGGGTCCGCCGAGGACACGGCGACCGGTTCAGCGATGCGTCTCATAACCGCCAGCGCTCGCACACGCTACACTGACCATGAAATAATGGCAGCGCAGTTATCGCCCGGAGGGGGTCTGCTTTATGGTGCCGTTGAAGGCGACACCGTTTGGGTCGGTGGACAGGTGCAAAGGGAACAGCAAATAGGATGAATCAGGCAAGCGTCGGGTCGCTGGATTTAGTCGCGCGGTTCCGTGAGGTCAGGCAAGCGTCGCTGAGTCATTGCCGGTCATTATCCATTGAAGATCATTCTCTTCAGGCGGAGGCCTTTACCAGCCCGCCTAAGTGGCACCTCGCGCACACCACGTGGTTCTTCGAGACCTTTGTTTTGGTGCCCTTCCTCAACGGCTATGAGCCGAAGAATCCGCGTTACGAAATGCTGTTTAACTCTTATTACAACGGCATTGGTGAGCAATTTCCCCGACCGAAACGTGCGTTACTGTCACGTCCCTCGCTGGAGGAGATTCACCACTATCGCTCCACGGTTGAGGCGGCCATTTTGCAATTGCTCGCAGACGACGCGCATGCCGCGCGCGAGACAATTCACGCTCGGGTGCGATTGGGTATTGAGCATGAATGCCAGCATCAGGAGCTTTTTTTTACCGATATCAAATATTCACTGTCGATCAATCCGCTGTCTCCCGCTTATTCGGCTGCGGCGGCACCGACGTGTTCGGACGACGCCACAGCGCCGTTGGCCTGGTCAGTTGTTGACGGTGGACTGGTGTCTATCGGCCACGATGGCGCCGGCTTTTGTTTCGACAACGAACAACCCCGTCACCCGGTTTACATCGCACCGTTTGAGCTGGCTCGCAGACTGGTCACCAATGGCGAGTATGAGCAGTTTATTGCCGACGGGGGGTACCAGCGCCCTGAGTTGTGGTTAGCAGATGGTTGGGCAACCTTGCAGCGCGAGAACTGGGCGGCGCCGCTGTACTGGCGGGGCAGTGAGGAATACACCCTCGAGGGGTTGGTGTCTCGCAACCCACAGGTGCCGGTCACCCATATCAGTGGCTATGAGGCCGAGGCCTACGCGCGATGGGCGGGGGCGAGATTGCCGACAGAGC
Source organism: uncultured Luminiphilus sp. (assembly GCA_905182485.1). GTDB lineage: Bacteria > Pseudomonadota > Gammaproteobacteria > Pseudomonadales > Halieaceae > Luminiphilus. Next base: position 14,840 of record CAJJBO010000027.1, read on the forward strand.
AGGAGTGGGAGGTTGCCGCGAGCATGGCGCAGCCGGCTGGCACCCATGCAGTTCGTCTTCATCCGGGGCCGGCGGGCAGCGCTGAGCAAGGATTGCAGCAGCTTTACGACGCGTGTTGGCAGTGGACCCGCAGCGCCTATGTGCCGTACCCCGGATTCAGTCCAGCCGAGGGTGCCATTGGTGAATACAATGGCAAGTTCATGAGTAACCAGTGGGTGCTGCGCGGTGGCTCATGTGTGAGCAGCCCCGGGCACTTGCGGCCCTCTTACCGCAATTTTTTCTATCCCGAAGACCGGTGGCAGTTTACCGGCCTCCGCCTCGCACGCGACAGCGCACAGGATCCGTCATGAACAGTAAGCCGCCCTCGTTGGCACCGGCAAATATCAGTTTCTTTAATGCCCACCCGGCACCGGATGACTGCCATAAGGTCATCTTGGCGGGCCTACAGGCAGAGCCCAAGACCCTGGATCCAAAATGGTTTTACGATGCCGAGGGATCGGCTTTGTTCGAGCAGATCACGGCGCTGCCTGAGTATTACCCCACGCGCACCGAGGTCAGTATTCTCAAGGCGCAGCGGGACAGTATTGCGGCATATTGCGGTCAGGGTAGTGTGTTCATCGAGCCCGGTGCGGGCAATTGCGCAAAGGCCCGCTTGTTACTCGATGCGATTAAACCCGCTGCATTCGTGCCTCTGGATATCTCTGCCGATTTTCTTTTCAGCGCGGCGCAGGAGGTCGCGGCGGCTTATTCGTGGCTCTCGGTGAGTGCGTTGTGCGCTGACTTCCGTGACTTTTTGTCTTTCGAGCAGCACCTTCCTGCGGGGCGTCGTGTCTTATTTTATCCCGGGTCGACGATCGGCAATCTCGACCCGCAGGCCGCCCTCAACTTTTTAGAGCAGGCGGTGAGCCTGATTGGATCTGATGGCGGCGTGCTGATCGGCGTTGACCTGCACAAAGCCACCGATCGGTTGGAGGCGGCCTACAACGATGCCGCGGGTGTGACAGCACGATTTAATCGCAACATCCTGCGGCGTGTGAATGATCTGGTCGGGTCCGACTTTGATCCCGACGCTTTTCAGCATCATGCCTTTTATAATGAGACGCTGCGGCGCATCGAGATGCATCTGATCAGTGCGCATGACCAGACCGTTCACATCAGTGGGCATGACATCGATTTCTCGGCCGGTGAGCACATACACACTGAGAGCTCCTATAAATACACGGTAGATGGCTTTTCCGATCTCGCCTCCAGCGGGGGATTGCGGCGCGTTCAGACCTGGATGGACGACGAGTGCCTGTTTGCACTGCATTACCTTGAGCCCATGGATCGCTGATCACGATACATAGTCCATGGCGAGTGGCGGCGGCAGCGCCCACTGAATCGATTAACGACAAGCGGGGACCGATGGGTCATGACGATGCAAACTGAAAACGTATGGGATTATCCGCGGCCGGCGATTTGCGAGCCGTTTTCAGGCAATCTCAGGATCGTTCACGGCGGCCGGGTGCTGGCAGAAACCACACGAGGGTTTCGCACCTTAGAAACCTCGCATCCCCCCACCTACTATTTTCCACCTGATGCCGTGGACCTCTCGCGATTGCACAACAGCGAGCATCGCACCTTTTGCGAATGGAAGGGTGCCGCTAGTTATTTTGATCTCGAGGGCGCGTCGGGGCCCGTGGCAAATGTGGGCTGGACCTATCGACGCCCCTCTCAGCTCTTTGAGCCCATCACCGATTACTTAAGTTTTTACGCCTCGAGGGTCGATGCGTGTTTTGTCGAGGGAGAGCAGGTTCAGGCCCAGGCGGGGGATTTTTATGGTGGCTGGATTACCTCAAACCTCGTGGGTCCCTTTAAGGGTGCGCCGGGGTCTCGCGGCTGGTAGCACGAATGTGGGGACGACAGCCTTTACGATACGCAGGTCAACACGGAGGTCGAGGTAGACGGCTTGTTGATCTTCAGCGTTGCTCAGGATCGCTTAATCGACAAAGCGTCCGCCGCGAGCGCGAGCCCCGACTGCAGTGTGCCGTCTTGAGTGAGGATGCCTGATTGCGCTCAATGGTTTGGCCGCTTTTGCACTGAAAGGGACTTATCGGGCAGTAGGGCGGCAGATTAACGCGCCATTACGTTTACCCGTCAGGTGACTGTCAAAGACGATATTCGTTTGTGGTCGGCGATGCTACGCTCTAACCTCGATGACGGTTAAGGAGCCAGGCATGGCGGGGCGATTGCAGAACAAAATAGCGGTGGTAACGGGCGGTGCCTCGGGCATTGGTGAGGGGATCGTGCGCCGGTTTTGTGCGGAAGGCGCCACCGTATTAGTCGCCGATGTTGATGAGACAAGCGGTGCCGCAGTCGCGGTTGAGTGCGGCGCAGAGTTCGTGCGGCTCGATGTCAGTTCTGAGCAGGCGTGGTCTGCCCTCGCAGAAAAAGTCCGCGCAGACTACGGCCACTTAGATGTGATGATCAATAACGCGGGCATCGTCAGCAATGCCGACATCATGACCGTCGACGTGGCCACCTGGAACCAACTGCTGAGTATTAACCTCACCGGAATGATGCTCGGCTGCCAAACCGCCATTGCGCTGATGCGAGAAAATCCTGCTGGCTCCCAGGGGTCTATCGTCAATACGGCGTCATCCACTTCCTATCTGGCGATCCCCGACGTGGCTTACACCACGTCCAAGGCAGGCGTAGTGGGGCTCACTAAATCGGTAGCTGTGACGTGTGCCAACGCGGGCTTACAGATACGCTGCAACTCGATTCATCCCGGTGCAACCCTCACCAATATTCTCAAAACAGCGATTGCACAAGCGCCTGAAGTCGAAGCAGCCTGTAATCAAATGTCCCCCTTGGGGAGAATGGGAACGGTCGAAGAGGTGGCCGCTATGGCGCTATTTTTGGCGTCCGATGAATCGGGTTTTTGCACGGGGGGGCAGTTTCCTGTGGAGGGCGGCACGGTCAGTCAGCACCCCACTATGTGACAAGGTGGGTGATGGTCTTTCGATGCGGCGATCCGTGCTGGCTTGAAGGTCCGAGAAAAATTAGGTTTACTGCAACGTCATTGATGTCCCCTAAAAACAATGAGTAGGAGTAAATCAATATGAAAACGTTCTTTGTTGTTGTCTCGCTAACCCTTTTTCTGACCGCCTGTGGTCAAAGCGACGAGCCTGCTGCGGTGGCTGCCGCTGAGGTCGCTGAGGTCGCTGCGCCCGAGGTGTCAGAGACCCCGATGCAAAGTAGTGCGGCTGGTGGTGAGTTGCTGGTTGACTATATTTGGAATAACACCGCAGAAGATATGACCGAGGCGCAGATGGCGGGCATTATCGATGGATGGAACGCGCGCATTGATGCGGGTGGCTATAACATGCTCGGCGCAAATGTGTTGATGCCCCAGTTCGAGACCGATGACTACGATCTGATCTGGGTGGTCATGTGGCCCTCTAGTGAGGCCCGTGAAGCGGGTTGGGCCGATTGGAATGCCAATCAAGCCGACGACTGGACAGCAGAATTGGCCGGTGCCATGTCCTACGAGCCTGAGAACGTCTATACGTTTAAGCCGACAGACGGTCATGATGGCATGGCGGACATCGCGGTGGGTGGCACCTTCCATCCTCGATTCGACTTTTGCGCCTTCAATGAAGGGCAAGACGCGGCATCGCTTGCTGCCTTTCGTGCCGAGTATGACGCATCGCTCGTGGAGGGTGAGTCCAACAACTATGGGTACTACCTGATGGAGCCCCAGTTTGATCTCGCCGATGCCGATTTTGTATGGCTAGACCTGTTCGGTGACGAGGCAGCGGTTGAGGCGGGCACGGCAAGCTGGTCTGGTTCAGCGCTCGAGGCCAGCTGGGAAGCGATGGCGACCTGCGAGAATTTCGCGTTCCTGGCGACTGCTATCAGGCGCTAGTCCCTCGCGGCCTTCGGTTTATTAAGATCTGAAACTCACGTAGCACGCTGTCCTCAGCGTGTTACGTGGGCATCGGGCAAGGTAGTTATTCGCTCACGGTACCGATGTAATCAAACGGCTCAACGAGCACGGGCATGTCGTCGGTGCACTCACGATCGTACTGGGAGAGCAGTCCATTCCAATACGTTCGATGGAGCGGGATCCAGATGTCAGGGTCTTGCACGGGTGGGCCATCCAGTGACGACTCATTGATCCCCATCTCACCAAAAGTGATGTTGCGAATATCGGTCAGTTTGACCACGAGGCGGGGCTTGCCGTCGTAGTCGCACAGCAAGATGGGCATGCCGACTTTGGGGTGGGGAAAGTGATTGGCCTCAAGCACCCAAGGTAAGCTAAAAGTGGCAACCTTTTCGCGTGATTGGATAAAACTAAATATTTGCTCTGTTGTCTCGGCATCGATACCGAGGGAGCGAACCTGATAATCACCCGTTAATTCTGGATGGGCTGTAAGCACCTGCTCCCAGCACGCATCGAGTGCGTCTAAGTCGGGTTGGGCTGGGCCGTCTGAGATGACGATATAGCGAGTGATAGTCGACTCCTTCGGTTACGGTCTGATCCACTGGTGGTGGCAAGGCGCAGGGCGCTGCGCTATCACCTAGTCAGAGGTTGGATGATCACTTCTGTTGTTATGGGCCAATAAATAAGCCGTTTTGATGAAAAGATCCTTGCCGTGTGCTAAGTCGATATCGGGTCTAAAAAACCCATTGAGCTTCGACCCTGCGATGACCGCGTATAAGATCTCGGCCCTTTCCATGCAGGCGTCCTCATCGATCTGATTGTGAGAAAAAACGACGCTGAGTAGCTCGATGCAGCATCGGTCTAGTTCGCTTTTGTGCGCAGCGAGACTTGGGTCGGTCACCGAAGCGCCAATGGCTTCGTACATCACACCAGTAGAGAGGTGATTGACGGATTTGTTTTCGGTGTAGAAAAAGTCGCAGAGGTAATTTATTTTTGCGGCAAAGTCGTGCTGTTTCAGTGCCGCCATGCCTTCAACAATGACATCGCACTGGTGCTTGAACACCTCAGTCAGGATGTCTTCTTTCGAATTAAAATAGTAAAAGACATGGCTGGGCGCAATATCGGCTTCTTGCGCGATGCCGGTCATCGAGGTCTTCGAAAACCCGTTTTTTTCCAGCGAGGACAAGAAGCCACTGATGATGCTGTCTCTGCGTTTCGTGCCCTTCGGTTTGTTAGGTTTGTATAGCTGCATCGTTACTGTAAGCCGACCCTGTTGTTTAGGTGAAACTGACCGTTTTTCTAGCGCCCATCGCGTGCGATCGCGTTATGGACGCCGATTCTTGGCTGGTTTGCCACAGCGGCAACGCGCTCACTCAAACGGCCTCCTGTTGTGCGCGATGACATCCCAGACCAATATGATCTCACAATTTGAGAATAAGCCAACCGCCCGCGCGCAGCGCGGGCACACGCTCTGCAAAGCGACTGGCCGAGCGGGTCTGCGGTCTGTTTTAGGGGTGAGCGGGCTCGCCTGCAGCGATGGCGCGGGCTTCTCGTGAATTAAAGTCCTGTCGATAATGCCGAAACAGCAGGACAGTAAATATAGCCACGACCAAGTAGACCAGTAATGCCAGCTTCAAACTCAGACCCAATGAATCAGAGGGCGTATTGCCAGATGCTTGAAACGTATCGCTGAGGTAGCCAATGGTGAAGGGGCCCATCGCGAGCCCTAAAAATGTGCCCATTGCCAGGTAAAAGGCAGAAGCGGTAGCGCGCATCCTGGGGAGCACAAGGGTGGTGATGATGCCGCCAGCAGCGCCAGTCCACAGCACACTGACAAACTGCAGAAACGCGTTGGCAATATAAGCCTCTTGAAGGGTTTCTGCGTTGAGCACAAACAGGGCAGCAATGATCGTAAGTATGCCCGAGATGAGGCCCATGAACGTGTGAGCATCCTCGCGGATGTGACGCTTCATCAGATCGGCTACTACCCCGCCAGTGGCCACACCCACGCCGCCGCAGATGGCAGTTGAGAGTCCCAGAACCATCCCGAGCTCTGATAAGTCGGCATCAAATTTACGCAGCAAGTACTGGGCAAGCCACAGCGCGAATCCGTAGGTGATGAAGGTAATAATGGGGTAGGCGAGGTTGACGTAGATCATCGACTTACAGCGAAAGATCATCGCATAGGTCACTGGATCTCTCACGGCTAGAGACTTGGCCCAACTGAACATGGCATAGACACCGACACCGAGCACCACCCACTGCGTCACGCGACCAGTGAGGTGACTGATCAGGCTCCCCAGCGCGACAATGATGATTGCTGCGAGGATGTTGGTGATCAAGGGCGCGGTAAAGCCCACTCGGCGATACAGGCTAATGACTGAGAAAGGAGGCAGAATGCTGGCGAGCTCGCTCCAACCTTCTCTAAAGGGATGGGGGTGGTTTTGAATACTGGCGACATTTTCGCTGTAGCCGCGCACGGGTTCCTTTAGCGTTCTAAACAAAGCGGCCAGCAACACGCCGGGAGCGCCGACGATGATAAACGTGACCTGCCATCCCTTGAGTCCGAGGGGCGCGTTGGCAATATCGGGATAGCTCAAGTTCCACCAATCGACGATCCAGCCGCCGATAAACATACTTAATCCCATGCCGATATAAGCGCCCGTAGAGTAAATGGCGATAACCGAGGCCCTGTCTTTGGGTTCGAACCAATCAGACAAAAGCGAGTAGGCCGAGGGCGTCGCGGTGGCTTCACCAATACCGACGCCGAACCGAAAGAAAGTGAGACTGGCGGCGCCGCCCGCCATCCCGCATAACATCGTCATGACGCTCCAGGTAAAGAGGCCGCAGGCGATGAGTGTTTTGCGGACCCACAGATCTGCTAGGCGTCCAAGGGGTAGGCCAAAGATGGCGTAAAAAACGGCAAATGACGTGCCGTATAAAAACCCCATTTGAGAATCACTGATGCCGAGGTCTGCCTGAATTTCGCCAGCGAGGATGGCAAGAATTTGGCGATCTAGTAGGTTCATCGCATAAACGAGGATCAGCAAAAAGAGGATGTATTTCGCATAGGGCCCGCCGATCCGATAGGGACCGATATGAAAGTTCGGGGATGACCGAGACGGGCTGTTAGCGTGATTAAAATCCATAATCCTATTGTCTCTTTGGGTGCAGATGAATCAACTGGGTGTTACCGCGACGGCGTGGGGTTAACGAGGCCAATGCCTGTGCTATACCCCGCGATTCCCCGCTTCTTTTTGCATCGGCACATAATCGTCGTAGTTGGGCCGCCTCACTATGGACCCCGTGGTAACCCCTGCATCGGTGGTTAGAGTGAGGCCGCTGGTATAGCCGGATTCATCGCTACCCAACCAAAGCGCTGCGTTAGCCACGTCGAGCGCGGTGCCGGCACGTCCTGGCAATGGCGAATTAGCCGCCAGAGTTTTGGCGACCTCATCTGTCGCATGGTGATCCTGCAGATGGGCATCGGCCACCATCGGCGTCGCCATTGAGAAGGGGGCGATGGCATTGACCCTGACATTGTGTTGGCAAAGTTCAGCGCTGGCACTGGTGGTCAGCCCAATGACGGCATGCTTTGCGGTGGTGTAGGCATGAGGTGCTAGCCCGCCCATGACCCCAGCGACGCTAGACATGTTAATAATCGAGCCTGAGCGCTGTTGCTTCATGACAGCGGCCGCATGCTTTACACCGTAAAAAACACCGTTAATGAGGATGTCAGTAGTGATACGCCACTCATCGGCGGGAGTCTGGTCAATGGGGCCTTTGGCACCGACGATACCTGCGTTGTTGAACATGATGTCTAGTTGACCAAACTCTGACAGGGCACGATCGACCAGTTTTTTAACGTCGGCTTCGAGGGTGACGTTGCAGTCTCAAAAAAGGCGCGATCGCCGAGTTGCGTTGGCGAGGTCGTGACCCAGATCAGATTGGATATCACCGAGAATCAGGGCGCAGCCTTCTTCCTTAAATCGACGAGCGGTCGCGGCCCCAATGCCACTGGCCGCACCGGTGATAACAGCTACTTTTCCTTGCAGGCGTTGTTGTGTCATGACGTCTCCTAGCGATGCAATCTGCGTGACGGTTCTTGAATGCGCCAGCACACGATGAGTTACCAGTTTGCCTTATGTTGACCCGTTTTTTTGCCGGAAACTTCACGTCGGGAAAAGCGTTCCAGCAAGTGGGCCGAAGAGAGCAAAACACTGTAGTAATGCGGCTTTACGCTGACTACGCTACCCATCTGTCGGTCGCGATTCAAACCTAATTTTTGACGATGTTTAAAAATTTACAAATTGACTCAGCCCAGCCCAGCCCCTCGACGTGCCGGCTGTAGTAAAAAAATAAATTATTGGAGCGACAGCATGGATAGGGTTTTTTCCAAGTTCGAGGGTTCTGCAAAACATCTTCAAAAAAAGCTCACGCTCATGTGTGGGCTGGTATTGGCAGCGACGGGCTCTCAATACGCAGTGACACAAGAGGAAGGCGAGAGCGCCTTGGCCATTGAGGAGGTCATTGTGACCTCTAGAAAACGCCAAGAGTCGATCCAGGATGTGCCCATTGCGGTAACTTCCATTACTGATCAGCTAGACAATCCTGCGATCAGAAACCTCAGACATATCGAAGGATTGGCGCCTAACGTTCAGGTTCGCCAGTCTATGGGTCGTACGGCTGGCCACGCCATTTCTATTAGGGGGATTGGTTATAGCAACGATGAAAAAAGCTTTGATCCGGCTGTTGGCGTTGTTTACGACGGCATTGCACTCACCACCAACTCGGGAGCTTTGATTGATAATTTTGATATTGAATCGATCGAAGTGATGCGAGGCCCACAGGGGACTCTATTCGGCAAGAATACAATTGCCGGCGTGATTTCATTGACCCGAACCGATCCTACAGGCGAGCTAGGCGGCTCCATTTCTGGCACGTTGGGTAATTTTGGACGCACGGATGTGAAGGCGATCCTAAACTTCCCTATCATCGAAGATGTACTGGCGGTAAAGCTGTTCGGAGCGAGCTTGCAAGATGACGGTTACATTAAGAATGTCACGCTAAATAAAGATGTCGCGAAGCAGGATTATCTCAATTACGGTGCTAAGTTCTTGTGGACGCCTACTGATAACTTCACTGCGAAGCTCACGATAGAAACGATTGATGACCAGAGTGACAACGGGGCTTTCCGAAACCTCACAGGTTTAGGTGGTAATCGGGCCATTGCACTCCAAGATGGTTACTCCGGTGGTTGGGAGCCATATTCACCGGCGATCGTGGCGCTTACCGCGCTAGAAGGACCCGCTGCGACAGACTGGCGGATACAGGCCTACAACGATAATGCGTCTTATCCCGATATTCGTGGCGAAGGCTGTCTGCTAGAAAATGATCCGGGTTCTACTGCGACAACTACCAGTGCCTCGAAAGAGAACCTAGGCGACATGGAAACCGACGCCATCACGTTGCAGATGGACTACGAGTTCAGTAACGGCTCTACGGCAACCTATATTTACGGGCACCGTGATACGGAAGAGCTGGCCATATGGCCTTACTCAGGCAGTGCTTGCGATTTCATTACCATTGATAACCAAAACGAGAATGACCAAGAGAGCCATGAGCTTGCGATGGGCGACCTCGGGCGACAACTTTGATTTGGTGCTAGGTGTTTATCAGATGGAGAACTCCTACTCGCAGGATTGGTTTACCTACGATTTCTGGGAGATAGTGAGAACGCCTGAGCTGTTGGTTGCACTCTACGGTGCCACGCCAGAGCAGGTTGACCGACTGGGTAACGATTTTGGTCAAAATATCTACCAATCGCAGGAGGCCAAGAGTCAGGCCGTATTCGGACAGTTCGACTACGATATTACTGAGCGGCTCGAAATCTCCTTGGGCTTACGCTACTCGAAAGATGAGAAAGACTTTCTTCGCCCGACAATTTTGTATCAAGGCTGACGCCGACCGTGACCTCCAAAACTGGGGCGAGTGTGTTCACGGCGCGCAATACGCCGACGATGAGAAGACGGGCAGCTGGGATGAGAGCTGGAGTAAAACAACCGGTAAAGCAGGCTTGTCCTACCGACTTAGCGAAGACGTGATGGTCTACGGTTCTTATGCCACTGGCTTCCACAGCGGCGGCTTCTACGGCAAGAACCAGCGTCTGGTTGATTACGCGATCACCTACGACCCTGAGGAGATTGAGAGCTTAGAGCTGGGCGCAAAAATGGAGTTCCTCAATAACAGGGTCCGTTTAAACGTGGCTGCCTTCAGCAGCAATGTTGAGAAACTGCAGGCGATCACCACCCTGCCAGCCGACGACGGCACGGCGGTCTCGGTCCCGTTTAACGTGGGCGAGGTCGAGTATCAGGGCTTTGAGATTGAGGGCCTGGCTCGCATCACTGACGGGTTTCACGTTAAGTGGTGCGAGTCGGGATCCTCGATGCAGAGTACAAGTCGTTTGACGCTGACCTCTCGTCGACGCAGGGCGGTAACCCTGTCGACAACAGCTACCTCAAGCCCAAGCAGGCGCCAGACCTAACAGTGGGCGTGACGGCCAACTACACCGCTGAGGCGTTTGGCGGTTTGCTGTTGACGGATCTGACGTACTCATGGACAGACGACTTCTACACGCAAGAGGATAACGATCCAGTGTCCTTGGTGGAGTCTTACGGTAAGACAAATTTGTCGATCGCATACGATCGCGGCAATTATAAAATTGCAGCCTTTGTGAACAACATCGAAGACAACACCAACTGGGTGAGTCGAACGACCTCTACCCTCATCACCTATGGACAGCAGTCTAAAGGGCGCACCTATGGGGTGGAGTTGTTAGTGAATTTCTAACGCAAACAGGTATGTCACCACTGGCCCATTGGGGATGACTCAATGGGTCTTTTTTTTGCCCGTCTTGCGGTGAACTGGATACCCGGTAGATCCCACTCTTTTTTTGGCGGATTAGGAGTCAGTGTCGCGGCTTTGGCGTAGTGAGTTCGATCACTTGGCGCTGATCTAGCTACTTTGACGAAGCACAGCGGGAGAGCGTGCGAGTCATGGCTGGGGCTGAACTGGCATCTTCACGGGGCGTGAGCGGGAGTGTCGAGTGCTAGCAGGGGCCATCTGACCCTTGATCGACCTTTTGGCGCTGAGCGGGCTGCCAGTGACTGCTAGGCATGCAAGCTTTGCAATCTTCATACGGCTGCACGAACGAGGTCAGCGAGATACACGCGAGAAACACGCTACGGAGGCGTCAGTGAGGCACTGTGTGTTCAGCCGCCATCACAACGGGACCACTGAAAGTAGCAGTTATCGGTGCTTCGGCAATCGTCCGGAGGCTTTGCCCGTCAAAATCGAGGTGCCATCCTCATTCTTTTGCCATACGCGGCAGTGCACGACATCGTGCGCATCGCCACATTCAAGGGCTTCGATCTCTCCACCGCAATACAAATTATCGTCTGGAAAGACGTTGGCTGAAAATCGGATTTCGGTGCTCACCAGGTCCCACGGTTGATGCAGCCAGTTGGTAAAGAACTGATAAAGGTAGGCTTGGTTCAGTGGCCCTTGCTGAACGGTGTCTGGTAAACCCCGTTCCTGCGCGTAAACGCGATCAAGATGCAGCGGATTTGTGTCGCGCAGAATCAGCGCAATCGGAATGTAATCAAAACGATCCATGGGGCCAAATTTGGTGGTGGGAAGTGCCATGCCGACCATTAGGTCTTCAAACAGGGGCTTATTGGGTGCAATAGTCATTTGAATAAAATGTAAGACTGTTTGCCGGTCATGGTGATTTCACCGTCCCAGTCTCCCTTAATGATGAATGCCAGTTGAACGACGTCAAAAGTGTTTTGTCCAGTTTTTTCATAGACGTCACTAATGACGGCGCTGATTTCGACCTCTTCACCCACATAGAGCGGACGATGATATTGAATAGATTGCTCACCAAACATGGCGGTTCCATCGCGGTAGTCAAACCAAAAATCGGTGCCCCAGTCGAAGGTTCGCAGCAGGCCTAGAACCGCGACCAACGGTGCAAATGACGGGGGGTGCAACGTGCTGCGCTTCCGCCACGAAATCGTGGGAGTCTGACATCACGCCCAGAAAGTCGCTGACATCCTCGCAGGAAACTACGGTAATGGGCGGTTCGCAGTACTTTCCCAATCAGCGCTTTGCGATCTGCTGTCGGAGGCTCAGTGCTTGAAATTTTCTCGCTTCCTTATGTTAAGAACTTGAGTGGACCATCGTGCCATGCTCACATGCCGCGATATGTACCATGTTCGTCTGTCGTATTTTGACGTCCGCGGTGCTCAAAAACACTCGTCGCTGTGCTCGTACTACTTGTCTGAAGTCTCTAGGAGGCCATCATTATAACGAGCGAGCCTTTCATCGACTGTTCAAAAGCAACCTGAGCATGAAAGTTAGCGGTCTGGTAGGGCGTGTTCAAACTGTATTTTTTTAACACCCATAAAAATTTACGAATTGACTCTTCGAGGGGCGGCGCATTCACTGTCCGTGTCGTGCGGTAAAAGCGAATGTAATCGGGGTAGGCTTGATTCAGACGCGCGGAGGGCACCCAAGATATGTTGAGGGCGGAGAGGGTAGTCAACCGAGAGGCCGTCCCGTGACAATAATCTGGCTCGTCAGCTGACGACCTAAAAGACTATGGAATGTGACATTGCGTAACACTGAACTACTTGCTGTCTCAATTATTGGTGACCGCGGCGGAAAAATACCCCGACCGACCGGCACTGATTTTCCCAGATGCGCGACTAACGTACGCGCAGTTGTCTGAATTGAGTCAGCGCTACGCGCGAGCGATGGTGGGTCACGGATTGTCACGTGGTGACCACGTGGGGATTCTGGCGGTCAATCGGCCTGAGTACATCGCGCTCCTATTCGCCTGCATGTTCTCAGGCACCGTCGCCGTATTGCTGAATGCGCGTTTCCGCGTTCAAGAGTTGCAGCATGCGGCTACGCACTGTGATCTCAAATGGATATTCGTGGGTCAAAACGAGGGTGTGCCGCATGCGGCGAGGTTGCTTGAGGCCCTACCAGAGTTAGCAAACGCCGATGCCAGTGGAGCCGTTTCGGTGCCCGCAGCGCCGATGCTCGAGCGTGTGGTGACACTCGATGCCTTTGATCAATCTGGCTTTACCGCATTCACCGATTTTCTTGCTGAAGAGACCTTGGCAACGCCGGCGCAGTTTGATGCTCGGCAGGAAGCAGTCATCGCCAGTGAGCCGGCACTCATTATGTTTACCTCGGGTACGACCTCGCTGCCCAAGGGCTGTATGTTGACGCAGGAGTCGGTTTTCAGAACGTCGTTAGCGATGAGGAATCGATTGGGTCTGTCCGCGGACGAGCGGATGTGGGACCCGCTGCCCATGTTCCACATGGCGTCTATTCTGCCGATGCTGAGTCTTTTCCATGACGGCGGTGCTTGTCTGACTGACAGATCGCCGATATTGATCGCGCGGTGGCCGCAGCACGAGGAGCGCGCCACCTTTTTATACCCCGCTTTCCCCGCGATCATGGCGGAGCTGATGAATCATCCTGATATGAAGCTCGATCAACTGGATCATGTTCGGTTGATCAATAACATTGGTTCAGCTGAGGCGCTGCGAGAAAATATGCGCGCGTGGCCATCTGCGACCCACATCAGCGCTTTTGGGATGACCGAGCTCAGCGGTATCGCGAGCCACACTGACCCCAACGATACGCCAGCGCAGCGTGCGGAGACCTGCGGTAAACCCTATGAGGGCATTGAGGTGGCGATCGTTCATCCTGAGTCAGGGCATGTATGCACTGAAAACGAGCAGGGCGAGATCCGTGTGAGAGGATTTCTTTTGTTCGATGGTTATTACAAGCAGCCTGAAGAGACTGCTCGCGTAATCGATGATCGGGGTTGGTTTCGTACCGGCGATTTGGGGTCCTTGGACCCTGAAGGCCGTATTCGTTTCCACGGACGCATTAAGGATGTGCTGAAAGTGGGGGGCGAGAACGTGTCACCGCTCGAGGTTGAGGCCTGGCTGTCGACCCACCCAGACGTCATGGTGGCGCAGGTGGTTGGTGCACCTGATGATCGGCTCGATGAGGTGGTCGCCGCCTTTATCCAGTTGAAGCCGGGTCGCCAGCGTCGCGGCAGAGGAGATCGTTGACTATTGTGAGGGCCAGATTGCTTCGTTTAAGGTACCCAGAGTCGTACGATTTGTAGACGAATGGCCGATGTCGGCGACTAAAATACAGCGTTCAGCTTTGCGAGAGCAGTTGTTAGCTGAGGCCGCGGTTGAGTAGATAAACGCGTTCAGCCGTTGCTGAATCAAATAGTGAGAGGGCGTGGCGAAGCCATTTATCCACGCCATCAAAGAGCCTAGGTGATCAAACAGCCCGGGTCATCAAGCTAGCGCGCGCCATCAAACAATCTAAGCCATCACGCAGCTTAAGCCGCTTCTGACAGGCAATATCAGGAGGCGGGTGGTGTTACAAACTTTCCGTCCCCTCACCCCGCTGTGTCATGCAAACCCCGTTATGCGCACGTGCAGTGGCCGCAAGCCTATGCGGAGCGCCCCGCATGATCCTGCGGGTCGTAGTATTGCGTTTGGCTGCAGCCCTCTTTCTTCACCCACGCCGATCCGGACTGATTGCCGAGCAGAGATCGTGGGGCCGGGTGCGCGTCACGCTGCGTTTCACTCTATGCCCTCCCTGATTTAAAGTGGTGTCGCCACAGCTTGTCTATCCCTATCGATGCGAGTGAGCTGATGGTTTTATTTATTGTGATCATAGTCGTTAGCGCGTTGTGAGCATGTTGAGCGTGAACTGAAAAGATCCAAGGAGGACAAACCCATGATCAAGAGTATAGCGTTAACCGTATTGCTCACAGCCGTTGTGGTGGCAGGGATCTCCCAACACTTTTGGGTTGGCAAAAAACGGGCGATGATCGACGGAATGACCGAGAGACGCCTCAGTCAGTTTGAGGCGCTTTCAGCGACCCATGCGGCGGTAGTATTCGTCGGCGACAGCATTACTGAGGGGGGGCTTTGGTCAGAGTGGCTCCCCGGCGTGGATGTGATTAACCGAGGCATTAGCGGTAATACCACGCAAGATATCCTTGATCGAATGCATCACATTGTCAGCGTGAAGCCGGATAAATTATTTTTGATGATTGGCATTAACGACCTCAACAAACGGTTGGGGGCGGCGGTTGCTTTGGCCAATTACACCAAACTGTTCGACCTAATCGATGCACAGCTCCCTGACATCGAGGTCTATATCCAGAGTGTTTTGCCGGTGAATGCGGTATGGCCCTTGATTGACAATACCCACATCCCAACCCTGAATGCGGCGTTGAAGCAGCACGCTGATGAACGCGGCTATCGGTATATTGATCTGCATTCCGTGTTTTCTGACGAAGAGGGGGCTTTAAAGCCAGACCTCAGTAATGATGGTATTCACTTGTTGGCACCCGGATACCGGTTGTGGCGGGGGCACGTAGAGGAGTTTTTGTAATAGTTCCAGTGCGATAGATTGCGCTCTGCTACTGTGGTCGAAGCCATCAAACTGTTGATTGATAGGGAATTCACCACAGAGGGCGGGGGATTAACGAAGCGTCTGCAGTTTTACCGTTGAGGAGTTGGGTTTGCTGCTCGTTGAGGCGCATCGACTCAGTATCAGAGCAGACCGTCATGCCCGAGTCGCAGCAGCGGTGTAGCATGCGGTCAGGGCGAGGTGACTCCAAGGTTGACCGTCTTATAGCGGCGACGGATATCATGCGCCTCATTGTCTGCGGTTCACTAATCTAATCATAAAAGCCGGGGATTGAGCTCGCTCAATGTGCCAATCGTGCCGCTACGAATATAAATCAGTGATCCGTCGATTTATGACGTTTTGTTATTAAAATAATGTTACCATATAGCTTAATGTAATTTCAGCTGTTAGTCATTTGCATACCAACTCTCAGTGAGGTTTTTGTGCTTAGGACGTGTCAGCCGCACCCAGAGCATCAGGCCGGGCCGTTTAGGCGTGAGGTATTGATATCGAAATCAATTTTGTCATCGGCGTGCCGCACACCTGGCGGTCTCAAAAAAGATACACCGGTTGCGCGTCTTCTCGACACGAGACCGTGGTGTCGAAAGCAGAGAGCCCCCATCTGCAGCAACCTACCATCTTGTCGTATCTCAAGGACCTTCCCAATCTTTGTTCGCTAGCTGGTCTGGCATGTACACTGCTCGCCATCTACTTTAGTATTTTAGGTATATATGAAGCAGCAATGATTGGCATGATCTGGGCGGTCGCATTCGACTGGGCGGACGGCTTGCTGGCAAGACGAATTCAAGGGCGAATTGGCACAGACTCGGCCTTTGGAGCGCAGCTTGATGTAGTAATTGATATTATCAGTTACGGGGTGACGCCCGCGGTATTGCTTTTAAGCTACGGTCAATTTCAACCGGTATTTCTCATCGGGTCTTTTGTGATTTTGTCAGCCAGCGCAATGCGACTCAGTTTTTTTAGTGTATTTGGTCTTGATAGTAGCGCTCAATATACTGGGCTGGCGTTAGACAATAATAATATTATCCTCGTGGCCATTTTTTTATTCGAAGCAGCTTTTCCGACCGGCGTTTTTTGCATCATTCTGTATGCGGCCTGTATGGCACTTTCCGCATTAAATGTTTCCCGTATCAAAACTCCCAAGCTTTCTGGGAACCCCACTAACGTTTACGTGCTCGCAACTTACACGCTCCTGGTCACTGCGTTCTATTTATTTAAAGTTACCGCGTAAATAAGGCTAGAAAAGTGGGCGCAGAGCCTAGTCTGGCCAAAGGCGAAAATATGTTGATATATACGGTTGGCACTTTTGACTTACTTCATGTTGGGCACCTCGCCTTGCTGGAGTATTGCGGGTCTCTTGGAGATACAGTTGCAGTGGGTGTTGCCGCAGATAGCGTGGTCAGCTCATACAAGCCCAACGCGCCCGTTATTCCGCTCGATCAGAGGCTGGAAATGTTAATGGCATTGAAGTGTGTTGATATTGTTCGCCCTTATTACAAGCTGGAATATATCTCTGGCTGTAATGCGCTGAACGCAGACATATTTGTAGTGGGTGAGGATTGGGGTGCGAAACCGCACAACATTGCGGTGGAGGCGCACTTGAAAGCTAAGGGGAAAAAAGTCGTGAAGATTGTTTATGACCTCAGGACCTCATCGACTCAGATTAAAAATACGGCCATTGCGCAACGACATAGAAATATTGAGCGCGCTACCCTTTGTGAGATCAGTTAAGAGCGCTCTAAAACTGACTCGATGAGTCATCTTCCCAAAGGAAAAGGCTCTTTTCCAATCTATGGAATCCCTTTAGCAACAGGTATTTTTTTTGATTTACCTGATTAAGTCACCGCGTTATTCGTTGTGCAAATGCATTCAGAAAAGTAGGTTCATTGGAAAACTTAGCCACTTACAAGAAAATACAATAATGGGGTTGAGATACGACGCGCTGCCTAGGATAAGTGAACACTTTGCATGGTATTGGAGCAGAGACCACGCAGTCTTAGCAAATTTGACAAATAGGGATCGAGCAACAAGGAAAGCTGTCTATGAAAGATGTCGTTTTGAAAATAAGCAGTGAATTTAGTGGTTGTTCTCTTACCAGTCACTTTGAGTTATGGACAGTCAGCCGGCTATCCCACATCGAGGCCGACGGCTGGAAAAATCGTGAATATTTGCTGACGGAGGCGGCGGTAACTACGAAGTGGTCTTCGTACCTGCTTCTGGAGCACGCTCCTGGTGCTTATAGAGACAGGAACGATCAAGAGAAACACAATAAACTGCTTGCGGCGGTGCCCATTATGGAAGGTGAGCACAAAGAGATGGTTCAGGGCGTCATAATGGCAGAAGGACCCCAGTTTTACAGGATGTCATCGTCACACCCAGCATGCGAAACCCTCGGGGTTGACGAAGTAATGAAGAGGTGGGTTCATGGACAGTGTGACCTCTGGGTAAAAAAAGCGGTAGAGACGCTTGAGTCAGACGCATTGTTCAACTAGGACTTCTCCAAACCGCTGTCTGGCACAGTAGCGTTATAGTTTAGTTTCGCCGTAGCGTTGCGTCGGCCCGGTCATAATCCCTTTGTTCCTTTTTTGGTCTATCGCTTGTGATTTGCACTCGGCCGCGTATCGCTCAGGCCAGTGCGCTAGCCCAACATGGGCCATCGATGCACTGAGGCGCTACCTTTTCGCGACGGATCTTGTTTGCCACACTGGGTACAGCTAGGTTTGCGAGTGGCTGGTGATGATGGAGGGTTTCAGCGGTATTGGCGGTAATGGCAAAGCCCATGTTCATGTCAGCCATAGCGCGATAAGGTGGGTTTGATAACGCCATTTTTAACATTACGATGACACGGTTCGCAGAAACGTAAGAGGCCCCATGACGCAGCAGTCAACCGTCATTGATGTGCACGCCCACATTGTATTTGAAGCACTCCACGGTGCGGCCGGTTCGTATGGCCCTGAGGCGGGGGTTGATGAGCACGGGGCCGATTACTTCCGTATCGGCGAATACGAGCTTAGGCCGTTGTCTTATAGGGGATCCGTTTTCGTCGATATGGCACTGCGTCTGCAACACATGGATCGGCTGGGTATTGATCTGCAGGTGTTGTCGGCGAACCCACTCACGATGTTCCATGGCATCGATGCGGCTACCGCGACGTCCTTTTGCCAGCGGCAAAATGACCTCATGGCATCTGCCATCGCGGAGCATTCTGAACGCCTGTTGGGGCTGGGTTCACTCCCGATGCAGAGCATCACGGCGTCGTGCGATGAGTTGGAGCGAGTGGTAAAAGATTTGGGTTTGTCGGGGGTTGCGATTGGGACCGATTTCCCTGGGGGGTTTGCGAATCCGCATCTCGACCCACTGTATGAAGCCCTAGTGGCACTGGACGTGCCGCTGTTTGTTCATCCTAGTTCGACTGACGGTGTGGGAGGACTCGCTGACCCTCGATTAGGCGCGCATGCTTTGTCTCTCAGTCTGGGATACGCCTACGAGGAAACCTTGGCGGTGGCGAGTATCATTATGGGAGGCGTTTTAGACCGCCACCCTCTGTTGGATATTTGTTTCTCTCATGGTGGGGGGTGTGTGAGTTTTCTAGCAGAGAAGTTTGAGCAGATGGCGCACTTCGACGGCACTGTCTCGGAGGGTGTTAAACAGAATGGCTTTAGTGCAGAGCTGGGTCGCTTGTGGTTTGACAGTCATGTCAAAGGAGCGCGTTCACGACAATTGTTGTGGGAGTCTGTGAGCCATGAGCGCCTGGTGTTTGGCACGAATCTTGGCGGCTTTGACACCCCTGAAGTCTTGGGCGACGAGGCCGTTTTACTGGCAGATAACGCTAAAAAATTGCTGAGGTTAACGTGATAGTCATTGAAAACATTGCGCTGTTTAAGGGTCATGCCGATCAATATTGTCCGGTCGGGTCAGTGGTGATGGAGGGCAATCTCATTCGTTTCGCCGGGCCTCGTGAGGCGCGCCCAGAGTTGCCGCCCGATGCCACCGTGGTCGATGGAAAAGGGGCTTTCGTGATGCCCGGTATGGTCGAATCACATGCTCACTTGTCCTACACCAATAACGGACCCCTTGAGCTGGACAAATCTCCTGTCGAAGAGGTCATGATTAAGACCATTAATAACGCGCGCATCATGTTGGGCTCAGGCTTTACGGCGGCCATTGGCTTTGGTTCTGTGCACCGCGTCGATGCTTTTTTAAAAGCCGGAATCGATCGTGGTGACATCATCGGCCCTCGGCTGCTTGCTGGCGGTCGCGATATTGGCTCTACCGGCAGTAATGCAGACCTTCATCCTGATTACGCTCAGCTCAAGATTGATGGGCTGGGGATGATTACCGATGGTCCATGGGAGGTCAGAAAGGCCGTTAGGACCCTGTCTAAAAATGGGGTAGATGTGGTCAAAGTGATGGTTGACGGTGAGCTGCTCTCGGGAGGCGGCGGCATTAAACCGGGGGTCTTAGGCTTCACCGATGAGGAACTAGAGGTGCTGGTGTCAGAAGCGCATCACCGCGGTATGAGAGTCGCCAGCCACGCCCGATCCGCCGCGGCGGTGAAACAAGCTGTTAAAAGTGGTATCGATTTTATTGGCCATGCTAATTATATAGACGATGAGGCTCTAGAGTTATTAATAGAGAATAAAGATAAAATTTTTGTGGGCCCCGCCGTCGCTTGGGAGATGACATTTGTCGAGCACTACCGTCAATTTGGCTTCGAAGAGGGCGGTCCTGAGCATGAAGGTTATGCCGCAGAACTGGAGGCCACTAAGGACTCAGTAAAAAGAATGCGAGAGGCGGGGATACGCGTGCTGATCGGCGGCGACTATGGCCTCAATATCACGCCACACGGCAGCTATGCTAAAGAGCTCGAGTACTTTACCCGCGATTTCGGCTTTAGCCCGGCCGAAGCGTTGCAGGCCGCCACCAAGCACGGTGGGGAAGCGTTTATGCCCGGTGGGAATTTAGGGACATTAGAGCCGGGTCGGTTGGCAGATATGGTCATTGTGAACGGCAATCCGCTCGACGACATTACCGTACTGCAGAACCCAGACAACATTCCTGTTGTGATCAAGGATGGACAAATCTATGCCGGGTTGTTGCGCTCGGGCTCTCCTTACCTCTTAGCCGCAGGTGACCTCAGTCCGTTGCTCGGCGCGTCAGCTTAAAACGCATTCGATGGTGCGGAGGCGCGCTGCAGTGAGCGCCCGGTAGGTGTTTTTGGTCGCTACATGCGGTAAGAATATGGGGGGACGACACAACCCGGTTACCTATTGGTCGTCTGCAGGTTCGGAGGCCCGATCCTTTTTTGATGGCTACGTCATAGGGTTGAGCATCGGAAGCACGTCGAGCCGCAGTCGTCGGGAACTGTGGCCCCGCCCGGCAGGACTCGAACCCGTAACCGACGTAATTGGTATTCATTCGTTGGTAATCCACAGCGTTTGATAAGGGGCGAGCGTCCATTTTGGTGGCTCGACCTCGACGGGTTCCCCCGAAATGAGATCACGCCAGCTGCAATTGAGCACGAGGTTGAGCTGACTGAGTGGCAAAGTCTGTTCCATCGCGCTGAGATTGTGAATGCAAAATAAACTCTGCCGGCGGTCGAGCGACTGCCGCCAAAAGCCGAAGAGATGATCGCCGAGGTGCAGGGTGAACTGAGTCGCATTGGGATGAAATGCGGGCTGCTGCCTCTCTTAGAAAAATAAGGCGCTTAAGCGAGTCAAACACAGCGTGATGATCTGACGTGGTGTCATCTAGTGCGGCACTGAGTTGGCTCAGCTCCCACTGGTGCCGATTGATGGACCGGTTGTGGCTAGTGTGGGCCAGTCGCTGCAGATCATTACGGGTGCCTAATAAAGAGTGAATGTAGAACGCCGGCACGCCCTCAAGCCCGAGCATGATGGCATGAGCGCACAGGAACCGTTCAAGCCCCCACTGGTCTTTGCCCTCGACGGTGCCCTGTAACGCGTCTCTCAGGGTAATATTAATTTCATAAGGTTTGGCGGCAGATCCAGCAATTTTACGCCAGGATATGCGTCCTCCGAACTGCTCCATTGTCGCCAGTAATTGATCCACCTCCTCTTGTTCTAGTAAGCCTTCAACTGGGCGAAGGCCGATGCCGTCATGAGAAGCGATAAAATTAAAATAAACGGTGCCATCCAGAGCAGGAGGCATGCTCATCATCCAGGTAGACAAGTGCCGGCTATTGCCCGTAACGAGCGCGTGTATCAATAGTGGCGGCAGAGAAAAGTTGTAAATGCCATGCGCCTCATTGCTATTACCAAAGTAAGAGAGGTTTTCGCGGTTGGGGACGTTGGTCTCAGTGATGACAATCGCATCTGCCTGCGCACACTCTATGATCAACCGAAACAGCTGAATCAACTCATGAGTTTGAGGCAGGTTCATGCAGGTTGTTCCGCTCTCTTTCCACAGAAAGGCAACCGCGTCTAGCCGGAAGACCCTGACGCCAGCATCAAGTAGCTCTCTGATAATCGCGACAAATTCCACGACCACTGCAGGGTTCGTAAAATTAAAATCCACTTGATCGGGGCCAAAGGTGCACCACACGGCCCGGTCTCCTTGCGTAGTAGTCACTGTATTGAGTAGCGGAGAAGTTCGAGGTCGGACCACTTTGCGGGTGTCGAAAGTCGCATCCGGCGTAAAGAAATAATCGTTGCCAGGCGCCTCTCCTTGACGGAAGTTTTCGAACCAGGCGGATCGACTCGAGCAATGGTTGAGAACAAGATCCACCATCAGACGATAGTCGATACCTAATCGGGTAATGTCCGACCATGTGCCAAGGGCCTCATTGACGCTGGAGTAATCCAGAACGGCAAAACCATCGTCGGAGGTCCACGGATGAAATGGCAGGACATGCACCCAGGACACGAGTGTACCGAGCTGCTGAGTCAAAAAGCGATGCAGTGTCTTAAGAGGCACTTCATTGCCGTCGAGGAGTGAGTCACCGTAGGTAATCACCGCCACATCGGTTTCATCCCAAAGATTTCGGTGCGCCGGCGGCGGCGCCTGAGCTTCGCTGAGATGAGCAGCGGTGAGTAGCCGACCAACCCAGTCGTCAAGAAACGGCTGATGGGGCGTACCTTGATAGATCGCGGCGAGATGCTCCCGCAACCGCTTTGACAGGGTGAGCATCATCCGTGAGCGACTTACGCTACATCCTGAGTGGTGGAAAATTCCTGATGATCCGCTTCTACCGCCTTGACCAATTCATCAAATATATCGGGCATGGCACTGAACACACGATTCCAAGTCGGAATAAAGGGCGCTTCAGACGATCGCTCCAAGAACTGATCGCCCGCCTCAAGGATGTTCTGGGCAAATAGCTCGATCGCCTCTTCCTCTTGATGAATGTCAAAACTCAGGCCGTTCATAATGGCGTCATTGCGGTAGGTCTCGATCAGGTCAAGCGCCATACGGTAATACGTTGCCTTCAAAGTGCGGAACGTTTCCTGACTCAGTACGGTTCCCTGAATAGCGAGCTTGCGATAAAGCGAGCGGGCGATATCCATGGACATACGAGACAAACCCGCATTTTGGTCATCCAGCGACAAATCCTGGTGTTTGTGATCATAATTGTCGGCGATATCCACCTGACATATTTGCTTGTTGCTGTTGTTGCGATAGACCTCTGAGACCACCCCTATCTCTAGGCCCCAGTCTGTGGGAATTCTGAGGTCGCCCAGCAAGCGTTTCCTGAATGCAAATTCTCCTGCGAGGATATAGCGATAGCTATCGAGATAATTCAGATAAGGCGACTCCCCTACGATTCGTTTCAGCGCTCGAATCATCGGCGTCACGAGCAGCCGGCAGACCCGTCCGTTGATCTTGTTGTCGGACACCCGAGGGTAGTAGCCTTTGCAAAATTCGTAGCCAAAAATGGGATGCGCAACGGGATAAATCAACCGGGCGAGCAGACTGCGCTCGTAGGTCAGAATGTCGCAATCATGCAGCGCAATGGCCTCTGCCCGCCCTGTGGCCAAAACATAGCCCATGCAGTACCAGACATTACGGCCCTTGCCGAGTTCCTTTGGCGCCAGGTCCAGTGCCCGAAGCTTTTGTCGAGGGCCTTGAGTCGGGGACCGTCGTTCCAAAGGACGCGATGATGTTGGGGGAGATCGGCAAAGAAGCTCAGTGAGTGCCGATACTCCTCCTCAGTCGCACGGTCGAGACCGATCACTATTTGGGATAGATACGGGACTGACTTCAGCTCTTTGATGATGGCGGGGAGGGCAGGCGTATCGATCTCTGAATACAGTGAGGGCAATATCAGGCCGAGTGGCCTTCGCTC
Source organism: uncultured Luminiphilus sp. (assembly GCA_905182485.1). Lineage (GTDB taxonomy): Bacteria > Pseudomonadota > Gammaproteobacteria > Pseudomonadales > Halieaceae > Luminiphilus. The sequence continues at coordinate 38,617 of CAJJBO010000027.1, forward strand.
GCTGAATTGCATTAAGTCCTGCTCTAGGTCGGCAGTCGATCGCTCTCCCAGATTATGCAGCGTGGTTATCGAGCCGTTTTGATAAAAGTCGGTCATGGTCGCTCTCCTTTTCTGCTCGTGCAATCAGTGCTCGGATTCCCTCTGCCCAGCCCGCTGGACCCAATGCCTCGCTGACCACGATGCCGCTGCGACGTTTAAGTGTGGGGAGCGCATTGACTGGAGAGCGCACCAACAAGGCAAGATCCGTTATTTCGAGCATCTCTGCATCGTTGTCTGCATCGCCGGCGGCAATGCTAACGGCCGCCGCATATTCCGGTCGTTCTGCGCGAATTTTGTGGTGCAACCAACTCACGGCTTGGGCTTTACCTCCCGAAGCTAATACGTGTACGAAGCGGCCTCCTTGCACACATTTCATATCCAGTGATTCAACCTCTTCTGCAAAAGCCTTGCGGTCTGCCGGTGTGCCAAGCCAGACCAGAGTTTCGCAGTATTGACGCTGCTTCGCGTGCGCCGCACTGGCAAGATCCAGTCCTGTCACGGCTGCGACCTGTCTATCAGAGAGGTCAGATAAAGGCTGATAGCGGTTATGCCACTCGATGCTGAGTGCGGCTAACTGCCGACGGATCAGGCTGCGAGGAGGTCCGAAGCTATGGCACCAGGCCCCAGCATCTTCTGAAGCATTTTCTGGCCGCCTCAGCCCCCAATCTTGTGGCACCCAGATCGCCGCTCCGTTCTCTATGATCATTGGCTCGTCCACGTAAGCAACTCTTGCAGCTAATTCGAGTGGTGCAGGGAATGACGGGAATGCCGCTCTTTTTTAGCATCGCGAGCGCTGGGCTGGCTGCTTCGAACGAGTAGGTGTGATGATCGAGCAAAGTGCCATCTAGATCGGTGTAAATCAGCGCGTTACTCATGCTGCTACCCTCGCCAGACCCAGGCGCTTGACGGAATGGTCCTTCTTTGGTTCACAGACAACATCGGCCTGATCAGGCACGGTGCTGAGTGCAGGTGTTGTGAGCCGCTGATAACGCGATACGCAAGGGGCCACGTCGTTACGAGTCAGTGTCGAGGGTGTTGTTTCGGGGTGATGTCTGTTGAGCCGTTTTGGCAGGCGCTCCGCCTCAGTACAATGCACCGGAGTCCACAACGCGTCCTCTGATTGCGATGTCACGCCGGCATAGCAGCCTTTCAGCCAAATCCGTTGCGCCGGCGCACCCACTTGGCGCCAATGCACTATTTCGGTGCGCTCAACTGCGGCCTGATCAAAGTGAGACAGTGCCACCGAACCACTCGCGTGCCCATGCAAATTGATCAACAAGGTCAATGGCTGGATGTTTTTCAATAACACCCCGAGTCGCAACCGGCTGGAGCAGGGTTTGAGCCAATACAGTGGGTAACGCTGAGCGAACTGTCTGTTCATCATCCATCGTTCTGCTCCATCACTTGCTCTGTTAGCGTGGCTTTTCATCGAAGCGTTACAGTTTTGCATCGTCGCGTTGCGTCCTGCAGAGTAATAAAGCAAACACCGTGCCAACACCTTTGCCTGTTGACAGCCTGCGCTAAACTTCTGAATACGTGAGAAAAGCTGGAAGAGTGGAAGCCACGCGTGAACTTGAACCATCGACCCTAGCATTACGAATACTGTGCCCTAGCCAGCTGAGTGACCTAACCACGAAAAGAAACACCACGAGGCGCCGGGTTCAGCAAAAGCCCGGGTTTTTTTCGCGTCAGAGTTCGGGTCAGAACTTGGGTCAGGAGGGCCGTATTTGGGCCGGAAATCGGCCTGAACGTCATATCCCTTATCGTCATGGGCCCGCCCGGCAGGACTCGAACCTGCAACCTACGGCTTAGAAGGCCGTTGCACTATCCGGTTGTGCTACGGGCGGCGGGCGCGCAGTATCCCATTCCTTGCAGGGTTGGCCAAGTCGCGCAACGCATAACTTTTCATTACCGCCACTCAAAATGAGTGGTTGGCCCGCAACGGTTATGACGCAATGCTGTTTGTCGGGATCTCAGTAGGTGCCTTGAGGCGCCTGCCAGCCTACCAAGGCCGAGATGCAAAAACGCTGGCTAAGATCCTTTGTGCGCTGTCATCAAGTATGCTTTCCGCCGTTACCGTGCGGTCAAACATATCGAGCAGCTGATTCGCCTCAAGTATTGCAATGCCGTGGCTTAGCGACCAGAGAGAGGTAGCCAGTTGCGTCGTATTGGCCTCTGGGGTGCCATAGCTCCGGCAAAATGCGCTAACGAGTTCGACAAGAATCATAAAGCCATGATGCTCGATTTGGGCTTTTTCCCGACGTTCATCGATGTCCGCTCGCGCCTCCCACATCAAGGAAAAGAAAACGCGCTTGTCTCGCGCATATTGCAGGTAGGTGTGGCCCATGGCCAAAATCCCCTCGATAGAACCAGCGGCATGCTCCTTGGCGGTTTGCACTGCTGCATTGCTCAGCCCTAAAAAAGCGAGATCGCGCACAGCGTTCAGAAGAGCGTCTTTATCGCTAAAGTGTCGATAAGGCGCCGCCGCACTGACACCGGCGATTGCAGCGGCTTCAGAAATAGAGAAATCGAGCGTGCCATCGCGTTCGATAAGTTCAGCCGCCGCAATGATCAGCGCATTGCGCAGGTTGCCATGATGGTAGGGGAGAGCGGCACTACTCATTAGGGCGCCTCCGAACTAAGGCTGTCGAGCGCTGGCTTATTTTGCGGGGCCTGGTCCGGTTCAAACTGATTGCGCTGAAACTGATTGCGCTGAAACTGATCGTGCTGAAACTGATCGTGCTGAAACTGATCGTGCTGAAAAAAGTGCCGTTTAGGATGCATGAGCAGGGTGTATAGCGGGGGCACCAGATAAAACGATACAACGGTGGAGAGCAAAACCCCCCCGGCGATCGCCATCGCGAAGGGCGGCCAAAATTCGCTGCCCTCGAGGATCAGTGGCAGAAACCCGCCGAAGGTGGTGACCGTGGTGGAGACGATGTGCCGGCTGGCATCCATGATCACCTCAACGATGGCGTCTGGGTCGCCCTCGCTAGCACGGCCATTGAGCCGCAGCCCACTGAGAATAATAATGGCCGCATTAATGGAAACACCTACGGAGCCAATGACCCCGATCAGTGCCTGAATGCCGAGAGGATATTGAAAAATGGCCAGGGCGAGCAGGCTCAGCCCGAAGGAGCAGCCGGTCACAAAAAAAGCGATACCGGTGAGGCGCCAAGAGTTAAAGGTGAGCAGAATGGTGGCCAGCATTGCGGCGATGATCGTCCCGAGTGGCGCCAGCAAATCATCGATTAGTTCATCACGCAGCTCGTTGTCGCCCCCAAATTCGTAGCGATAACCACTGGGCAGCGGTATGGGATCTCGGGTGAGGTCTGCCGCCAGTATTTTCAGTGCCTCCGCGGGCAGCACACCCCGTCTGAGATAGCCGTGAATGCTATTCACGCGCTCACCATTCTTGCGGCTGATCGGGCTGTCATCAGGCACCAGTGAGACGTCGCCGAGCGCGCTAAGCGGAATGCTGGGTACCAAGGTGGCGGGCGAGTCGGCGTGAACGGGCAGGCGCAGGTTAGTCAGATCGTCAGGCGTGTCCCACTCGTCGCGCCGCAGGATGGCTCGCACCGGCAGTCGCTCAGCATTTTCGAGGAGCTCACCGCCTGTGGATCCCTCAAGCGCCGACCTAATGCCATTCGCGACATCGTTTTTGCTGAGCCCGGTGCGTTTGAGTGCCGCCTCATTTAAATCAAATATCAGTTTTGCGGGTGGCGGCGATATCGATAATTTTGTGTGGGTGACATCGGGCAGTGCTGCGACGCGCTGCCGAAACTGCTCGCCAAGTGATTTGAGCATTGCGGTGCTGGGACCGAATAGTCGGACTTCCAGTGGCGCCTCCACAGGGGGGCCTTGGTCGATTCCGCGCACAATGACTTGCGCCTCGGGAAACTCGCGGTCGACTTCCCCCTGCAGACGCCGGATCAGGGCGTTGGTCTGATTTTCGTCCGTCGTCAGCACCAATGCCCGAGACCAAGCCGGCACGCCTTTTACATTGGCACGCAGATTGTAATAAAACTCGGGGGGGCTCTCTCCGATGGACCAATCTACCCTTCTGATGAGAGGGTCGCTGCGCAACTTATTGTCGAGCCTCGTAACTAACTCCAATGAGTCTTCAATAGAGGCGCCCTCGGGGAGTTTGACGTCGAGATACATTTGATCGCGATCCGTCCGGGAAAGAATTGTTGGGTGAGGGTATCCAAACTGAGGTAGCCCATGAGTGGCAGCACCAGCGCCAGCGAAAAGGAGCCGATTGGATTGCGAATTGACCAATGCAGTGAGGCGCGGAAAAAGGCTGACAGTCGCGCGTTATTGGCGCCTGCTCGCCACCAGCGACGCTCCAGCGCAATGCCCGACGGCAACCATCGTGACGCCAGTACCGGCGTCACAGCGATCGCCAAAATAAAAGAGGAAATGAGCATCGCCACTACCGCGATGGCGATCGAACCCAGAAAATCACCGCTGGCACCCGGTAGCAGTACCAGTGGCGAAAAGGCGAGCACAGTGGTCAGGGCAGAGGACAACAGCGGAATGCGCATGCGAGAGACAGCGCCGTTCATCGCCTCGATGGGGGAGAGGCCAGCGAGGAGGCGCTTGCGAATTTCATCGGTCATGACGATCGAACCATCTACGAGCAATCCTAGGGCGACCACAAGACCGGTTACGGACATCTGCTGAATGGGGATCTTCAAATAGAATAACGCGACCATCGACATCAAAGCGCACAGCGGCAGAATGACCGCGACCACCAGCGCGGCGCGCCACCCCAGCGTGATCAGTAAGACGCTCAGCACGAGGGTGATGCCGGCTAACAGACTTTTGCCGATACTGACTAGCCGGTCGGTGGTATAGCCCGATTGATCAAAGCTCTCGTCAATCGCGATACCTCGGGGGGCGGCGGCTCGATAGTCGGCTAAAAATTGTTCGAATCGGTCGCTGTAACGGTCAACCTGATAACCCGGTTGCATCTCAATCCCGATCAGCACGGAGCGCTGTCCGTTCGACAGTGAGAGGCTTTCTAGCGGCGTGACCTCGATTTGTGTACTCGTCCCAGATCCGATACGCGAATCGAGCGGCCATCGGGTAACCCTCTGATAATCACACTGCGGACCGACTCTAGATCCTCAAATTCTCCGGTGAGCTCCACCGTGAGTGCGGCACTTGAGCCCGTGAGTCTGCCTGCGGGGGGCGCGCGCATCCGCCTGCGCGAGTGCGCTCGCGACCTCATCAATGGAGATGCCCAGCATCGATAAGCGCGTTTCATCGAGTTCGACACGGACTTCTTCGATGGGTAGGCCATAGAGCTTAACGCGTCGAGTTTGTGACACGCCTCTCGCGGCATCGGCAAATTGCAGCGATTGACGACGCAGCTGGCCGGGGGTGAGCTGCAGCCCGTCCTGACCCCGAATGGACACGATTTTGACAAATTCGGTCCAAATTTCGTCATTAAAATCGGGTGCCATCGCGCCGGGCGGGAAGGTCGTAGCCACTTGGTCAATGGTATCTCTGAGTTCAGACCAGATTTTGGCAATCCGGTCTTTGGGCAATCGATAGTCGATCTCGATGAAAATTAACGACATACCAGCAGCAGAGGTGCTGTCAACGTCTTGCACATCGGGCTCTGCGCGCAGTGCGTCCACAAGCGGTTTGGTGATCATCGCCTCGACGCGTGCTGGGCTGGCGCCTAAGAAAGGGGTCTGCACTGTGGCAAAGAACGGCGTGATCGCGGGGTCTTCTTTGCGCGCCATCCCATTGAGGCTGCTATAACCCACCACGACGATCGTCAGAATCACCAACGCGAGGTAGCGGGTATTGGCGTGCAGCAGTCGCGCAATCATAACGCTGCTTTGTCCGTCATTGTTTTGTTCGCGATGAAGAGGGGCTCAACCAAATCCCCGGGGCTGATGCGCTGTAAGCCGGAGGCGACCACTGCCTCGCCGGGAATCACCGTGCCGGTCACGAAGGCTTGATCACCTCGTGTATACAATATTTCGACGCTCTCGCGTTGGGCTCTATAGTGGCCCTCATCGTCAGCGTAAATGGCCAGGACGTCCCAGAGGCCCCTTGGGGCCGCAAGCAGCGCGGTAATCGGCAGCCAACTGCCTTCGGCCTCGACCGACTCTTCGACGGTCAGTTCAGCGGATTCTCCGACGCTGGCGATGGTTTGATCGCTGAAATCGAATACGGCGCCTACTGTCAAGGTTGCGGGATCAAGATGGTCGCGAATAGCGCGGAGCGTGGCGTCGACGGTGATGCCCGTCAATGTGAGGGGATAAGAATGGCCCACCTGGAGGCGCCGCGCGACCTCAATTGGAACGCCAATATGGGCTTCTCGGCCGGCGGCGGTCACTAACCTGAGCACTGGCGCGCCGGGTGCCACAACGGCACCGATTTGCACCAGGCGCTCGGCGACGACGGCCTCAAAGGGAGCAATCAGGGCGCTCTTATTGAGGCTCAGCTCAGCTGAGCGGCAGCGCTCTAGCGGAATCTTCGGCGGCGTTAAACGCTTGTGCGGTGAGTTTTGCATCATCGTAGTCTTGCTCCGATACCGAGCCGTCTTCGACCAGCTGTGCAATCCGCTCGGCGCGGTGCTCGGCTTGTAAGCGTTCTGCGATGACCCGCTGTAACGTGGCACTCGCCTCATCCAGTCTTGCTCGGCGGGTGTCTGTGCCGAGCTGTGCGAGGACGTCGCCCGGTGAGACACGCATCCCCTCGGTGGCGGGCAATGTTTGGAGTAGTCCGGCAACTTCGAAGCCAATCAAACTATCAGAGCCAGCGCGCACAAGGCCTAGGTAGGTGGCCTTGCGGCGATAACCCGTTTCTTGAAGAAACAGCGTGGCGGCCACTGGCATCGGCACGCGGTCGGCCGAGGTGGTGGTCACCTTATTGGCTTCGATCAGCGCGGTACCGCCGGCTGTCAGACCGATCGCCAGGACAACCAGCCAAAAAGATCGGGTCAAATTAGGATTGAGCATGGTATTGCCTCGAGCGAACGCAATCAGTAATCAGAGCATGTTAATGGCATTTACATAGTATGTAAAACAGATTCACATCGATCAATCGCGCTCCGGGCAGTGATGCCAGCTTGCTTACGGCGGGGGTTTTCGCGACACTGTCGGCCCCCGCCGAGAGGTGGGGTTTGTGGTGGCTCGGACGGTCCCCCCGCAGCGATAGGTGATGAACTCCGCCAGGCCCGGAAGGGAGCAACGGTAGTCACTGATTCGGGTGCCGGGGTGTGGCTGTTCGAGTCGCCTCCCTATTGACGGATGGTGTCGCATGTCACATCAGGTTCTCGCCCGCAAATGGCGCCCCGGCACGTTTTCCGAAATGGTCGGACAGCAGCATGTGCTTCAGGCACTGGTGAATGCGCTGGAGACGGGTCGCTTACACCACGCCTATTTGTTTACCGGAACACGCGGCGTCGGAAAGACGACGGTGGCGAGAATTCTTGCCAAGTGTCTGAACTGTGACAGGGCTACGAAGGAGAAGCATGTGGTGATTGCGGCAATTACACTTTGGTCCGCAATGGCACCTGCATGAAATGCAACACCTGCGGCGGCACTTCGGGTCCAAAGTTGAAGACACGCGGGAACTGCTTGAGAACGTGCAGTACACCCCGACGCGAGCGCGCTACAAGATCTATCTGATTGACGAAGTGCATATGTTGTCGAACCACAGCTTCAACGCGCTGTTGAAGACTTTGGAAGAGCCGCCGCCCCATGCCATGTTTCTCTTGGCCACGACCGATCCTCAGAAGTTGCCAGCGACCGTGCTGTCACGATGCCTGCAGTTCAACCTCAAAAACATGCAGCCAGAGCAAATTGTTGCGCACCTCACGCACATATTGAGCGCTGAGTCGGTGGACGCCGACGCCGAGGCGCGTGCGTTGGGTGCGCCGAGCTCGGCCTCAATGCGTGATGCACTGAGCTTAAGTGACCAAGCGATTGCCTTCGGTGAGGGGCGGCTCGCCGGCGCTGAGGTGCGGGAAATGCTGGGGACCGTAGATCGAGGGCAGGTACTTGAGATTGTCGCGGCGATTCTTGAAGACGATCCCGCTACGGTGTTGTCTTTAGTCGCGCATATTGCCGAGCATGCTCCAGATTTTGTTTCAACGCTCGACGAACTCGCCAGCATTTTGCACCAAATGACCATTGCGCAAACGGTCCCGGATGCGCTGGACACCAGCTGGCCCGATCAGGCGCGGATTGTGGAGTTAGCTGCACGCGCTACCATCGACGACACGCAGCTGTTTTGGCAAATGGCGACCTCAGGCCGACGAGACGTTTACCTTGCCTCCTCGGCGAGAGCGGGTCTTGAGATGGTGCTGCTTCGTATGATTGCGTTCCGGCCTGCGGTGGTGATTCAGCCCCAAGCCGCTGCAGGAGACCCCCCTGTAAAAAAGCCTGAACCGCCGGCGACGCCGGTGGTAAGAGAGGGGGGTTCGGAGGGCGCCCAACCAGCGGCGACCATTGCGCCCCGAAACGACCAAACTGTTCCGACCGACCAGACGGTACCCTCTAGCCCTTATCGCGCTTCGGTCTCCGCGACAGATGAAACAGCGGTGGAAATGCCCGAGAGCACTCAGCAGAGCAGCCCGCACAGCACCTCGCACACCACTTCGCACACCACTTCGCACACCACTTCGCACACCACTTCGCACAGCAAAGACAACCCTTCGGCAACGGGCGCTGGCGACCCAGTCAGTATTGATCATTCAGAGGATGTAGCGGCACCCAGTGCATCAGAGAGCGATGAGCGAGGTGCTGAGGGTGATCGGACTCTGACAACTCTGCCAGGCCATCAAGACCCGCCTGCGCAACGGCAATCTGACACACGGCAGTCTGAGCCAGCGGGTCACACCAAGGCGGCGCTGGTGGGTGCAGAGGCGCCAATAAACCACTCAGCAGACGCGCCGGTACTCGACGAAGAGCACGTGACGTTGGCTTCCCTGAGCCCTGATCGATGGCCACTGGTATTTGATGCGCTGACCTTCGCTGGGATTCTGCACAATATTGCCTTGAACCTAGAGTTACTTGAGCTGTCAGCCCCTACGCTGCGGTTTGCGATCGCGCAGGCCGATGCGAGTCTGTTTAACGATCGGCATCCAGAGCAGCTGTCTCAGGCCTTGAGTCAGCAGATCGGACAGACGATACACGCCACGATCGAGAAGGTGGCGCAGACCAGCCGTACGCCGGCCGGCCATCGCGCGGCAGTGGCGGCACAGCAGCTCGCGGAGGCCGAACAGGCCATTTCCAATGACGATGCGCTTCAGCAGCTGATCAGGGCATTTGATGGCGAGATCATTCCCGGTAGCATTCGCCCCAATACTGCGGATGCCGGTTTCGATGGCCAGGCCGCAGCGTCGGAGGATTTGGCTTAATGGGTCGTTTTATGTGCGGTTTAAAACGTGACTTATGTTGGGATAATAGCCACATAAAGGATTGTTTTTTATGAAGTTAAGCCCATCTATACAGGGGCTGATTGATGGCTTGAGACACTTGCCAGGCGTCGGACCCAAATCAGCGCAAAGGATGACTTTACATTTGTTGGAGCGGGATCGAGAGGGCGCTCAGGAGATTGCGGAGGCCATCGAGACGGCGCTGGCCAAAGTGCGTAACTGCGAACGCTGTCGCAATTTCACTGAGCTTGCCATTTGTGAGATTTGTTCAGACCCCAAACGCGACGCGTCCACCCTGTGTGTTGTGGAGGCGCCTGCTGATGTCATGGCGATTGAGCAAAGTGGCAGTTTTCGGGGTCACTATTATGTGTTGATGGGGCATTTATCGCCGATCGATGGCATTGGCCCTGAGCAGCTGGGGCTGGATACGCTCTGTGCTGGATTCACTGC
>CAJJBO010000028.1 GCA_905182485.1 uncultured Luminiphilus sp.
ATTTGGGGTGACGATATTGGGTTTTGGAACCTCTCCACTAACAATATGGGGATGATGGGTTATCAGACCCCCAACATTGACCGCATTGCCAATGAAGGGGCGAAGTTCACCGACTACTACGGTCAGCAAAGCTGTACCGCCGGGCCGCTCTGCTTTTATTACCGGCCAGTCGCCTATCCGCACCGGGCTGACGAAGGTGGGAATTCCCGGTTCAGATATGGGCATTCAACCCCAGGACGTCACCCTCGCGACCCTGCTCAAGGAGCAGGGCTATGCCACCGGTCAGTTTGGCAAAAACCATCTGGGTGATCGCGATGAGTTCTTGCCGACAGAGCATGGCTTTGATGAGTTTTTTGGCAATCTCTATCACCTAAACGCAGAGGAAGAGCCCGAGGATCCTGATTACCCTAAGAGCCCTGCCTTCAAAAAAATGTTTGGTCCGCGTGGCGTGGTGCATAGCTTTGCGGACGGGCGGGTCACGGATACCGGCCCGTTAAACCGAAAGCGAATGGAAACAGTGGATCTCGAGTTTTTAGAGGGCGCGCAGCAGTTTATTAATCGCGCTGCGGCCGACGATAAGCCCTTTTTTGTTTGGCTTAACTCGACGCGGATGCACTTCCTTACCCATACCCCGGAGGAAGAGATCGGGCTATCAGGGACAGGGCTTTTATAACGATGCCATGGTGGGACATGACAACCTGGTGGGGCGGATGCTCGATCAGCTCGATGAGCTGGGCATCGCCGATAACACCATCGTGCTCTACAGCACCGACAATGGGCCCCACTTTAATACGTGGCCCGACGCCGCTATCACCCCCTTCCGCAGCGAAAAAAATACCAACTGGGAAGGCGGTTCCGCGTCCCGCAATGATCCGCTGGCCGAACAAGATTGCATCGGGCACGATTTTTAATGACATCATGTCGCATGAAGATTGGGTGCCGACATTACTGTCAGCGGTGGGCCGATCCACTATTACGGATGAGTTGAAAGCGGGTGTCACCATCAATGGTCGTGATTATCACAATCATCTTGATGGCTACGATTTTTTGCCGTATCTCACCGGCCAGGCTACTAACGGCCCGCGTGACACCTTTTATTACTGGAGCGACGACGGCCTGCTCACCGCTATGCGGGTGGGCGATTGGAAGGTGGTTTTTGCTGAGCAGCGGGCCAAGGAATTTGATGTATGGCGTGAACAGTTTGATACCCTCAGAATTCCCAAGGTATTTCATCTGCGCCGTGATCCGTTTCGAGCGCGCTGATCAAAACTCGAACACCTACAACGATTGGTGGGTGCGGGTTGCCTTACCCCGGATCGCGATTGCGAGGGTCGCGCTGCAGGGCTTTATGGCATCACTCAAGGTGTATCCGCCCAGACAACGACCGGCCACCTTTACCATCGATCAGATGATGGAGTCGCTCTACGAATAAGAGTGAGTGTTGTGTGGTCAAACGATGATGCATCGGGGCTATTGTCAATACTGCGTTGTCGACGCACGAATTCTAGCAGTAGAATCAAGGCGGGCAGTTTGCCCGCCTTTTTAACGCAGCTCGTTGTGATGCAGATCAGTGCCCTGAGGGGTCCACCTCCCAGGCATCGGTCAGATACGCATGCACGATGCCGCCATCAACGGCGATGGTTTCGCCCACCACGTAGTTGCCGGACCGTGCCGCCAAATAAATCGCCACGCCCGCCATGTCCTCGTCGTTGCCAATGCGACCTGAAGGCACGTGTTTGCCGACGGTGTCTCCAAGGTCTCGTGCCGCCTTATTCATGTCGGATGCAAAAGCCCCAGGGGCAGTGCGTTGACACGAACGCCCTTACCGGCCCACTCGACCGCAAGTGCTTTGGTTAGCTGAATCACTGCCGCTTTAGAGGTTTGGTAACTGTAGGTTTCCCAAGTATTGAGCCGTAAGCCATCGATGGAAGCGATATTGATGACTTTGGCGGGCTGCTCGGTAGAGGCGCCGGCTTTGAGTAAGCCGTGCAAGGCTGTAGTATGGAAAAAAATGGATTTCACATAAAGATTCATCACTTTATCCCATGCCGACTCGGGAAAAGTTTCAAACGCCTCGCCCCAGGCAGCGCCGGCATTGTTGACCAGAATATCGATACCGTCTTCTTTGTCAGCCATGGTGGCGGCGAGGGCCTTACAGCCTTCTACGGTCGAGATGTCTTCTGGCACCGCAATGCAGTTAGGACCCAATTCAGCGGCGACTGCCTCGCAAACATCCGCCTTACGACTGGAGATGTAAACCTTGGCACCTTGAGCAATGAACCCAGTGGCAATCATTTTGCCAATGCCGCGAGAGCCACCGGTGACCAAAGCAGTTCGGCCTGCTAGCGAGAAGAGAGAGTGCGTATCCATGAGAAGATCCTATAAGTGATAATGAGTGAGGGAAAAGGGGGGGTAACAAGAGCACGAATAAAACGTCGCCCTATAAACCGACATGCATTATGCCATGAGTCTGTGCAGGCGTGAGTTCTCCCGCGACCTGAAAACCCAGTGATTGGCAGCGCGCCGAGCATCTTGGGTGTCGAGCTGTCACGCCGTAAGGGCAGGTAGTTACGGGCACAGTAACGTTCAACACCTGCCGCTGGCTCAGGCGTTAGCCGTGACCTGCCAAAATTGGCCTTCCAGATTGATACCGCCGTTTGCAGTGAAAAAGGGTGTAAGGGCGGTAGCTACACGCTCGCGAACCGGTTGTTGCAGCGCATCTGGCGCCTCGCGCACCATTTGAGCAATGGGGCCGATCTTGACGAGATGCTCTACGATCTCACTGAGGGGCAATCCAGCGCCAAATACCAAATCATGACTCAGGGGCGTGATACTGATACCACTGAATCCCGACCGGGATAATATGGAGTGGACATAGTCGGGCTCAGCAAAAGCAAAGGGCCCAGGCGCGTGTGGCGGCATCTCAGGAGGGGCAGGTAGCAATTCTAAGGCCGCTTGGGCAGGCACCGTCATAAAGGGATTGACTGTTCGCGATTGCCAGCAGCAAAAGGCCAGCGTCCCTGAGGCGGTCAGGGCAGCGATGAAGGTTACGAAAAGCGGCGACGGGGTCTTCGAAAAACATGACGCCAAAGCGAGAGAACACGTGTTCGACACTCGCGGGCTCGAACGGATGCACTTGCGCGTCGACTTCCAGAAAAGTCAACACGAGCCCGATCGGGTGCACTCGTTGCGGTGAGCTCACGCGCCACCGCCAGCATCGGGCGCGGAGATATCGACGCCGGTGACGGATCCGCCAGCCCCGATCCGCGTCTGCCAGGCTCAGTGTGGGGTGGCCGCAGCCACAGCCAATGTCCAGCGCTCGCGCGTGAGGCTCGAAACGGAATGCGTCCAGTACCGTCTCGCCAATGGGCTGGAGCATTGCTTCCATCAGTGCGTCATGCGCGACCCAGTTGCGACCGGTGTCACCATTCCAGAATTCGATTTGGCTTTTGTTTTGCATGAGCAGCACCGTGTTAGGGGATGGGCAATACACCAATAGCATCGGTGCGCAGGCTACCGAGATACAGCGTGTCACCGCAGGGAGTCACGCCGGTAATGTAATGGAAGGCATTCCCTTGGTCCTGCAGATTGTGGGTCACCTCGCCTTGGAGATTGACACCGATAATAAAGCTCGCCGGTTCGGCGGCCGCCTCAAGCAGGTGAATCGGTAAGAAAGACAACAGCGCACGTAACCTGGGCCACGGCGCAATGTCATCTAGGCTGGCTCTCAGTGAAGGCATTGCAATCCAAAACGTATCGACGCCATCGAAGCGAATGTTGTCGGGTGTGCCGGGGAGTTCATCGATGAACAGTTCTTGTTGCCCGGCACGCTCTCCCCTCAGCCACAGTCGATGGACTCGCCCCAACCCCGTCTCATTGACCAGCACGTAGTCATCGTTGGGCCCTAGCGTCACGCCGTTGGCAAAAAATAGATCGCTGATCATGATCTGAATGTCTTGAGTGGCCGGATCAAATCGCAGTAGCCGGCCAGTTTGGCTCCCCTCAAAGAAATCAAGCGCGACCTGTGAGTAGTCGAAGCGCTGGGAGGCATCAGAGAAGTAGATACGGCCTCGGTCATCGATATCGAGGTCATCAACAAATTTCAGCGCCTGACCGTCTATGGAGTCAGCAATCGTGGTGACCTGCCCGGTTGCGTCCATGCGTAACAGGCCCTTGATGGCGTCCGCAATGAATAGCCCACCGCTGCCGTCACTTCTTAGGCCAAGAGGGCGTCCCCCCGTGTTACCAAGCGTGCTCCAGTTACCATCGGCTGCTCGTCGAAACAGCACTTGTCCGCCATCGATGCTGGTAAAGAGCATCTGATTGCTGTCGCAGGCCACATGCTCGGGCGCCGCACCAACCGGTATGAGTGATAACGCCGACAGTGACTGATTGGGAGCAAATACCCCCGTTAGACCCGAGTTATTGGGCGCCACCCAGTGTACTGCTTGGGCCGGCGCCCACTGTGGCAAGGCCCAAATGAGGGCAATTGCCACGACGAGTGCACCCAGCAGTATTCTTAACAGGTGCTTCATGCCTCAGAGGCAGATGGCCTCATTACCGCATCCATCGCTTCGCGAAGCCGGGTTGCCCAATTCTTGAGCATGCGATCTGCCGCCTGCCGATTGGTGATTTTATTCGCATAATTGACGAAAGAATCGGGATCGGCCTTGCTGTCGTAAGCGCGCACGAGTACTTCAGAGGTTTCAGCATCGATGAGCTCCAGATACAACGTCATGGAACCGGCCGAAGCTGAATAGGAGCGCGTCATACTGGGGCTGCTGACATCTGGGCTGGTAATGTTGAGGTTGACGATGTTGGGGCGGACCAGCAGCACGTCCTGACCTTGCTGCCACTCTGCCACTAAAGTTACGACGGCATGGCCCGCCCCGCCTCCCGCGATGAGAGCGTTGCACTCCTCGCCCAGCTCGCGCTTAATGCGATCGATATCACGCTCTTTGATCTGTTGACCACTGCTGCGGTGTGACGAGTTGTAGTCTCGCTGCCAATTCTTACGAAATGCAACCTCGCATGGCACGATCGCGAACTCGTTGTAAATATCGAGTTGGGCCTCGGGCTTGATATACACTGCGCTGTGCTTGTCGCTGCGCACGAGCTCGAGGCCGTCCGGTGTGGTGGTCGGGACCGTTTCTGATGTTGAAGCGCAGCCCAGGGTGAGCAGCATCGTGAGCATACTGAGCGAAACAATGAGATTCTTCATTTTTCTATCCTTTCATCAATCCTTGATGGGTCTATCGAGCATGAAACATCCTGCTCATCTGTTGTCTGAGTGGCGTTTTCGCGGCCACCACCATTACGGCCATCGCTGCTAGAGCTGTTTGAAGCCAAAAAACTGCTGCCCCATTACTTTACTATGGCAAATGAAGCGCGAGCCATGAACAATTTACGAAACCGCAGCCACCCCGGGTCAACTACGCTGGTAACCGGATCGGGGCCATGTTAACCGACTCCTTGCAGCATCACAGCCGCCGCAGTATTCTCGAAACGAATTGATAAGGAGTCAGCGCCATGAATGAGGCACTGCCGCAGCGCGCCCAATTTCATCATATGAAAGAGGCCTTCCAAAGCGATTGGGAAATTAACGCCACGTCCTAAATAAAGTGCATTCGAAGCATCTTTATACAACGTTCGAGGGCGATTTTGGCGGTTTTCCTGTCGATCGTTTAACCCATTGCTTGCAGACCGCAACATTGGCTCATCAAGACGGCAAGGATGAAGAGTATGTGGTGTGCGCATTGCTTCATGATATCGGCGATACGCTGGGCCCCGCCAATCATGCAGACGTGGCGGCCGTATTACTCGAGCCCTATGTGAGCGAAGCCAATTACTGGATGGTGAAGCATCACGGTATTTTCCAAGGGTATTACTTTTTTCACTATATGGGTCTGGATCGCAATATGCGCGATCAGTATCAAGACCATCCCCACTATGCCCGTACGCTCGAATTTATCGAAAAATATGATGCTCCCGCGTTTGATCCCGAGGCAGAGTGTTTTCCATTGTCATTCTTTGAGCCAATGATGGAACGCGTTTTTCAAGCGCCGCAGCGGTCTCTTTATATCAACGCGGAATCTCAAGAGTAAGGCTGACGGCGCTCCTGCTTGGGTGAGTTGCGGCGCGAGATGCGCCCTGGGAACGCGCTGCGCGCCTGCGAGCCTCGAGTCTCATAGCAGGCCCATCGCAGCGGCCCCATCCAGCTCAGCGGCGTGCGGTGGTTACCTGTAGTGAGGTCCCATTTACGCTATCGTTAATCTTCGTCTCCCCAGCGCGAACACTATGTCTTCAGCACTATCCAACAATGAGCGTTTGGCAAGCTCGCAACCCTCTGCGATTTCGGATGCGGCGGGTAGGGCGAGTGAGCAGGCTCCTCTACATGTTTCCCCAGTCATCCCGCCATTCTCGCAAATGCCCCGGTGGTTGCAGGCAGAGCTGCGATCAGATCACGCGGGTGAGTATGGCGCCGTGATGATCTACCGGGGGATTTTGGCAGTGTCACGGGATGACTCGGTTCGGGATTTTGCGGAACGGCATATTGCGACGGAGCGTGACCATCTGCGGTTAATGGAGGAGACGGTACCGTCTTCAGCGAGGACTCAATTATTGCCGCTTTGGTGGCTAATGGGCTGGTTCACAGGGGCGTTACCGGCCATCTTTGGGAGGCATGCGGTCTTTGCCACCATAGAAGCGGTGGAAACCTTTGTGGATCATCATTACCGCCAGCAGATAGACCGCCTTGCAGAGCAGGAGCGTTACGAGTCGCTCAAGGAGTTACTGCTGCAATGCCAAGAAGACGAAGTCAGCCATCGCGACGAGGCCGCGTGTCTCGCCGGGCCTAGCCGGGGGAAACTAATGCGGCTGTGGTCTGCCATCGTCGGTGCCGGCTCTGCGGCAGCCGTGATTGCCGCTCGCCGTATTTAGCAGGCAGTAAGGCCACCATGCCGAGCTTGCTGGACAAGGCTATCACCACGATCCATTAATTTGTTATCTGCGCCAGCCGAGGGTCGTTGGGGTAGACCCAGTCCTCGTTAATGACCTGCTCCACGGCGAGTTCTGGCGGAATGCTGTCGAGCCCAATCATACGATCGGCCTGTTGGTTCCAATGATAAATTCGGGCTTCTTGATAGCTTAATGGCACGCCCTTAAAGCCCGGAGATTCCATCGACTTTTGGATCTCAGTGCCAAATTCTGTGTCCTCAAGCAAGATTTTGCACAGTGACTCGCCACGATTCACGGTCCAGTAATCGGGGCCCTCGCCGTCGCCCCAATCCGGCGCAATCGTCCAACACTCTATGCGGCACTTATTGACGCCATTGGGCCAGAAGAGCAGCGGTCCGAGCACAAATTCGGTGAGCTGCGACACCCAATTAGGGAAAATGCCGTAGGATTGAATGCAGGTGCGGGCGATTTCGCCGACGGTGGCGATTTCTGCTCGCGCGCCCACATCGCGTGTTGATGCTGCATCCTCGGACCCATTGAGACGGGGCGGTGGGGCGACCATGCGGCCATGTCCATTACGGTATAGCGTGTTGACGTTGCGTCGGTGATCTAGCAGGGGCGCGACCGTAGTGGGGTGAATATTGGGAACATGGTAAACCTCAGTATTCGCCTCCATTGCAACCTTCCAGTTACAGTCGAGGTCAAAGCTGTGTCGAGCAGATAAGCGACACTGATCAAATTGGAACTCTTGCCATTCATCGGCGATAGGTCCTAGCCAATCGAGCAGGCTGACGGCTTCAGGATCAAAATTTACGAAGATGAACTTGCCGAATCGCTCGCAGCGAATGCTCGAGAGGCTGCGACAGCTCAAGTCAAAATCACCAAAGTCTTCGGGGTCTTTAATGGCTTGTAACTCTCCGTTTAACGAATAGCTCCAGCCATGATATTGACAGGTGAGCCTGAGTCGTCGGCCCTTTTCATCCGTGACAACCGGCGCACCGCGATGCGAGCACACATTATAAAATGCGTTCACGTCGCCGTTTTCGGCGTGCACAATGACGACCGGCTCTCCGGCTTGCTCCCACTTAATGAAGCAACCGGGCTCAGGAAGCTCATCGAGATGGGCTGCAAATAACCATGATTTCTTAAAAATCTCAGCTTGCTCTAACGCATAAAATCCTTCGTCGGTGTAACGACCAGCAGGGATATCAGGTAGCCGAGGAAAGCCCTCAGGCGGGGCAGTTCTCTGTGCTTCATACTCCATGAGGTCACGCAGCGTTGCGATTTCTTGCGGTGTCATAGTGATGCCTTAGCCAATCAGCGAGTTAGGGTGCAATTTCAATTGGATGCAATTTTCAGAGAGCATAGCGTACAGGAGTTTAGCTAGGCGATAACCCTACAGGGCTAAGATTGGGTGAGAGGAATGATGGTCTGGGTCTGGGTTTACGCCTTCACTCTGTGCATCTTGTACGCAGTGTAGTCTGCCAATGAGGGGCCTATGGGAGTCTTCCAATTGGCTCAAACGTTGAGCTTAGCGTGCCGTCTTTGCGGCCTGCCTAGAGCGGGTAGCGCCAAAGCAGGGCATGATGTGAGCGAGCCGCATAGGGATAGAGTGGCACTCAGTGTGTTTGGTAATCTGATGGTAGAGGGGGTAATCGATGGCGATTCAACTACAACGATGGTTTTTGGTGTTTGCGGCGGGCCTATTGCTGAGTAATGGTTTGGTCCGTGAGTCCCACTCGTCTGAGCGTCCGAGCGCTGACACGTTGTTGCGTGAATCGCTTATTGGGTTGGCCGATCAGGAAGTCATCGTAAGCGAGGTTGATATACCTCCCAATACGGAGCTGCCCTGGCACTCCCACCCGGGCGCTGAGATATTTTATGTGCTCTCAGGGACTATTGTACTGATGCAAAGGGATCAAGCGGATATCCAGAGTCAGGAGGGCGAGGTGCGCATGATCCCAAGAGGTGTCGTGCACAGCGGTAAAACCGAAGAGGACGGCGCGTCGTTATTGATTGTTAGAGTGCATGACGCGGGTCAGCCAGAGCGCATCCTAGCGGCGCAACCATAGAGAGCTCGCGACATCTTGCGCTAGGGCGTTATTCCCTAGCCGAGAAGAAGATGAAAAGGGTTGATACGCAGTGACTAGAACTCAAACACGCCAGGAAGAATTGATACACAGTGACCATTAAAAGCGGCAATAAATGAAAATCACTTTAGGTCCCGGTGCGATCGTAGCGGCGGCATTTATTGGCCCTGGCACGATCGCGACAGCCGCTGCCGCTGGTGCGAGTTCAGGAATCACATTGCTGTGGGCGATTTTACTCTCGGTGGTGGCCACGCTTATATTACAGGAGCTGTCGGTGCGAAGCGCCCTGGCGACGAATCGTGATTTAGCTGCGCTGATTCGGTTGCTGGGTGAGCGCCAGTGGTGGGGCGGAGCGCTCGCTATATTAGTGGTGTGCGCCATCGGTGTCGGCAACGCGGCCTATCAATCTGGCAACCTGTCAGGCGCCGGTTTGGGTCTGAGCGCGGTATTACCGGTTCCCTTCGCTTTCGCGGTGATCGCCAGCAGCCTGGTGTCGGCGAGCCTTATTTTGCTCGACCGTTATCGTGTTTTAGAACGCGTCTTAGTGATCTTGGTTGTGTTAATGGCCTGCCTCTTTATTGGGCTCGCGGCGTTCTGCATGCCTGAGCTATTTGCTATGCACCACTCGCTCATCTTGGCTTCTGATGCGTCGAATACGTTGACACTCGTATTGGCGCTCATCGGCACTACTGTGGTGCCGTACAACCTATTTCTACACGCCACTGCAGCTCGGCGACGATGGTTGGGAGTGCCATTGGCGCAAGCGATACAGGAGGCACGCACCGAGGCCACTCTAGCGATTACGTTGGGTGGCATCATGACCATCGCCGTCATGGTGGTGGCAACCGTGGTGCTGCAGGGAGATAGCGAGGGGCCCATTTTGGACCGGTTAATGATCGCAATTGATCACCGTATTCCCGGAGTGGGCACGTGGGTGGTCGGTGGTGGTTTATTTGCGGCAGGGCTGACATCGGCGATCGCGGCGCCGATCGCAGCGGGCTGGACCGTCTGTGGTGTCATGGGGTGGTCGACTGACGCACAGAGTCGGCCGTTTAAGTTCGTGGCGCTCAACGTGTTAGGCATAGGTCTGACATTTGCACTGCTGATCCCGCGGCCGGATGTCCTGATCATCGCCGCGCAAGCCACCAACGCGGTGCTGTTACCGCTCATTGCGGGTATCTTGCTGATTGTCGCCAATAGTGCGCTGATACCGGCGCCGTATCGTAATCGACGTCTGCACAATGGTGTGGCTGCGAGTGTGGTTCTGCTCGTGCTTATTTTGGGCCTGAGTAAGGTGATCAGCTTGGTAGGCTGACTGGCCGCCGTTGCCCAACCGAAATGGTCTTGATCCCCTCGAAATACTTACTGATCGGCTACAGGATGCTCAATCAGCAGTGTGGGAATCGCCAAAGCATGCGATTTCACGGTGCACACTCGGGTGCCGGGTTTGCGGCCTGCCTTGACATCCGTGACATCGACACCCGCCGACAGTAACCGCTTTTGCGTGGCGTCGATATCGGCTGTTTTGAGCGCGAGCCCCCACATTTCGTCATGATCGGGCGCCTTGTCAGTGGCGATCACTTCAATACTCATGGAGCTTGCTCTGAAAAAAAGCTGTGTCCCGCCCCATTCAGGCACCGCCTGCTCTAGTGCTAAACGAATGTCGAGTTGTTCACCATAAAATCGTTTGGCGGCGTCTGCACTGTCCGTTTTTACAACGACATGATCGACAGCAGTAATGGGTGATTCAGCCAACACCGCCGACATCGGCAAAGCGGAGGTCTCGCTGTGCTCGATACAAAACGAGAAGATGCCCCGCGCGGCCTCTGTATCCCAAAAGATATTCCGCCAATGACGACTGGACTCCGGTGTTGTCATCGATGCCCTGCCCGGGTACCGGGTCGGATGCCATGAGGTCAAAAGAGCGTGCGCGCTTTATAAAAGCGGTTGCGTCTTGCGTACCAAAGACGAGCCCGCCCAAACTAGAGCCGCGCTTATCCAATAGCGTTTGTACAATGTCGGCTGCCGGTCCATTCCCTTTTACCGCGAGTAATTCGAGATAGATATTGTCAAGTTGGAACAACGTATTGGCAGTGCCGTAGTCGGGATGAGTCCCCTTCCAGCTGGGCGACCTCCCCAGTAAGGTAGAATACTGATCGGTTGCGTCTTGCAGATCTGGCACGACGATAATGAGATGATCAATACGGGTGTCTTGCTTGTCTTGATGAGTCATAGACGTGTCATCTGTTTAAACTTTTCAGCCAGTACTGCGCTACGTGAGCGCGCTGGCAATAGTCAATGCGCCACCCTAGGTGATCTGCAATAAGATCGCCACCGCGGGTGTGAAAAGAACAACGTACTGCGTCAGTGACGAGGCTGTTAATGACTAGGATGGATGCAGGCTGACCCGCCACACCAAGTGATACGTGATGCCGCAGAAAAGAGATAACGCCTCACCATGACAGATCAAGCATGACGTATCAGGGCCCGCGCTACATGATGATCAGCGCCTTGGCGTTTGCGCTGATGGGGTCTTTAGTCAAATTAGCCGGTGAAATGGCCATTCCTTTGCTGCAGATTATTTTTGTGAGAGCGGTGATTTCTGCGGCGCTGTCGTTATGGGACTTGAGACGTGTCGGGGTCAATCCGTTGGGTCATCGGCGCGGTTTATTGCTGGCCCGAGGATTATCGGGGTTTTTAGCGTTGATGGGCGTGTTTTATGCCTTGATGCATTTGCCCCTCGCACAAGCCACCGTGTTGCAATACCTCCATCCGGTATTCACTGCCTTGCTGGCCTTTATCTTTCTTTTGGAACGCCCCTCGGCTGCGACGGTCCTTTGTGTGCTACTGAGCCTCGTCGGCTTGGGTTGTATGGTGTCTCCTTATTGGGTGAGCACTGAACCAGCGGGTTTATCGCAGGTGGCGTTGTTGGCTGGGTTAGGGGGCGCTTTGGGCAGCGGTGTTGCTTACACACTGGTACGGAAGCTGGTCGCCACAGAGCATCCCAGTGTGATTGTGCTGTATTTTCCCCTGGTGTGTATTCCGGGCACCTTATTATTGGGTGCAGAAGGTTTCATCTGGCCAACGGCAACGGGGTGGCTGATATTAGCGGGCATTGGCTGCTTCACCCAGCTAGGCCAAGTGGCTTTGACCAAAGCGATGCAGTGGGATTCAGCCAGTCGCGCAACAAGCCTTAGCTACGTGCAAATTTTGTTTGCGGCGGTCTTGGGCTGGTGTTTTTTTGCCGAGACTCCCGCTTTCACCACGCTCTTGGGCAGTGGCTTTATTTTACTCGGTGCGGGGATTAACTTTTGGTTGCAACCAGCCCGGCAATCACCACACTGACTATTCTATTGCTGGCTAACTGCCATAACCTTGATCCAGAGCCAGCCTATGCCTGTTGATCATGGGTTAGCGCGTCGGGCCGGCAAATTGAGGGTCTCAGCCGATACGGCTCAGGCACCGGGCTATCATTTGATAAAGCACCGCAGTGCCAGTACCGTACTCCCTCACGAACAACTGGAAATACCATATGAAAGCGACTGCTGAATTAGTGGCGATGGGTACGATCACAGTGCAATTAGGCGAGCGGGTCGATGTAGGGCAGGGACCCAAAGGGCGAAGATTAGTGGTCGACGTGTTGTCGGTTGATGTCGACTGTGATCGAGTCAAAGCCAGTTTGGCAGTCAATGATGCGGCTGATTGGCTCACGCTCAATCACGATAAATCGGTCGGCTGTGTCGACGTGCGGTTTACCTTAAAAACCGACGATGGTGCGTATATCTACGTCGAGTACGCTGGCCGTGCGGATATGGCTGCGGGTTTGATCACTACGGCACCCACGTTTCAAACGAGTCACGAAAAGTATAGCTGGATGAATGGCTTGCAAGCGGTCGCCGCGGGTGTTGTCGATGGCAGCGGCGTCCTGACTTACAGCCTATATGAGGTAGCTGTCTCAGCTGTTTAGCGAGCAGAGCGGCCACAGCATTCTCGTCGCCAGACGTGCTTGGCGAAGCATTGAAACAATAGCGGACCCCACCCCGCTTCAAAGGGAGCAGTCAGTAGTGATGACAGGCGCGTGTTTTTGTAAAGCCATCAAATATGAAGTGCTAGCAGAGTCGATGATGCAAGGGCTGTGTTATTGCGCCGACTGTCAGACTGTCGGTGGGAGTGCCTATTGGGCGTCCTATGCAATCTCCCCTGATGATTTTCGTTTGACGTCGGGCGAGTTGAAAAAGTACGTGTCACGCTCTGCTGCGGGCAGGAACGTTGAGCGTTATTTTTGCGGCGATTGCGGCACTCAGATAAAGGTGCAGTCGAATGACGTGTCGGTCGTGTCCGTCAATGCCATGACATTTGACGATCCCGCTCACTTCAGACCTCAGTACACGCACTTTGCGGAGAGTGCGCCAGCATGGTGTGATGTGCATCCTAAGTTATCGGCGTTTCAGCCACCGAGTGAATAGCCCCTAAAAAAACGGGTCATTCAGAGCAGGCGTTTTCAATCAGTCTCAATATGCTGCGAGTATGGGGACTTATGCCTGCTCTGTTGAGCGCCATGTCGCGACGTAGGCCGCTGATCCACGTGCTAACCTAATTGCTATGCCTCACGACCAACTGATTGACGATAGCGCCCCTTGCCCTTGCGGCCACCCAGCCTCTTATGCGAAGTGCTGCCAACGATTTTTGAGCGGTCATGATCATCCGAAAACGGCAGAGCAACTGATGCGTTCTCGATACAGTGCATTTGTTTTGTGTGATCAGGCCTACCTGCTGGCGACATGGCACGAGGAAACGCGGCCCAGCAAAGTGCGCTTTAACGACAAACACCGTTGGCTTGGTTTGCGTATTTACGCTGCCGACGGCGGAGACGAGGCCGACATCATCGGCGTCGTCGAGTACGTGGCGCGTTATAAGGTCGATGGAAAAGGGCATCGGCTACATGAAACGAGCCGTTTCTCGAAAACTGGCGGTCGTTGGTATTACCTCGACGGCGAACACCTGTGAGCGACTGTCAGCTTGATGCCTTGTTAACTAGCCAGTGCCTGTTGATGGAGTGATTCGAAGTGAGGGTGCCTAGAGGATAAAAGAGGCAACTGTCTCAGCGCTCGGTGGGCTGGTATTTGCCGAGAATGAGCCACAGTTGGCCGATAATGATAAATAAGGAGCCGCTCGAGAGGAGAAAAGGGTCGATGTAAAGCACGTCATTGAAAGCAAAGGTGCCGTTTGAGATTTTCATCCATCCCATGAAGTTTTGATTCACGGCGACCACCGCACCCAAAAAGCCGACCACTGAAGCGAGATAGCGCATGATCCAGTGATGGGTAAACGGCAATATCA
This sequence comes from uncultured Luminiphilus sp., assembly GCA_905182485.1. GTDB lineage: Bacteria > Pseudomonadota > Gammaproteobacteria > Pseudomonadales > Halieaceae > Luminiphilus. The sequence goes on from CAJJBO010000028.1 coordinate 14,388, forward strand.
TCGCCACGCCGAGCAGTAAGATCACAGTGCGTTGTACCCTGCAATACGGGCAGATATAGACGGTGCCGGCAAACTCCATGGCCCAAGCGCCGGCCCCAATTGCAATAGCAACAACGCCGAGCAGTTGCCGGTGTCGTTGCCAAAATGACAGGTCCAGAAAAGTGATGGCTAGGCCCTCGGTGTCACTGCGCTCAATTTGATCGAACCTGATGGTTTAGGAACGAGCATCAAGCAGCGGCTTGCTTGTCGTCCTCGGTCTTATCACTTTGCTCAGCATCAGCTGCCGCGGCGACTTGCGCCTCAAGGTCCTTCACTTTTTGCTCGAGCTCGGTATTTTCTGCGCGCGTTTGGTTGAGCGATTTTTGCAACTTGTCCGCTGCAGCGGTCTTGTCTGCCAGCTTCTTTTTTGAGGCGTCCAGATTTTTGCGGAGTCGCTGTGGGTCATACTTCTTCAGTTCAGCGAGTTCTGCTCGCTCTGCAGCAAGGTCTTTTTGGAGTTCTTTGGCGCGGCTCTTTACCGTTGCCACTTCGTCCTTCATTTTATCGGAGCGATTATGAAGCTCCCGATTGCGCTGCTCCAGCGCTTGGATGTCTTTTGACTTGCTCGAGAACTCGGTAATGGTCGCCAACTGGGTCGCGATGGTTTTCTCGCGCTCGCTGATTTGGGCCTCCAGCGCAGTCTTGTCGACGGTGAGTTGGGCAATGGATATGTCTTTGTCGTCGAGTTGTTGCTGGTACTCTCCACGAAGCTGCGTTTCGAGCTCGATGAGTTTTTCTAATTTGTTCAGAGTCAGTTTATCGTTCATTAACCTTCCTACTACGCTTGGTGTTAGCTATTAAATTGTCTTTTCAGGTGGGGCGTTATCGGTAAGCTCCGCCCACTGCTCAGTCACACTGGCGCACAGACGCGATGACGTAATCACTGTTTAAAAGACGCTTGTGTCCTAACAGGCCGCGCTCAACCCTGACCGATTGGCTACTACGCGAAGTGAGCTCGACAGCGGTTTGAGCATAAAGGTGGACTCAGAAGGACTATTGCCTCTCGGCGTGGGGGATTATGAAGGTCGCGGAGGGTGCCCACAATAGTTTTTTAAGGCGATAAGGTGGTAGTTTGCTGGTTTAAGGCGGTGTTATAGCGCTGTTTATAGCACCGTGTTATCGCACCGTGGGTGGGCTAGCACTTAAGTGGCTTCCGCCTGCTGGCGTCGGAAACGGGTATCAAGTCCCGCCAACGACGTTCCTGATTGCTTTTTCGCGGCAAAAAAAGGGGCGCTTAAATGAGCGCCCCTTCCCACAACTTATCAGACTTATTGCTCGAAGTTGTATTTCAGGGTCAGTCCATAGGTGGCTGGCTGGTTAGGATAGCCGCTGGCACTGCCTGCTTGTGCCACCGAGGGGAACGCCGACAGCAGATACTCGTCGTCGAAAATATTTCGGCCTCACAAGTTGAACTCTAAGCCATTGCTCCAGCTCATACCGGCGCAGGCATTGACCGTCAATTTTTGGCAATCAAGGTTTAGCGGGCCACTTGTTAGCGAGGCGTCTATGCAATACTGCTGGCGAAACCAATGACCAAACAGGCAGAGACTAGGAGGAATAGCTTAATAAAAGAAGCAGACTCGCCGTAAAATAAAATACCAACCGCAATAGCACAAAGCGGAACGACGGCTGCCATGAAGGGCAGCAAGATACCCAAGTTAATGCCGCTGTTCAGCAAGCGTGCCATCAACCCGAGCCCTGCCAGAAAGGCAAGACCACAGGCTACCGACGGCACTAACTGTGTCACGCCTTTTGTCAGGGGCATGAGTGACAGACCGATGACTTGGAAAGCAACCGAAGCTGCTAGCATCATGATGATGGTAGGTGTCAGTGTGATCATGCGTACTCCTGTCTGATGTGATCAATTGGGTAACCCAATCTCTGCAGACTAGTTCGATCTCATTATGGGCTCAAGAGTTTTTGGGACGCTATCTTTTTCTCTTTTGTAATCGGTGACGGTCTTGTTGTGCTGTTTACAAATGATCTTGCAACGACACATCAACTAGAGCGCTGCAGGCAATGGCGCCTGCTGGCTAACGTGCAGACCGAAAAGCACCTTGCGAAAAATCGGCTGCGTTTCGATAAACTGAATTCGGTTTCTCCAGCGATTTGATCGGACCCCTCTATGTCAAATGTCACTCATCTTGAGTCACCTACACTCGCCGTCACCCTCAGCAATCGAGGGGCGCGATTGGTCCAGCTGGTAGCAAAGCGGCAAAATCTTTCGTTGCTGCTTGACGCTGAGCAGGTGTCCACTGAGTTGATCGATCAATTTTGCATCGGCGGCACAGTGGGACCCTTTGCCGGTCGTTTACGCCAGATTGAGACGACTAACGGGCAGCCGGCCGTATTACTCCACGGTAACGAAGCCGCGCTGCATCGCGCTGATTGGATGCTTGAGCGAGGTAATCAGCCTAACGCGGCAACTTATTCCATCAGTCGTCGGCATGGGGAGGGCGGTTTGCCCGGCGATCGCGATTTCAGAGCGGCCTATACACTCTCAGATAACAGTCTGATGATTGATCTGTCGGTGACAACGACCCATGACACCCCAATCAGCTTGACGAATCACGCTTACTTTACGCTGGGTGCAACCTCAGCCAATGCTTTATCGTTGCAGGTTAATGCCCAGTCGGTCTTGTTAACGGACAGCGAGCAATGCGCGACTGGTGGGTCGATGCCAGTTGCCGATACTCCGCTCGACTTTGCCCGAGAGCGTTTGCTCGGTGATGCGTTGACGGCGTACCCCGACGGGCTTGATCACAGTTATGTACTGGCGTCGGGTAAGCGAGATGCACTGGCACCCGATCACGTTGCTTCTCTTACCAATCGAGCCAATGGGGTAAGCCTTGATCTTGCCACGACACAGCCCTGCCTGCAGGTCTATACCGCATCGGCACTGACGTCACCGTTGCGGCCTTTTACGGCGATATGCCTAGAGGCACAGGGTTTTCCGAATGGTCCAAACCATGCCTTGGGTCGCCGTGAATCATGGTTGGCGGCGGGTCAGACCGTCACGCAGCGTATTGTTTATCGCATTAATGAACGATCACTGACGCATTAGGTGCTTGGCTCGTCATAGAAGTCACTTCGTCCCCTTGAAAGTATCTGCTCAGTGGGGCGTACCTTGAGTATTGGACGTTGCCCGCTCGTTGCCGCCCCAAAAACTCCTGCCGTCCTCAGTATGACCCTGGCTCATAGGTCAGGTGCCGTCTCGGCAAAGGGTGGCCACGTGCGAATCTCGGTGAGAAAGCGACAGAGGTTATCTTTTCCTGATAAGTCGATGGTGCCCCGGTAAGCGGCCCAATCTAGCAAGCAGGCCAGTCGAATTTCTCCATCCGTATAGGGTTGGCTGGATGACAGCTGGCAACGCTCGAGTTCTTGCATGCCCACAGCAACTCTTTCCTGCTGACGCTCAAAGTAGGTTTTGGGATCGAATCCGATGACGGATGCACCGGCCGGAACCTCTGCTAAGTCGGCACTATCACCGATGTTCATTAAATAGACGTTTACTGCGGTATCGAGCACGGATGTTGCCAGTGCAAATAACTCATGGTCAGCAACCGTTGCTAGAAAAGCTTGGCCTGACTGTTCACGAACGTAGCGGACAATGACCGACGAATCACTGAGTGTTAGGTCGCCATCGATCAGGAACGGTACGCGCAATGTTGGCGACTGACCGATGGTGTCAAGCGTCACCTGTTCTAGCTCCCACTCTAAGTTTGACTGGGTCAATGCCACGCGAGCATGTCTCACGTAGGGTGAAGTACGAACGCCATAAAGTTTCATTGTCTCGGGTTCCTGTGTTGCGCATTTGATCGTGAAAACGGTTAGTCAAGGGTATGAGCAATGACACACTGCATACTACCCACAAGTGATTCGTAATAGCTCAAGGTTTCAGGTCAGATTTTGGTGCCTATTGAGTTCATTGGTAGGGAGATATAAGCCATCGTTTTGTGCCACATTGTTATGCGTATACCGCCCAGAGGTATAAATTGCTTGGATCTGGTTATCTATTCGGGTGGGGAAGGAACAGCGGAGCCCAGGTTTTGATAAGTCGTGCAGTAATAAGGGGGTAGCAATCAGGAGAGAGGGGGGCAGTACGATACGGATCTCTGTGGGCCTATAAAGGACCGCAGAAATAAGAGGCCGTAGCCTGCTGGGGTTCGTGTGATAATGCGGGTCCTCTGCGATGTGTTGATATGAAGGTTTTTGGTGTGGGTGGATCCGATTCGAATCACTTAACGGGGCGGGACTGGCTCTGGTTGGGTTTGATCTGTTCTTTTGGATTGGGTTCAGTCTGCCATACAGATGGCTTGGGTTTTGGCGCTGTTCGGCGGCTACCTTTTCTGGCAAAAAGGAACGGTCGTTATCGATCCCAGTCTTCGCCAGATGTGGTTCTGGTTGGGTTGCCTCGCAGTACCGGCGTTGTGCTCCATTTTCGACAGCGCTGTGATGGATCGCTCGGCTAGAACGCTGTTGCGGATGATGTCCTTTGGGCTCGCGGCAGTGGTGCTAATACAGATGCCACCAAGCGCAACGGCGCTCAGAAAAATAACCATCGGGGTCGCCTTAGCAATTGGTTTTTTTTGTCTCGACGGTATTCTGCAGAAGTTCTTCGGCCACAACATAATCGGTAATCCGCTGTGGTCCGATCAGTTTAGTCCCGCTCGCATCACCGGCTTTCTCGGACTGAACTATGCTTGGGTCCTCATGGTGTTGTCACCCTGGCTGTTTGAGGGCTGTCGCCTGCTCGATGGGCGAGGGTTTGCCTATTGGGTGGCGATACCGTTGCTATTTGTGGCGGTCATCCTAGGGGGAAGCAGAGCCTCTGGGCTGTTATTGGTCATTTCTGTTTTGACTTACGCGACTGTGATTGGGGTGCGATTGGGGATCAGTGCCAGTGTTAAGTTTGTGGTGCCTGTCTTCGCAAGCTTGCTGGGCTCCGTGGTGATGTTGGCCGCGAATCCGGAGTTGGGAGACCGTTGGTTAGCAATGATGGGTGTCTTCCCTGGCGGCGCTGGAGACGCAGCAGAAATTCTCTCTTGGCGACCCTATCTGTGGGACGCGGCGATAGCGCTATTTTTGGAGCATCCGATTAATGGTGTTGGCATTCGCGCTTTTGGTGTGTCATCAGAGACGCTTTTGGTGGGTTACGGGGTCGCCGATCGCATTCCGGGTGCGGCCTATAACTGGTCGCCCCATTTAAGCGTGCTGGAGGTGGCAGCCGATCTGGGTACTATCGGCTTGTTGGGGTACGCCATACTGCTGACCACGCTGGTTCGCTGGTTGATCAACGCACCGATGTCAGCGATCGCCCCCGGGACTGACTGCGTTAATGGCTTTGTTTCCGCTTGGCTCAACCTTGCCACTATTTTCAGCACGGGTCTCTGCGGTGGCATGGCTATCAATCGCTGCCGCGTTGGCATTTGCGAAAATAGCGACCCACAGTCAGCGGCAGTGATTGACGCGACGTTCCGCAACGCGATGGACCGATAAACCACACCATCCCAAAAGGAATCGCTACAGTGGTTTGTGTTGAACTCGTGGCCGCCTATTATTGAATCAACCTCTCTTCTGATCCTCCACAGGATATCCCTGCATCTGAGTGGCTTGAGCGAGGTGGTTCTAGATCGGTTTATCGCGAACGAGGCGCTGCCTTGGGTCGTTAGCGAGGCGATGGCAGGCGTGCTCGGTGCAAAAGCAGCCTAATCCTCTTTGTGGGAGACAGGTCGCCAACACAACAAACGGAGACAGGTTCTAGGGTATGCCAGAAGGTCCAGAGATACGTCGCGCCGCCGATAAAATTGAGGCGGTGTTAAAAGACAAGCGGGTCGAAAAAATTGAGTTCGGGCTGCAGCCGCTGCAAAAATTTGGCAAGCCCCTCAAGGACAGTCACGTGCTCTCGTTAGAGACCCGCGGTAAAGCACTGCTGACGCATTTTGACTCTGGCCATACCATTTATTCACACAACCAGCTCTATGGTGTGTGGCGGGTGGTAAAGCGCGACAAGTTGCCAAAAACCAACCGGCAGCTGCGCCTCGCAATCCACACCGACCAGCATAGTGCCTTGCTGTACAGCGCCTCAGATATCAGCGTGTGGGAAACCCAACACATTGAGGAACACCCGTTTTTAAAGCGCATTGGGCCCGACATCTTAAACCCCCAATTGACGTGGCGAGCAGTGGCTGAACGGCTACAGAGCAAGGCTTTCTCCGGAAGAGCCCTCAACTCTGTGTACCTCGATCAAGCGTTTCTGGCGGGCTTAGGTAACTACCTGCGCAGCGAAATCTTATTTGTTGCCGGCATTGATCCTGCGCGCAAGGCGCGCGAACTCAGTAATGCCCAAGTGGGTAAGCTTGCCCGGACTACGCTCTCTATTAGCCAACGGAGTTATGCGCTAGCTGGCGTGACCCTACCAGAGCGTCAATACAAAGCACTAAAAAATAAAGGGGTCACTTATGGCAGGGCGCGTTTTTTTGTTTTTGGTCGTGCCAGCCAACCTTGTCGCAAGTGCCAAACAAAAATCCAGCGCTCTACTGCCAACTCGCGACGAATTTACACGTGCGCAACTTGCCAGTCGATTTGATTTGGCGGATGAGCCGGCTGTTCAACACCCGGCCAGAAACCGGCAAATGTCCCCCTGGTTTTGACCCGCGGTATTCGGCCCCTATCATGATGCCGCATTCGCCGCTTTAACCTATGCCTAAATCTCTTCGGTGTGTGTCGACAACTGCAGATGAAATTGGTCGCCGCGAAAGCCAATGACATCGCCGTTCACCATTTTGCGCCTGCGTCGGGTTTCGGTTTCACCATTCACGGTGACCTGCCCATCTCCAATCAGGAGTTTCGCCTCTCCACCAGTGCTGGTCATGCCTTCAAATTTGAGAATTTTATAGAGTTCTACTGGTTCTTTCTGTATCTCAATTGTGTGCATGCGTGCTCCAGCGAGGCGTTGCTCTTAACGAGAGTGGGTTCTTACTACTTAGCGAGCTCAGGCTAGTCAGCAACAAAGCCTTTCCAGGTCGCCATGTAATCAACGAACGGCAGACCAAGGCGCTCCTGTCGCAGGTGCTCGCGGGTGACCGGTAAGTCAGCCATGACAAACTCAGGATCGGCAAAGGCGCGTTGCGGGAAATCATGGTGCACAATTCCCGCTCGGCCGACCATGATGAAATCGAGGCCTTGGTCGAGAGCCTGTTGGCATTGTGCTGCACCATAAAGCTTGCCTGCTGCACCCAGAGCAACGCCGTCACGGGGTAGCCCAGCAAAAATATCAAGCAGCGACTGACCCTGAAACCCCTCATCATGAGCGGGTTTGGCAAGATCCCACAGCGACATATCGAGATAATCAAGCCGTGGGTCGAGCAGCAGCGCCGCGGCTAAATCACGAATCTCAGCGGTGCGTTGACCAAAGCGTTCTGGGGATAAGCGCACACCCAAACTGAAGCTCCGTCCACAACGTTCATTCACACCAGCGATGACTTCCCACAGAATCTTTGCGCGGCGCTCTGCGTCGCCACCGTAGTGATCTTCCCGCTGGTTGTATTGGGGGCTCAGGAACTCAGAGAGCAGATAACCAT
>CAJJBO010000029.1 GCA_905182485.1 uncultured Luminiphilus sp.
TGCAGGCGCTCTCGATCGGCGCGTATGAAGACTTCGTTCAACTGGTTGCTAATGGCCGAGGCATGTCACGGGACGCGGTGGAGCAAGTCGCTGACGGCCTGGTGTGGACGGGCCAAGAGGCCGCTGCGAATGGGACGGTGTGCTAGTCCTTGCGCTGGAACAGGCTGTCGCCGCGGCCGCCTCGCTCGCCGGTGTTGAGCAATGGCGGACCCGACGAACTAGCGTGCCGCCTTCCTTTGAAAGTCTGTTTATCGAAGAGCTGAGTCGCTCTTTGACTCAGTCAGTCTTGCCAAAGGGCGCTTGGTTTCAGGCGCTAGCCAATAGTTTTACGCCCGTCGTTAAGAGCGTGTCGAGTTTGCGCGATCCCGCGCTTAATCTCGATGTGCAGTTGAACTTGTCATGTGCGCACCAATACCATGATGTGTCGGTAAAGCATGGGAATCAGGGCGCAGGAGCAGGGCGGCGGCTTAGTTGATTTCCAGTCGCTTTGAGCACTGATTGATCAACGACCAAGGCAATGACTTGATCAGTGCCAACAGGCTCGACGACGGCAAGAACATTGCTTGCCACTGTCGCGTCGCTGATCTGTGCCGTCAATCGATAGAACGATGCGTCCTCTTGATGAACGCTGACGTCTCTGAATCCCACCCAGCCTCGCGTGATCGGGAATTGATATTTGTAAAACGCTTCTTTTATTGAAAACAACACGGTGGCTTGTCGCGATTGCGCCGCCGACTCAAGTTGCAGCAGGTGTTCGGTTTCCTCTTGGGTAAATAAATTTGCCCATAAGTGACGATCGATACGCCCTGTCGTCTCGATGTCGATACCCACCGAAGTGACCACTGAATTCTGTGCGACGACCACAGCACAATACAGCTCATTATGAGAGATGGATCCAACGATACCCGTGGGCCAGAGAGGTTCTCGCTTAGGTCCCGATGCAATGGTCTGGGCATCGACGCCGATACGAGCCAGTAACTCCCTTGCGAGGACTCGGCCGGCGGTATATTCCCGTTGCCGAGAGGTGACCGCATTGATCACGGGGTCTAAATCGCTCTGATAACGCGGTTCCTGGCAGTCTTCGATTGCGCGAAGCGCTAATTGGAAGACATTCTGGGGAAGGTTAACAGTATCAAAAATCATGACAGTGCATTGATTAAAAATGCCTCTCGTACCCTGACGAAAAAAGCTTTGGCAGGACGCTGCTTCATCTGGTGATGCCATCGCGTCCCACGCAGTTTAAGCCTATGAGCAGCACAGTGCACTGCAATCACCGTGATGCCCAAGTGTGATAGTGATCCTAGACGCGATGGTGGCATGAGATCGATGAACGAAGAGGGACATTACGGCCAATTATCGGTTTACGGACTGTGCGCTGTGAGTCATCCGATCACGTCTCGCTACGGTAACCACCTGCCACCGGGAAGGTGAGGTTGGGTCTGTGCAACCGTCTCGTCATAGAGTGACTGGAGTCGACGGGTGCTTCCGTTCTGGTAGCGTCGAGAAATCATGGTCATTGGGAATAAAGTGACATCGGCATCTCGGTGGCTCAACGCTCGTGAGCGACCGGCGTTATCGCGATAGACAATCCAGCTCATATCGAGATGACTGCCGAGCAGATCCCCAAACACCACGCCCATCGCTTGGAGTGTCAAGGTGTCGGTCGACGGCACTAGGCCATCGTCGAGTAGTCTTTGCAGCGTATCGATGTCGCGTATCGCTTGGCCTGAGAGATTGCGTCCTAGACGATTGGCGAGCTGCTCAACGCGGACTCGTTGGTCCGACATGAACTGTTGATCGATTGCGGTGAGTGGCTCGATACGAACCCCTAAATCAGTGTCTTGCCCCGCGCTCAGTGTCGAATACACTGCCAAGAGGCCCAGCAAACACAGTTTGCCCACTTGATTTGCCAAATAGTGAGAGCGAATGGCATTGTGTGGTTGTGAATCTCGGTCCGTAGTGGATAATTGCGGCACCATATTTTCTGTCCTTGCTGGCCGAGGCATCCCCCGGAGTGAATCGATGATAACCGGAAGCATTGTTGCGTTGGTAACGCCCATGCACCCTGATGGTGCCATTGATTGGGCAGCGATGGCGACTTTGATCGAATATCATATCGAGTCGGGTACGGCGGCGATTTGTGTCGTCGGGACGACTGGCGAGAGTCCGACGTTAACGGTGCCCGAACACTGTGAGTTGATTCGCTTTGCGGTGGAGCAGTCGGGTGGCAGAATTCCCGTTGTGGCGGGGACCGGCGGTAACTCAACCCATGAGGCGATCGAATTGACCGTGGCGGCTGCCGAGGCAGGTGCTGATTACTCACTGTCGGTAACGCCCTATTACAATAAACCGACTCAGGATGGGATGTTCCAGCATTTTCAAGCGGTAGCGCGGGCCGTCAACCTGCCCATTATCTTGTATAACGTGCCGGGTCGGACCAGCTGTGATTTATTGAATGACACGGTGATCAAACTCAGTCAGATCGACACAATCGTAGCGGTAAAAGATGCCACGGGTGACGTCGCAAGGGGTGCTGAGCTGATTAGTGCTGTACCCGATGGATTTGCCGTATTTTCAGGAGACGACGCAACGGCGTTGGAGTTGATGCGTCACGGCGGTCAGGGCAACATTTCGGTAACAGCGAATATTGCCGCACCCGATATGGCGGCAATGTGTGACGCCGCCTTTTCGGGGGACTGGGAGGCCGCCACCGCGATTGACGCACGCTTAGCCGACCTAAATCACTTGTTGTTTGCTGAATCAAATCCCATCCCGATCAAGTGGGCGATGGCATTCCGAGGTATGATCAGCGAGGGCATCAGATTGCCGCTGACACCCTTATCGTCAGGACACCACGCTGCACTGCAGCGCGCACTGGAGGCATACTTCGCGTGATTCGATTAGGGTTGTGTATTGTTCTCGCGGCCACCTTGGCAGGGTGCAGCTGGTTGTTAGGCGAGGATGGATTGTTTCCAGACAATGCCAGTCGCTACCAGACTGCGCCAGAGCTGGCGCCGATTGATGTTCCGCTCGAGTTATCCACCGAATCGATACAGCCGGATTATCCAGTACCGGCAGTGACGGAAAGTGCTCAACTGGCCGCGCAATTTGAAACCCCTCGACCACGCCACTGACAGCAAATAACCAAGCCGATTCCGTTCGGATACAGAGCCTGTCTGATGAGCGTTGGGCACTGGTCAACGTTGCGCCGGGAAAATTATGGCCACAGGTCAGGGCTTTTCTAACGACCAGCTCGATCGGCGTATCGTCAGTCGACGCTGAGGCCGGGTCTGATTGACAGCCAATGGTTTCAAGTTGGAGGAGCGAGATCTGGCAGTCAGATTTCGGTTTCGTGTTGACACCGGCGTGCAACGCAACACCTCGGAGCTTCACGTTTTACAGCAAGATAGAGGCGTTGAAGAGGTGAGCTGGCCGGAGCAATCAGACGATCAAGAGCTTGAGCGTCAGATGCTGCAGGATGTGGCTCAGTACCTTGCTAATAGCGCGGACGCGGCACCGATCTCGATGATGGCAGATCGAGCAATGAGCGATTCAGGACGAATTGCGCTCGAGGATACTGAGCAAGCGACGCGGATTCGACTCAAGCTTCCATTTGATAGGGCTTGGGCGTCTGTCATCAAAGGGACAGCTGCCGCTGATTTTGCCATCGATGACCGAGACCGCAGTCAGGGAATTCTCTTTGTCACGTTTATTGGGCCTGAAGACGAGGATGAGAGTGGCTGGTTTGATTGGCTGTGGGGCGGCGAGGAAGAGCACCCCTTGGCAGGGCATCGATACCAAATAAAGCTTGATCGTATCGATGCAGACGCAGTGCTTATCACACTGCACGGACCTGAGGGAGAGGCCGTCGATCGCCGAGATCAGCAAGCACTCCTGACGATCCTGCGAGGAAATATCACTTAATGCGGATCGCGTCCCTCGGCAGCGGTAGCAAAGGGAACGCGACGTTGGTCGACACGGGTGAAACGCTCGTGCTGATAGACTGCGGTCTGCCTCGCAAAGAAATGGACCTGCGTCTGGCCTCGCAGCAGGTCACCGGGAACGATATTGACGCGATTTTGGTAACCCATGAGCATGGGGATCATAGCCGCGGCGTTAGCGCACTGGCTCGAGCCTACGATCTCCCCGTTTTCCTCACCGCAGGTACCGCATCTAGTCGCCAATTTGCGAGCCTCACCCGTCGTGTGCTCATCCGGCCTGGCGACCGTTTTGACTTGGGTGATTTGCAGATAGCGGCGGAACCCGTGCCACATGATGCGCGTGAACCAGTCCAGTACTGCCTGCAGCATGATCATTTAAAACTGGGGATTCTGACTGATCTGGGCAGTATCACCCCTCACGTGCTTAAGGCTTTTGCGCAGTGTGACGCTTTGGTTTTAGAGTTCAATCATGATCCTGATATGTTGATGAGAGGCCCGTATCCGCGCTCGATCAAAACTCGCGTGGGGGGCGACTTTGGCCACTTAGCGAATGCCCAAGCGAGGCAGTTTCTTGATTGTGCTGATACCACCAACCTAAAATTATTGTTTATTGCGCATTTGAGCCAACAAAATAATCGCCCGGAGCTGGCTGATGCCATGTTAGCAGGCTGGTCAGATCGAGAGCACTGCACGATTATTCATGCGACGCAAGAAAGCGGCTTTGAGTGGGTTGATGTCGATCGCGTTAATACTGCGCCCAAGGCGGCTGTCAGCGCGTAGGTGTCAAGTGAAGTCATCGGGCGGTCGGTGTTTCCAGCGGCGGTTGGACCACAAAAAGCTCTCGGGTTCCTCCCGGATCGATTCTTCCGCGACGCGAGCATAAGCTTCGATGATCTCTTCGGGCGTTGCCTGCCCAGGCGCCTCCGTTATCGGCATGAGTTGCAGGTGATAATGCCCGCGCGACTCCCGCCGACAGCGAGCAAACATCACGGGGAATTGAGTCAGTTGGGCGATGGTCGCCGGTCCAGTAAAAAAAGCCGTCGGTTGATTAAGCCATTGTGTCCAGTAGACGTTATCGCGTTGTCCCGGTGATTGGTCGGCTACCAGTACCAGTGCGCGGCTGCGCCTGCGGTGCTTGAACGACATGTCTCGGCCACCTGCTCACATGAGAATGGGTTGCCCACCAAACTGACTTCTCGCTTCGTAAGCGAATCGATCTGCTCCCGCGCTGTGAAGGCGTCGGTAGACGGGATCGATTGCCATTCCGGTATGGGCATTCGCAGCGTGCATCATCCATTCCCAATTACCTTGATGAATGGTTAACACGATGACGGATCGTGTCTCGATTCTCGGAGAGGCGGTCTAACTCATCTATCCCTCCTACCGTGACTCTTTTTGCGAAATCATCAAGGCTCATACGTGAGGTATGAAGGATCTCCATCGTGACATCGGTAAACTGTCGATAAAAGCGCTGGGCTACCGCTTTGCGCCATTCGGCATCTTGCTCTGGAAAGGCGTTATGTAAATTGTCAGCCACGACTCGTGCGCGGTAACGGAAAACGGTGCCCAGTAATAATGCAGCCAAACTCGACAACCCATATTTAATCGGCAGTGGCAGCAGCGCGAGTGTTCTATAGAGCCAATAGGTCATTAGGATCGACAGTGCTTTGGAAGGGTGATGACAAGTTGTGGGCGCATCTCAGTCGAGGCAGGGCACTGCAGGGTCGCGTTACCGGAGAGATCAAGTTGACGAATCTTGACCATGCGCAACACGGGAATTGGATCGATTATTTTATTGTCATCTAGCCAAAGTGCCTCGAGCTCGACGAGCCTTTCGAGCACCAACAGATTGCGGATGCGATTGCCGCTGAGCTTCACTGTTTTAAGCCCCGTAAATTGCGCTAGCCCTGCCAGCGTCGTAATGCCCCCATGACTGCAATTAAGTGATGTTAAGGCAGCGAAAGTGGCCGCTTTGTCATCGTTGAGTGTTTGTTGTAGGCACTGTGTTAGTGCCGTGTCTTCCACGCCAGAAACTGTCGCGACGGAGGCCGCTTGGTAAACTGGGACATCATTCATCGTGATGTCATAGCGATCCAATGTCTCGCAGCTGGGTAGCCACAAAAGGATCGCCGCCAGCAGACAGAGAGACCGATGGCTAAAAACGATACTCAGTGAAATCATATAACGATTAAGATACACGGGCGATCAGTCAAGCATGGCCCCTCATTGAATGCAAATTACTCCCCCTCAGCTTTCAGACCGCACCGCTAGGCAGGTTGTTGTGAGACCAGTGCTCGGCGAATCACCGCTGCGTGCCCAAGCCGCTGCAGCGCAACTGACCTTGCCTTATAACCCAGCACTGAGGTCAGACGACATTGAGCTGATCGTGGGGGAAGCAGGCGCATGGCTGGAAACAGCGGGGCTAAAAGTAGCGATACGCTACGATTCGGCGGCCATGTTGCACCGACGTCATGGTGGCCAAAATGAGCTGCTAGGCAGGGCGGTTGGTGTCAAGAGTGATCGACACCCTGTCGTGTTCGATGCCACGGGTGGTTTAGGGCGAGATGCCTTTGTCCTCGCTGATCTGGGGTGTCGGGTAACTCTATGTGAGCAAACTCCAGCACTGGCCTGGCTGTTACAGGATGCGATTTTATGCGCGCAAGTGAGTCGCCATGAGGCCGTTCGTGATGCGGCCGGGCGAATGACGGTTCATGCTGGTAATAGTGAAGCGCATTCGCTGGGCGCCGCAACCGTGATTTATATCGACCCTATGTTTCCGGAACGCAAAAAGGCGGCGGCGGTTAAAAAAGAGGCGATGATGCTGCAGTACTTATCCGCGTCCAATAATGATGGGGGAGAGTCGTTAATGAACTGGGCTTCTCAGCAGGCCGTTGATCGTATTGTGGTCAAACGCCCAGTGAAGGCGCCAGTGCTGGGTGAGCGAAAAGCGTCATTCAGTTTATCCGGTAAGTCCGTTAGGTTTGATGTGTTTGTTCGCCATGCCCAAGCGGGTGAGTGAGAGAATAGCCGCCGCTGCAGCCAGAGCAGGGCGAGTGTTCCGGTAGAGAGAACCATTAGCGCACAGTGCTAGATAGCGCTGAAAAAGCGCAGTAGTGCAGAGGAGTGGTAACGTTGACGATAGCGAGTTGCGTTTGGATCGGGATTGAACATCTCTCCAAACACCTTGCAGTGGCAGCCGTTTCGCCTCATCGACGCAGTCGGCAGGTGTTTTGTGGGCGGCTCGCGGCAGTAGAAGACCTCAGGGCAGCGGTCAATGAGCAAACATTCATTGGCCAATCCGGCGATTTAGCGCCGGAGTGGCATGATGCCGATGCGGGAACCATCATTCCCTGCGGGTTTGTTGTCTGATCTGGCCCCTGCTAGCGGTTGAGGAGGTGGTATTGATGCTGCCGCCTTGGGACGCAAGACATCATCCAGCGTCAACCGAAGCGGGATGTCAGGTGCCAGCAGAAGTGCCATTAGAAGTGCCATTAGAAGTGACTTTGGAAGTGACTTTGGATCACGCCAGAGGTTTTGTTGAGAGCATTGCCATGAGTGCCGCCGCCGCGAGGGCGGTGATGTCGTCACCTGAGAGTATCGGCATGACGATCTTGTCCCCGACCACGCCAGCCCTTACCGCTTTAGGTGCCGGACTTCAGGCGTTGACGAAGCGTGGGCCGATGTCGAGCGATCATGGTGGCAGGACCGGCGCCTGCAGCTTGCGCTAATGCAGCCGGCACAGTGGCTTAGTGAGCGAGCGGCGCCGAAGCGTTAGATCGTCACTCAGCGGGTAAAAGCCGTTTGAGTATTGCCAGATAGAGGGCAGTGAGGGTTGGGATATCTGCCATGCTGACGCGCTCATTGCACTGGTGGATGGTGCTATTAATGTGGCCCAACTCGACTACCTGCGCGCCGGTGGGTGCGATGAACCGGCCGTCAGATGTGCCCCCGCCAGTCGAGACCACAGGATCAAGCCCGGTGACCGCCTGAATACTGTCTTTAATCGCATCAAGCAGTGCGCCCGGCTCGGTCAAGAAAGGCTCTCCACTCAGTGACCACGTCAGATCGTAGCGCAGTCCGTGTTGTTGAAGAATCGATTCGCATCGACTCTTAATGTCGGCAACGGTGATTTCTGTACTGAATCGCAGGTTAAAGATGACCTCGATGCTCGCGGGGATCACGTTAGTGACGCCGTGACCTGATCTTACGGTTGAGATTTGCAAAGCAGTGGGATCGAAAAACGTATTGCCGTTATCCCATTGCTCGGTTGCCAGTGCATGCAATGCTGGCAATGCCCGGTGTATCGGGTTGTCGGCTAGGTGCGGATAGGCAATGTGTCCCTGCGTGCCGTGAATGACAAGCGTCCCGTTAATGGATCCTCTTCGCCCATTTTTCACGAGGTCACCAAGCTGTCGCGTGCTGGAGGGCTCACCCACAATGCACCAGTCGATTTGCTCGCCCCGCTCGGTCAGTGTGTCGACCACCTTAATGGTTCCGTTTTTGGCCGGCCCTTCTTCATCTGATGTAATCAAAAAGCCGATTCGACCCCTGTGGTGCGGGTGTTCTGCGGCAAACTGCTCGCAGGCTACGACCATTGCGGCCAAGCTGGCCTTCATATCGGCAGCGCCACGGCCGACCAAGTCTGTTCCCGCCTCGGTCGCGTGGAAGGGGTCCGATTGCCACGCCGACTGATCGCCGGGTGGGACTACGTCGGTATGGCCGGCGAAGACGAGCAGGGGGCCTTGGGTTCCTCGTGTTGCCCAAAAATTATCGACTTCGGCAAATCGCATGGGTTCACAGATAAAACCCGCCGCGCTGAGTCGATCCATCATTAATTGCTGACAACCCGCATCCTCGGGTGTGACGGATGGACGCGCGATTAAGGCTCTCGTCAGCGCGAGCGTTGGGTCTTCAGGATCAATTATTGACATGCAACATCTCATTCAATGCAATGGCAGACTGGTTGGTCAGACATTGCACCGACCCCGTGGTTGAATGGCGCCGAAACAAAAGATCGGGCCGGCCGGCCAACGTGCGCGCCGACACGGTATCGACCACGTTCCCTGACTCATCTAATAGACTGACCTTGGTACCAGCAGTGATAAAGAGTCCTGCTTCAATCGTGCAACGGTCGCCCAAGGGAATACCCAGTCCAGCATTCGCTCCAATAAGACATTCGCGACCGACGGAGATAATGATATCGCCGCCGCCTGATAGTGTGCCCATAGTAGAACATCCCCCTCCAAGATCGGAGCCTGTCCCCACCCAAACCCCGGCTGAAATACGGCCCTCAATCATACCGGGGCCTTCAGTGCCTGCATTAAAATTGATAAACCCCTCATGCATCACGGTGGTCCCTTCTCCAAGATAGGCGCCAAGCCGAACTCTTGCTGTGTGGGCGATGCGTACGCCAGCTGGCACAACGTAATTGGTCATTTTGGGGAACTTGTCCACGCTGGAAACCTCAAGGACGGTCCCTCGTAGCCGAGCATCTAGCTGTCGTTGCGGTAGCTCAGTGAGATCGACGGGCCCTTGGTCAGTCCACGCGACATTGGGTAACAAGCCAAAGAGCCCCGTCAGATCAGTCTGGTGTGGTTTGACCAGCCGGTGCGACAGGAGATGCAGTTTGAGATACGCCTCTTCAACCGAGCTCGCGGGGCGATTATCGGACTAGCACCGCAGCCACGATGGGCCGATCCGTCTCAATGCCAGCCGGCTCGCCAAGTCGCCCAGCGTGCTCTCGCCCATCTTCGTGCAGCACGGTGGCGAGTTCGCGCAGTTGCGCGCTGTCCAGGCGGCCTGTCAACGCCGGTCAGTCGGTCGCAGAGCGCCCCACGTCACATGGCTCAACGGCTGAGGGTAGAAGACGTCGAGCGTGCCTCCCGCTGCGTTCTCAGAGGCGATCCCCAGACCAAATCCATGCAATGCGCCCACGGTAGTGACTCCTCAAACGTTAAATTGTTGCTGATAGTGATCAGCCGAAAATCCCACTATGACCTCGCTCCCCAGCTCAAGAACTGGGCGTTTTATCAAGGTCGGATGATCCAGTAATAATTGCTGCGCAGCACCACCCTCCAGCGCTTCCCGTGCTGAATCGCCAAGATTTCTCCACGTGGTACTGCGTCGGTTGACGAGTTGTTCTGCACCCACTTTTTCGAGCCACAGTGACACTTTAGATGGCGGCGGCAATTGCTCCCGGACGTCGACAAACTCGTAGGCAATCTGGTGTGCATCAAGCCATTTTCGCGTCTTGCGGATGGTGTCGCAGTTGGCGATGCCATAAATCGTTGGCGTTGTCGTCATGGTGAAGGTCTTTGGTTTGGTGGGTGGGCGCTGAAAGCAGGCTATATCAATAACGCTTAGCAACCCGCGGCCGATGAAGGTTAGCAGAATCAGCGCAAAATGGCTTTTAGATTCACGCTTTGTTACATCGCTTAGGGTGCTTTCTCGCTGGGTAGCAGGTGCGACAAATCTCGCAGACACGACCATCACAACCCCGCGCGGTGCAGTATTCCCGACCATAAAAAATAATTTGTAGATGCAATGCGTTCCAGCATTCTATCGGGAAGGCACGTTTGAGATCTCGTTCAGTCTCCACGACATTTCGACCCCGTGTGAGTCCCCAGCGCTGAGCGAGTCGGTGAATATGAGTGTCGACTGGAAAGGTGGGTAGACCGAATGCCTGTGCCATTACAACGCTGGCAGTTTTGTGACCCACACCGGGGAGCTGTTCAAGCGCTGCCATGTCAGCCGGCACCTCGCCGTCGTAGAGGTCGAGCAATATTTGGCTGAGGCGATGAATGGCTTTTGATTTTTGAGGGGAAAGCCCGCAAGGGCGGATGATCGCGCGGATGGCTTCTACCGACAATAAGATCATTCGATCGGGCGAGTTGGCTTGCTCGAATAGCGCGGGTGTCACTTGGTTCACTCGCTCGTCTGTGCATTGCGCGCTCAGTAAAACAGCAATTAGCAGTGTGTAGGGATCCTGATGATCGAGAGGAACGGGTGTCTCAGGGTACAGTGATTGTAGTCGCTCACCGATGTACGAGATGCGCTCTGCTTTACTCATGTTTGCCACGATAACTGTGCTACCAACCTTGGCGTAGGCAGTCAGCAATGCGCTCTGCTGCTTCGACGCACTGCGACAGTTCTGCAACTAACGCGATTCTGACACGCATGGCGCCCGGATTTCCTGTCGTTGTTTCGCGCGCCAGATAACTGCCCGGCAGCAGGCTAACGCCGGCTCTTTCATATACCGCCTGGGTAAAGTGTTCGTCATCAACCGGCGTTTTAGGCCATAGGTAAAAGCCCGCATCGGGTTTGGGTGTGGGTAGGACAGCAGACAGAATGGGTGAGACGGCCTCGAATTTTTGGCGATACCGCGCACGGTTGGCCGAGACATGCTCTTCGTCGGCCCATGCCCATTCACTGGCAATTTGATGGTGCAGTGGCATGGCACAACCATGATAGGTTCGATAACGACGAAAATGCGCGATCCATTCTGGGTCGCCCGCGACAAAACCCGACCGTAGGCCGGGCAAATTGGAGCGCTTGGATAAACTGTGGAAACACAGGCAATGTCGAAACTCAGTATTGCCCATGGCCGCGGCGGCTTCAGTAGCCCCGTGGGTGGAGCCGCTTCATCCGGGTAGATTTCGCTGTAGCATTCGTCACTGGCAATCAAAAAGTCGTGCTCGTGGGCCAGCGCGATCAGCCGTTTGTAATTGACGACTGGACATTACGGCTCCCCCCGGATTGCCAGGCGTACATAGGTACACGAGTTGGCAGTTTTGCCATTGCGCGGGCGTGACCAGATCAATATCTGGCAGGAAGCCGTTATGCTCATCGCAATTAAGCAACAGTGGTTGCGATCCCGCGAGTAGCGCGGCGCCCTCATAAATTTGATAAAACGGATTAGGGCAGATGACGCCCCCCGCTTGACGAGTGCTGACCACCGCTTGCGCTAGCGCAAATAAACCCTCTCGGGTGCCGTTGAGTGGCAGAACGTGGTGCTCGGGATCAATCGATGGCAGCACAAAACGCTTTTCTAGCCACCTTGCGATGGCGACTCTCAGCTGTGCTCGACCTTGTGTCGCCGGATATTTGGCGACTAACTCCGCGTGCTCCTTCAAGAGCGCGAGGGCGCCATCGGGCGGCGGATGCTGAGGGCTCTCCCATCGTCAGCGGGATGACGGGATCGAGAGCGGGTTTTGAATTGCGGAGTAGCTTCGCCAGTCGCTCAAACGGATACGGCTGGAGTAGCGTGAGCCCCGAGTTCAAATGTCATGCTCGGAAGACGAAGTGTCGGGATCTTGCGTCAAACCATCTAGCTCGGCAATCAGATCATTTTTGAGTTGGTCTACTAAGGCTTCGTCGGTCAGTTGGCCACCGGTTTCATCGGCTAAGAAAAAGGTGTCTTCGACTCTCTCGCCCAGTGTCTGGATTTTTGCACCCTGTATCGAAACCGCATAGCGGGATAGTACCGACCCCAACCTCACCATGAGTCCCGGTCGGTCTGCCGTGGTGACTTCCAGAATAGTCAATCCACCCAAATCGTCCTGTGAAAAATCGACCGTTGTGGGAATCGTAAATGCCCTGGCTGTTCTTGGAGTGCGTCGGGAGATCGTCCTTAAAGTGGCGTGATGTAGGCTATGCTGAATCGCCTCTTTGATTTCGACAGCGCTGTCGAGGTGAGCATCGATGGTAGAGCCATCATTTTTTAGGACGAAGAAGGTATCCAGCGTACTGCCATCGGTATCGCTGTAGATGCGGGCATCATGAATGCTGTAGTCCAGTGACTCTAGTGCGGCGCAGATCCTGGCAAAGGTATCCGGTGCGTCAACCGTATGGACAAAAATTTGTGTCGCATTTGCAATGGGTGAATCGCTGGCCTGACGGACTAATATGAGTGCGCCACTTTGGACATCATGATCAGCGATGGCTTCGGTATGCCAAGCAATGTCCTCCGGCCGCTCGCGCAAAAAGTAATCTTCTCCGCGTGTGGACCAAGCACTCAAGAGTTCCTCGGGCAGAAAGCCTCGGTATTCAAGTGCTTCGGTGGCCGCCTTTTTGGTGGCTTCGATGACTTGCTCTCGCCTCAATGGATTCTGCAATCCGCGCGACAACGCTCGACTCGTCTCTGTGTAGAGTTGACGCATCAAAGAGGAGCGCCACGCATTCCACAATTCGGGATTAGTGCCGGCAATGTCAGCCACGGTCAGCGTATAGAGGTAGTCTAATCGTTCCTGATCGGCCACCGTTTCGGCAAAGCGCTGAATCTCTTCAGGGTCGGATATATCTCGTTTTTGTGCAATTTGGCTCATCAGCAGGTGATTTTGCACGAGCCAAGTGACGAGGTCGGCATCTGAGGTTGACAACCCATGGCTCAGGCAAAAATAGGTCGCATCGACTGCGCCCAGTTCGGAGTGATCGCCCCCCCTGCCTTTGCCAATGTCATGAAATAATGCGGCGATGTAAAGCAGGCGAGGGTCGCGTAACCGGCGCGCAATGCGGGTCGAAACGGGGAAGCGATCGGTATAGTCCGCACGCATAAAGCGGCGCGTATTCGCAATGACCTCGGTGGTATGGGCATCCACCGTGTAGGCATGGAACAAATCAAACTGCATTTGGCCAATGATGCGACCAAACGCAGGCAGATACCGGCCCAACACGCCATGGCGAGACATTCTCCGCAGCTGTTTCGTCATATTGTGAGGCACGCCCAATATCTCCAGAAACAGAGATCGATTGACTGCTGAGGCACGGAAATCTTCATTGATTAGGTGCGCGTCACGGCGCAACAGCCGCTGTGTATTCGGCTCGATGCGGTCGACCAATTGGTCATTGCCAATTAAAACGAATAACCGCAGCAGATTACTGGGGTTTTGAGTGAATACCGCATCATGACGTGCTCGGATTCGACAGTCACTGACTTCAAAATCGCCGTCAATGATACGAACCTCCGAGTCGGGCTCCTCGGATAATCGGTGCTCAAAGACTTCTATGAGCAGTTCATTGAGTTGACTGAGCGTTTTCATCCATCGGTAATACACCTGCATGAATTGCTCAACAGCCAGTTTGTCTCCGTCCACAACATCCCACAGCTCAGCCAATTGCTTTTGGTGATCGAACAGAAGCCGATCCTCGGCGCGGCCCGTCATGCTGTGCAGTGCAAATCTGACTTGACTCAAAAACTCTTTGCCGTCTCTCAGCTGATCTAGCTCAGCGCGGTTCAAGAAGTCGGGTTGGTTAACGTCTTCCAGTCCTACATCAAAACACCGGAGCGTGATCCATTCGATGACCTGGAGGTCTCTCAAGCCACCGGGGGAGCGTTTGATGTTGGGCTCGAGTGCGTATTCCGTGTTGCTGTATTTGTCATGGCGCCGCTGCTGTTCCCCTAGCTTTCCCCGAATGAACTCGTTGGGGGACCACATATTGCCGGGGTCCGTGATGCGCTTCAGTGCGCTTTCGAGTGCGGAATCTCCGGCAATCAGTCGAGATTCCATCATGGTGGTGATGACAGTGAGATCCTCTCTAGCCAGCGTTGCGCAATCCTCAAGTGTCCTGACGCTGTGCCCGATTTGCAGTCCAATATCCCACAGCGTCGTAATAAAACCCTCGAGCTTGAGGGTGACCGCGTCGGTAGGAGTCGATCCTGTTAGGACCAGTATGTCGATGTCGGAGTGCGGAAAGAGCTCTCCGCGCCCATATCCGCCGACCGCAATCAAGGCAACGTCGGCAGGGTCGCCCACTTGCGCTTCCCACAAGTGGCTGAGCGCCGTATCGACCGCGCCACTGGCATCTCGTAGAAAGGGGGTAATGGGTTTGCTGGGGTGAAACGCCGCCGTCAGTGTCGCGCGGGTCGCACTTAAGTACTTGCGCGCTGCGGCAACTCGCCCCTCTTCGGGGAGGCGGCCCGTGGATAAGGTCGGAAGTTGATGATCTTGACTCGTTTCAGAAAGGTAACTGCTCATCCTGCCTCCGGGTGAAGACCTCGCAGCCTGCATCGGTGACCGCTATCGTATGTTCCCATTGGGCAGAAAGACGGCCGTCCCGGGTGGTCACGGTCCAACCGTCGTGTGTATTCAATTTGGTGTAGCGCTTTCCCGCATTGATCATCGGCTCTACCGTAAAGGTCATTCCAGACTCCAGCCGAAGGCCAGTTCCTGGCTTGCCGTAATGCAATACTTGCGGCTCCTCGTGGAACACTTGGCCGATCCCATGCCCGCAATATTCTCTCACGACAGAGTAGTAGTTGGATTCGGCATGCTGCTGAATCACGTGCCCTAAATCGCCCAGTGCTGCGCCTGGCTTCACCAAGGCCAGCGCCTGATACAGGCATTCTTGCGTGGTGCGCATCAAGCGCTCTGCGTGGGGTGCCACATCGCCAACACCGAGCATGATGCTCGTATCACCATGCCAGCCATTTTTAATCACAGTGACGTCAATATTGATGATGTCGCCATTACGTAACTTTTTATTGTCGGAGGGAATGCCATGGCATATCACCTCGTTGACCGAGGTGCAAATCGACTTCGGAAAGCCCTTGTAATTCAGGGGCGCCGGTATGGCTTGCTGAACGTCAACAATATAGTCGTGGCAGATCTGATCAATTTCGCCGGTCGTCATGCCGGGTTGAACCTTGGGTGCAATCATTTCCAGCACTTCGGCTGCAAGGCGCCCGGCAACACGCATGCCGGCAAGCTCTGAATTGGTTTTTGGCTTTACAGCGTTCATCTTGGAGGGTGGGAATCTAATTAAGGGCTCGAGCAGATTGTAACCGACTCTTGCCCTTGATGGGGGTCGCTTTAACTGTTGTCAGTCCTGTGGTATAAAACGCGCCGCTGAGACATCCTCAGCGAGAGCCATAATGGCAAATAGCACGCCTTTTCTACATTGCGAACCCGGGTGCCGATGTTTCGGTTGGAGTCGTAAGAAAGGGCGGAAGAGTAACCCAAACAGAGAGAATGATTATGACGCAAGTGAGTATGCGTACTCGATAGCGGCGTTCACTTCGGGCACCAGACCCGATTTTGGAACCCCAAGATGGATCAGTATATCTTTGGGGCCCGCAATAAAATCCACATTATTAACCTTGAGCACACTGTGCCAGCCTTTAACGAAGCATTAGAAATTTTGCGTGTTGAAGCAGCCAAAGGAAATCAAGGTGATGTTTGTCGGCACAAAAAGGGCTGCTGGAAAGATCATCGAGGAGCAGGCCCGCCGCTGTGGGATGCCCTTTGTCAGTCATCGGTGGTTGGGCGGCATGCTGACCAACTACAAGACCATCCGTTCCTCAGTCAAGCGCCTGCGAGAGTTAGAGGAGCAGGAGAGTGATGGCACTTTTGCAAAGCTGACGAAGAAAGAAGCGCTGATGCGGTCCCGCATGAAAGAAAAGTTGGAGCGTTCAATCGGCGGCATTAAAGAAATGACCGGATTGCCGGACGTGTTGTTCGTCGTCGATGTCGATCACGAGCGAATCGCAGTCACAGAGGCCAACAAGCTGGGCATCCCTGTGATCGGTATTGTCGATACCAACAGTAACCCAGACGGCGTCGATTTTGTCATCCCCGGAAATGATGACGCGATCCGCGCCATTAAATTGTACGTTGCGGCAGTGGCAGATGCTGTCATTGCCGGCAAGGCGCAAGGCGGTGAGGTGGTTTCGACTGATGAGTTCGTTGAGGTCGCTGACGATGACGCCGCGGCGCCCGAGCAGTCGGCCGCGAGCGCCGAAGCGGCAGCAGTCACCTGACGCTTCCATGGCCCTGTCGTTGAGCAAGCGGCTAGCCGATGACCCCCGCTGCGGCGCCCGCTGAGCCAGCGGCTTCCGATGCCCCCGCTGCAGCACCCGTTGAGCCAGCGGCGCCTGACGCGGAGGCGGAAGCCCCCGCGACTTGAGTACCGAGTTGAGCCGAGCGCTCGGTGGGTTGGAAAGGTGGGGGCCTCATTGTGGGCCCTCGTCAACAAACAAATGGCCGATAGGGCATGGATTGAGGTGATGAGATGTCTGCTGCTCAGGTAAAGGAATTGCGCGAACGAACCGGACTGGGGCTGTTGGAGTGCAAAAAAGCGCTAGCCGAGGCGAGTGGCGATATCGAGGCAGCCATCGAGACGCTGCGCAAATCGAGCGGCATGAAAGCGGCCAAAAAAGCGGGTCGAACCGCGGCCGAAGGGATTGTCGCGATTCAATCGGCGCCAGATGGCAGTCTGGCGGCGATGGTTGAGGTCAACAGCGAGACTGATTTCGTCGCCAGAGACGAGAACTTTCTCAATTTTGTGCAGACCGTGGTGCGCTACGGCGTTTGAGCAGCGTAGCAACGATGACATCGCGCTCCTGGCCGGTGCGGTGACATCGAAGAAGCGCGGCAGGCTCTGGTGCAAAAAATTGGCGAGAACATCAGTGTCCGCCGAGTTCGTCGTGCCACGAGGCCAGTGCCGGTGTAGTGGGTGGTTATGTTCATGGCAATAACCGCATTGCGGTCGTGGTGTCATTGAAAGGGGGCAGTGCCGAACTGGCCAAGGACGTCGCGATGCATGTTGCGGCGGTGAACCCCCAGGTGGTCTCGCCAGATCAAATGGCTGAGGACGTGGTCGCCAAGGAGCGGGAAATTTATGCCGCTCAGGCTCAGGAGTCAGGCAAGCCAGCCTGAGATTGTCGAGAAGATGATCGACGGGCGCATCCGCAAGTTCTTGTCAGAAAATAGCCTGACAGAACAAGCCTTTGTGAAAGATCCAGACACCACCGTGGGTAAGTTGGTCTCCGCAGCAGGAGCCGAGATTGTCGGGTTCAGCCGCTTTGAGGTCGGTGAGGGCATCGAGGTGGAGAAAGTGGACTTCGCCGCAGAGGTCGCTGCGCAGCTCGGTAATTGAGAGACCGTCTCACTGAGCTCGTGGCAGCGCTGTCAAGGCCGCTCCGAGAGAGTTGATAAGTATCACCAATGTTTGTGTGAAAAAGCACGGGGTCTTCCGGTAGCATGTCAGTCTTGGGCTTGAGCCGGCGAGGAGAAGCACGAAATGGCTGCGGACAAGCTGTATAAGCGTATTTTGCTTAAACTTGAGTGGCGAAGCACTCACGGGTCAGGAAGCTTATGGCATCGACCCCAAGGTGCTCGACCAGCTGGCGCTCGAGATTGGTCAACTAGTTGGTATCGGCGTCCAGATTGGCTTGGTGGTGGGCGGCGGTAACCTGTTCCGCGGCGCCGCGCTCAATGCCGCAGGCCTCGATCGCGTGACCGGTGACCACATGGGGATGCTTGCCACCGTCATGAATGCCTTGGCGCTGCGCGATGCGCTGGAAAGATCCAATATTGCCACCCAGGCCATGTCTTCTATCCCGATGAGTGGCGTTGTCGAGCATTATGATCGACGGAAAGCACTGCGCGCCCTGTCCAACGGAGACGTGGTGATTTTCGCTGCCGGCACCGGTAACCCGCTCTTTACCACCGACTCCTCCGCCTGCCTCCGCGGCATTGAGGTCAAAGCCGACATTGTCCTGAAAGCCACCAAAGTGGACGGCGTTTACAGCGCTGACCCGGTCTCGGACCCCACGGCTGAAAAGTATGATGTCCTGACCTACGACGAGGTGCTGGATAAGAAATTGGGAGTGATGGATCTGACGGCGATCTGTCTAGTGCGAGATCATGGGATGCCTGTCAGAGTATTCGATATGGCTCAAAAAGGGGCGCTGCTGAGTATAGTGAGAGGTGGCGATGAAGGGACCCTTATTCAGGGTGAATGAGTCCCGGTAGCGAAGCGAGATAGTCACAAATGATTGAAGACATCAAGCAAGAAGCCGATGACCGAATGGGGAAGGCGCTAGAAGCCCTTTCCCATAACTTTAACAAGATAAGGACAGGACGCGCTCATCCGAGTTTGCTGGATAGCATTCGGGTTGAGTACTACGGGGCAGCGACCCCCCTGAATCAGCTGGCAAATATTAATATCGAGGACGCTCGGACATTGAGCGTGGTGGCTTTTGATAAATCGATTACCCCAGATATCGAGCGGGCGATTATGAAGTCGGACTTGGGTTTGAACCCCTCGACTGCTGGCGAAGTCATGCGAATACCGATGCCGATACTCACAGAAGAGACGAGAAAGGGCTACACCAAACAATCAAGAGCCGAGGCCGAATCGGCAAGGGTGTCTGTGCGCAATGCTCGACGCGACGCACTCGCGATGTTGAAGGAGCTGCTGAAGGAGAAAGACATCTCAGAAGATGAGGAGCGTCGAGGACACGATGTCATCCAAAAATTAACCGATGACTATGTCGCCAAAGTAGAAACGGCGCTCACTCAAAAAGAAACGGATTTGATGGCGATTTAACGATCGCTGAGACCGACATTGAAAGCGTCAGAGATACAGCTTCGATCCACGCCCAGGCACCTTGCGATTATTATGGATGGTAATAACCGTTGGGCGCGACGTGAGGGGTTGTTCGGCGTGGCAGGGCACCGAGCGGGTGCCGAAGTCGTGCGCGATATTGTCTCGGCTTGCGAATCGCGTGACATCCACTATCTCACCCTCTTTGTCTTTTCCAGTGAAAATTGGGGCCGTCCGCTACCAGAAGTGAGAGGGCTGCTCGCACTCTTGTCTCGCTATCTGCGCAGCGAGGTGGCAAAGCTGGTGTCTGATGGTGTTCGGTTGAGGGTGATTGGCCGACGAGATCGTTTTAGTCCGGGCTTACAAAGACTGATCGCGAAAGCAGAGGCGCAAACACAGGCGGGCGATCGCGCGGTGCTGACCTTGGCGCTCGATTACGGCGGGCGTTGGGACGTGACCGATGTGGTTCGATCGATTGCTCGCGATGTGGCTGACGGGCAAGTTGCCCCAGAAGACATCAATGAGGATCTGATCTCAAAACGACTGAGCACATCCGGTATCCCTGATCCTGACCTTTGTATTCGCACTGCGGGCGAAGCGCGTATATCGAACTTTTTGCTGTGGCAATTGGCCTATGCGGAGTTTTGGTTTACTGAAGTGTTGTGGCCCGACTTTGATGAGGCAGTATTAGACCTTGCTTTGGCCGCTTATGCGGTAAGAGAGCGCCGTTTCGGTGTTCGCCCTTTGTTGCACCGTTACTGAGTTAACTGGAGGAGCGGCAATATGCTTCGGCAACGCGTCATCACGGCATTGATTATAATCAGCGCTTTCGTCGCTGTGCTGGTGTTGGCGCCTTTTCCCGTTCAGGCTTTACTGTTCGCGTTAGTCGCCCTCGCCGGGGCGTGGGAATGGTCTGCTCTCGCCGGCTGCCAGTCGGTGCTAGCGCGCGCCGCCTATGCAGTCGTCGTGCCCGTGTTGAGTTTGGGGTTATGGGTGCTGGTGACGGTGGGCAACATTGAGCTCGCAGCCGCTGTTCGGCCATGGCTCGCGGGTGCCGCTATGCTGTGGTCCGCTACGTTGTTGGCCCTCAAGTCCTACCCCGCGGGGGAGTGGCTGTGGGGCCGAGCTTGGATTCGCGGGTTAATGGGATGGCTGATGCTGACCATGGCTGCCTCATTGATGGCGCTTCACTTTCAAGATAAGGCCCTGGTCTTGTTTCTTTTGATTTTAATCTGGGCGGCAGATATTGGCGCCTACTTTGCGGGCAAGTTTTTTGGTAAGAACAAACTATGTCGAGGGCAGGGGAATTTTGGGGATAGGAGGGATTTTGGGGGGGGATGGTCTGTGTCGCTGCGTTGGTTTTTATCGTGTGGCGCAATTTGCCCCCGTCCTATCTTCACCTTGATCTGGGTTCGCTTCTCGCGTTGGGGCTGCTGACAGCTGGCGCTTCGGTGGTCGGTGACCTAACGGTGAGCGCGCTCAAGCGAGAGGTCGGATTGAAAGATTCAGGTTCGCTGCTTCCAGGACACGGAGGCCTGTTGGATCGACTCGATAGTATTTGCGGTGCGGCCCCTATTTTCGCGCTAGGACTGCTGTTGGTGGGTTACTGAGTGGTACGCCGTATCGCTGTTCTTGGTGCCACGGGGTCGATTGGAGCATCGACGCTGGATGTTATCCAGCGACATCCGGATCGTTATCGCCCCGTGGTGCTGGCTGCCAATCGTTCTGTAGACGAGATGGAGCGGCTGTGCCGTCTGCACGTTCCTGACCATGCTGTTATGGGCGATCCAGAGGCGGCCCATGCGCTAGCTGAAAAATTGAAAGACCTGACCTCCACTGAGGTGTCGAGTGGAGCAGCCGTGCTCGATCAACTCGTCTCAGCGTCTTTTGTTGATACGGTGGTAGCAGGGATCGTAGGTTTTGCAGGGCTGCGTGCGACCTTGAGTGCCGCAGGCGCGGGCAAGACGATTCTATTGGCTAACAAAGAAGCGTTGGTGAGCGCTGGCGGTTTATTCATGGACGCCGTGAAGCGTGGCGGTGCCACGTTGCTACCGGTTGATAGTGAGCACAACGCGATGCATCAGTGTTTGCCGACTGACGCGAGCGGTCGCTCTCATATGGCTCACGTTGAGAAAATTATTTTGACCGCCTCTGGGGGGCCTTTCCGTGGGCGGACACGAGCCTCCCTAATGGACGTCACGCCGGACGAAGCCTGCGCTCATCCTAATTGGGCGATGGGGCAAAAGATTTCTGTCGATTCGGCAACATTGGCGAACAAGGGACTCGAACTTGCAGAGGCCTGCTGGTTATTTGACCGAACACCCGATCAAATCGACATTGTGGTGCACCCTCAAAGCATTATTCACTCCATGATTCGCTATTGCGACGGCTCGGTACTGGCGCAATTGGGCCAGCCCGATATGCGCACGCCAATTGCTTACTGTCTCGGCTGGCCCGATCGCGTGGCGGCAGGGGTGGCGCCTTTGGATTTGGTGAGCACGGGGCGACTCGATTTCGAGGCGCCGGATATGACGGCGTTTCCGTGCTTGGCGCTGGCAAAGCAGGCGATTATGCAACCGGGCGGAATGTGTGTTTTTAGTGCGGCCAATGAGGTCGCGGTGGCGGCTTTTTTAGCGCGCGAAATTCGTTTTACCGAGATCGATGTGGTCATTGCTAATGCCCTAGAGGCCGTCAATTTTTCGGAACCACAGAGTCTCGATGCGGTCCAAGCGTTGGATAATGAGGCTCGCTCTACCGCCGCCGAAACGGTTGCTAAGATCGCCTCACTCACTGAGCGACAAGAAAAGGAGCGGTGATGCTGGATACGCTGCAAACAGTGCTGATCGCAATCGCGACGTTCTCTATCGTTGTGGCGGTTCACGAGTACGGCCATTTTTGGGTTGCTCGAAGAAGTGGGGTCAAAGTGCTTCGCTTTTCCGTGGGCTTTGGGCGACCTCTGATCCGCTGGCGTGGCCGGGACGAGGTAGAGTATGTGATAGCAATATTGCCTCTTGGAGGTTACGTTCGAATGGCGGACGAGGGGGAGGGTAATGTTGCCGATGAAGACCTTCCGAGGGCATATAATCGCCAGCCGGTCGCGCGACGGATGGCGATCGCGGCGGCGGGGCCAGCCGCCAATTTTTTATTGGCAGTTGTGGTGCTGTGGATGCTTTTTTTGCGGGGTGAAGTGGGGATTGTGCCGCTCATCGACCAAGTGTCGGCCGGCTCATTAGCAGACCGCGCAGGGTTGGTGTCTGGGCAGGAGATACTGTCAATCGACGATAATCCAACGCCGACGCTCGCGGCACTTAACTTTGCTCTGCTGGAGCGTCTGGGTGACTCCGGTACGTTGCAGTTATCGGCATCTTTCCCTGAGTCAGAAGGGGTTCATCGCTCTGAGGTGTCTATTGAGCGTTGGCTCGCGGGAGAAGAGCAGCCCAATCTGTTGGCCGCATTGGGTAT
Source organism: uncultured Luminiphilus sp. (assembly GCA_905182485.1). Classification (GTDB taxonomy): domain Bacteria; phylum Pseudomonadota; class Gammaproteobacteria; order Pseudomonadales; family Halieaceae; genus Luminiphilus. The sequence goes on from CAJJBO010000029.1 coordinate 22,728, forward strand.
TACCATCCAAGTGCCCCCGGTAGTGCCGCTAGTGGGTGCGCTGACCGAAGGCAGCGCGGCGGTCGCTGCGGGTTTTCAGGTGGGTGACTTAATTCTGCAGGCTGATGGACAGGCGATGCCATTGTGGATGGACTGGGTGGGGTATGTTCGTGATCGTCCTGAGGAGCCGATTGATGTGCTGGTGCAGCGCCATGGTGCGACACAACTGCTCAGGGTGGTGCCCAGAGAAAGAGTGATCGACAACCAGCGCTTTGGGTCGGTGGGTATGACGGTCTCGCTTCCTGACATGCCTGAGGCGCAACAACGCCGCTTTGAGCGCGGCCCGCTCACCGCTTTGTGGGCCTCGATTCAGCGCACCGGTGATTTGATCGGGTTTACTTTCAAATCGATGGGCAGAATGCTTCAAGGACTCATTTCCCCCGCTAATCTGTCCGGACCCATCGCGATCGCTCAGGTGGCAGCGTCTACCGCTGAAGCGGGTTGGGTCGCTTGGCTGGGGTTTGTGGCATTACTGAGTGTTTCTTTGGGGGCGCTGAATCTGTTGCCGATTCCGGTGCTGGACGGGGGTCATTTGATGTTTTACAGCTTTGAGGTCCTGTTAGGTAAACCGCTCCCTGAGCGGGTTCAAATGGCCGGCGTGCAGATTGGGCTTGTTTTAGTAATGAGCATCATGGTCTTTGCCCTGTATAATGACCTGTCGAAATTATAAGTAAGCGGTATGGACAGCGATATAGCGCCCTCGAAAAGACCCGGGTTGATGTCTATTTGCCATCGATTGAAAGTCGGCGTGACCCTGCGTTCCTCGCTTTGCATTAAGGCATTATGCGCTTCATGACATTAAACCGATGCCCATCCCGCACCCTATCCATGCTCGCTGTGCTCGTGGCGCTACTGAATCCGTGGTCATCTGCACTGGCGCAGACTGAGCCATTTGTGATTCAAGATATTCGGGTAGAGGGGTTACAACGAATCTCCCCCGGTAGTGTCTTTGCAGCACTCCCAGTGGGCGTCGGCGACACCGTTGATATCTACGCCGTGCGCGCTGCAGCAAAGAGCCTATTTGCTTCCGGTAATTTCGACGATATCTCGATCGCACGAGACGGAGGCGTATTGGTGGTGGTGGTGGCAGAGCGACCCAGCATCAGCGAGATTACCATCGACGGCAATAAAGCCATCGAAACGGAAGCACTGCTTGATGGACTTAAGGGAGCGGGGCTTTCGGTAGGGCAAGTGTTTCAGCGGTCAACCCTCGAGGGGATGCAACTAGAGCTGCTGCGTCAATATGTGCTTCAGGGAAGATACGACGCGACGATCGATTCCGAGGTCATTGCTGAACCTCGCAACCGAGTATCGATCGCTATCGATGTAAACGAAGGCACTGTGGCTACGATTAAGCACATCAATGTTGTTGGCAATGAGGTGTATACCGACGACGATTTGATTGATTTATTTGAGCTGAAAACAACGGGATGGTTTTCGTTTTTCAGGGGCGATGACAAGTATTCTAAAGAAAAACTCACCTCAGATTTAGAGAGACTCTCGTCTTATTACCTCGACAGAGGCTATCTGTTATTCAGTATTGATTCGACGCAGGTTGCGGTGTCGCCGAATAAAGACGAGGTCTACATTACCGCCAACGTAACTGAGGGCGGAAAATTCACTGTTAGCGAAGTGGGCCTGAGCGGTGACCTCGTCTTACCCGAAGAGGATCTGAATCGCTTTTTAGTTGTTCAGCCGGAACAGGTCTATTCACAGCAACTGGTGACGGCTACCGAGGATTATTTGACGAGGCGTTTAGGCAACGAGGGCTATAACTTTGCCAAAGTGACGGGCATGCCTGATATCGACGAAGAGGCGAACACCGTTGTCATGAAGTTTTTCATCGACCCGGGTAAACGTACCTATGTGCGACGCGTTAACTTTGCTGGCAACGTCACCACGATGGATGATGTTTTGCGGCGTGAAATGCGGCAAATGGAGTCGGCACCGGCTTCGTCCTCGGCGATCGAACAATCCCGTATCCGTCTCGAGCGGCTGGGTTTTTTCAAGACCGCAACGGTAGAAACAACCGAGGTACCCGGCTCTGACGATCTCATTGACGTCGATTTTTCGGTTGAAGAGCAATCCTTCGGTTCGATTGGTGGCAGCCTCGGTTATGCGCAGGATGCGGGACTGATTCTTGGACTCAACCTGCAGCAAAATAATTTTCTGGGTACGGGTCGCCGAGTTGGCGTGTCACTGAACTCCTCTCGTTATCAGGATGTGATCAGCTTTAATTACACCAATCCCTACTTTACCGAGGATGGTGTAAGCCGGGGCTTCACTGTCTTTTATCGTAAAACTGATCTGTCAGAAATTAACGTTGCCAGCTATACCACTGACACCTATGGCGGCAGCATGAATTTCGGTTATCCCATTAGTGAAACACAACGATTAGGGTTTTCACTGGGGGTGACCGATACCAAAATTACTGAGGGGCAGTATGCGGTCCAAGAGATCTCCGCAAGCCCGAGGCTGGCGCCAGAAATCGATTATTGGTTCTACTCTACACAGCAAGCGGACGGCACTTACGCGGGCGCGGAGGTATTGCAGCCCATCGATACGATTCCGCTGTCGGCTTTGTCACCTCCTGAGAATGAGGGCTTTCTGGACCTTAATGGCAATCAATACTTGAACTGGAGCTTGACCGGTAGCTGGATCCAGTCGACATTAAACCGAGGGCAATTAGCCACTCGTGGCGCCTCGCAATCGGTCTCTCTAGAAATTGCTGTGCCGTTATCAGATCTCGAGTTTTATAAGCTTAGTTATCGCGGTGAGGCCTATTTCCCCTTGTTCAGCGATTTTACGCTGCATTTACGCGGCGAATTGGGCTACGGCGATGGCTATGGTGATACCAGTGAATTGCCGTTCTATGAGCACTTTTTCGCGGGGGGCTTTGGCTCTGTGCGCGGCTATGAAGCGAATACGCTCGGCCCTCGCAGTACGCCACCCTCCGTGTACTCAGCTAATACAGCCGTGACGGCGGTGGACGAAAACGGACAGACCGACAGAGGTGGGCGGTCCAGACGGTCGAGGGTATGGCTACGGAATCGATGCTAATACGGGCAAGATACCCATTCAGCAGTTCTATAACGAACCCGATCCTTTTGGCGGTAACGTCCTCATCGAGGGCAGCGCTGAAATCTTGTTCCCCATGCCGTTTATCAAGGATAGAAGCTCATTGCGATCCGCTTTATTTTTAGATGTTGGTAATGTTTTCAATACAAATTGCCGTGAAAATCAGGTGAATTGTTTTGGTATTGATGCAGGTGAATTACGGTATTCTGTCGGCATTGGTGTGACGTGGCTATCTGGTTTTGGGCCGCTAACGTTTAGCTTGGCGAAACCGCTTAACGCCAGTGCAATTGATGAAAGGGAAGTCTTCCAGTTTACGCTGGGCAGAGGCTTTTAAAGGCTAGACAATAGTCGCTAGAGAGTAATGGCTAGAAAAATGGAGATCTTTTGATGAAGGCACGTATGTGGCTAGCAGGCCTATTAGTGGCGGCGTTACCGTCGATGGTTGTGGCGCAGGGTCAGATCGCAGTCGTCAATCTGGAGCAAGCGATTTTGCAGACGGATGTGGCGCAACAGCGAATGCAAGAATTTGAGGAAAACGAAGATTTTGCGTCTGACAAAGCGCAATTCGATACCTTGCGCGCCGAGTTAGATGAGTTAGTAAAAGATTTTCAGCGTGATCAAGCGGCGATGAGCGAAGACGACCAGCTTGCAGCTCGCCAGAAAATGGCCAGTAAGCAGTCTGACTTAGAGTACGTCGCGAAGAAACTTCAGACCTTGCAGACACAAAATGCGCAGGGTGTGATGCAGGAGCTGGCGCCACAGGCACAAGAGGTCTTACGACAGATCATTGAGACCGACCAGATTGGTCTCTTGTTGCAGCAGCAAGCGGTCATTCATGCCGACTTGGGCTACAACATCACGGCGAAGGTCACTGACAAGATGAATCAGCTAGGCGCCGAGTAAGGTCAGTGCCCGCGCTCGGGGAAATCGCGACGGCTTTAAATCTTGAGCTGCGCGGTGATCCGGCGCGCCCTATTGACGCTCTAGCCCCCCTAGAGAAGGCCTCTCCAGAACACCTCACTTTTGTCTCCGAGAAGCGCCATTTGAGTAAGTTATCCCTCACTCAAGCCGGCGCGGTTATTCTTCACCCGGACTGGGTGGACCAGTGGTCCGGCTGCGCTTTGCTTAGTGACACCCCTTATGTCGCGTATGCAAAGGCGACGCAGATATTCGACAATCATCCCGCTGCGGCGGGTGTTGTGCACGATCGCGCGGTTGTTTCAAGCAAAGCCCGATTGGGGACTGCTGTCACAATAGATGCTGGCGCCCATGTCGAGGAGAACGTCTTTCTCGGCGATAGAGTGTGGATTGGCGCAGGCGCATTTGTAGGTCAAGGTGCCCAGATCGGAGACGATACCGTGATCAAGCCGAATGCCGTGATCTGTCATGCAGTGAAAATTGGCGCGCGTTGTACGATTCACCCTAACGCGACGATTGGCTCCGATGGTTTTGGGTTTGCGCCCGCTCCCGAGGGTTGGACAAAGATTCAGCAACTTGCTTCGGTGGATATAGGCAATGATGTGGAGATTGGCGCCAATTCGACCGTAGATAGGGGCGCGCTTGAGGACACGGTCGTCGAAGATGGCGTGATCATCGATAATTTGGTGCAGATAGGCCACGGCGTTCGTGTTGGGACGCGGACAGCGATTGCAGCGCAGGTGGGCATAGCGGGTGGCACTCAAATTGGCGCCCGCTGCGTGATTGCTGGCCAGGCAGGTATGGCAGGCCATTTAACGATCGCCGATGATGTGCATATCGGTGGGCAAGGACGTGTTGCGAGTTCGGTGACTGAGCCAGGCCATTATTCATCCGGTACGCCGGTTCAGCCACTCAGAGCCTGGTTGCGCAGTGCCTCTCGATTTACACAGTTAGACAAGATAGTGCGCCGGCTTGTGGCACTAGAGAAAGCGGTTGGATTAGAACAAGGTGGAGATCAGGACGCATGAAGTTGGATATCGAAGAGATTCGGACTCGTTTACCACACCGCTACCCGTTTCTGCTGGTCGATAGAGTCGTTCTGGTCGAGCCCGGCGAGCGGATTGAAGCCTATAAAAACCTCACGATCAATGAACCGTTTTTTGACGGGCATTTTCCAGGAAAAGCAGTGTTCCCTGGCGTCCTATTATTGGAGGCGATGGCGCAGGCTGCTGGCATATTAGGATTTGTCACGATGGACAAAACCCCCGCAGATGGATCGATCTACTATTTTGTGGGTGCCGATAATTTACGATTCAAGCGCCCCTGCGTCCCCGGCGATCAAGTCATGTTGCATGCCAGCATTCTTGGTGAACGCCGTGGTATTTGGAAATTTGCCGTGGAGGCACGTGTGGGCGACGAGCTCGCCGCTTCCGGCACTATCCTCTGTGCTGACCGATAAAGAATGATTCATTCCAGTGCCATTGTTGACCCCAGCGCCCGGCTGCACGAATCCGTTGACGTTGGACCTTGGACGCTGATTGGTCCCGACGTGGAAATTGAAGCAGGGACCGTCGTTGAATCTCATGTCGTGATAAAAGGGCCGACTCGCATCGGATCCCGCAATCATATCTATCAATTTTCGACGGTGGGAGAATCAACTCCCGATCTGAAGTACCGAAACGAGCCGACAGAGCTGCGCATCGGTGACGATAACGTGATCCGTGAGAATGTCACGATCCACCGAGGCACGGTTCAGGATCGTTCGCTGACTGAGATTGGTGATCGTAACCTGCTGATGGCTTATGTCCACATTGGGCACGATAGCCGGGTGGGTAACGATACTATTTTAGTCAACAACACCGCCTTAGCGGGCCACGTTGAAGTGGGAGACTGGGCCATATTATCGGGTTACACGCTGGTGCATCAATTCTGCAAAATAGGGGCGCATAGCTTTAGTGGCATGGGGACTTCTATTGGGAAAGATGTGCCTGCTTACATCACTGTCGCAGGTAGCCCGGCAGAAGCCAAAACGATCAACGTCGAGGGGTTGCGACGGCGTGGTTTTGATAGCGCCGAAATTGCCGCCCTGCGACGGGCCTTTAAGATTCTTTACCGTCAGAGCCTGACCTTAGACGCGGCGGTGGAGCGGCTTCAGGCCATGGCGGCAGAAACACCCAGTTTACAACCCTTGATTGACTCCCTGATGCAGTCTCAACGGGGCATCGTCCGTTAGTGGCTGATAAGTCGTTACGCCTCGGTATTTGTGCGGGAGAAACGTCGGGGGATATATTGGGGGCTGCGGTGCTGAGGGCCCTGTCAGAGCAGGGGTACGATCTGCAAGTTGATGGGATTGGCGGCGAACAAATGATGGCCTCGGGGCTAAACACTTTGCACCCTATCGACCGGCTTGCCGTGATGGGCTTGATTGAACCTTTGAAGCGGCTCCCCGAGCTACTGCGAATTCGACGCGAACTAGTGGCCCAGCAGCAGGCAAAAGCCCCGCATTGTTTTGTCGGCATTGACAGCCCTGATTTTAATTTGGGCGTAGAACACCGCCTTCGCGCGATGGGCATCCCGACGGCTCATTTGGTAAGCCCTTCCGTCTGGGCATGGCGCAAAGGACGAATCCGCCGTATTCAGCAATCGGTAGACAAAATGCTATGCCTCTTGCCCTTTGAAATTAAAATTTATGAGGAAGCAGGTATTGATGCGGTCTGTGTCGGACATCCACTGGTCGACGAATTACAGTCGATGCCGGCGAGCGACGACCTGAGGCATGAATTTGGACTGCCTCTCGATCAGACCTGTCTCGCGGTGTTACCGGGCAGTCGCGAGGCAGAAGTCCGGCATCTGATGCCCACCTTTTTAGAAACCATGCGGTTATTGCAGCAACGCCATCGGGCCTTGCATTTTGTGATTCCCGCCGCAGATGCGAGCCGTCGAGCTGAGATAGAAGCCTTACTGGGCGATAACAGTGAAGGTGTGACGGTGATCAGCGGACGAGGACGGGATGCGATGCAGGCGAGTAATGCTGTGCTAATTGCATCGGGCACAGCGACCTTAGAGGCGATGTTATTGCGAAAGCCGATGGTGATCGCGTATCGCATGGCTGCCGTTTCTTGGATGGTGCTGTCACGGATGGTGACCAGTAGCCATGTTGGTCTGCCAAATATTTTAGCCGGTCGCGAGATCGTGCCGGAATTACTGCAGCAAGCGGCGACCCCTGAGCGGCTTGCCGAGGCAGTAGGACGCGTGTTGGCGGTGGATTCGGATCAACAAATTCAGTGGTTCGGCGAACTCGCTGATCAAATTGGCGGTAATTTTGCCGCGCGCAGTGCCGAGGCGCTGTTAGAACTGACCGGCGCTTGATGCAAACCACAGATCTGTTTCAAGTGTCTAGCGACAGCATTGTCGCGGGTGTAGACGAGGTAGGAAGAGGCCCTCTAGCGGGGGATGTGGTCGCCGCAGCGGTTATTTTGGGTGATTCGCCACCGGCGGGCCTGACCGACTCTAAAGCACTGTCTCCACGGCAGCGGGAGCGGCTCGCAGAGACGATACGATCAGAGGCAGTAGCCTGGTCATTGGGGAGAGCCACGGTAGCCGAAATCGATGAGCTGAATATTCTGCAGGCCTCTCTTTTGGCTATGGATCGGGCAGTGCAGGCGCTTCAGCCTCAGCCTGAATATGTTTTGGTAGATGGTAACCGCCTCCCACGATGGTCCTATGAGGCGCGTGCGGTGATAAAAGGCGATCTGAGTGAGCCTGCGATCAGTGCCGCATCGATTGTGGCTAAAGTGACCCGCGATAGCGAAATGGTGATCTTGGACGACCTGTATCCCGGCTATGGATTTGCCGCTCACAAAGGGTATCCCACGAAGGCCCACTTAGCGGCTTTAGCGTCGTTGGGGGTATCGCCTGTGCACCGACAAAGTTTTGGCCCAGTGAAACGCTTGCTGGCGCGTCTAGAGGTGGGTTAGCGTGTCGCTATGACGTCGTTTGTGCATCTCAAGCTCCATACTGAATATTCGCTAATAGATGGGCTACTGCGCATCAAGCCCGCGATGGCACGGGTAGCAGAATTAGCCATGCCCGCTGTTGCGATTACGGACCACCATAATTTTTTCGGGTTATTGAAAGCCTATAAAGCGGCCGCGGCTCAGGGCATTAAGCTCATAGTGGGTGCTGATCTGCATGTCATTGATCCCAATGACCAGGAACGACATCACGAGCTGTGTCTGCTCGCTCAAAATGAGCGTGGTTATCAGAACTTAATGTTGTTGTTGTCTGAGGCTTATCAGCACGGCCAGTTTTTAGGTCGACCTCGGGTGCAACTGGACTGGGTTCAAGCTCACTCTGATGGGTTGATTGCGTTGTCAGGCGGGCGGCAAGGGGATGTTGGCCAGGCCCTTTTGCATGGTCGTGAGGATGATGCGCGATCCGCTTTACAGCGGTGGCTGCAATGGTTCCCCAACCGATATTATCTGGAGTTGCAGCGCACTGGACGGTCTGATGAAGAAGAGTATGTGCATGCGGCTGTTCGACTCGCTAGCGAGTATGTCTGTCCCGTAGTGGCCACAAACGATGTTCGGTTTCTGGATGCCAGCGAGTTTGAAGCGCACGAGGCGCGAGTTTGCATCGGCGACGGACGAACATTGGATGACCCTCGCCGGGCGCGCACCTACTCCGAGCAGCAGTATCTCCGTTCGCCGGAAGAAATGGCCGACTTGTTTAAAGATATTCCTGAAGCGCTTGAGAATACAGTCGAAATTGCGCGTCGTTGCTCCGTTTCTTTGAGTCTCGGAGAACCCTTTTTACCCAATTACCCTGTGCCAGAAGGTGAAGGGATTGAGCAGTTTCTGAGTCGCTTGTCTTTTGAGGGTCTGGGTGAGCGATTCCCTGGTCAGTCGGATCAGCAACTCAGTCATACGATGAACGTTTGAAAATTGAGTTAGATGTAATTAATGAAATGGGTTTTCCCGGTTATTTCTTAATTGTGGCAGACTTTATAAATTGGGCTAAAAATAACGATATCCCTGTTGGACCAGGTAGGGGATCTGGTGCCGGTTCATTAGTTGCTTATGCGTTGGAAATCACTGATATTGATCCTCTGCAATATGATCTATTATTTGAGCGTTTTCTGAATCCAGAGCGAGTTTCGTTGCCAGATTTCGATATTGATTTTTGTATGGAAGGTCGAGACAAAGTTATTGAATATGTCTCGCAACATTATGGGCGTGATCATGTTTCACAGATCATTACATACGGTACGATGGCAGCCAAGGCAGTACTGCGCGATGTGGCTAGGGTGCAGGGCAAGCCTTATGGGCTTGCCGATCGGATGTCTAAGCTGATTCCGTTCGAGGTCGGAATGACGCTGGCCAAGGCGCTCGAGCAAGAGGAGCAATTGGTTCAGCTACTCGAGGAAGACAGCTCGGCCCAAGAAATATGGGATATGGCAGTTCAGCTCGAGGGTATTACCCGCAACGCAGGCAAGCATGCGGGGGGTGTTGTGATTGCGCCCTCCGAGCTCACCGATTTTTCTCCGATCTATTGCGATGAAGACGGTAGTGGCCTCGTGACGCAGTTCGACAAAAATGATGTGGAAGAGGCTGGGCTGGTGAAGTTCGACTTCTTGGGTCTCAGAACCCTCACCATCATTCAGTGGGCCATTCAGATGATTGACGCTCGCGCTGAAAACCCCCTCGTGATCGAAACTATCCCGCTTAGATGATCCCGCCGTATTTAACGTGCTTCAGGCGGGCGATACGACTGCCGTGTTCCAGCTGGAAAGCCGTGGCATGAAGGAATTGATTAAGAATCTGAGGCCCGACTGCTTCGAGGACATCATTGCACTGGTGGCGCTATTTCGTCCGGGCCCTTTGCAATCGGGCATGGTGGAAAACTTTATTAATCGCAAACATGGACGTGAGCAGATTGCGTATCCCGATGCTCAGTACCAGCACGAATGGTTGCAACCGATTCTAGAACCCACCTACGGCATTATTCTTTACCAAGAACAAGTGATGCAAATTGCACAGGTCCTTGCGGGTTATACCTTGGGCGGCGCCGATTTATTGCGGCGCGCAATGGGTAAGAAAAAGCCTGAGGAGATGGCCAAGCAGCGAAGCGTTTTTGAAGAGGGTGCAGCCGAGCAAGGAATCGATCCCACGCTGGCGATCAAAATCTTTGACTTGGTCGAAAAGTTTGCGGGATATGGCTTCAATAAATCGCACTCCGCTGCATACGCCTTGGTTTCTTATCAGACGGCTTGGTTAAAGACGCATCATCCGGCAGAGTTCATGGCCGCCGTTATGAGCTCCGATATCGATAACACCGATAAACTGCTGACGTTTCGAGATGAAGCGCGGCGAATGGGTGTGCAGGTGCTTCCGCCCTCTATTCAGGAGGGGCAATACGCTTTTTCGGTCAACGACGATAAGCAGATTCGCTACGGTTTAGCGGCAATTAAGGGGCTGGGTGAGGGACCGATTTCGAACCTACTCGCTGCGCGACCAGACGGTCCTTTTCAGAGCTTGTTCGACCTGTGCGCCCGCACCGATCCCCGAAAAGTCAATCGACGAGCATTAGAGGCGTTGATTAAGAGCGGTGCCATGGACGAATTGGGTGTAGAGCGTTGGACGCTCTTGGCGGCGCTTGATGACGCGATCCGGGCAGCGGAGCAGGTCGCCAGTAATACTGCAGCCGGCATGCAGGATTTATTTGGCGAAGTGATCGCCTCGGGTGAGACCACAGAAGATCCCTATCAGGAGCATCGAGGCGCACGGGCGTGGTCTCTGATCGAACTCCTGAATGCAGAAAAGGAAAGTCTCGGTAGCTTCTTAAGTGGTCACCCTATAGAGGCTTGCGAGCGAGAAGTCAGAAAGTTTGCACCTCGGCGGATTCGAGAACTACAAACCAATGGTCAGGCGGTGGTCGCAGGGTTGATCATGGATATAAGAACGATCAAAACACAGCGTGGTCCAATGGCCGTCCTCACCTTGGACGATGGCTCGGGCCAGATGGAAGCGACGGTGTACAACGATGTGTTTAATGAATATCGTGAATTGCTCCAGAAAGATCAGATTGTGTTGTTAGAGGGCCGCTTGCAAGTCGATGATTTTAACGGCGGTTTAGCGATGCGAACAAAGGCGGTGCGCTCGTTAGAGCAAGCGCGGGAAGCGAGGGTGTCGCAGCTCAAGTTGCGGGTGCCGAGCTACCGGGTCGACGAGACGTTCAATACCTTGCTGGCCGATACTTTGCGGACCGCGGTAGGAGGGCAGTGCCCTGTCGTGATGGAGTACGTCCAGGCGAAGGGTTCGGTTGCGGTGCGCCTGGGCGGTGCGTGGCAGGTGCATCCTAATGATGCGTTATTGGATGAATTGCGCATTGCGGTGGGCAACGACGCGGTCGACTGGGTCTATGAAGGCTAGCGCGTTACTGTGCATCATCCTACTGCTGTGGGGTTGCGGCGAAACCGCTCCACCCTGCCAGAACGCAGCACAATCTCCTGTTGCGCCAAGCGCGGGATGCTTGGTTGTCACAGATCGCGGTGTCTTGTTGGTGCGTGACTGGACTGGATCAGTGGCGTTACCGGGAGGCAGTGTGCAATCCGGGTGAGTCGACTCGGTGTGGTGCAGAGCGAGAAGTATTTGAAGAAACGGGCTTAAGCGTTGTGGCGGGCGATACGGCGCAAAGGTTCGAAAATGGATTTCAGTTGTTTTGGTGTGAGGTCGCTGCTCCCGCAGAGCCAACCATTCAACGGCCGTTTGAAATCAGACAAATCATCTGGTGGCAGCCGGCCGAAGCGCACTTCATTGAGTGGCGCTATCCTCGACAAGGCGATGAGATAAAGACGCTGATTGCGGGGCGCCGGGCAGCACCGGCATCTTTGGTCGAGTCAGATCGGTAATGACTAAGGTACGAGTTAAAGCGTAATGAGGGATCATCATGAGTAATGAGCAAATTGAAGCGGCGGTGTTTCGTCGTCTGTTATCCCATCTCGACGATCGCAAGGACGTTCAAAATATTGATCTGATGAATCTGTCGGGATTTTGTCGGAACTGTCTTTCTAAGTGGTACGCCCAGGCCGCTGAAGAGCAGGGCGTGGTGATGGATAAAGAAGCGGCGCGAGAGATTGTCTACGGCATGCCTTACGCCGAGTGGAAGAGCCGCTATCAAACGGAGGCAACAGAGGCACAGCAGCAGGCGTTTGCGGAGCAGAACGCGGCGTCAAGAAGCTAGTGCGGCCAACACAGAGGCCAAAGACACCACATCGGCATATTTGGCATTGAGGTCATAAAGGTTGGCCTCGTGTGCCTTGGGGTCCCGGTCGCCACAGGCCTCTCGTGGCACAACAACGCGATAATTGTTCTGAAGGCCGTCTACCGCGGTGGCTCGAACGCAGCCGCTGGTCGTGAGCCCTGTGACAACCACCGAATCGACATTTCGATCCGTCAGCCATTGATCTAGCTCGGTGCCGTGGAAGCTGCTCGCATGACGTTTCTCAAGCTGTAGATCATCGTCTGCGATGGGCAGCCGCGGATCAAATTTAACCCAGTGAGAATCGGGGGTCAGCAGATTGAGGGCTGGTATGCGCGCTCGAAAAACCGACGCTTCATGATCATTGCGATAGATGACGGTGGTCAGCACCACGGGTAATTGTGCTTGGTGAAAGGCGTTCATGAGCTGAACGTTAGCGTTGACGACTGATTCTGCGTCGGAGCCCAACGGGCAGGCCGGGTCGGTAAAGCCCACCACGACGTCCACTACAATCAGGGCGGGATGGCTCCCCATCCCGCCGTCGACACGCGCCAGCGCTTGCCGACTTGTTTCGTTCCCAGATCCAATACTGTCGCCCATCGCAGTTGCGCCACTTTTTTGCTCGGTACGCGGTATGATGAGGGATCTCAATGAGACGCGCTAGTGCCCTCAGAGGATTGTGCACTTATATGACGGATCCCATTTCACCTTCAGTCGATGTCAGTGCCCTGATTGATGCGGATTGGCCAGAATGGCGCGCTGCTCTGGAGGATATTCGCCGCGAATACGGTGATGAGGGAGTCAGAGCGCTGTTGCGGAGGTTGCAGGAGTACAGCATTGATCAAGGGGTGACCCCTGCAGATGCGCTCCTCAATACACCTTATACCAATACCCTATCTCCCCATGAGCAGCCCGCTTATCCGGGCGATCTGGCGCTGGAAAAACGGATTGAAAACATGATCCGTTGGAATGCCGCGGCAATGATCCTCCGTGCGCAAGACGAAGGGGCTGGGTTGGGTGGGCATATCGCGACCTATGCCTCAGCGGCTACCGCTTTAGAGACGGCATTTCATCATGTGTTTTCCGCTGAAGGTCGAGGTGATTTAGTCTTGCCGCAACCTCATGCGGCACCGGGTATTTATGCGCGAGCCTTTCTTGAAGGTCGACTCAGCGAACAACAGCTGCGGAATTTTCGTCGTGAACTAGGCGAAGGTGGCGGGCTATCGTCTTATCCACATCCTCGCTCGATGCCTGACTTCTGGCAGGTGCCCAATGCGTCGATGGGCTTATCGGTCCCAATGTCTATTTACCTCGCTCGGTTTGCAAAGTACCTGCAGCATCGCGGTCTCAAAGCACCGGATGATGCGCGGATTTGGTGTTTTATCGGCGATGGTGAAGCTGACGAACCGGAAGTGCTTGGCACGATTAATATCGCCGCGCGTGAAAAATTAGATAATTTGGTCTTAGTGGTTAACTGCAATCTACAAAGACTAGACGGACCCGTTAGAGGTAATGGCAAGATAATCCAAGAGTTAGAGCGGGTATTTCGCGGCGCAGATTGGCAGGTGTTGAAAGTCATTTGGGGCAGCGGTTGGGATGCCTTGCTCAGTCGTGACAGTGAGGGTGTACTGCAACGCCGCATGGACGAGTGTTTAGATGGCGATTATCAGATGTATTCTGTGCTACCCGGCGATGTTCAGCGCGAGCATTGGGTTGAAGGTAATGCAGCGCTAGAGCAAATGATGAATACCCTCACCGATGAGGAAGTAAAAGCCATTAAGCGCGGTGGCCAAGACCAGAAGAAAATTTTTGCGGCTTTCGCAAAAGCCAGTGAGCCCAACGGCAAACCCACAGTCATTTTGGTGAAAACTGTCAAAGGTGATGGTATGGGGTCAGCCTTACAGGGACGCAATACTGCGCACCAAAAAAAAGATTTATCACGAGAGGAGCGGATTGCTTGCGCGCGCGCATGGGGTATTCCCCTGGACGACGAAGCCATCGCCCGAGCCGACTTTTATCGACCGGATGAGGATAGCGATGAGCTGACTTACTTGCGCGCTCGTCGTGAAGCGCTAGGCGGTTACCTGCCAAGGAGAGAGGCGCCGCCGTCGACCTTAAACCCACCCGCAACGGCCATTTTTGAGACGTTTGACGCCGGTAGTAATGGCAGAGCACTGTCGACCACCACCGCGATGGTGAGGTTGTTAACCAAACTGTTGAAAGATTCTGAAGTGGGAAAGTATATCGTTCCCATCGTCCCTGATGAGGCACGGACATTTGGAATGGATGCGTTGTTTAAAGTAGCGGGCATCTATTCTCCCGATGGACAGCGATATACCCCCGTCGATGCCGAGGCGCTCAACAGTTATCGCGAAGCGATTGATGGCCAGATACTACAAGAGGGTATTTGTGAAGCGGGGGCGATTGCCTCTTTCATTGCTGCTGGCACTGCTTACGCGACGTTCGCGGTGCCCACGATTCCTTTTTATATTTTTTACTCTATGTTCGGCTTTCAGCGTGTCGGCGATATGATTTGGGCTTCGGCCGATATGATGGCGCGTGGCTTTTTGTTGGGTGGCACAGCGGGCCGGACGACCCTTAACGGCGAGGGCTTGCAACATCAAGATGGGCATTCGCCGATTCTGGCCAGTACCGTACCTTCTGTTCGAACCTATGACCCCGCGTTCGCGTGGGAGTTGGCTGTTCTGGTGCAGTACGGCATTCGTCGAATGTTTGTCGAAGATCAGGACGAGTTGTTTTATCTCATGATGTACAACGAAGCGCTTCCGATGCCCGCCCGACCTGAGCTCCCTGATCTTGAGCAAGGTGTCATTCGCGGTGGGTATTGTTTGGAAGCCGCTGTGGGTGAGGGACCGCGCATTAATTTACTCGGCTCTGGCACGATCCTCTTTGAGGTCATGGAGGCGGCGTCGCGATTGCGGGAAGAGGGGTTTGCCGTCGCGGTGTACAGTATCACCAGTTACATCGAGCTAGCGCGCGATGCCGAGCAAGCCGCAGATTCAAAGGTGGCCTCATGGGTTAGTCAGCTTTTTCCTGAATCTAATGTGCCGACGGTTGCGGCATCGGATTACGTCCGTACTCTGCCCAGAATGATTGCAAGCTGGCTGCCCGGGCCATTGATGGCATTAGGGACCGATGGTTTTGGTATGAGCGAGCGACGAGAGGCGTTGCGCGCTCATTTTCGTATTGACGCCCACGCCATTGCAGACACTGCGCGGGCAATGGTGAATGACTGAGGCGGTCTCCTCGACGTTGAAAGAGCGCTTACGAATGGCCGTTGCGATAGAGAAACCCGAAAAGTGCGCTCGCTCCAATGCCAAGTACTGTTCTCAATGATGTGCTAGACGAGCCTCTTGAGTTGGTGCCCGAGTCCCAGTGACGCTACACTCGCAACGATTCAGTAAAAGACGAACCGCCGGCGTGCCGCGCCAAGAGAGGGCAATGAGATGACAGGGAAGGTAGTGATCAAAGAAGTGGCTGCGCGAGATGGACTGCAAGCGCAGCCTAAGCACCTCAGCGTAGCGCAACGATTAGAGCTATTGGCTGCGCTGGGTAAAACCGGGGTGCCAGAATTAGAAATTGGTTCGTTCGTTTCCCCCAAGGCGATCCCGCAGATGGCAGGGACAGACGAGATTGCGGCGAATCTTCCCGAGACAACAGCGGCCTATAGCGCGTTGGTGCCCAACATGAAGGGGTACGAACTGGCGGTTCGGGCTGGGGTGCGTTGTCATGCGATTGCGATTGCCGCGACGGAAGAAATGAACCGGAATAATATTCGTAAAGGGCTGGACGAGACGTTCACTATGGCCGAGGAAATACTCGACCGTGCGGCTGCTGAGGGGGTCGATATCCACGTCTATCTGGCGGTCGCGTTTGAATGTCCCTATGAGGGGGCGGTGGCTGAAGATCTCGTATTAGCGCAAGTTGAGCGATTGATGCGACATGACCCAGCGCGCTTGCTGATTGCCGATACGATTGGCGCTGCTAATCCGGCAGCCGTGCAGTCTATGATGCAACAACTGATCGATCGCTATGGTCCGGACCGACTCGGGTGCCACTTTCACGACACGCGGGCGATGGGTTTGGCCAATGTGTATGCCGCGCTGCAGGCCGGCGTCAGGCAATTCGATGCCTCTGCGGGTGGTTTAGGGGGTTGCCCCTTTGCGCCTGGCGCAAAAGGCAATGTGGCCACCGAAGATGTTGTCAT
The DNA here is from genome assembly GCA_905182485.1 of uncultured Luminiphilus sp. Classification (GTDB taxonomy): domain Bacteria; phylum Pseudomonadota; class Gammaproteobacteria; order Pseudomonadales; family Halieaceae; genus Luminiphilus. Next base: position 39,250 of record CAJJBO010000029.1, read on the forward strand.
GCTCTGTGAATCAATGGGGTATCAAACGGGGATCGACATGCCCAGGTTACTCGATGCCGTTACGCTGCTCAGTGAGATGATTGGCTCGCCACAGGGGGGCAGAGCCCATACCTGGCTGACAAAACAATGCGCCTGAGCTGATTGATGCGTGTTTCTGATGCCATTGTGGGTCGGCAAAGTGTGCGGGCTTTCTGCCCTGATAAACCTGTTGCCGACACGGTCATAGACGATCTTTTAGAGATCGCGGGTCGGGCGCCTTCTGGCTCCAATATTCAGCCCTGGCAAGTCTATGTGGTGCGTGGGGAGCACAAAGCGCGCATCACCGAGGCGTGCTCTAAACGCTATTTAGCCGGTGACGAAGGCAGTCCCGAATACTTTTATTATCCGCAATCTTGGCGTGAGCCCTATATTGGTCGGCGACGACAGACAGGGTTTGGGCTGTATGGATTATTGGGCATAGACCGTCACGATACGCCTGCCGTTCAGGCTTACCGCGTATTGAACTACCAATTTTTTGGTGCCCCCGTGGCATTATTCTTTACGATCGATCGTGACATGGAGCAGGGGAGTTGGGTCGATTACGGGATGTTTCTGCAATCACTCATGTTGGCTGCGAGAGAGCAGGGTCTAGAAACCTGCGCGCAGGCGGCTTTTTGTCCCTATTACGATACGGTGATGCCCCTATTGGGCGCCCCGTCTGAGCAAATGTTAGTCTGCGGAATGTCGGTCGGTTACGCCGATCCAGAAGCGGTCATTAATGACTATCGAACACCGCGCCTAGCGGTCGATGCCTTTAGGACAAGACTCGGCTAACCGCCCTGAAGCGCGACAGCCTTGAGCGAGAGCCCTGAGCGAGAGCCCTGAGAGAGCCCGAGAGACGCCCGACGAGAGAGCCCCGAGAGAGAACCCCAAGAGCGCCCATAATCTCTGCCACTCACCCTCAGCGTGAGAGGATCAGCCGGCGCGTGCCACCATCTGTTTAGCAATAATCATTCTTTGAATTTCGTTCGTGCCTTCACCGATGCACAGGAGCGGCGCATCTCGATAAAAGCGCTCTATCTCATAGTCGGGAGAGTAGCTATAGCCGCCAAAGACTCGCATCGCATCGAGGCTGTTTTGCACTGCCGCTTCTGAGGCGAAAAATTTGGCTTGGCCTGCTTCGAGGTCGCAACGCTCTTGTCGGTCAAACTTGCTGGCGGCTTGGTGAACCAGTAGTTCGGCCGCGGCCGCGCGGGTCGACATCTCCGCGAGCTTCAATTGTATCGCTTGGTGCTCGGCAATGGTTTTGCCGAAGGTTTTCCGCTCCATTGCATAGTTCAGTGCCATAGTAGTGGCGCCTTTTGCCATGCCCGCGCCGCGGGCGGCGATATTAATGCGGCCAAGCTCTAGACCGCCCGCCACCTGTTGAAAGCCTCGTCCCTCTTCTCCGCCCACCAGATTGTCTGCCGAGACCCTGAAATCTTCGAAAATGTCTCGCACTGTCGATGCACGATAACCCAGCTTTTTGAGCTTTTTCCCGACAGTAAATCCTTCGCCTTTCTCGCAAATAAATAAACTCATACCACGATGAGCGGGCGACACGGTGGGGTCGGTTTTGGTTAACACCGCGAGGCAATTGCCGTGGATACCATTAGAAATCCACGTTTTGGTGCCGTTGAGGAGGTAGTCGTTACCGTCTTTTTTGGCTGCCAGACGAAGGCTTTGGAGGTCTGATCCCGCATCGGGTTCCGTGAGGCCAATCCCGCCCCGTAATTCTCCGGTCGCAAATTTGGGCAAGAAATATTCTTTTTGCGCATCGGTACCGGCGCGCTCAACGCAATTGGCCATGATCAGATGCGAGTTAAAAATGCCCGATGGCGCCATCCACACTTCACAAATGCGGGACACAATTTTGGCGTAGGTTGAGGCACTGAGTCCCAAGCCGCCGTAGGTTTCCGAAATGGTGGCACCGAAGAGCCCGAGTGATTTCATTTGCTCGACTAAGTCACTGGGATACTCATCGGCCTGATCATGTTCTTTGGCAATAGGCCGCAGTTCTTGCTCAACCCATTTGTCGATCGTGGCTAGGATCTGCAACTCAAGGGATTCGTCGTGACTCATAACTGTGCTCCTGATCGCTTGTTAAGCGACATGGCGTTTGGGGATCAGAATCTGGCGCTCAAAAACGCAGACTTCGATGTCATCTTGATTCATACCGCGAGTGAGGACGCTGACGATACCGGCATTAGGCCGAGACTTAGATTCCCGTTTGTCCAGTACTTCTGTATTGGCGTAGAGCGTGTCGCCAGGAAAAACGGGGGGCAGGTAGCTTGATTTCTTTCCATCCCAAATTGGCAATGGCGGTCGCACTCACGTCCGACACACTCATTCCCACCACAATCGCCACGGTGAGTGGGCTGGCCACTAAGGGACGACCAAACTCTGTTGCCGCTGCATATTCCTCGTCGAAATGCAGTGGATGGGTATTCATCGTTAGGAGTGTGAACCACGCGTTATCCTGTTGTGAAATCGTTCTGCCCGGCAAGTGGTGATAAATGTCACCCACCACAAAATCTTCGAACAGGCGTCCACTCTGGTGTGCATAGCGGTCATGAACGGTCGGTTTAGTCATATTTTTATTACCTAATAAGCGACCGTAGCGGGTTGCCGCACGGCGAATACCATTTAAAATGTCTGGACATTTAAAGTTTGGGGGGTTGTTGCTCGTCATGCAAGCTGAGACAGAAAAAAAAGGAGGCGCTCGTATCCCCCTTTATCGTCAAATCTCTGACACGTTGCTCGCGGGCATTCGCGATGGAAAATTTCCAGTGGGCAGCTTTTTGCCAGGGGAGATGGATCTGATCAGTCGCTTTGATGCCAGCCGTCATACGATTCGCGAGGCACTGCGTGTGCTCGAGGACATGGGCATGGTGGCCCGACAAAGAGGACGAGGCACGGTGGTGCTCTCGACCGACGCCGCCCCTGCCTTCGTGCAAATGGTGCGTTCACCGTCGGAGTTGTTCAGTTACCCGGACACCAGTTTATTTTCGACTCCTCTCCGAGGAGCAGGTTGCAGCCGATAAGTCACTGGCGAAAGCGCTGCAGTGTTCGGTAGGAGAGCAATGGGTCCGAATTTCTGGTTTACGGACGCTCGGTAGCGAGGGCATGCCTATTTGTTGGGCCGATGTCTATGTCATTCCAGAATATAGTTCCATCGCCCAACGGCTCGGCGGCAGCACCCGCCCTGTTTATGAGCTGATTGCCGATACGTTCAACGAGAAGATTGAAAAAATCACGGTGCGCGTTTTCGCCGGCGTGTTGTCGGATAAAAAAGCCGAAGTCTTGGGAGTTGAGGCAGGGAGTGCGTCACTGAGTGTTTGTCGGTCTTACCAGGGTACTGGTGGCCGTATATTCGAAGTGTCCATTTCGGAACATCCCGCGAACAACTTTAGTTATAACTTTGAATTCACTCGCGGCTGGCAAACAGCCGATCACTGGTCTTGGAGCTCTTAAATGACGGACTCAACAGCAATACCGCTGCGCAGTTTCTTATTCACGCCGGCCAATCACCCGCGCCGAGTGGAAAAAGTGTTCGAGGTGGGTGCCGATGCGGTCATTCTGGATCTTGAAGATGCGGTAGCAATCAGTGAGAAAGCCGCAGCGAGAGAGTGTGTTGTGGACGCATTCAGTGCGCGACCTAACAGCGGCACTCAGTATTATGTGAGAGTGAACAGTCTTGATACGCCTTACTGTGAGGACGATATTAAAGCCGCAGTCGGCCCTTGGCTTCACGGTGTGGTGCTGCCAAAAGTAGAGTCGGGATCTTGCTTGAATCGAGCAGAGCAGTGGTTAGCCGCCGCCGAGGCGGCGTGCGGTATGCCTGTAGGACAGTTGGATCTGATGCCGATCATTGAGACCGCAGCGGGAGTCGAATCAGCAAAGGAGATTGCCACCACAAACAGTCGTATCCGCCGCATGGCCTTTGGGGGAGGGGACTATACCCTCGATCTCAATTACGAATGGAACGCTGATGAGGCGGTCTTGGCCTATGCACGGTCGAAGTTATCGCATGCCGCGCGATTGGGCGATCTCGAGCCGCCCATCGATACCGTAGTGTTGCAGATCCGCGATGATGACCGGTTTGTTGAGTCAGCACGTTACGGCAAGCAATTTGGTTTCGGGCGGTAAGTTGTGTATCCATCCCAGCCAAGTACCGCTGACACACGACGTGTTCACGCCTTCAGCCGAGGAAATTGCGCATGCTCGGGCGGTTGTCGCCGCTTTTGAAGAGGCCGAGGCGGCCGGTATGGCCTCCATCCAACTCGACGGTTATTTTATCGACTACCCCATCGTTTATAAGAGTCAGCGTATTTTGGCGCTGGCGGAAAAACTCCAGGTATAGGCACCCGGTGGTGCTGGGCCGAGGCCAGATGCCTTGGGCTCGCATCACAACGAATAGGGACTTGTTTTGACTCATGGGTCGGATCTGACCTCAGCTTGCTGTATCATGTCCGGACATTTGCAGGAATAAGAGATGTCATCTTTACAGACTCACGATGAGGCGACGCCGCGGCTGAGCCGGGCGATCGCCGAACGCGCACTCGCGTTGCGTGCGGCGGACGTTCCGAGCGACGTCTGGCGCTACCTAAAGCTGTGTCTCGCCGATGCAATCGGTATTGCGTTTGCCTCCAGAGACTACGATTTTGCCCACAAATCACTGTCCTCTTTAGAGGTCTTGGGGAGTCAGGGGGCCTCAACGATTATCGGTCAATCGAGTACGGTGGCATTGCGAGATGCGGCGCTGATGAATGGGCTGTTGATTCATGGCCTCGATTATGACGATACCCATCTGGCTTCTGTCGTACATTGCTCGGCGAGTGCGTTGCCGACCACGCTGGCGCTGGCGGAGAGCAAGGGACTGGACGGACAGGCGTTACTGCTGGCAACGTTGATGGCGATTGAGATTGACGCGCTGCTGGGTGCGCAAGCTGGCGGCGTTTTTCAGCAGGTTGGCTTTCATCCCACTGGCGTGGTGGGTGTATTTGGCGCAGCAGTCGCAGCAGCTGTGCTAATGGGCGGGGATGTTGAGGCGCTGATTAGAACGCAGGGGATCGCGCTCAGTTTAAGTAGCGGTAGCATGGCATTTTTAGACGACGGCAGTTGGACGAAACGTCTGCACCCCGGCTGGGCGGCGTCCTCTGCGCTGCAAGCAGCGTCGCTGGGGGTGTCCGGTTTTGAAGGGCCCGGCGAAGCGTATGGCGGGCGATTTGGTTTTTACGCACTCTATGCACCGGGGACTAAAGTCGACACGAGCAGCGATGGCCACGTCGTTATTTTCAAGTGGTCTCTCGAGACTGTGGCGATCAAGCCCTACCCGATTTGTCATTTTAATCACGCGCCGGTCGATGCGGCCTTGGCGCTCCGCGCTCAGCACAATGTGGTGCCAGATCAAATAGCCTCGATCACGATTCTGTTACATGAGCGACAGTTTGGCGTTGTGGTGGAGCCTTTGGATAAGAAGCGCGCCCCGCAGAGTGAATACGATGCCAAATTCAGTGTGCCCTACGCGGTCGCCACAGCGGTGTGTAAAGGGGTTTTCGGTTTGTCAGAGTTACACGACTCGGCGAGGCTAGATCCCGCAGTGCTTGACCTCTGCCAGCGAATTGACTGCGCTCACGATGAGCGATCTCGCTATCCTGAGGTGTTTTCGGGTGGTGTTCGGATCACGTTAAAAGACGGCTCCGTGCTAGAGCAGTTTGAGCAAGTCAATCGCGGTGCAGCAGGGCAGTTACTGCCGGCGGAGCAGGTGCGTGACAAGTTCATGGCAAATTGTGCGCTGAGCATTACAGCCGAAGAAGCGGAGTCGATCTGGCAGTGTCTGATGCGACTGGATGAATTGGAGGACGTGGCTAGCCTACTGGCTTTGCTGCGGACGGGATAGACAGTACCGAGCGGAAAGCCGTTCAGAGGAGCCAAGCATGTTGATGAAAGCCGGTGGTCACATTATGAGTGCGGCGGAGTACGAGGAAAGCCTTCGTCGTTATAAGCCTACGGTCTATGTTGAGGGTGACCTGATTGAATCGGTGGTTGATGAACCGCGGCTGCAACCGGGTATTCGCGCGGTGGGTGTGACCTATGATTTTGCCCAACGACCAGAGTATGGCGGGTTGATGTTGGCAGATCAGGCATCGTCTGGAAAGACCGTCAATCGCATGCTTCATATCAACCGTCACTCAGAAGATTTGCTGTCCAAACTAGAAGCAGTACGTCTGATTTGTCGTGAGAGTGGGTGCGCTCAGCGCTATCTGACACACGACGCACTCAATGCCATTCATCAGGCGACTTGGCAGATTTCTGAAGATACCGGTGGGGAACAGTACGAGCGATTCTTAGCCTATCTGCACCGCGTTCAAGATGAAGACTTAACGCTCGGCGTTGCCATGACGGATGGCAAAGGCGATCGGAGTAAGCGACCGGCTGATCAGGTGGTAGCGGACAGTTATGTGCATATCCAAGAGCGCAGGGCAGAAGGCATCGTTATTTCAGGTGTTAAAGCTATCGTGACGGGCGGGCCTTACATGCACGAACTGCTCGTCATGCCCTGCCGCACCATGCGCAAGGAAGACGCTGACTTCGCAGTCTGCTGTGCAGTCCCGATTGATGCAAAAGGCTTAACCATTATTTCGCGACCGGCCGGTCGGCCGGGTGAGGCAGACGCGCACTTTAGCGCCAAGTATGGACAGAGCACGGCGGTTTGTCATTTTGACCAAGTGCTGGTGCCCTGGGACCAGGTGTTTTTTGCGGGTGAGCACGACTATACCGAGCACTTGGTGACCTCCTATGCCAATCATCACCGGCACAGCTGTATCGGTGCTCGCGCCGGCTTTGGGGATCTGCTGATTGGTGCGGGGGCCCTTATGACCGAAGCCAACGGCTTAGACGTGGCCACGGTGCCACACCTACGAGACAGCATGGCGGAGCTGATAAAGCTCGTAGAGGGGTTTTTTGCCTGTGGTGTGGCTGCTTCTGTTTACGGCATTGAAGATCCCAGCGGCTCTTGGATGCCGGAGCCGATATTCTCTAACGTCGGCAAATTATTATTGGCAACGCAGATCTATGATATGCACCGGATTGCCCACGAGGTGTCAGGGGGGCTCATTGTTGCGTTGCCGGGGCCTGATGAAGACCATAACCCCGCGACATCGGGTGATTTAGCGACGCTACTCGCAGGTCGCGCTGACATTCCTTACGATCAGCGTATGCAGGTGGCACGGTTTATGGAGGACATCACTGCATCATCAACGGCGGGTTGGTACTCGGTTATCAGCCTGCATGGTGGCGGTTCACCGCAGGCGATGAAGCGAGAGATCTTTCGGCAGTATCCGATTGAGGAACGTCGGGCGCTGGTTGAGCGGCTGTTGGATCGGGGCGTCGCGGATTCAGGCTCGTCTGGCGCGCCAGCGCGGCAAAAGCAGCCCGGCCAGTGTTGCGCCGAAGGGTGCCAACCAACTGTGCCACCGAGTGAGTCGTAACGGGGCTTTACAACCCTCCCGATCAGTTTGGTGCGCTAGAGGTTGATTAGGTACCCCGGACCTATCGATCAGTTGGCTTGGCCGCCTCTCGATTGAGGGCGCGCTAAGCGTGGTAATGCACTGAAGGGTGCTCGGGTCAGAGCGTTCCTCGGGGTCATCCTCACCGCACGGCGTTCTCACGTATGGCCACGCCGTATCATGCGGACTGCTTCCTAACACGGGCTCATGTCAGTTTTTCGCGTCTGATTCGCCAGGGTGGTTCTTTATTCCGTCGCCCCCCTATTGCAATTGGTAATAAGAATGATTATTATTTGCAACATCATTATCAATTGAGCGGTGTGTGCGTATCATTCAGCGCCACACCGGCAAATACCAACTCGCAGGTTTTGGGGAGACGAACATGAATAAATATGTATCTAAGCTGATCGCGCTGGGCTTTGTAGCGTGCGTTAGTGTCGTTTTGGCTGCTTGTGGCGGTGGCGGAGGATCGTCTACACCGCCACCACCACCCCCTCCTGCAGAAGAGCCACCAACCCAATGGGCCGATACTGATGGTGATGGCATTGGAGATAATGCTGACACGGATGATGAAAACGCTGACCAAATCGACAGCGATGCCAACGGCAAGGGTGATGCATGCGATCCCATGCCGCTGGTCTATTCCGCAAAGGGGTATGCAGGCGATGGCACTGACGACGGAGTCAGCTACACCGGCCAAACGGCTCGCCAAGTACTTCAGCTTAAATTGGTCGACTACATGGAGTCGATTGTAGAGTCTCCAGGAGAATTCGATACGATTTCTGCGGGTATGCGGTTCTACATGACCGGTGAGGGTGCGGACGAAACGGCGCACAACTTCTCGACTAAAGGCGGTGATCCTGTGATACCGGGTCCCACTTACGGTGATATCAGCACCGGCAAAAACCTCAACGGGAAAATCGCAGGGGGTAATCTCGCGGGATCTGGTGAAACAGGGAAGCTCATCGACGGTGAGTTCTTTGGCTGGGAAACAGGCCTCGATGCCACGCCGCTGCCGATTGAGCTGGTGTATTCATGGATGGACGCGTTGGCACTGGAGGCGACCGATGGTGACGATCCGTTAATATCTGTCGCAGATGGCACGCAGGTCAATATTGGATCACCAATGATCTCAGCGTCAGGGGTTCATTATCGCCAGTTGATTCAAAAGTTCCTCTCTGTCGCGGTAAATTTTTCTCAGGGCACCAATGACTACTTGCAGGCCAATTTCGCGGAGATGCTCGGCGAGGAAAAACCCGGTAAGGGCTATTCGGCAGGTGCACATGACTTTGATGAAGCCTTTGGCTACTACGGCGCCGCCCGCGATATGAACGATTACACAGACGATGAGGCAGCGGGTAAAGGCGGTCGCGCCGAGTATGGCAACGGTTATTACGATTCAAACGGTGATGGCCTTATCGACATACGAGGTGAGTTTGTTTTTGGGCACGCGCAAAACTGTGCGAAGCGCGATCGCAAGAAAAATGCAGAGGGCGTTGCCTACACGGATTACTCTAAGGCAGCGACGGATGCCTTTTTAGTCGGTCGTCGAATCTTAGAGAATGCAGAAGAAGCGGGCGAGTTAACGGCTGACGCTGATGCAGCGCTGCAGGCGCAGATCGACGTGGCGGCATTGACCTGGGAGCAGTGCATTGCGGCAACCGTGGTTCATTATATCAACGACGTCTCGGGTGATATGGGGAACTTTGTCGATGGGAAATTTGCAGACCTTAAGAATTTCACTGATCTGACAAAGCACTGGGGCGAAATGAAAGGCTTTGCCTTGGGCCTGCAGTTCAGTCCTGAGTCCCCCTTTCGAAAAGGTGATACGGGAAAATCTGTCACCGATTTGAAGTTGTTGCTCTCGCTAATGGGAGACGGTCCCGTCCTGCCTGATGGTTCACAGGGTGGGCAAGCCACCACAGCTGCGAGCGCTGCAGATGCGGTGCAGGGATATCTCAACGATTTGTCGGACGCGAGAGATATTCTTGAAGAGGCCTACGGCTTTGACGCTGAAGTGGTCAAGGTTTGGTGACGTAGCGAGACTTGATTACACTGCACGGCCCGACAAACGGGCCTTGCTTACAGACGCCGCATCAGCGGCGTTTGGTTTTTTTATGAATCGAGGTTTTCAATCATTATGATGGTTCAGATGAGCAGAACATTTTTGAGTGTTGTGGTGTGTATTATGCTCGCCGCTTGCACTGACAGCAGTAGGGAGGTCGTTTCATCACCTTCGCTAGATGACCTGCCTTCCGACGGTTCTGGTACGGGAGGCGGTGGTAGCGGTGAGTCAGACGTCTACTCCACCCGCGATATGTTGGTCGCTTATATTGACGAGATTGTGCTGCCAAACTATCAAGACTTGGAGCTATTGACGACGCAGTTTGCCGCGTCTGGTGGCACCTTGGGTGCCTATTGCGACGCCATCGGCACCGCGGAGCAAGCGAGTCAGCAAGCAGCGGCACGCAGTGATTGGATGGCAATCTCCGAAAAAGTGCAGGCTTCAGAGTTACATGTCATCGGGCCCGCTATCGAGAACGGCGGGAGCCTTCAGTTTAGATTGAATTCCTATATGGCAGGGCCATTAAGCACTTGTGGTGTAGACGGTATTGCGGCGCAGGTGGAGGACGGGATTAATATTGACGCGAGATCACTGAACCAGCGCGGTATCGGCGCACTGGAATATCTTTTATTCAATGACAACTTAAATCACTCTTGCCCGCCCCAAGCAGCAGCGACTGCTCAGTGGAATGCGCTTGATGAGAACACCAGAGCATCCCAGCGTTGCCAAGCGGCGCAAATGGTTGCGGGCGATATGTCGGCGGCCGCAGCGACGCTTGTTGATAAATGGCAGCCTACTGGTCAGGATTACCGCGCAGTTTTTCTGAGTGAAGAGCGCGTTGGCGAAAGTCTGCAAGACACCACTGACGCGATGTTTTACTTAGAAGAAGGGGCCAAGGACGCAAAGCTGGGTAATCCACTGGGCATCATTGTGGCTTGTTCTGCACTAACGTGTCCGGAGCAAATCGAGTCCACGTTACAGCGCGACGTCACTAGACAATATCATTACGAATGTGAAGGCGTTTCGACGCATTTTTATATCCAGTGATAAGACCGGCTTTGACGCGCACTTAACGGCTGAGGGGTTCCCAGAAGTCGCGGAGCGTTTCATTAACAATCTTGAAGCGTCGATTGCTTATGCAGAAACCATTGAGCAGAGCGTCACGGAGCAGGTTGCCGCGATTGCCACTGAAGCAGAAGAAACGGCGTGCAGTAACGCTTTTGCCAATCCGGATAGCCCTTCTGAGCAATTTCCTCTCTGCACGCTGTACGGCATGGTGAAAACAATCGTCGATGATCTCAAGATTGATTTTGTCACCATTGTGAATGTTTCCATCCCTGGCAGTTCCCAGTCAGATAACGATTAATGCGAAGTATTAATATGAAATTGAGTGCCGCAATAGCGACTTTTTTCTTGGGCAATGCCCTGTTGGTGAATGCTCAGGTCAGCAGTGATGGCGAGCCATTCTTGCTCGAGGAAATCACGATTATCGGCAGTAAGGCCGACGTCAATACGATGTCGGGTACGGCCGATTTCGTGTCTCAGGAAGACTTGGATCGCTTTGATCAAATCGATCTCCGAAAGGTCCTTAATCAAGTGCCCGGTGTTTATATCAGGGAGGAGGATGGCTATGGGTTACGGCCCAATATCGGCATCCGCGGTGCGGTAGCGGAACGCAGCCAGAAAATCACCATCATGCGCGATGAGGTGTTGATTACCCCCGCACCGTACTCAGCGCCTGCGGCCTACTATGTCCCGAATGTGAGTCGTATTTCGAGCGTTGAGGTACTCAAAGGACCTGCCGCAGTGGCGCACGGGCCTCATACTGTAGGTGGCGCGGTCAATATGGCGTCATTGACGATTCCCAGTGACACCGCCGGAATGCTTGATATCAGCGCAGGGTCAGATGGTTTTTATAAGGCGCAAGCGGCCTATGGTGGTATGTCCGGTAACTTTGGTTATTTCTTTGACGTGCTGACGTACGGTGCTGACGGCTTTAAAAGTGTTGATGGCAGTAACCAACCAACTGGATTTGAACGCACCGACTTTGGCATGAAATTGCTCTATCAACGGCCAGATTTGCGGGCAGATCATCTAGTGACGTTATTAGTCGAGGGTGGCGAGGAGGATGCAGACGAGACCTACTTGGGGTTGGCAGATGCGGATTTTATCGCTGATCCCTATCGTCGTTATGCCGCATCGCAATTGGCGCGATTTCAGTCAGATCATTTTAATGCGCTCCTGAACTATAGCTTTTCCTTGTCAGAATCAATGCGCTCCAATATTAAGCTCTACTGGAACGAGTTTGACCGATCATGGAACAAGCTTGACGGATTCTGGGCTGGGCCGACGCTGCAGAAAGTGTTGGAGGCACCGCAGCAGTATCAGCGCCAGTACTTTGTGTTGACGGGACAAAAAGATTCCGCCAATCGCGACGATGAGATTCTTGACGTCACAGACAATGATCGCAGCTATGAAAGCAAAGGCGCGCAGTGGTCGTTGAATGACGAGCGTTCTTTTGGACAATTAGGCGTGTCGACAACGGTCGGATTGCGCTTCCATCAGGATCAAGTGGAGAGAAACCATCAACCACGATCTTATCTGATGGTGAACTATGGGATGGAGTCCGATAACGTTGCGAGAGGGTTGAAAACCAGCAATAAAGCGGAGACTGAAGCGTTCGCTGCTTACATTGTGTCGCGGCTGTCATTCTCTGCTGTCTCTGTCGACTTAGGGGTTCGGTACGAGGATATCGATGGTGAGGTGTCCGACTTTCTGACCGGGACTCAAACGACGCGCTCACAAGCGTTAACGGCACCTTCGTTAAGTGGTATTTGGATACTCAACGAGCAACTCTCTTTCTTTGGCGGCGTTTATGAGGGCTTCTCACCCGCAGGTCCTGGATCTGATGCTGAACATGAGGAGAGCACTAATTATGAGCTGGGTGCGCGCTACGCTAATGATCGTACGTCCGCTTCAGTCGCTGGCTTTTACAGTGACTACGGCAACCTGATCGGACGTTGCCGCGTGAGCGATTCCACTTGTGAGCCCGGTTCAGAGTTTAATGGCGGTGAGGTCGAAGTCTCGGGAGTAGAAATTTCAGCGTCCCACACTATGGCGCTCACTGCGGAATGGCAACTAGAGCTAGCGGCTGCCTATACCTATACTCAGGGTGAATTTGCGACCACTTTCTTTTCGGGATTTCCTCAATGGGGCTTAGTGAAAGAAGGGGATGAGCTTCCGTATATCCCAGAAAGTATCGGTAATGTGCGGGCCAGTTTATTGGCGTCTAAATGGCGTTTGGAAGGGACAGTCGATTTTCAGTCGCAAATGCGAGAAGTTCCGGGCGCGGGTTCGATCGACAAGGACGTTCACAGTGACGGTTTCGCCGTCCTTGATTTAAGCGTGTCCTATGCGCTGACGGACCAGTTAACACTGCAGGGCTTGCTATTAAACGCGACCGACGAAGTGGCGATCACTTCTCACCGGCCCTTCGGTGCGCGTCCGAATCGACCCAGATCGCTCATAGGTCGCATCCGCTACGAGTTCTGACGCGGTAACCGTGGACGATTGGATACTCGCAGTAGCGACCCCGTTTTTTTACTTTAGTGATCCTTCAAAACGACTCTTTTGGGGCTATCTGCTGAGTTCTGGGCTACTGGCGCTAGGGGTGGTTTATGCAAGCCGGCACCAGGCCGATCAAACGGTGACGCTGGCGAATCTGCTGACCAGAGCGTACTGGTGGAATCGCTCAACTCGGCAGGATTATCTGTTGCTCTTTGTCAATGCGACCCTGAAAGTCGGCGTTTATATCCCGCTCATCGGCGGGCAGCTCGCGTTCGCCATCATGACAGCGCGATTTCTGAACCAATCTGTTGCCGATGCGCCGCAAGTCGCTATTTCGTCCGTTGCAGTCTCCCTGCTCTTTACTGTGACAGCCTTTACCTTCGATGACCTCACGCGATTTCTGACACACCGAGGGATGCACGCTTGGGGTCCGTTGTGGCGCTATCATCGAGTCCACCACTCTGCGACGACCTTGACACCATTCACGGTCTTTAGGACCCATCCAGTTGAAAGCCTCATTAATTACTGTCGCAGCGCAGGGGCACTGGGTTTCATTACCGGGATTTTTATCTGGGGTTTCGGTCAGCATTTGCAGGTCTGGGATATTCTCGGCGTCAATGCACTGGGGTTTGTTTTGACTGCCCTCGGCGCGAACCTGCGTCACAGCCACATTCCACTGCGCTTTGGTGCAGCGGAAAAGTGGTTGGTGAGTCCCGCGCAGCACCAACTGCATCACTCTCTGGATCACCACCATCCTAACTATGGCTCTTATCTGTCTTGCTGGGATCGTTGGTTTGGAAGTTGGATGCCGGGCACCGACGCCAATGATTTGCGTTTTGGTTTGAGACCGTCAGCAGAGGCGTGCGAAATAAGTACCCCGAGGCAGGTCAACTCGGGGTGTGGAATGTCTCAGGTGTGAACTCCACCTAAGACGGTCAAGCTTGATTACGCCGTTGGCTTGACCGTTTTCATCGCGGTTTGCAGGTAGTTTTGCTCGCCGACACGGTCCATCAGTGACAGCTGCGTCTCTAACCAATCAACGTGCTCTTCTTCGGCTTCCAAAATATGCCGCGCCAAATCTCGTGAGACAAAGTCTTTATTGAGTTCGCAGCACTCAACGGTGGCGATCAGATCAGCGTGGGCAATATGCTCCAACTGCAGATCGCATTCGAGCATTTCTCGCGGTGTCTCACCAATGCGCAACTGCCCCAGATCTTGTAGGTTGGGGATGCCTTCCAAAAAGAGGATGCGTTCTACTAGCGCATCCGCATGTTTCATCTCATCGATAGACTCGTGGTACTCGTGTTCTGCTAGCTCGACAAGCCCCCAGTCTTTGTACATTTTGGAATGCAAAAAATACTGGTTGATGGCGACCAGCTCGTTATACAAAATTTTGTTGAGATGCAAAATGACGTCAGCGTGACCTTTCATGCCCATTACCTCAGTTTTTTTCGACAATCGCAGTGTAGTCGAAATAAAACCAAAAGGACACTAAGTCATTGTTTTTATTAGATAAAACGAATCACACTCATTCGTATTCTCAGCTGCTGGCAACCAGCAGGCTGGACCCGCTGCCGCCCTGTTGTCCGTGGAGCGTGTCCTGCACCAACTTGCTGGCACGAAACAGACACTTGCCGCACTGGCTAGAGCAGCCTGTTTTCACTTTAACGTCATCGATCGACCGAGCGCCCGCCTGAACTTCTTGGACGATTTCGCGGTCGGTGACGCCGTTGCAGATACAAATGTACATGCCATTACAATATTGCTAATGAGAATGATTGTCAACACTATTCGCGTTACCCGGGCCGATGTCGCTGACACTGAGTCGGCCCTTTGAGCGCTCCCAGATGGCGGGACTAGAAGGGCACCGCTAACGCTTCTGGAGGCAGTATGGTGGTTCGTTTCATCAGCCTGTCGTGCTGGGGGTCAAACGGGTCGCGGCGATGCATGGTGCAGGCGTTATCCCATAAGAGCGCATCCCCAGGCTGCCATTCATGCGAATAAACAAACTCAGGCTGCGTCGTCCAGTCAAACAAAAATGCCAGCATCTCTGCGCTTTCTCCGGCGTCCCAGCCCACAATCTCTGTCGTCATGCCAGGGCACAGATATAACGCTTTTTTACCCGTAACAGGGTGCGTTCTAACCAAAGGCTGCTGGATATCGGGTGAGCGCGCTTTTTGCTTGGTATTGGTGGGTACGCTGTACGCTTGGTTAAACGCCTCGTAGGATTGGTTGGCAAGACAGCCTTCTAATTGGACTCGCGTGGCTTCAGGCAGGGCGTCAAAAGCGGCACACATATCGGCAAATTCGGTATTGCCGCCCTCGGGTGGCAAGATGTCAGCCATGAGCAGCGATCCGACCGCCGGTTTGGGAAGATAAATTTGGTCGTAGTGCCAGCCGACCTCCGTATCAGCGAGTATCCCGATACGCCGTCCTTCGCGCTCAATATTGGAAACATAAAGAATTTCGGGATGCTCCCGTGACAAATACTCCTCCCGCACATGAATTTCTAGCGCGCCAAACTCTTTGCTGAGTTGCACCAAAGTGGCTTCGTCAAAATCTTGGTTTCTGAACAGCAGTAACTTGTGTTCCGCCCAGAGTGCCCTAATAGCGTCGATCGCCTCTTTTGACTGTAAAGCGCTGGGATTAAAATCGAGCACCTCAGCGCCGAATGAAGGACTTAATGCGCGCGTGGCGTACATAGTGCGGACTCCTAGCAAGATAAAACGCAATTGTACGGACATTTATCCAAAATACCAACTGACAGAGAGAAATTGCTGCTGAACGGCGCTTAATAGGGGCGCGAGCGTCCGAGTTCTAGGGACAGCACCCCGATAATGACTAGCGCTATCCCTGCTAGCTGGCTGAGAGTGAGCATTTCGCCGGTCAGATAATAGGCCATGATGGCGGTAGCGGGTGGACCCAGTGTACTGATTAAGGCTGCGCGCGACGCGCCAACTCGACGAACGCCCTCGGCCATCAGCAGTAATGGGAGTACGGTTGAAAAGATGATTAAGGCGGCGAGCGTCATCCAGGCAGCACTCGAAAGGTCAATATTTTGCCACCCTTGAACGACCTGATAATGTCCTAAAAACCCCACGGCCGCAGACGCCATGGCGATGAAGGTAAAGAAGCTGCTGCCCAAACGCTGAGTGAGCTCAGCGCTGACTAAAAAGTAAATGGCAATGGTGAGCGAGCAAAAACAGATCCACCCCATCCCAGTCCATTGCTCAGCGGTGAGAGTCGCGTTAAAGGCGCCAGTGACGAGTACCACCCCCGCCGTTGTCAGCAGGAGTGCTAGCACGACCGGCGCCGAGGGCGCTCGGCGGTGCAACACAGTGGTGATGAGGACCACAAAGATGGGGTAGGCAAAAAGCAGGGGCCGCTCCACACTGGCAGCAATAATAGTGAGCGCATAAAAATTCGCCAAAGCACCTAGGTAGTAGCACAGCAGACCGATAGCCGCGGCGAGCAATAGATCTCTACGATGGGTGCTGATATCCAAGGAGCGGCTGATGTTGCCGCGATACAGCCAAGCCAATAGGGCGAATCCCGGTACCGCAAGTACGGACCGAATCGCAGCGACGTCATGAAACGACAGCCCCATGTCGTAAAGTGCTTTGGCAAAAAGCCCTTTGCCGGCGATCAAAATGGCGCCGGCGGCAACCAAAAGGCTCCCGACCCAATGGTTCGGTGCGGGTGGGGTCAGGGGGTGTCGCCTGCTGCGTTGAGCTCCGCGAGAATGTCATCTGTGCTGAGTACTCGGGCCCATAAACGCTTGAGCATGGTCAGTGTTGCCTGCTGCATCTCTTCGCTGTCTGTGCCCGTTCCATCGCTCGCCACGACGACTCGATACTGTAAATCGCAGGCCTCCATCGATGTCATGGCAACGCAGTTGTTGGTAGACACGCCGGTAGAGACCACTGTCGTCACCCCTAATGCGCGTAATGCACTGTCGAGTCCTGTCGAGCGGAAGGCACCTTGCGTGGTTTTATTCAGCACCAAATCATTGGGGCCCGGTTTTAATGCGTCGACCACCTCATGCTCGGGCTGACCGGCGATATTGTTCGTCGCTTTGATAATCGGTGCGATGTGCGGCGGCGCATCGCTGGCATCTTGGGCATTAGCGCCATAGGTAATCCAGATGATCGATGCGCCAGCTGCACGAAAGCCCGCGATGAGCTTTTGTATATTGGGGATCAATAACTGGTCGATGCGGTCAAATCGGTACTGGGCTGAGTCACTGTTGCCTTGTTCCGCAAGTAATTTGCCAAGGCCCATGTGCCGATTACCGGTGGCATTTTGCATATCGATAATGAGCAATGCGGTTTGCGTGGGATCAAGAGTGAACTGTTGGCTGAATGCGTCGACGAAACTGGGAGTGCTCATGGGAACGGGAATCCTTGAAATGTTCGTACATTCTAAGTCATATTGCGTGAACGGAGTGCGAGATCTTTTTGAGGAGGCGATATGGATAAGTTTGCACAAGCGGGATATGGGCAACGGGATATCGGTTTTGGTGAGCGTCCAGCCCTGCTCATGGTCGATTTTCAGCTCGGCTTTACCGATGCGAGTAATCCATTGGGGCGAAGCGATCACGTTCAGCAAGCAGTCGACAACACAGCGACCTTGCTCGCCGCCTGCAAGGCTCACGATATTCCTGCTGCCTCCTGTGCGGTGTCTTGGGGTGGGCCTGATGAAATGGTTTACTGGAAGATTGACTCGCTTTATGACGGCAGTTTCTATCACGGTCACCCCTGCACCGAGATCGATCCTCGGATTCGTGAAGAAGGCTACGTTTTTGAGTTCATTAAAACCGCACCTTCTATTTTTTACGAGACGCCACTCAAGCCCTGGTTGGTAAAACACTGCATTGATACGACCATTATCACCGGCTGCACGACGTCAGGCTGTGTCCGTGCCTCCATTGTTGATAGCTTCTCTGCCGGATTTAGAACGATCGTACCGGCGGATTGTTGCGGCGACCAAGATGCGCAGGCTCACGACAATAATTTACAGGATGTAGGCCGACGCTACGCCGATGTGGTCGACCTTCAATTCGTCTTAGACCACCTTAATAGCAATCATCACTAACCGCTAAACCTCAATTTCAGGAGTTCAGTTATGCCTATCGCCCAAATCAATGGCCACGACATGTATTACGAAGTGCATGGCGATGGTCCGCCCGCGGTTTATATCGGGGGATGGGATACCTTCTGTCATGGGCGACATCATTATTTAGCGCGCGGGATGACGGATCAGTTTTCTACGGTGATTATTGACTATCGTGGACTGGGCGAATCGACCGATGATTATTCGGTGCCGGCCTCCACTCAGCTGTTCGCTGACGACATTATCGCTTTGTTAGACCACCTGAATATGAAGTCTGTTTATTTTGTCGGTTTGGTGGGCATTGGCGCTTGTATTGGGCAGTGGGTTGCCTTTAAGCGGCCTGATCTGGTGCGGTGTATGGTCAATATGGGTTGCTGGACTTGGGCTGATGCGATGCTGAGTGATCAACTGACAGCGTTTGGTGATATGCATGAGCACGCCGGCTTTCATGCCTTTCAGTCCATGGTCGCCTCGTTGTCGTTCCGCCCGGAATACTACAATGCCAATCGTGAAAAACTATTGGGTAGCGGCGGTGTCTGGGGAGCGCTAGAGGGCAGGATCCCTACACACCTCCGATTCATTGAGGCCTGTTTGGGGCATGATATCCGCCCGCACCTCAGTGACATTGCCGCACCCACACTCGTTATTCATGCCGGAGAGGATATGATCACAGGGCCCAGAACGACGATGCCGTTAGAAGAGGGTCTGCCAAACTCAGTGGGCGTGAGTATGGATCGTGTGGCGCATGTCGTGGCCGGCAAGGAAGAGAAAATCGTCTTTGGTAAAATCCTGTTTGATTTTCTCAATGCCCACTAGACGATCCGCTATGACCAGCGATCGTTAAATAACGCCTCGAGACGTCAGATCCTCGAGGTTTTCCACACCGAGTTCTCCTCCAATAATGTCGGCATTATCCGCGCCGAGGCCCGGGCCGCAGTGGGTGCTCAATCGCTGGTTGTTCAGCTTGATGGGGTTGCTGAGTCCGCGGTAATCACCAAACTCTCGGTGAGGCAGGGTTTGCATCATGCCAGATGACATCACAAATGGATTGTCGAGGGCACTGGGTAAGTCGTGGACAGGAGCGACGGGGATATAGGTCTGCAGCAGTTCGAACCAGTGGTCAGTGTCGGCCGTCTGAAAAATGCTGTCGAGCGACTCGGTGAGCGCATCTCGATTATCCGCTCTTGCTGCCATGGTGCTGAACCGTGGGTCGTCGGCGAGTGCAACCTGATCAAGGCGCTCCAATAACAAGTGCCAGAATTTATCGGTCATACACATGATAAAGATCCAGCCATCCTGCGTTTTATAGAGCTGCACTGGCGTGTTGTACGGGTGCGCCGAACGTGCCACGCGCCCCGTTTCAATGCCGTGGTTTAAATACCACGTGCCAGGGTAGGTCAGCTGATGCAGCGCGACGTCAAACAGGCTGATGTCAACGTCGCGCCCCCCTTGTTGCGTGCGTGCCAACAATGCCGCGACGCAACCCAATGCTGCAACAACGCCTGTCATGAAATCGATCATGGACAAGCCAAACCGGGAGGGCGGTGTTCCAGGCTCTCCTGTGACCGAGAGAAATCCGCACTCCGCCTGCATGAGGTAGTCATAGCCTGGCCAGTCGGCTCGGTCATTGTCACGGCCATAGGCTGAGATATGAGTACAGACAATATCGGCTTTGATATTCTTTAACGCCTTCGCGAACGGCCCTAGTTTCGCGGGCTGGCGCCTCGAAGATTGTTCCAAACAACGTCACTCTTGCGCACGAGATCATGAAACAACGCTCGTCCCTCATCACTTTTTAGATTCAGTGTGATGCTGCGCTTAGAAAGGTTAAAGGCTTGAAAATAAGCGCTGTCATCGTCGGCCAGCGTGACAGAGCCCGATTGTCTGGCGGGATCACCGCCAGTTGCGCGGTTTTCTATTTTAATCACCTCTGCCCCGAGCTCAGCGAGATACATTGAGCCGTAAGGGCCCGCACCAAATTGCTCAATGGCGAGGATTCGAATACCGGCAAGGGGTTTGATCATGATGTGCTCCGAAGAATTGTAGATCGAGGTGGATGATACCTTGCACCTGTGTGCAGATTGGTGCATCGTGACGTGGTAGGCGAGAGTGTAGCAAATGTCCGGTCAATCGTTTTTCAAACGCTGTGATTTGTTTTGGAGACGGTCGGACCTGCATTCATCGCAGTGAGGTCACAATAAGATCCTTAACAAGAGGAGGCCATTATGCCTTATCGTCTTGGTGTCGACGTCGGCGGCACATTTACCGACCTGATTCTCGTTGATGAGAAATCAGGGTCTATTCATACCGCAAAAGTACCCAGTACGCCTGCGGACTCTTCCATCGGCGTCATGAATGGCGTTGCCAAAATTTGCGATAACGCGGGGATTGACCCGAGTGGCATATCACAAGTGATGCACGGCACGACTGTCGCCACCAACACGGTATTGACCGGCTCTGGAGCGAAAGTGGGGCTGGTGACGACCAAAGGGTATCGGCAAGTGCTTCAAATAGCGCGCTCCTATGTGCCCGGTGGCTTAGGTGGCTGGGTGATCTACAATAAGAGCGCCCCCTTAGCACCGCTATCTTGCACTATCGAAGTCGATGAGCGGATGGGCGCTGATGGGGCTGTTGTGCGTGAGTTGAACGAAAAGTCAGTCATTCGAATTAAAGAAGCTAAAAAAAGAAAACATCGAGGCGCTGACCATCTCGCTGATTAACTCTTATGCGAATCCAGCCCATGAAAAGGCGGTCGAAAAGCTGGCGAAGCAAGTTTTACCTGGTGTACCGGTCTCCCTGTCTTATGACGTGGTGCCGGAAATGCAAGAGTACGAGCGTACGATTACGACGGTGGCTAACTCCTATGTGAGACCCAAGGTTGCTGATTACGTTAAAAACCTTGAGCGGAAACTCAAGGCCAGCATGAAGGACGTTAAATTGCATATCCTGCGCTCCGATGGCGGAATGGCCTCTGCCAAAGTGGCGCAGTCACTCCCGGTGAACCTGCTGATGAGCGGACCTGCTGGTGGTGTTTCCGGTGCGGTCTGGGTGGCCAAACAAGCAGGGTTTGAAAACCTACTGACCTTTGATATGGGTGGCACTTCGACGGATGTTGCACTTGTTCAAGACAGCAAAGCACAGCTGCGGCGAGAAACAACCGTGGGAGATGTCACGGTAAGAGCATCATCGGTAGATGTGAGAACGGTGGGTGCTGGGGGGGGCTCGATAGCGCACGTCCCAGAGTTGACGGGTGCCTTGCGTGTTGGTCCAGAGAGTGCCGGCGCTGAGCCAGGCCCTGCTGCTTACAATCAGGGCGGTGAGCTACCGACGGTCACCGATGCCAACGTAGTGTTGGGTTATTTGCCTAGTGAAGTTCGCCTCGGCGGCGATATGGAAATTCGTCGAGATCGTGCCGAGAAAGCCATCCAACCGATCGCTAAGGCACTCGGTATCTCTGTCAAGCGTGCAGCGGCCGGGATTATCGATATTGTGAACGAGAATATGTACGGCGCGCTGCGTCTAGTGTCAGTTGAACAGGGGTTTGATCCGCGTGACTTCGCCCTAATCGGCTTTGGTGGCGCGGGCCCATTGCATGCCAATGCACTTGGCCGATTGATGAATAGTTGGCCGGTGATTATACCGCCGGGTCCGGGTGTTCTATGTGCCTATGGCGATGCAACGACACGAGTGCGTGATGAAGCCTCGCGAACTTTTATCCGCCGCTTTGGAAAAACGTCACCCGCTGAATTAGTACGAATTTATCAGCAGTTGGCTAATAAAGCGCTCAAGACGCTAGAGAAAGAGGGTGTTCCCAAGTCTGAGCGATCGCTTAGTTATGAGGCTGATGTCCGATATGCGGGCCAAGGCTTGCAGTTAACTGTGGACTTCGACATCAAAAAGCTGAAATCCAAGGGCCTGTCGGTCATTGGCGACCCGTTTGATGAGATGCATGCCCAGCTGTTTACCTTTGCCCTCGAGGCCGATAAAGAAATCGTCAACTGTGCGAGCGGTAGCGCAGGGTAAGAGCGCCGAGATCGATGCCAAGAAAGCCACTCGCTCGGGGAGTCGCACGCCGGTAGCTGCTGCGAAAATTGGCGTGTCAAAGGTCTTCATGGAAGGCAAGGATATGGACGCCAATTTGTATCGCAGCGCCCAACTGAAAGCCGGCAACAAAATTGAAGGCCCCGCGGTCGTACTGGAGATGGATTCAACCACGGTGATCCTCTCGGGCCATACCGGCAATGTCGACAAGTTCGGCAATATCTTGATCGCACCGTCTGCTTAAGCGAGGGAACGAAACATGCCAGCAACTATTGTTGAAACCAATTCTAAGAAATTAAAGCGTAAAGACATCGATCCCATTACGCTGGATATTATTGAAAACGCGATGATGAACGCGCGGTACGAAATGGACGCTGTTGTTTTCCGGACGGCGATGTCTCCGGGTATTCGAGAACAAAACGATATGTTCCCGATGATTGCGAATCTCGAGGGCAAGATGGTCGTGGGTCAGTTTGGAAGCTTTATCCATGGCTTTAAAGAAGCCTACGATGGCAGCATTGAAGAGGGCGATCTGTTCCTCACGACTGACCCCTACGCCTGCAATGGCGCTATTAGCCACATCAATGACTGGCTGTTGCTGCGGCCTATCTTTAAGGATGGCCGATTGATTGCCTATGCGGCCATGTTCGGTCACATGACGGACGTGGGTGGCAAGGTGCCGGGCAGTCTGCCAACCGATGCGAGAGAAATCTTCGAAGAGGGTATTCGCGTTCCGCCATTGAAGATCTTCAAAAAAGACGAGCTGCAAACCGATGTGCTGGAATTAATTCTGCACAACAGCCGAATGCCCACCTGGAACCGCAGTGACTTCAATGCGCTGGTCGCCGCGATGCGCACCGCTGAGAAGCGTGTCATCGAGATGGCCGAGCGGTTTGGAGATGACGAGTATTACTCGGCGCTAGACGAGCTATTGGCCCGTAACAAGCGTGCCATGGCGAAATTGATCAAGGACACCGTAC
The DNA here is from genome assembly GCA_905182485.1 of uncultured Luminiphilus sp. Taxonomy (GTDB): domain Bacteria; phylum Pseudomonadota; class Gammaproteobacteria; order Pseudomonadales; family Halieaceae; genus Luminiphilus. Next base: position 62,544 of record CAJJBO010000029.1, read on the forward strand.
CCGAGAAGAAGCAGCATTTTGAGGACTACATCTGTGATGACGGTCTCGGTATGGGCCCCTATCGTATTAAGTGCGCGATGTGGCGCGATAAAGGCAAGGTGATCTTTGATTTTGAAGGAACTGATCCTCAATCGATCAGTTCCATTAACTTCTATCTCAACGAAGAAATGTTCAAGATGTTCTGTGCGGCGTTTACATGATCATGGTGTTCGATCCCCAGATCATGTTTAACGACGGCTTTCTACGACCTCATGGAAGTGCATGATTCCCTCACGGCACGTTGCTCAAGCCCAAGGGAGCCGGCGGCGTTGTCCTGTCGAACCCACGCCCTGGGCCGAATCTTCGATGTCCTGCGGCGGCTTGCTAGGGACAGGGCGACCCCGATCTTCTTGGCCGGCGCAGGGCTTCTCTGACAGCCCTCACTTTATGTACTCGGGCTACGACAAAAATGGCGAGTGGTATCAGCTCTACTCGATCGGTTTTGGTGGCGTTCCTGGCAAGCCGTCGGGTGATGGCCCTGACGGCCACTCGCTCTGGCCAAGCTTTACCAACGTGCCTAACGAGTTCCTCGAGAGCTACTTCCCGCTTGCGCATCGAAACCTACGAAACGATTACCGACAGTGGCGGTGCGGGCTATAACCGAGGCGGCAATGGCTTGCGTATGGGCTACTGCTTCCTTAGAGCCGGGCACCATTTCGATTCACGACGATCGTTGGCTGACCTATCCCTGGGGCGTTAACGGTGGCGTGCCGGGCACGGCGCTCTGAGAAAGATCCTCGAGTTCGTGACAGACGGTTCAGCACGGAGCGTGTTGCCGAGCAAGTGCGATCGGATCGTCGTCAGGTGGGGTCCGGTGATATTCTTGTACTTCAACACGTGGGGCGGGGGCGGCTGCGGCGACCCCCTCAAAGCGTGAGAGCGGAGCGCGTGGAGTTTGATGTGCGCGCTGGCCTCGTCTCCGTGGACGGCGCTCAAGTCGTTACGGCGTCGTCATGAACGCCGACCGTACGGTTGATGAGAACGTAAGCGCACGGAAACCCTGCGGGCGCGCATGGCGCAAGCAGCGCGGTAAAGTTCCCAATGTTTGACCGCGGCGGCGATATTGCGGACGCTGAAGAAAGCGCTGCTTGAAGGAAACCGGACTGCATGCCCCCCAGCCAGCCTGAATTCCAGACTTGGGCACTTAAACTGCTTGAGGGTGGTAAGGACAAAGCGGCGGCTAGTGGCAGCGTGAAGGTGAAGCGCGCGGCGGGCAAAAAAGCCGTTAAGAAATCCGTTAAGAAGGCGGTGCCAAAACCCAAGGCGAAAGCAAAGGCAAAGGCAAAAGCAAAGGCTAAGACTAAGACCGTGAAGAAAACAGCCTGAAACCGGAGCCGCAGGGGGCATTGGCCCCCTGTTTCCAGAGATGAAGGAGCGCTCTACATGAAGTTTGGTGTATTCCTGCCCAACGGCAGTAATGGTTATATTCCTTCTGCGGGTAGCCCGGTTTATCAGCCGACCTATCAGCACAATCTCGACATATCCCTCGCGGCCGAAAAACACGGCTTAGACTTTGTCTTATCAATGATGAAGTTCCGTGGGTTTGGTGGTGAGACCGGTTATTGGGACAGTTGCCTAGAGTCCTTTACGCTCATGGCGGGCTTGGCCGCTGCCACCGAAACCATTGGTCTTATTTCCTTCCATATCGATCCTGAGTCAACACCCGGCAGTGGTGGCTCGTATGGTGGCGACCATCGATGATATTAGCGACGGTCGCTGCGGTCTTAATATTGTGACCGGGTGGAATCGCCCTGAGTATGCCCAGATGGGCATGTGGCCCGGTGATGAGCACTACCAGCGTCGCTATGACTACGCGGGAGAATATGTGCAAATTTTGCAGGCCCTGTGGCGTGACGGGCGTGCCACTTGGGAAGGCGAGTACTTTCAGCTGAATGACTGTTCCGTATTACCCCAACCCAAACGCGATATTCCACTGGTCTGTGCAGGGCAGTCCCCCGCCGGTCGACAGTTCGTAGCCCAATACGCCGATCATCAGTTTGTGCTAACCAGTGAAGATAATTTGGTCACCTCGGTAAAAGATATTCGTGCCAAGGCACATAGTACAGGGCGTGATGTGGGAATTTATGCGCTGTTCCACCTCATTGTGGCCGATACCGACGAGCAAGCCCGAGCGGAAGTTGACGCTATTATCGAGGGTGCAGATCAGGGGGCTATCAGCAATATTCTGGCCAGTGCTGATTTAGATACCAATACTGGGGGCACCTCAGATCAGCTCAAGGCGGCACTCAACCAAAGTGTTGAAGCCGGTAACATGGCGTTTATGGGTATTCCCGTTATCTATGGCTCAGCCAGTACGGTGGTGAACCGTATAGAAGGCATTGTCGAGCGCACGGGCATAGACGGCATGCTCTTTAGCTGGCCAGATTTTGTTGGGGGTATTGAACGTTTTGGCTCTGAGGTACTGCCTGCGCTCAAGCTCTGAAGCGGTCTTTGGGCTTACCCGTCGTTTTCTACCTGAGACACCACGGCGCTGTAGTCGCTGTCTTCTTTGGCGTCTAGATCTTCGATTTCGCCGACAATAATGCGGGTCACCTCTTTGAAAATCGTTTGATGACGCGCTGCTCGAGCTTCCATATCAGCATCTGAGAGTGCGTATTGCTCGATGTCCTCACTGGAGAACAAGCCCTTGGCTTTTGCTACGCGCTCTAAGGTGTCAAGCCGGTCACGGGTTACCGATAACTCACCGGTGAGGGCCATAACCATAGAGAGCAGGCGATCAACGTCGGGGTCTGAGAAGTAGTAAGGACGCTTGCCTTTGGCTTTTCGCTGCAGCGTAACCTCAGGTTCCTCTTGGCTCATTTTTGGCACCCGTATACAAACCAGACACCGCCGCCTCCAAAATCACCACCCTGAAAGGTGTTGGTGCGCTTGGTTTCCTGAAAAGCACTGGGCACCATGATTTGAAGGGGCTTGTGGTTTTGAAAACCGGAATCTTTAGCCAGGGCTTCAAGGTCTAGCAAATGACTCTTTCGCCAAAAGGGTTCGTTGTTGTTTTCACTGTCCCAGTCAAAGAGAAAGGTGTCGAAGGGCTCCATACCTTCGTAGGGCGGCGTCTCGACGTGCAACATCATGCCCGCCGGGCTTGAGCACTCGGTGGCACTCGCGAATTACATATTTTTAATCGCGGCGGACGAGGTCTCGTGCAGCAAAATATGCGACACCACCAGAGTCAAAGGAGTTGTCCTCAAAGTCGGTGAGTCTCGGCGTTTTGCTGAGAAAAGTGCACCGGCTAGGCCCTTGGAGGAGGCGCGGGCGTGGGCATAGCGCAGCATGGGCGCGGCAACGTCAATAGCATGAACTTCTGCGTCTTCAAAGCCGCTAACGTAGGGTAGGGTGCTGTGGCCTACGGCACAGCCCATATCGAGAATTCGAGTAGGTTTGAATTCGGGGTGTTGCTGCTTGAGCCAGGCCACGGTGCTGTCACCCATGTCGGCGTTATTCGACGCCCATTTGCCCCATCGCATAAATGTAGACTGCACGGTCGTAAATGGCACCCTGAGCAACATCGTTTTCTATGTACTCGGTGTGATAACCCCCGGGCTGGCAGTGGATATCAACGGCGGTGTGATAAGCCGGAATCTGCAAATCTGGGTTTAGCCGCAGGCTGCCTACCGCGGGTGATTGAGCGGCCTGCGTCGCCAATTCTTGAATGGCGCGTTGTACTGGAATTTGTGCCGAAGACCACATCATTTCTTGGCTGGTCCGCAACAGTGAACTCCAGGCTTGATAGTGGGCGTCTTGCTTCATTACCTGCCCCACTTCCTGAATGGTTTCAGGCTCACGTTGGTGCTCGGCAATAAATTTACCCTTGGCGCGCTTCTCGTAGACGGTCTTTAGGCCGGGATGCAAGTCAGTGACCAAGTGCTCTTTAAAAGAGCGCACAAAATGCTGTCGTGCAAGTTCATCATGGCTGGTGGCGGGGAGAGCGTCGTGGACTTGTTGTTCTTTGTAGGCGTTCGACATAGCAGCGATCCTGTATGTTTACTGGAGAATAACCTGGACCGCTGAATATAGCCTAGTGCCGCCCGGTCGCCAATGGCTGGATTGTCGATCGGTTCTGCTAGGGGCCAGCAATGGGCAGCAGGGCGCCATACTAAAGGGGGGATGGTTGCCCTTTCCGATTTGAAAGTGCATCTTTGGGTTTTGCATAAGCCACTTTTTGGGAGACTGGAATATGAGTGAGTCAGTAGCGTTGGTGACGGGAGCGGGTATTGGTCTGGGGCGGGCAACGGCCTTGGCTTTGGCCGATGCGGGCTATCGCGTCATTGTGACTGATGTACTGCTAAGCGAGGGACAGGCAGTCGCCGATGAGATTACCGCCCGGGGCGGTCACGCAGAATTTCACGGTCTTGATGTCACCGACACACAAGCCGCGAACGCCGTTGTAAGCGCTGTAGAGGCACGGTGGGGTGCATTGAGTGCTCTAGTGCTTCAATGCCGGTATTGCTCGCACACTGCCACTGAGCGCCCTTGAAGACGAGGCTTGGGATGAAACCATGAATGTAAACCTCAAGGGCATGATGCGGGTGATGCGCGCGGCCATACCGGGCATGCAAAAGGCAGGCAGTGGGTCAATTGTCTGTTTGTCTTCGATTGTGGGAGCGGTATTGGGCTGGTCGGAGCATATTCCCTACGTGGCCAGTAAGGGCGGTGTTATGGGGCTGGTGCGCTCGCCGCGCATTAGAATTCGCGCCCAATGGCATTCGGGTCAATGGTATTGCCCCTGGGGTCATTCGCTCTGCGCAAACCCTTGATCCGATTAATTCCCTCGGTGAAGAGGGGCTGGCAGCTTTTGCCGAGAGTGTCCCTCTGGGGCGCGTGGGTAACCCAGAAGATATTGCCGATGTTGCCGTGTTCCTGTTGTCCGATAAAGCGCGCTATTTGACCGGGACAAATCATTCCGGTGGATGGTGGAACCACGATAAGTCTGTAGCTGCTTTTTTTTAGCGGCGAAACGCTCGCGTAAGCGTGCAGCCCCATTTCTGGATTACAGGAGCGGTATACTCCTTGCCCAGAATCACTAGAAAGTGACCTGGGGTAAATCGCTAGGCAAAAAAAAGGCAGGGTAGTCACCCTGCCTTTTTTTGTTTCGGCGTTTAGAAGCTGTACTGCACCTCTACACCCGCACGTCGCTGTGTGCCGGGGCTGACAAAACCGCCGCCGAACTCGGGGGCGAAAATCACCTCCGCCACAAACTGCTCATCGGTAAGGTTGCGTGCGAAAGCCATAATGCTCCACTTCTCGCCGCGTAATCCGACGCGAAGATTCGCTAGACCATAGCCATCGACCTGTGTTCCGCCTTGTCCGGTTTCTGGGTCCTGTCCGTAGTTCGCAGGTGGCCCACCAAACAACGTCGCTGGAACGACATCGTCCTGGACGGTGTGATACCAAGTGTCCCCTTGGTAGGAGTACTCAAGTCGGCTGAACAGCTCGAAGCGGCCCAAAGGCAATGAGTATTGAATCGCCGCGTTGGCGGTGAACTCTGGGTTGTTGGGTACATCGTTGCCGGCGGTGTAAGGACGCAGGGCATTGACATCGATTTCGCCATCGACCATTGAGTAACCTGCGTCAAATCGCAGGTTATCGGTGATCGCCCAAGCTGCGCTCAGTTCAAAGCCTTGTAGCGTTACTTCATCAATGTTTTCAGCCGTTCGCAACAAGCCAAAAGGGCCCACAAAGAATTCGAAGAACTGCATGTCGTCCACATCGGTCTGGAACACAGCGCCGTTCAGCTGCAGATTCCCGTCGAGTAGTGATGACCTGAATCCGAGCTCAAACGAACTGGATGTCTCTTCTCGAATAACATCTGGCGGTGCTACAAGCGCTCCACCGTTTTCCACGAGATAGAAATTGACGATTGAACTTGCTCCCGAGTTATTAAAGCCACCTGCCTTAAACCCTACACCCCAACTACCGTAAAGGGTTGTATCGTCGTTAACATCCCAAGTGAGACTGACTTTAGGCTGCACCTGATCGAAGGTCTTACTGTTTCCAGCGATACGCGAGCTGACGGTGAAGTCATCAAAATTAACGAATCCTGGGTTGAGCGGTGAGCCTGTCAGAGTTTGGCCGTTCAGCGTACATTGGCCACCACAGTAGTCTATGTAGTTTGACAGCGCGCCATCAGCGGGAGAGGGCACCCCGTTGGTGACTTCGCGCTCTTCACTGTCATAGCGCAGCGCGACAGATAGTTCTACCGATTCTGAAATATCGTAGTTTATGGAGCCAAACACCGCGAATACTGTCGTATCGAAAGTGTCATTGACCATAGCATCGGTAAATTGGCTGTAAATTGATTTGGTTACACTGCTAGCGGCGTTAGGCCAGCTACTACCATCGTCACGCAACTGTGATACTGCTTGGTAACGTTCGATATTCAAATAATAAAGCCCCGCCTGCCATCTCAAGCGCTGATCCGCATTTGAGGTCAGTTGAACCTGAAGGCTCAAGTCCTTTTGGAATCGTTCCTGATACTGGTATCCATCGCATGTGGTTGGACTGTACGGTGGCAGAACCTGCGCTCCAGGAGCAGAACCAAATATGAAGGTGGGTGCTGGGAGTGCTGTTACGCCTCCCGGCACATTTGGCGTGTAAGATGGGGCTAAAGCGTCTAGAGAGTTGATACAGGCATCTGTGCCGCCATAGAAACCAAAAGCGCCAGAGGTGCCATCTGCTATGAACGTATCTTCTGTATCACTAAAGAAGGTCCAAGCACTTAGTGTAGCCCAGTCCATTTCCAAATCGGCTTTCACCGAAAATTCTAAGACACTTTGCTCGTTGACCGGTCTGACATTACCCGCAAAGATAAATTCGTGGGAGTTAACGTCCTGATAGAACGACTCTACGCCGGGTGTACCAAACCCAACTGTATCTCCAGATGAACGAGAGCGTGGAAAAGCAGCAGCTTCTGATTTGCCAATGAGAGCAATGACACGCATGTGGCAAATGTTATTAAAAGCAATAGAGGAAGTTTCATCAGCACCTAATGCAATGATGGCGGCCGAAATGGCTATTATTCGGTTAACTCAGCAGTAAGCCGACCCGCTACATTTTCACCTAGTGGTCCTGCGACAGTCGCGAGACCCGTGTAGGTATTATCCTCGGCGAAGCCTGCTCGGACTGTGGCTTCGAATTCTTGGGACGGCTTTTTAGTTGACATAATAACGGCGCCTGCCGCGGCGGATCGTCCGTAGAGTGCGCCTTGAGGCCCTTTGAGGATTTCGATCTGCTCCAGATCCGCATACTCTCGGTTGAAGGCGTAAGTGTTGATGTAAAGGATGCCGTCAATGATCAAGGCAAAGTTGGTTTCTGCATCACGTGCGCCATTGATGCCTCGAATCGATACTGATGAATCGCCCGTTTCAACGGTATTAACGAAGCTCACGCCGGGCGTCTGTGAGATAAAATCCTCCGCCCTCGAAATGCCCATGTCGTTGATCTGGCCAGCGGTAAAGGCCGTCACTGTACTCGGAACATCCTGCAAGTGACTCGCTTCGTGCTCGGGCAGTCACCACAACTTCTTCAAGCTGCGCCATGGCAGTATTGGGTGCCAATAGTGACGTGGCGGTAATGGCTGTGGATACCGCAGCCGCTAAGGGGAGTGTGGCCAGAATCTGTCGACGCCGGTTGAGTGGAATGCAGCTCCTCATGGGTAGCCTCCTTTTATGATGATGAGCCTCGATCGACTCACATTTATTGTTTTTACTACGCAATCGCGCTCTTGGATGACTGGTACTGAGAGCTTCGATCGTTATATTGTCCGGACAATTTATTCTAACGTGCCTAATATCACCTCGCGATCGTCATCGGTCAAGTCTAGTTCGGCTAAAATTTCCGCAGTTTCTGCTCCTAAAGGGGGTAAATAAGTGCGTATTTGTGCTGGTTCTTGTAAAAAATGCACGGCACTGCCGATGTGATCATTGCCTTGTTCATCTTGAAAGCGCATGCCACGTTGCCAAACATGCTCGGTATTCCAAGCTTCTTTGAGTGACACAACCGGACTCCAGCAAATATCCCGGCCTTCGAACCACGATTCCCATTGCGATCGGGAGCGTGTTCGAAAGGTGTCGCGGAGGAAGGCAATGGCTTCCCAATGGCCTTCGCCGGCTGTGCCAGTGACTGCCTCAATGAAATCGGGTCTCTTTAGTCCTTCGAACAGTGCAGTGACGAATTTATGCTCGCCACCACCGAGTGCCAGATATTGGGTGTCGGAGGTCTCGTAAACATTGAGCATGGCGTTGCCCCCATGCGTTCGCTCCTTCAAGCGCTCAGGCGCCTGATCTCCTCCGAATACCGGGCCCATAATATTGGGGCTTGCCGCCAGCACCGATTCAAACATGCTGATGTCCACAAAATCCCCTTGGCCCGTGGTCTGTCGTCGAAGTAACGCCATGAGAATGCCCGAAAGCGCCAGATTGCTCGCCAACATGTCAGCGATCGGGACGCCGATGATGGCGGGTCCGGCATTTCCCTCTGGAGAGCGGGTGACGTCCAATACACCGGCTGCCGCTACGGTAGCGGTGTCGTGCGCAGGTCGATCGCACCATGGCCCGGTTTGCCCGAAGGCGGAAATAGAGCAGTACACCAGCCTCGGGTTGTCCCTCGATAGGGTGGCGTAATCAATGCCGAGCCTTGCGGCAACGCCCGGTCGGAACGCCTCCACGACAACATCGACGGTTTTGGCGAGCGCCATTAGCGCACGTTTGCCCGCGTCGGTTTTTAAATCGAGAGCAATACTTTCTTTGCCGCGCTGCGTATTGCGAAACATGACGGTCTCGCCCCCTTGCTGCCAAGGAAAAGCATCAGCTGATCGAGTGGGTTCGGGGGCTCGTGGGTTCTCTACTTTGATGATGCGCGCACCGTGATCGGCCATGATTTGCGTTGCCGCCGGTCCCGGAAGGAACAGTGAGAGGTCTAAAACAGTGATGCCTTCAAGTTTCATGCGCGCTTCCGCTAACAGGTGATGCCATCGGTGCTCAAATCTGCCAGATCCCTTTCAGATAACCCCAACAACTCGCCTAAGATCTCGGCGTTATGCGCCCCGATTTTAGCGCCGGGCCAATCGGTGCGGCCGGGCGTCTCGCTGAGCTTGGGCATAATGGCAGGGATTTTCAGTGGCTCGCCGTCTATCTCGACCGTCTCGAACATACCGCGGGCAATATAGTGAGGGTCAGTCATCATGTCTTCCACACTGTAAATCGGCCCCACCGGTACCCGCGCTCCCTCTAGTTTGGCAATGATATCGGCCGCGTTATGCGCACTGCACCACTGTGCTAGCGCATCATCGATG
>CAJJBO010000030.1 GCA_905182485.1 uncultured Luminiphilus sp.
CAGCCAGACCCCCTTTAGGTTGATCCCCATTAATCGGTCATAGTCAGCTTCATCGGTTTCTGCCAAGGGTACTAGGGGTGACCCAACGCCCGCATTGTTGAGCACGATATCGAGCCCGCCGAGTGCCTGATGACTGCGACTGAAAAAGTCGGCGACCGCCAGGGCGTCGGCGACGTCACAGAGTTGCCCGTAGTGCTGTCCTCCGATGGCGCTGAGCGTCGTAAGTGCCTCGTCTAAACGGCTCTGATCGACGTCACAGATCGCGACATCTGCCCCGGCTCGCACAAACGCCTGCGCACAGGCCAGCCCGATACCAGCGCCGGCGCCGGTGATCAGCGCCTTCTTACCTTGTAGTGACAGTTCCATATCGATGCACTCGGTTGATTATTTTTTTGAGTATACGGCATCACCGCATTCTTCTCTGCTAGCCCGCTAGGGTGTTTGCGCCGGGGTACTGTAATTGGGTAGGCACGCCCGCGTCCTTCATTTACCCTGAGCGACTCGAAAGGCCGTGTCCCGCTGTATGGGCCGGTATTAGGTGGCCGAGATTGGCAGGTATCAGGTGAGCGAGCGTATGTGGATCGACGTTTTCAATGGTGACGCTGACGGCATCTGCGCGCTTTTGCAGTTGCGCTTACAGCAACCTCGCGAGAGCCTTCGTATCACCGGGGTGAAGCGCGATATCGCACTGCTCGAGCGGGTGAATGCGTATCGTCGGGCGATCACGTGACGGTGCTCGACATCTCGCTGGCAAAGAATCAGAGCGCTTTGCAAAGAGTGCTCGCTCAGGGCGCCTCGGTTGAGTACTTTGACCACCACGACCCCGGGTGATCTGCCCGAACATCCGGCGCTGACCGCCACGATCAGCGAAGCACCGGAGGTGTGCACGGCATTATTGGTCAATGGTCATTTGCGCGGCGCACGTGTCGAGTGGGCCGTTGTCGGCGCGTTTGGTGACAACTTCGAGGGAGCCGGCGCGGCGCCTGGCGAAAAAAGTGGGTGTGGGGGAGCCCGAAATAAGCTTCCTGCGGCACCTAGGTCGTTGCATCAACTACAACGGGTATGGTGCCGAACTGGCAGATCTGCACTTTCATCCTGACGCATTGTATGCCGAGCTTTATCAAGCGGAGACACCGACTGCCTTCAGGGACTCCCATAGTTATTCTATTTTGAGCGATGGTTACGCCGCAGATCTTGCCGCTTCAGCGGCGTTGGAGCCGGTAGAGGAAGGAGGCGGGTACGCGCTGTATCAGTTGCCTAATGAAGCCTGGGCTCGCAGGGTCAGTGGGGTGTTTAGTAACCACCTAGTCCGCGCGCATCCTGACAGGGCGCATGCAGTGCTCACAGAGCAAGTCGATGGTGCGTTTCTTGTCAGTGTGCGAGCGCCTTTTGCTCACCGCTATGGCGCATCAAAAATATGTACGCAATTTGACACTGGCGGGGGCCGTGAGGCGGCCGCCGGCATCAATCGTCTGCCCGGCGAGCACGTTGAAAAGCTAATTGCGGCACTGGCTGCCGAGTACGGCAGCCAGTCTTGGCTTTGAGTTATGCGGCGCTCTTAGAAAACGATAACTCTGGGAATCCAGTGTCGGCAGATTCGCGGAGCTTGTCGTAGTAAACATGTGCCCCGCCGAAATAGACGAGCACCCGCGGTTTTCGCTTTTCGAGGTTGGCACCCATCATCCAGGAGTTCACTTTATCGCCCTGCGCCATGAGCGTCTGATTATGGATTTCGGCGGTATGCTCCGTCCAATCGTCCTCGGCCTGCTGGCTGGGTTCGAATAAGTCGTAGCCCTCCGCCTCCATTTTCTTGATGCAGTCCGTGATGTAAGCGACGTTCTGCTCGATCGATGTGGGCAGGTTGGCAAACGGTGCCTGAGGCCCTGTGATCATGAAGAAATTGGGGTAATCGGCGGCGTAAACGCCCATGATCGATTTAGATTCGTCTTCCCACTTTTCGCGAAGGGTATGTCCATGGACACCACGGATGTCAATGGCTTCAAGGGCGCCGGTGTAGGCTTGGAATCCTGTTGCTAACACGATGATGTCAAACTCGTGGAGGTTTTCCGTGGTTTGTACGCCTGTTTCGGTGATCGCCGTGATTGGCTCGCGGTCCTTAATATCAACGAGTGTGACGTTGTCGCGGTTAAAGGCTTCGTAATAGCCGTGATCAAGCGGTGGGCGCTTGGCAAATAACGGATAGCCTTTTGGCGTCAGCAATTCAGCGACCTCTGGGTCATTCACTTTGTCTTTAATCTTGCTGGTAATAAAGTCCGAGGCCATTTGATTGGCTTCGGCACTGCCTAAAAGGTCGTCGAAGGTTTCGAATACCCATCGGAAACTGCCATTCCAATGTTCTTCGAAGATGCGCTGCACCTCTTCGGGCGGGGTATCGACCGCGTTGCGCCCGGGTGGTTGTTCAAAGGCCATCCCGAACATATGGTTACGTGCCTTAGCGATAATCTCATCGTAGTTTTCTTTGATTTCTTTTTCCCATTCCGGCGTCATGTCTTTTTGCATGGCGGGTAAAACAAAGTTGGGTGTGCGTTGAAAAACAGTGACTTGTGCCGCTGTTTTTGCGACCTCAGGTAGCATTTGTACCGTCGTGGCGCCGGCACCAATGATGCCAACCCGTTTGCCTTCAACGTCGAGCCCTTCGGGCCATCGTGACGAGTGGAATAGGGGGCCATTGAAGCTGTCCATGCCGGCAATATTCGGAATGACAGGCTGAGAAATCATACCCATCGCACTGATGAAGTACTTTGCAGTGTGGGTTTTACCGTCACCCGTGTGAACGTTCCAGAGGCCCGTTTCATTATCAAATTCGGCGCTCTCCACTTCGGTGCTGAGTTGAAATGAAGGCCACAACGAGAATTTATCCATTACAAACTTAAGATAGGCTTGTGTTTCTTCCCAGCCAGAATATCGCTTGGTCCACGACCATTCTTGCAGCACCTCTTTAGAGAAGGTGAGGCAGTAGTAGTAGGACTCACTGTCTGTTGCGGCACCGGGATAGCGGTTCCAGGTCCACGTGCCACCGATGTCGTCTGCGCGATCGAAAATTTTTGTGTTTAAACCGGCTTCTCGCAGGTGGTAGCTCAATGAGATGCCCGCGAATCCGGCGCCGACAGCGATCACATCGTAGTCTGCTGTGTGGGATGTGGTCATAAAACGTTCTCCTATCCTTTTCAATTCCCTGCCAACGGGCCCCTGTTATGAGATCCCGAGTCCAGTAAACTCATACCGCGCTGCGGGCGGCCGATGGTTGTCTTCTTCTTGCGTTTTGGTCTAATAGACTCACTTATTTTAGTCAGTCTGAGTTAAACTTACTTGTGTTCAGCAAGTTGAGCCGCCCACTATCGCCAACGGTCTGAATGTTGTCAATGTTCCCGCAAATATAGAGGTAAAGAATATGTCATCCAATACAAAGCCGTCGATCGGTATCGTCGGCGGCACGGGCGATTTGGGCCGTGGCTTAGCGGTGCGTTTAGCCAAGGCCGGGCATCCGTTGATTATCGGGTCCCGCAATGCCGAACAAGCAGTCGCATCGGCCGAGGCAGTCTCCGCTGTGTTAGCGGAGCGTGGCATTGCGCACCCCGCTATTTCGGGCGCTGATAACGTGGCGACCGCCCAGCAGGGCGATATTGTGTTCGTAACAGTACCCTTCGGAGCCCATCAGCCGACGCTTGAGAGTATTCGTGATGCAGTGCAAGGAAAGGTCGTGGTTGATGTAACCGTGCCACTGGTACCCCCCAAAGTCGCTCGCGTTCAGCTGCCGGCAGAGGGGAGTGCGGGGCAGATTGCGCAGACCCTACTGGGAGAGGCGGTTCACGTGGTGAGCGCTTTCCAAAACGTGGCGGCCGCTCACTTGCAGGCAGACATGGAAATCCCCTGTGACGTATTGGTGACGGGTAACGATAAACCTGCTCGGCAAACCGTGATTGATCTGATCGAGTCGATGGGCATGCGCGGGTTTCACGCGGGGTTGATTAATAATGCCGCGGCAGCAGAAGCGCTGACGTCGATCCTGATCAACATCAACAAACAGTATAAGACCCACGCTGGCTTGCGTTTGACAGGCATTGATTGACCGCTGTGTTGCCGGGCGCTTTACAACTTAGCCCCCTGCCTGATTTTCCTGCGGTTGAGGCGGGCGATGTGCTGGCAGATTTGGTCATCACATCAACCCGCCAGAGCGGCTATCAGCCGCCATTCGGTGCAGTGTTGGTCATTGCGCAGAAGGTGGTATCTAAAGCGGAAGGTCGCCTAGTACACCTGCAAGATGTCGTCGTCACCGCTGAGGCGCGGACGCTGGCGGAAGCGACCCAAAAAGACCCTCGTCTTGTTACCTTGATCTTGCAGGAGTCACGTTCCGTGATTCGCACACGGCCAGGCTTAATCATTACTGAGCATCGTACCGGACACATTCTCGCTAATGCCGGTATTGATTCGTCGAACGTCGGTGCAAAAGGCCGGAGTGAATCTGTCCTCCTGTGGCCTGAAAATCCTGATGCGAGTGCACGTGAATTGTCGCTTCGTCTATCGGCGGCATTGGATCAACCGGTGCCTGTATTAATCAACGATAGCTTAGGCCGTCCGTGGCGAATGGGCACAGTGGGGTTCGCGATCGGTACCGCTGGCTTTGAACCCGTCTGGGATCAAGTGGGCGAAAAAGACCTGGATGGCAGAATTATGAAGGTGACGGCACCGGCGATCGCCGATGCGCTAGCCGCTGCAGCATCACTGGTTCAGGGCGAGACAAATCAAGGGTTGCCCGCGGTGTGGGTTGAGGGCTGCGATCTGCGCCACGATGACGACGCTAATACGAGTGTGCTATTGCGGCCGGCAGAACAGGATCTGTTTCGATGACGAATGGATCAATTCGCGACGAGGAGCAGGCCGAGATACTGCTATTAAGTGGTGGCGGCGGGGGTGCGCGATTGGCGGCTGGGTTGTACGCTGCGACGGCCGGTGAGCGGTTCAGTGTGGTGACCAATACGGGGGATGATTTTGAGCATCTCGGATTAACCATCTGTCCCGATACCGACAGTGTCCTGTATGCACTATCCCAGCAAATTGACCCGACGCGAGGTTGGGGCCGTGAAGGGGAAAGTTGGGGCGTCTTTGCCGAGCTCAGCAAGCTAGGGGGCCCGGACTGGTTCCAGTTAGGGGACAAAGATCTAGCGCTCCATCTCATTCGCGCAGCATTGCTGGCAGACGGGTTAGGCCTTTGTGAGGTGACGGCGGTATTGGCGCGCCGATTCGGCGTGACGTCAGCGGCATCGATCATGCCGGCAACCGAGGATCGGGTGCGAACACGCGTGATCACCTCCGAGGGCGAGATGGCGTTTCAAGAGTATTTTGTTAAGCATCGATGTGAGCCTCACCTTTTAGCAGTTAGATACGAGGGGATCGAGGCGGCGAAACCCGCCTTGCCGCTGGTTAGCCTACTGGAGGACGCTGCGGGTCGTGGTGTCGATGTGGTGTTGGGCCCATCAAATCCTTTTTTGAGTCTGGCGCCGATTCTAGACTTGCCCGGCATGGCGAGCTTGCTAAAAGAGCGAGCTCGGCGTGTGATTGCCGTCTCGCCGATCGTGGGAGGGCAAGCGTTGAAAGGCCCTGCTGCGAAAATAATGTCCGAGCTGGGATTGTCAGTGTCGGCGGCCGGCTGGATGCAATGGATGGCTGATCGTTATCCTGATTTGATCGATGTGTGGGTATGGGACGAGCGAGACCATGAGCTCGCTGATACGACGCGCGTGACGCACCCCAACATTGTCGTGACCGACACGGTCATGAGTGACCCGAATCGTGCTCGGCAATTTGCTGAGCGAATCTTGCGAGTGAGTCGTGATGGGGATTGAAGCGATCGTCCCGCTAAAAGCTTTATCGTCGACCAAGCAGCGCTTAGCGGGTGTGCTCTCCGAGGTCGCACGGCAGTCACTGGTGATGGCGATGGCAGACGACGTGTTATCGCAATTGCGATCACATCCTAAAATCGACAAAGTCTCGATTGTGTGCGGTGAGGGATGGTCAGAGGCACAGTTTGCAGACCCTAGTCTCCGTGTTTGGCAGGAATCGGTGCTGGCAGCGAAGGGCCTCAACAATGCCCTGACTGCGGCACTGACGAAAGCGGAGTGCGATAGCGTATTGCTGATTCATGGGGACCTTCCTTTTTTGCAGCGAGTTGACATAACGAGGGTGGTTTCAACGGCCTCACGCGTCGACGTCGTCCTCTGCTCTGATCAAACTGCGACCGGCACGAATGCACTGTTGATGCCGCGTGATACGCCGTTGGTGTTGTCTTTTGGTGAGCGAAGTTTTGACCGTCATCGCGAAGCAGCCATGACCTTGGGTGCTTCCTGGGAGGCAGTGCAGGCATCGGGTATTGCAACCGACATTGATTCACCCGAGGACCTGTTGCTGCTCAGCGCGGAGGCCGCTGGTCTGGGGGCCAGTACCGTGGCGTGGTGTCAGGATATCTAGATGAGGCTAACCGTCGTGATGCAGATCTTGAGGCCGCGTGGTGGTCTTGCGCACAATCGATCGCCGCACTCTTACTGCGCTCGATCACTGATGCGGGAATCTTCACTTTGAGCTCAAATGCTATTCAAAGTCACTGGTAACACTGTAAAATAGGAAGCCTATGGGGGCAGATCAGATTGAGCGGTATGGCGCACCGGTATCGGAGGTGCGAGCGATAGGCGTTGTGGTTCACGACACCGACGACACCCTCTTGCGCGCGCGAATGTTGCGCGATCAGCACTACGGTGCTCGCATTACCTATAGCCCTAAAGTCTTCATTCCCGTGACGCAGTTATGTCGGGATGTTTGCCACTACTGCACGTTTGCCAAAACGCCGTCGCAGCTAGAGAACCTCTACTTACCGATCGATGACATTCTCGAGACAGTGAAGTCGGGGGCGCGTGCTGGCTGCCGAGAAGTCCTGCTGACGCTGGGCGAGAAGCCGGAGTTGCGCTACCGCGCCGCTAGAGAGTGGCTGGCCGAGGCAGGGTACGTGAGCACGGTCGATTATGTCGCTGCCGTAGCAGAACGCATTGTAAGCGAGACCGGTCTGCTGCCCCACATCAATGCAGGCACCATGACTCGAGTCGAATTGGCCCAGCTCAGGCCTTATGCCGCATCGATGGGCTTGATGTTGGAGACCGGCGCAGTTCGACTCAGCGAGAAAGGAGGGCCTCATTACGGATCGCCCGATAAGGCTCCGTGGCGACGTTGGCTGACGTTGGCAAGAGCCGGTGCGCTTAAGATACCCATGACGACAGGCCTGCTAGTGGGGATTGGTGAGACCCGCGAAGAGCGGCTAAAGGATTTGCACGGCATTCGCCGACTGCATGAGCGTTACGGCCATATTCAGGAAGTGATCATCCAGAATTTTTGCGCCAAAGCCGGCACAAAAATGGCGGGCAGTGACAACCTCGAACTCGCTGAGATGATCTGGACGATTGCACAGGCGAGGGCGATATTACCAATTGAGATTAGCATACAGGCGCCGCCCAACCTCAATCCCGGACAGCTGGGGCAGCTCATCGATGCAGGGATTAACGACTGGGGGGGCGTGTCGCCACTGACCCCCGATTACGTGAACCCCGAGGCGCCGTGGCCCAGTTTATCGGCGTTGCGTGCCGCGACGGCAGAGCACGGTAAACAGCTATTGCCCCGATTGACCGCTTATCCACGGTATTTACGTGAACCTGCGTGGATGGATCCAGCGATCCGGCCTGCTGCGCTGGAACTGGCTGATGCGGATGGCTTAGCACGAGAGGACGATTGGCGGGCGGGTGCATCCGCTATGCCACCGGTCCCGTATTTGCGATCCAATGAAGGCCGCGTTTCAGCGCCAGTTGCGGAAGCAATTACAGCCTGCCTGCGGGGTGAAGCCGTGGACGACAATGCCATGTTGGCGTTGTTTTCCGCGCGGGGTGCCGAGGTCGATGCGGTGTGTTCGGCGGCGGATACGCTGCGCCAGACGCAGGTGGGTGACGAGGTCACTTACGTGGTGAACCGCAACATCAACTATACCAATGTCTGCCAATACAGCTGTCGGTTCTGCGCTTTTTCGAAAGGGGGCGGCGATGTAGAGGTCGCGCGCACGGCCTATGATATTGACGCAGCAGAACTTCACCGACGAGTCCAGGAAGCGGCGTCGCTGGGTGCTACCGAGGTCTGCTTACAAGGCGGTATCCATCCGGATTACACCGGACAGACCTATCTCGATATTGTGCGGACGGTGAAAGAAGCCGCCCCCGATATCCATATCCATGCATTTTCACCACTCGAGATCGACCAAGGAGCGGCGACTCTGCAGCTACCCGTGGCGCGCTTCTTAGAGATGCTTCGGGACGTGGGCTTGCGATCGATGCCGGGTACGGCGGCTGAGGTGCTTGATGAAGGGGTGCGCTCTATTCTGTGTCCCGACAAGGTCACGTCTCAGCGATGGCTCGACATTATGGAGCAAGCCCACGGCGTGGGACTGCACAGCACTGCGACGATCATGTTCGGTCACGTTGATGATGCACGCTCATGGGTGCGGCACTGGCGCCAAGTGTTGGCGTTGCAACAACGAACCCAGGGTTTTACCGAGGTGGTGCCGCTCCCTTTCGTCAGCGAGGGCGCCCCAATTTATCGTCGCGGCGGGTCGAGGCCCGGTCCGACATGGCGTGAGGCGCTGTTAATGCACGCGGTGCTGCGGCTGACCTTGGGACACGCGATTCCCAATGTTCAGGCTTCTTGGGTGAAGCTCGGTCAGCAGGGCGCGCTTCGGATGCTGTCGGCTGGCGCTAATGATTTGGGCGGCGTATTGATTAACGAGAGTATTACACGAGCGGCTGGCGCAACTCATGGCCAAGTGTGGACGCCGCCTGATATGCAGGAAGCCATCCGTAGCTGCAATCGACTTCCCCGCCAAAGAACAACGCTTTATGGTCAGCTCACAGAGGGCGCGGTAGCGACTTGGGGGGCAACCCCTGTGAGATGGACGGACAACACGCCGGCAGGTCGAAAAGAAAATCCGAAATATGCAACGCGAGCAGTCTAATACTGCGGCAAGATGTCTTGACTCCAGTCACTGCATCTGGCCTGCTGGATAGGAGCATCTGATTTGCAGGTCACGTGAAGAGCGGTCGCAAAATGCGGATGCGGAGTAAAACGTGAGTGCCGATGAAAGGAGTATCCCCTAGTGACCGATGAACTAGCAGCAAAGCTCGATCGCCTAGAGAGCCGAGGCCTGATTGAAGACCTTGTCAGTAATTACTGCCACGGTTTTGATAAGCGCGATTACGCTCGATTCCTCTCGATCTGGTGGGATAACTGTGTTTGGAAAATCGGCCCGCCTTTTGGCGATTTTAGTGGGCATGAGGGCATTCATCAGGCGATCCACGAGGTGCTGTGGCCCGCATGGGAGCAGTCCCAGCATGTGACCTCTAATTTAGTGGTTGAATTTACTTCACCCGACTCCGCCGCTGGGATCTGTGATGTGGACTGTATGGGGCTGCTGGCAGATAGCACTGACGCGACTTTCGTGGGGGCGACCTATCGAGATCGTTTCGAACGTCGCGACAGCATATGGAAGATTGTCGAGCGGGAAGTGCTGATCCACCATTTCAATGGATTCCCCGGGACTCGGTTGACTAAGCCAGAGGCGGAATAGGGTCCGTATTAGTCGTCGCTAGAAGGTCGTGATGTCGCTTGGCGCACATCCTTTTAAGCGACTCATTTTTCACATTTGTTTGTGTCTAGCAAGCTGCGTAATACTGGTGTTTAAATGTGTGCCTTGAAATGGACTTCAGGTAGCATTAAGAATTGTAGTTAAGACCATTGCTTGTTTCCCAAAGCTGAGCAATAAAAATTTAAAAAATGATGAAATTACTCAAAAACAGAGAGGGAAGTTGTTATGAAAAAATACCCAATTACGCTAGCTGTGGTGAGCGCCATCGCGGCCATGCCTCTGCCTCTGGTCACTCATGCTCAGAGCCAAGGTTTGATGTTAGAAGAGGTTGTTGTGAGCGCTCGGAAGCGGTCGGAGGACCTGCAAGACGTTGGACTGTCTGTTAGCGCGCTGACAGAGAGCGAAATTAATCGAACCTTTGCTCGGGATATTAAAGACCTGGCTTTTATTTCTCCTAATCTTATTTTTGACGATACATCCCAAGGACCCGGTGGCAATGCAGCGCTCTATATCCGCGGCGTCGGCGTTGCCGATGTTGAAAAAAACTTTGATCCGGCAGTCGGCGTAGAGATTGATGGACTGTTTATTGGCGCCAACAGTGGTGCCATTTTGCGCAGTATCGATTTGGCTTCGGTAGAGGTATTGCGCGGTCCACAGGGTACCTTGTTTGGCCGAAATACCGTGGGCGGCACGATCAGAGTGGAGCGAACGCGACCCACCGGCGAGCTAGGCGGTAAAGTGCGTGTCGGGTATGGCGATTACGACAATTATTGGTACGACGGCATCCTCAATTTCGGCGTGACCGATAATCTCGCAGTCAAGCTGAGTGCGGCCAAGAACGATCAGCGCGACGGGTATTTTGACAACGTGGCGACCGGAGACGATGAGGGCGCTATTGATTATCAGTCTTACGGTTTCAATGCGTTATGGACCGCCACCGATTCATTCGAGTTGGAGTATACCTATACCAACGAGGAGACAGATCAGGATACGCCACCATTATTAAACGTTGGTCAGCCAGATCAGCTGTTCTGTAGTGGCTTCAATCTGTGCGCACAATCAGTCAATCTGCCCACCACTGGAGACCGT
Source organism: uncultured Luminiphilus sp. (assembly GCA_905182485.1). Taxonomy (GTDB): domain Bacteria; phylum Pseudomonadota; class Gammaproteobacteria; order Pseudomonadales; family Halieaceae; genus Luminiphilus. The sequence continues at coordinate 10,778 of CAJJBO010000030.1, forward strand.
TATAAGACGGCGAGAGTGATCTATCAGCCCACGACATGGACAGATTTTCCTCTGCCAGATGGCATCGTCACCTCTTCCGTCGATGATCTGGTGACGAACAGCGGCGCGGCGACGTTTGATGCTGAAACACATATCATTGAGGCTCGTTGGGATATTACTGAAAACCTCCGAATGAACTATATCTACGGTAGCTTCGAGACAGAAGAAACCATTGTTTCGAACTGGACGGCCGAGGAGCCAATGTTGTTTGGTACTGATAGACCTGCCGAGTACGAGCAGCAAAGTCATGAGCTCAGATTTACCTATGACGCAGGTGGGCCACTCAAATTTGTCGCGGGTGTCTATGACTGGCAGTCTGAATACGACATTCGCCTGCGTAGCTGGATTACCTTCGTAGTGCCAGGAGTGGTACTGGACATTCCTCAGTACACGCATCAAGAAACAGACTCTCAAGCAGCATTTTTCGAGGGAGATTACGCTTTCACGGATCGCTGGACGCTGACAGTGGGAGGTCGTTACACAAAAGACGAGAAACTGACGCGGCAGCGCGGTAATTTGCCAGCAGATGCGGAGTCTGATTGGAGTGAATTCAACCCTAAAGTGGGTTTGCGCTTCAACATGACAGACGACGTGATGCTGTATGGAACCTATTCTGAGGGGTATCGCAGCGGCGGTTTTAATGGTCGGGTGGATAGTTTTGAATCTGCGACGGTTCCTTATAACCCTGAGTTTCTGGAGAATTATGAACTGGGCTTCAAAAGTGAGTTTGGCGGTGGTCGCGTGCGCCTAAACGGTGCTTTGTTTTACATGGATTACCAAGACAAGCAGGAAGAGATTGGCCTGAAGTCCGACGGTGCAACAGGGCAGCGAATATCAGTCTTCAATGCCGCGACCGCGACAATGCAGGGTTTTGAACTGCAAATGCAGGCGCTGGTGAGTGAGGGACTCACTCTGGCCGCGAACTTCGGCTACCTTGACTCAGAGTACGACGAGTTCACGTTTGACGATGGTTTTGGGATTGTCGACAACAGTGGGTTGGAATTCCGACGTGCACCGGAGTATACGGGTTCAATATCGGGTACCTATGAGTGGGATATCGGTAATGGCCAGGCATGGGTGAGAGGTGCTTTCCGCTTCATCGACGACCTCTTCGTAGAGCAGACAAACCGCGCCGAGTTGTCAAACGGCAAGCAAAACTACCTTGATATGTCAGTGAATTATTCTCAAGGCGGTGCAACGTTCAGTCTGTTCGGTCGTAACCTGACCAACGAGGATGCCCTGGCTCATGGCTTGAATGTGTCTGGCTTGTGGTCCTATGCAAGCCCAGTAGCGCCGCGCACGTGGGGTGCTGAGGTGGTGTACAACTTCGGGCAGTAAGGTCAGTGTAGAAAGAAAATTGAGTTGCCCCCAGATGTGGGGGCTCCTCTTTTGTGCCGGAGGAGGCTTGTGTACCAAGGCCAGCATCCAAAAAAGGGCATGCGTGAGCAAGCCCGCTCCCTTCTGATATATCAAGCTCCAGATGTCGGATCGTCTCCAGGATGGATGTCGACGCGTGCCTGCTATTCTTTTTGTGTCTCCGCAGGGGTGTGTTTCAACCTGCTGGACGAAGCGCAGCGGTTTGTTTCCTCGCGAATGTGGCCAGCGGTCTGACCGCTTGGCAAGCGTGTGGATTAACGTCAGCGGACGGTTGATTGTGTAATGAATCGCTAGGAACTTGAAATGAAATGATCGAAAACAAGCGAGCTAATAAGAGTCGATGAGGAGAATCTGATGGCGGATAGAATGAGCGGTAAGGTGGTAGTAATTACGGGTGCTGCGAGTGGTATTGGAGCTGCGGCGGCAAAAAGATTGGTTGATGAGGGTGCGAGGGTCGTCCTGGGGGATATTCAGGACGATGTTGCTGAGAAGATCGTTGCTGCCTTGGGAGGTGCCGACAAGGCAATATATTGCCACTGCGATGTTACTGACGAAGAACAGGTAAGGGCACTAGTTGAAACTGCTGTCTCGGAGTTTGGCCAAATCGACACCATGTTTAATTGCGCAGGCATTGTCGGAGCGATAGGGCCGTTGGAATCGACATTGTCCGAGGAGTGGAAGTTAACCTTAGATATTCTCTTGAACGGCGTCTTCTATGGAATGAAGCACGCCTCCAAGCATATGAAAAAAGCGGGTCGGGGTTCGATCATCAGTATGTCTAGTGTTGCTGGTGTGACGGGTGGTCTTGCGCCACATGCCTATGCCACGGCTAAACACGCAGTAGTTGGACTGACTCGAAATCTGGCTACCGAGGTCTGTACTTATGGAGTGCGGGTAAATTGTATTGCGCCGTACAGCGTCGCTACGCCGATGGTGGCGAAGGCCTATCTCGATGATCACACTGAAATCGATGGCACCATCGCCATGTTAACTGAAGAATCCCCTCTTAAAGGTCGCCCCGGTTTGGCTGAGGATGTAGCCAATGCTGTGCTGTGGTTGGCCAGTGACGAGTCTGGTTATACCAGTGGTCATACTTTGACCATTGATGCGGGCATCACAACAGGTTCTATCGCCGGCCCGCCTCGATTCGCAGAGAAGTCACCGCTGATGAGAGAAGCGGGTAGGAGCGGTATTTGATTATGACGCTATCTGATGATCATCACGACATTACCGCTTTGCTCTATGCTTACTGTGATCTTTTGGACAGTGGCAACTTGGATGGCTGTGCTCGATTATTTCAGAACGGCGCCTGGGGCGTGGACGGCGATCTGGCATCAGGAACCGCTGCGGTGCGCACTGTTCTGAGCAATGTAACACTCTATAACGGCGTACCTAATACGCGTCACCTTACGAGCAATGTGCTTATTAAGGTGTCTGTTGACGGGCTGTCAGCGACAGTAAGAAGTTGCATCACGGTTATGCAATGCGTGCCAGAAGACTTTCCAATGCAGGCTATATTCATCGGTACGTATCATGATCTGCTCAGCAAGCAGGACGATCGATGGGCTTTTCAAGAGCGGAAAATTATCCCGAATTTAGTCGGCGATATGTCGCGGCACCGGACAGACATGGCATAGTGCTGCTCGACAGAAATTCGCTCTGCGGGACTTAGGCTGTGTGTCAGGGTCTATCGAAGAGGCTACAGAGAGGGGGCGACCGCTATTATACTCCTCACTGCGACAATGACGATTCGGTATAGCGCGAACTTCAGTGTGCTGAGGGTTAATTAAGTGCGATGGCATGAGATGGGATGGTGGCGTCAGTGATATTGGACACGCCATTAGGCCTGACGGTGACAAGCCGGCGATGGGCAGCGCAAATATGAACACGATTGAGGAACACACAATGGATCAGAGATTAGCAAATAAAGTGGCTGTGATTACTGGGGCGGCGAGTGGTATCGGCGCTGCAACGGCCAAGACCTACGTCGAGCATGGAGCGCGTGTCGTCTTAGGGGATATTCAAGATGATCTCGGTGCGGCTTTGGTAGCGTCATTGGGTGGCGCTGAAAACGCGACCTTTTGTCACTGTGATGTTACCGATGAGCAGCAAGTTGAGGCGCTCGTGGAGGCTGCGGTAACCCAGTATGGCGGTATCGATATCATGTTTAATTGTGCGGGTATCGTAGGCGCTGTGGGCCCCATGTCGACAACACCGGCGGCAGAGTGGAAGCTAACCATCGACATCATGCTAAACGGCGTGTTCTATGGCATGAAGCACGCGAGTCGCCACATGAAAGCGGCGGGATCAGGATCGATTATCAGCATGTCGAGTACTGCCGGTGTCATGGGCGGTTTGGGTCCCCACGCGTACACGGCGGCTAAGCATGCTGTGATAGGGATGACCAAGGGGCTTGCTGCTGAAGTGGGCTTGTTTGGTGTGCGGGTCAACTGTATTGCACCCGCCGGCATGGCCACTCCCATGGTTGCAGATGTGCTCACTGGTGATCATCAAAAACTCGACGAGACGATTGCGGCACTTGCTGAGGGTTCCCCGCTCAAGGGACGCGCTGGGTTGGCGCAAGATGTCGCCAATGCGGCACTCTGGCTGGCCAGCGATGAGTCGGGGTACACCAGTGGCCTGACCTTGACGGTTGACGCAGGAGCAACCACAGGCTCTACCGCTGCGCCACCGGCATTTGCTGAATATGAACCGATGAAGCGCGAAGCGGGACGGACCGGAGTAGAGTGAGGCCCGCTAGCGGTTAAGTCCGAACACATATAGCCCCTGGCCATCTGGGGGCTGATAGATATCGGGAAAGATGACAGCGGTCAGGGCTCTAAAAACTCCAATGCCCGTTGGGATGGCAACGAACTGCTCGCCGTTAGCTTGATAAGTGATGGGGTAGCCATGGGCAGGTGCGGGCAGTCGAGTCGACCATAGCTGCTCGCCCGTGTTGATATCAAAGGCTTGGAAATACCGATCAAGATCACCAATGAAGAGTACCTCTCCGTCTGTTGAAACCGCGCCGCTTAAAAACAGTGCGGGTTGTTCTATCCGCCACTTGATGGTCATCGTACGTACGTCAATGGCAAGGAGTGCGCCCGCTTTGTCCTCTTTACCCGGCATGGGGTAAGTCGCGACGTCGGCGCCATAACCGCCACCCCCGGGGCCGAGATCAACTTCGCGGGGTGTCATATCAGAGCACAGTTGATGCACCGGCAAAAATAAAAGATGTCGCGTGGCATCATAGGTGCCCGATTGCCAGTTGTGGCCACCATAGATGCCCGGGCAGGCAGTGTAAGTATCGCCAATCTGCGCACCGGCAATGTCCGATCGGTAGGCGAGTGTCCCCGCTTCTCTGTCGACCTCAAAAATGGTTTGATCCATCGTATCGAGTAAGTCGATGTAATCGCCGGTCTGTCTGTTTAGCTTCCATAAAATGCCGTCTTTCCCGACGGTTAATAACGTCGGTATGCCGTCGATGTCGGCGAGGATACGTTCAAACCCCACTTCCATATCGATCGTTTCCCCGGGAATGTGTTGGAAATACCACGTCAGTTCTCCGGTTTTAGGTTTCAGCGCAAGGGTCGAATTGGTGTAGAGCGCAGCGTCCTCTACCGACATGCCACGGCTAGGGGCGGCCCATGGCTTGGGTTGGGAAGTGCCAAAGTAAATCAGATCTAATGCGGGGTCATAGGATCCTGTAATCCAGACATCACCGCCACCGCGCCGATCGGGTGACACGTCGCCCCATGTGGCGTACTCGGGCGTATCGGGCAGCGCGAGTGTGGAGGTGCGCCATAATTCTTCACCCGTGTCGGGGTCATGGCCCGTGATAAAACAACCAGCTTCCGTGAACAGCTCGCAGCCATTGATACCACTCACCACAACGCCATTGGCAACGATGGGTCCCGCACTGTGGGTAAAGGCTTCACGATAGTCCGCTTTCTGGGTGCGCCAGAGCTGCTTACCGGTCGCCGCATCGACCGCGACGAGCGCGGCATCATAGGTGGCCAAAAACACCTTGTTATCCCATAGCGCAATGTTGCGTGTCGGCCCGCCTAGCATTTTCGATGCGGGTGGGAAGGCGTATTGATATTCCCAAATCAGTTCCCCCGTATCCGCCTGTATCGCCTGAATTTTGTTGTTGGGATGCGTCAGGAACATCACACCATCTCGAACGAGTGGGGTCGGTTGATTGCTGCCAGCATGCATGGCGATAGCCCACTGTAGGCCGAGTCTGCTCACCGTCGCCGTGTTAATCGTTGTCAGAGGGCTGTGCCCATGACCATTAAGGGTGCGTCGCCAGTTCAGCCAATCGCCGTCATCGGGCCGATTCAATTCCGCGGTAGTAACGGGGCGAAAATCAGCCACGCTTTTGGCGGCATACTGACCCGCGTTACGAGCAAAATCCATGACGCTCCCGGCGCCAGAGAACTCGACAGCGTCAGGTGTCTCTGCTGCTGCTAAGTCAGAGACCGACGTCCTCATCAGCGAATCTGCGGGTAGGCTCGATTGGGTCACCACGTGTTGCAGGATCTCAGCGTGCTCCGCAAGGGAGAGCGTGTCTGCTTGGCCGGGAGGCATCTCACTCATTTGATAAGACAGCAGCGTCTGTGCGTCTTGATGCGCCCACTTCGCGGTGAAGGCGGGGCCTGATAGCGAAGCGCCATGAGCTGACCCCCTAAAGGAAACCGCATGACAAGTCGCACAGTGCTCAGCGTAAAGGGCTTCTCCCTGCTCTATGGCGCTGCCGAGAGGGCTGACAAATGTGCTGACGATTAGCGCCAGCTGCAGTGTTCGCGTTTTCATCATCGAATGGGCCTCTTTCGATGCTAACCATAGCGTATTTGTCAGACTGCCGGCGGATGGGTATCCGCCGGCGGCTTTACTCACACTGCCGTTAAGAAGTGGCCATATTTCTCGAGTGCCGCTTCTCGCAGTGTCGGCGTGTGGTAGCTCGGGAACAACGCGTCATGCGGTGAATAATGTCTCAGCACTGCTTTGGCCACCGCAATTTTATGCACTTCGGTAGGACCATCCACCACCCCCAGCTCGGGAATGTTGGCCCACATGTGGGCCAGTGGTGTCTCGTCGGAACTGCCTAAGCTGCCGTGTAAATGCATCGCTCTCGAGACGATCTCTAGCAGCACTTTTGGTGTTGCCGCTTTAATGGCAGCGATCTCTTTGCGCACTTCGCGGTTGTACTCCTTGTGCTTGTCGATCAGCCACGCGGTATAGAGCACATGAAGGCGATACTGCATCATCATGGTGTACGCGTCGGCGATTTTTTCCTGTGTCATTTGCTTGTCTGCCAGCAATTCACCCTTGGTACGACGGCTGACTGCGCGCTCGCACATCATATCGAGTGCTTTACGAATCACACCCACGGTGCGCATGGCATGATGGACTCGTCCGCCACCCAGTCGTGTTTGTGCGACATGAAAGCCTTGTCCCTCTTCTCCGAGTAGGTTGTGCGCGGGAACCCGGCAGTCTTTAAAAGAAATATAAGCGTGAACGCCATCGCCTTGCTCGACATAAGGACCGACCGCAGAGTTGCGGATGATGTCCATGCCAGGCGTACCTTGCTCGACTAAAAAGATCGATGCACCTTGGTGAATGGGCGCCTCGGTATCGGTCACGACCATTACCAGCAGGAACGCAGAGAAGCGGGCATGCGAGGCAAACCATTTTTCCCCATTAATGACCCATTCGTTGCCGTCACGCGTGGCGGTGCACAAAAACTCGCCCGGGTCTGCGCCGGCTTGTGGCTCTGTCATCGAATAGCAAGAGGCGATTTCCGCGTTGAGCAGTGGTTGTAAGTATTGGGTCTTCTGCTCTGGCGTGCCAAATTTTGCGAGGATTTCGGCATTGCCAGAATCGGGGGCCTGACAACCAAAGACACTAGGCCCAAAACGGCTGCGACCGAGGATCTCATTCATCAGTCCGAGATTAACTTGTCCATACCCTTGTCCGCCTAGCTCGGGTTCTAAGTGGCAGGCCCATAGGCGTTTTTCTTTAACGATCTCTCTCAGTGGCTCCATAGCCTTGAAAGCGGGAGATTTCGGATCCCAAGGGTCGCCGGGCTCGCGAAAGACCAAATCAAGGGGTTCAATTTCTTCACGCGTAAACGTGTCTATCCAATCTAATTGCGCTTGAAATTCGGGATCTGTTTCAAAAGACCACACAGCCTTTACCTCCTAGGGGTTGAGATGTCGTTGACAGAACGTGCCAGTCACCTGTTTTGAAGATGAGTGTCTGGACTAGGCTTGCCAAATTGGGCCGCTAGTTTAAACTTGCTAGACGCAAACAAGCAACGCGGCTGATAAAAAATCGGTCGGTTGTTGTGGTGCCGCAAGGCGCCATCGAGGAGATTGTAGTATGTCTGGCGGTAAAGTGTGGGTAGTGACCGGGGCGTCACGGGGCATCGGTGCGTCTATCGCGCGAGTGGCATCCGAGAGTGGAGACCGCGTTGCCTTAATCGCGCGGGGTGAGTCGGTGCTCACGCTGGCGGACGAACTGGGCGCTGATGCCATGGGGGTGCAGTGTGATGTGGCGGACCCAGAGTCGGTGTCTGCCGCGATGGATGCGGTTATCGCACGATTCGGTCGAGTCGACACGCTGGTCAACAACGCCGGGGTGCATCGCGGGGGCAAGGTAAAGCGGCTAGCCGATGACGCCTGGCAAGAGGTGTTGCAAGTTAATTTGACCGGCGCTATGAATATGGCCAGAGCGGCTCTGGCGCACATGGAGGAGGGCAGCGCGATTATCAATATAGGCGCGGTCGTCGGTTTCCGCGGTTTTCCCGGTGACGCCGCTTACGCGTCCTCGAAGGCCGGGTTGTCGGGATTGACCAAGGCGCTGGCAATTGAACTCGCGCCGAAGGCGATCACCGCCAACCTCGTGATCCCCGGGCTCGTATTGACCGAAATGACCTCGGGTCTCACTGAGGCGTCGCTTGAAGCGATGAACAAACAAATTCCTATGCGGCGCTTTGCAGAAGAGCGTGAGATTGCAGAGGTCGTTTACTGGGTCAGCCAGAGCCGATACATGACCGGCGCCTGTGTCCCGGTAGACGGAGGTCTTCTCTCCAGCTTTGGAGTCACCTGATGACATCAGCACCCCCAGAAGCGCTCGCTGCTTGGTTGGATGATAACTTGGGTTGGGAGAGCACCCAGTTTTGCTCAGCGCTGAGCGGTGGCAACTCTAATTTGACGTGGCAGTTTCGGTCAGGAGAGCGATCGTGCGTGGTGCGAACGCCCCCCGCTAATGACATCTCCCCTACTTCTGCACGAGGCATTCAGCGAGAGGCGCAAGTACTAAAAGCGATAGCAGGGTTCGAGGTGAGAGCACCTGCAGTCTTGGCCTGGTGCGACGATGCCTCAGTGATTGGCCGATCTTTTCTAGTACAAGAATTTATCGAAGGCAGAGCGCTGACCGATACCCTACCCGACAGTTACCCGGACACCGTCGATACGGTGAATCGGCTGGGCATCGATTTGATTGACCAGCTGGCGGTGCTGCATAACGTGCCTACCGATTTACCCGCTCTAGCAAAGTTAGGTCGTCCAGAGCGTTTTGTGGAGCGTGCACGAGTGGGAGTACGTGCGCGGCGTGAGCACCATGTGCGCCGAGCTGCCAGCGCTGTTTGCCCTCGGTGAATGGCTGGGCGCGCAGGTGCCGGAAGCGGGATTGCCTGCGGTGATTCATGGTGACTATCACCTCGACAACACGCTGGCATCGCCCCATGAGCCCAAGATCTTAGCGATCATAGACTGGGAGCTGGCGACCGTTGGCGACCCCTATATGGACGTCGCGTTGATGCTGATGTTCTGGGGCGAATACCGCACTCAACAGCCGCCCGCATTTACGGCATTGCAGTCTGTCTCGCGCCGTTCTGGTGTGATCAGTCGTCGGGAATTGGCGGGGCGCTGGTCTGAATCGGTCGGTCGGCCGCTGCACCATATGAATTTTTACATGGCGTTGGCCTTTTGGCGTCTCGCCGCCATCATTGAGGGGGCTTATGGGCTCTTTGTAGCGGGGCAATTAACGACGGATTACGCTCGCGGGCTCGAATACGATGTCCCCGCACTGCTGGCTGAGGCTGAGCGCGCTGCGAAGGGCGATTGGTGACGGCCATGCTCAGTACGATGATGAATACGCCGCTTGGCGTGACGACATTGCATCGTTTTGGCGCGCGTCATTTTGCGAGCAGTCGGGTCGGTGATTACGACGGCGAAGCAGGTCCACTGGCGGCGCTATGATGAGATCGACGCCGATAGTGCTCGGTTAGCGCATGGGCTTGTTGCGGTCTGGGGCTCGCAGAGGGGGATCGAGTCGGCACCTTCATGTGGAATAGCACCCGGCACCTTGAGGTCTACCTTGCAGTGCCCTCAATGGGCGCAGTGCTGCATACGGTTAACTGCCGACTGTCCCCAGAGCACATCGCCTATATTATTGATCATGCGGGCGATCGCTTTCTGATCGTCGATAGCCGACTGGCATCCGTTTTGTTGCCTGTGCTGCCCCTGATACCCAAGGTTGAGCACCTCATTGTCACGGGTGATTCCGCGAGTGTGGATGACCCACGGGTGGTTGCCTACGACGCGCTGCTCGCTGATAGCCCAGCGGACTATCACTGGCCTGAACCGACAGAAAACGCTGCTGCCGGCATTTGTTATACCAGCGGCACCACTGGCAATCCGAAAGGCGTTGCCTACAGTCAGCGCACCACCTACCTGCATGCACTGGCTTCTCGCGCCGTTGACAGTTTTGCCGTGCAA
>CAJJBO010000031.1 GCA_905182485.1 uncultured Luminiphilus sp.
GAGACGATTAAAGCCGCCGAGTCAGGCGGGGCATGCGTGCTGCCAATGGTAACTCAGTTGGGCCCTTGGGGTGCCATGCAAGCCGGCATGCGCTACGCCGCTGAAAAAGGATGCTGGCGGGTCATTACGATGGACTCTGATGGGCAGCATTTGCCGAGCCAAATAGCCCGGCTCACCGATGCCATGGATCAAACAGATGCTAACGTCGTGATTGGAGCCTGCAGTGAACGTGGATCCTTTTTGCGCAAATTTGCCTGGACCATCATGAAACTCTTTTCGGGGATTAGCGCAGAGGACTTAACCTCTGGTTTTAGGCTTTATGATCATCGAGCAATAGCGTTGCTGGTGGGTGAAGAAGCGAGCTACCTCGAACATCAGGATATGGGCGTGCTGGCACGGCTATTAGGTAAGGGCATGAAGGTGGTTGAGGTTGACGTTGAGATGCACCCTCGGGTGTCTGGAACCTCACGGATTTTCAATTCTTGGCTTAAGGTTCTATGGTACATGCTTCAAACCTTGTTGCTCAGCGTCTCAAAGCGTCGAGTGGAAAGAGTTAATTTGGAAAAATACAAAGCTGCGAGTGCCCATGACTGAGTTATTTACAGGTGCAACGGGTCTTTTTGTTGCGGCCACGATTGTGTATTTGATCAAGCGTGATCGATTGCAAGTTAGGCATGGTGTCAGTTGGATGCTTGTTGCGGCCCTGTTTGCACTATTTGGCTTTGCCCCGTCGTTATTGGATCGGTTGGCGGTTTCGCTCGGGGTGGCGTATTCGCCCACCGTTGCCCTTGTGGTAGGAGGCTCTGCACTGATTATCAAGGCGGTGTCATCAGATGTAGAACGTTCTCTCTCAGAGGTCAAGATCACTCGAATTGTTCAGCGTCTGGCCATGTTAGAAGCGGATATTAGACGGTTAGAGAAGCACGCTGACCAAGACCATCAAGAGCCTAACGACCGATAGTGATCGATTATTTCTCTAGATTGTGTCGCTAGATTGAAGGGACCGCCGTCTGCGGATGGAACGTTTTTGCTGTCTCGTGGCGGCGTAGACAGCACTTGACGAATTCCTGCGGTGAGCGCGCCGAGGTCGCGGGTGGCCACGACGGTAGCGCCAAATTGACCGGCAACCCATGCGGTACCACTCCCTTCAATGTCGGTCACAACCATCGACTTATCTAGGTGCCCTGCTTCTAATATGACCATACCAAAAGCCTCATTCTTATCGGTCGAAGGCAGCACCACAACATCGGCGGTTTTCAGGTAGCGCCATTTTTGTTCCTCATTAACCGCACCAACGAAACGGACACGGTCCTGTATTTTTAAGCGTGCCACCGTGTCCTCGAGGGTGCGTCGCTCGCTTCCGTCACCGACTAGCCAGCAATGCACATCCGGCAGTTGCGCAATCGCATTGAGCAGAGTTGGCAATCCCTTGTACCCTGCGAGCCGACCTAAAAAGAGCACTAGCGGTGAACCCTTTGGTCTATCCATGGGTTGCACTTGATATGGGTCGGGTAGCCGAAGAGTATCGAGGCCAAGTGGGAGCACTTTAACTTTAGAAAGGTTATTTCTTAGCGCTTCGCTGCCTTCAACGTAGCTGCTGGAGGTTGCGAATATGATGGCGGCTCGGTTGAGTAGCTGCTGCTCAAAAGGCCGATAGAAGGCATAGCAAAACCTAACAAACCGGCTCGACGAAGGCGTCAAAATATCAGAGTGCCAATGAGCTATCCACGGTACTTTGCGTGCTAGCGGTAATAACAATAACCAAGCCGCTGATAAGTTCGGGTGGTGGATATGAATGATATTAGGTTTGAATTGCCGGATTAATTTAAGAGCGGATAGCCAGAAGAAAGGGCTAACCGGCACGAACCCCAAATTAAACCATCGCGCCGCAAGCCGCACATTGAAAATCGTCCCATCGAGGGCATCGACCTGTTGATCTCGATCGAAAGCGGTGGCACCGGATGCGTGAACTAGGGCGGTCACTTGTTGGCCTTGCCGATGTTGCACGACCATCAGATCTTGGAGGTAGGTCTCCATTCCGCCAGCGTGGGGGGGGGAATATTTCCCAATATGTAACACCCGGAGCGGTTTTTCGTGAGCAGTCTCAGGCATCACCGATTCTCCAGAGTCAGGAAAACGTAGTCATCACCTTGCTCCATTATTTGGAGACGCGTTTGGGCTACGAGACTGTTCGCCTCCTTAAGTAATAGAGCCTTATTGCTACTGAATAAAATGAAATGGCCCTGCCACGTCTTCGCGAGATGGGTGGCACGGGTTAGAGATACTGATACGGCTGGTTGAGGAGCGAGTATGAGCGGTAACTTTTGAGCATAAAAATCACCTGATTGATCAAGACTGACGGTGGCTACGCCCATCGCCCCTGAAGTGTTAGCAGTGATGAGCTGTGCGATCTGCGGCAGTTGCTCTCCCAGGCCAGTATTCGTGTGCCATTCGGTTTGAGTGGTATCTATCATGAGTGGTCGAAGGGTGGCGTGCAGTTGTCTGAGGGATAATAGATCACTGGCAAGCCACAACAGTGCCACCAAGGCGGTAATGATCAATTTTCCGTCAGACCATCTCAGCTTCGTCGCAGCGGTAATAGCAGCTGCCAGCATTGTGCCCAGCAGCGCAGCCAGCCCAGCCCAGCTAGCCCAACTTATCGGGCTGGGAGAATGGCCATTGACCATGTTGATAGACCTCTGCGATATGCCATTAGGCGTTAACCAGTGATTCATCAGCGCGGGTAAAAGTTGCGGTCGAATCGCATTACTCACGGCCAACGTATCAAGCTGCACTGAGCCAAGCGCTTGCTTTTCGACGAGATAACCCATTTCGATGACTGGCTTTTGCCAAAAAGCAGGAATGGATTTCATATCAACAATAGCGGGTCCGGACACATCGAGGCTGTATGAGTTAACTTGCGGTTCATCTTTATTAATCCAATAAAAAGAGGCGGCTCCGGGCGCCGATATCGATGCGTTCGGTATAACGTATCGAGGTTGCAGGAATCCAGGGGATTTCAAACGAACTTTTGCGACTGCCACAGGGCCCGGCGTATTGGTGAAGGCTAAGCTGCCATTGTCTAAGCGCCTTAATTTGCCTAGCACTGGTTCCAGCAGGTCAGGAGTATAGGAGGCCTCCTGATCGTTGCGCTCATTGCCACTCCAATCAAGAAGGATGAATGCAGGTGCCACAAGCGACACCGTCAGGACGCTAATCGCCGCAGCGCTTTGAGCAATCTGGCTCGATACCGCTCGTGGCGGGGACTGATTAAATGCTTCTGTGGCAGCTTGCCATGCCACAGTGATGGTCAATACAAACACAGGTAAGAATTGCAAAAGAAGGCGATTAATCGCTGTTCCTGTTTCTGCGTAGAGCGAATAACTTGAGAGGCCAAAAATCACCCATTGCGAACAGATGATGAGGGCACCCATCAACCAATGCGTCATGCTGGCACGCCAATTGATAAAGGTGAGTAAAGCGAGCGCCAGTAGGTAAAGGGTCCCTAACAGATGGAAGTTACCCCTCAAGAAGATCATTTCAAAGTATTTGGGCAGGGCGTTGTAAGGCCTCAGTAGATACTGTCCGAGCGGCCCGATGTGAATCGTCTCCTCGTGTATCCCCCAAAGGCCTAAGGCGCCCAAATTCACTGATTCAAGATGAAAGCCCGCAAATAGTATTGTCATCACACAAAATAATGCAGCGTATCGACGTTGATGCCAAAGCGTGTGGATAAGGATGAAGAGCATGCCCATACCAAGCCAGATCCAACCTTCCGTTTTGAAGCAGGATCCAACCACCAGCAGTACGGTGCCTAAGGCCAGTGCGCCTCTGTGCCTCTTCTGAGTCCAAAGCATTAGCGCCGCGAGGCCCATACCGCTGGTGCCCACCATCCATAAATCAGCATAGCCGGCTAATAGCCCATGCATCCCCACGATCGGGATTGAGATTAAGAGGTAGAGGCCTGCGAGGCTGGGGAGGGTCGTTAATCCGCTTTGTCTACAGAGGCCAAACATCATGCTCCCGATTGCCAACATCGCGAAGAACCAAGGAATGCTTGCCGATTGGTCAGAGAATTTTGCTGAAATATTTGAGCTAAACGCTGCAACGGCCGATACTGAGGGGGGGTAATGAGAGGCGGGTAGGGCATAGCCAACACCGCCCGATTGCAGCCATTGATTCACGCCCTGAAAGTTGAGCATTTCGTCATTGAGTACCCATACTTTTGCCCGATACATCCAAGTGGTGAAGGCATCCCATGGGAAGATATCTCGGGTCAGATTGCTGGCAAGCACCAATAAAAGATGTGCGGCAATCAGCGTGATAAGCAGGAAATAGGGCAAGTAAGCGCTCAGCTGCTTGCGCTGAAGGAGCCCACTGATTGCTGCCTGCTCTGGTCTGCGTGTTGTCTGAAATAGTGGCAGCGATACCAGTGCGCTAACGAACACTGCGCTCCAACTGGCCGAGCTAAGGGAGGTGGGGGCATAACTCAGCCACTGTATGAGTAATGCTGCCGCGGGAAAAAATCCTGCCCCGGCTTTGCCAAAGATTCAACTCTGCGTTCAGGGCTGAAGAAATTAAGCGGCAAATTTGGAAGCCAGCTAGCGACAGGGTCGAGAGACCAATAATAGTGAAGATCATAAAGATGGGCTCCAGATGGAAAGCATAACATGTACTCTCATAAGGAAATTGAAAGGCAGTGGGGTCCTCTTTCGTAGTTGGGCTCGTGCGTGCTAGCTGGTGAGGTCGTATCGCTCCTTGTTATGGAATCATTAAGCGACTTTTCGGTAAAGGCTAGTGTTTGAGTAATTGGGGTTTTTATAGATCAATGCTCATCGATGAAGTTTGCCTATTGTGGTTGCCACTTTAATGAGGAGAAATTGGTAATCTACCTGTTTAGAAAATAGTGATCGAAAGCGAATGAGCAAGCCTCAAACTGCGGGTAACCCACCGCGCCGTGTCCTTTCCATTGATGGTGGTGGAATCCGCGGCATTATTCCCGCGATGGTCGTTGCTCACATCGAAAGAAAACTGAGCCAGCCAGCACACGAAATTTTTGATTTGATGGTGGGGACTTCCACCGGTGGCATTCTTGCTCTTGGCTTATCGCGCCCGGGTGCGAATCGGCCTGCGCAATTCTCTGCTCGTCGGGTGGTTAAATTATATGAGGAGCAAGGGGCTAATATTTTTGAGTATTCGTTGTGGCGTAAGTTACGCACCGTGGGCGGCATTCTTGACGAGGCCTATTCGCACGAGGTATTGGAGAGCATTTTAGGAAAGTATTTTGCGGGTGCCACATTGGGTGACTGTAAGGTGCCGACCATGGTAACCAGCTACGACATACAGAACCGATGCACGGTCTTTTTAAAAAGCTGGAATGCAGATCACCAACTGGTGCGGTGTCGCGATGCAGCCAGGGCCACTTCCGCTGCGCCGACGTATTTTGAGCCAAAGCCACTCGACACAGGAGATGTGGCCAGCGTGCTCATTGATGGGGGTATTTTTATGAACTCACCGTCGGTGTCGGCGTACGCCGAGGCGCGCAAGCTTTTTCCAGATGAGCCCATCGCAGTCCTCTCCTTAGGCACGGGTGAATTAACGCGGCCTATCGCCTTTGACGAGGCGCGTACTTGGGGGAGTACATTGTGGGTGATGTCGTTGCTCGATTGCATGTTTGATGGTGTTTCTAAAGCGGCAGACCATCAGATGCAGCTGTTTTTAGGCGAGCGCTATCAGCGTCTGCAAACATCCCTAGAGGGTGCCAGTGATGATATGGATGATGCGTCTGCCGAGAATATTCGGAATTTGAAACGGACTGCGCGCGAGTTGATCAATGCGAATGAGGCGGTACTTGAACAATTCTTTGCAATCGATGCGGGTAATGTACAGACCTGATTTTGATCCAATGCGCAGCTAATTTTTATAGATTGAACCCGCGAAAACAACCCGGGCCTTATCTAAACTCAAATGTTCTTGCCGCCTGACAAATTTCTGGCCAGGCTTTTATCGCCTCGGCAAAGTCGAAGCCCCTCTGCCGTAAGGTCTCAAGATCGGATGCCTCACGTGTCAGTGCGTCGGCGACGGGGTGGGGGTCTTGAGACTGAATCTGGACCACTAAATTATCGCGGCTCTGCTCAAGAAACGTTTGCCAATGGGTTGTGCCGGGGAGGTTGTCTAACCTCGGTAGGGCGTCTAAGTGATCCATGCAGCGCGCTAGCAGACTCGGCTCGTCTGCTGAGCAGCTCTCCCTGAACGATACCCTCGAGTGCGTTCCTCTGTCATCTGAGACAGTCGAGCGATTTCATCAGCCAGCATGAATAATCGCGCTTCAGGCGGAATAGCCGGCCTCGTCACGGGGGGCACACTCCAACCAATCAGCTAACATCATTATAGAGGCGTTGACGTTAACCGGCGACAACGTTCCTCGAGATGATCGATTGTCGACGGGGTAGTGGGGCACGGCCCAGCCCTCGTTGAGAACCGCAGACTCGGGGTGAAGACGCCGCAGCATGATGCCAAATAGAAGATCTTCTCCACGTCCCGCAGGCAAGTAAGGGGGGCAGCAGAGTGCGATGATCAAGTCCTGTCAGCTGCGAAAGCGTGCCATAGGGCCCGATGGTTGTCCCGCGGTAACCGAGCCAGCTCGCCCGGGCAGCCAGCAGTTTCTCTGGTCCCGATGGGTTATTGAGTAGTCGTTTAATACTGGCCTCAGGCTGAAAAAAAATCCACCCGCTATCGACTGTGCCTGGATCCCCCCAAGTACCACACTGACTTAAGTGGATCCGACTATCAGCGCCAAATGGTGTGGTGAGTCGACCGTCTATCCCCTTTAGTGCGCTTGCCCCGCTAAGATTGGCATTGAGCACCCGACCCAGAGACTGTCCCAGTGACTTCAGCATGGTTGTCAGAGGGATTGTAATCAGCGATCACAGCATGCTTCTGTTGGTCTGCTGCTGAGGTGTAAAGAACAGCCTCTCGGGCATCGGGATGGTCGAAAGAGAGATTTCTCGACGGCAAAGGTGGGGTCAAAGCGTGAGGCAGTATGTCGTCGTCCATCACAAGCGCCCGATAATTCACGCTCAGCAGCAGTGCTAGGTTACGCGCTAAACCATAAGTTGGCGCGTCTCCCCAGTACGATCGAGTAAGCAAAAAATCGACACTGGTGTGGCTACTTTCAGGCAGGTTATCTTTTAGGTGTGAGAGCAGATCTGCTCTCGCCGCTATATTGATATGGTGGATAGGTATACGCATGCCACTTCGTACTGCTTCAATGACGTCCGCATTGGAAGCTCGCACTGTCATTATCTCGTGAATCGTCGATAACAAAAAGGGCTTCGACTTGCTGTGGCGGCACTTGATCTTGCAGGGCTTTGAGTAAGCGCTGAAGTGCCTCAGGACGGTCGCAGGTTAAAATAAATAGCCGGACTGCACCATCATCGGATGATGATGCGTCGTTGGCACTTGCAGTGAGACGTTGCCATGCCGCGTCGGCCGACTCAAAAATACCAGCATCCCTCACCAGTTCAAGAATTTGCAGGGCGTCCTCCGGCTGCTCTCGCAGTGGTGGCATGGCATCGAGTAGATGATTGAGGTGCTGGTCTAGGCTTCGAAAGCAGAAGCAGCGCTCCAGCGCATGCGCCACCTCAGGCTGCACTAACAGGCGTGCGTCGTTTCTAGGGTTGAACAACACGACCGCGTTGGCAGGCCCCGGAATGATCCGAACACCATGACAGCTCCACAGTCTCTCAGACTCGGTAGTTTGAGCAGGTTGCGCTCCCAAGGAATAAGAAAAACTAATGTCAGTCATAGCACCATGTTTTTGCTGAAAAAAACTCGGCGTCAGTGTACCGTTCTCCAGTGTATTTGGATAAGACTTCCCCGTAAATCAGGAAAATAAATCATGTTTTTTTACGACTAGGTCGAAGCGTCGCCATCTTGCTAACGCCGATCCTCGTAGCTTGTACTGCGCCTTCGGGCTCTCTCGATCCAATAAAAGCGAATGATTTATCTTGCGGCGCTTCGCCCGAACTCATCACCGATCCGTCGTTTACCGCAATTAATGATACTGGTAGCCAGTGGCGATACAGCCAGCACGCAGGAGATCGATCGTTCACTGTAGACGCTAGAGAAGGCACTATTACTTTCAAGCGAATCGGCCCAGAACCGTGGGCAATGTTCAGGCAAACCATTACCGATGAGCGCCTTGACGGTGCCACTATCCGTTACACCGCTGATTTACGGGGCGATGTCTCCTCAGAGGTTACCCATTTTTTCGGGGCAAAGGCGGGGCTTTTTCTGCAGGTTGGTAATCATCCGAACGCTTTTATGGGAGATCAGGATCCCGGCACTGGTCAGTGGGATTGGCAAAGTTATAGTGTCTCTGAGACGTTACCAGTCGGCGTGAATTCGGTAAACGTGGGGTTTATTCACCAGGCGGGCGAGGGGGCAATTGAGGCCCGTAATCCATCGCTAGTGCTTGTTAATTGTCTGGATTAGCGAACTCAGCAGTCCCTCTTTGTTTCAGTGCGAGTTGTCCAGCGAGAGTGATTGCGGCCTGTAAACTAGACGCCTTGGCCTGGCCGGTTCCCGCGAGCTCTAGTGCCGTGCCATGGTCTACTGATGTGCGAATAATAGGTAAACCTAGGGTGACATTGACTGCGTCCCCAAACCCCAACGTTTTTAGCACCGGTAGTCCTTGATCGTGAAACATTGCTAGATAAGCATCGGTTTGTTGTCGTTTCTCGGGTGTGAAGGCAGTATCGGCAGAGACTGGACCGATTACGGTTAAGCCCTGCGCTCGCGCTGCGTTGCAGCCCGGTTCGATCACAGCCAACTCTTCTTTCCCTAGATGTCCGCTTTCGCCTGCGTGGGGGTTGAGACCCAGCACCGTAATATGCGGGTGGCCAATGCCAAACTGTTGTGAGAGCGCCTGACTGATCACCACGAGTGTGCGCTCAATAAGGGGTTGATTGATGGCATCAGGCACGTCCCGAAGTGGCAGGTGGGTTGTTGCCAGCGCGACTCTCAAGTCATCGGATACCAACAGCATTACTACATCACTCACCTGGAGAGCACTCGCGAGATACTCCGTGTGGCCGCTAAAAGGAATCCCCGCCTCATTGATGACACTTTTCTGCACGGGTGCGGTGACCATGCCCTGACATTCTTGATTGCGGCACAGTTCGATGGCGAGATCCAACTGAGCCAGCACTTGGCTGGCGTTGCGCGGGTCGAGTGTGCCTGGGTGGCTGGCAACCGAAAGTGGCACATCAATTAACGGTAATTCGCCGGGTTGATGTGGGACGGCCGGCCCGGTGCTGCTATAGGGCACCAGTCTGACGTCCAGTCCAAGTTGCTGTGCTCGGGTAGTCAATAACGCTTTATCTCCTAGACCCACCAGCTGAGCAGACTGCGGTTTTACGGTGGCGGCGAGCAAAATATCAGGACCAATGCCTGCGGGCTCACCTGATGTGACGACCAATCTTGGGATCACTTGATATCGACGAAAGCTTCTTCGCGAATTTTGCGAAGCCACGCTTCGAGTTCTTCCTGATACTTTTGTTCCCGAATGTAGCCTGCGACTTGGTTGCGCTGCATCTCTGATGAAAAATCTTTATCACGACGTGCTTCAACTTCAAGAATATGCCAACCAAATTCGCTGCGAACCGGTTCGCTAATGGCACCCTCTGATGTGCCCGCCATCGCCGCTTCAAATTCTGGCACCATCTGGCCCGGGTTCGTCCATCCTAGCTCGCCTCCCTCGGCGGCAGAGCCAATGTCATCGGAGTACTGTCGGGCCAAATCGCCGAAGTCTTCACCTGCTTCAATGCGCTGCTTGAGCTCACCGGCAAGTGCTTCGGCCTCGACTTCATCTAACACCTCGGTGGGCTTGATCAAGATATGCCGCACATCGGTTTGCCTGACGAGTTGCTCTCCACCCATCGCGTCGGCCAGTACACCAAGTGAAGACCGGAGGAGGACCGCACTTTAGCAACGGCGCCAATGGTTAAGGTAGGCACGATCTCAGCGAACATGCTCGGGATGTCCCCCAGTTTGCGCCAGCCCAAGTCACCACCTGAGAAGACAAAGGGCTGCGTGACGCTGACGGCTTGTTCAAAGGGTGTACCTGCTTCGATAGTGGCGAGGGTGTCGTCGACAAAGCGCTCTTTTCGGTCGACTTCAGTGGGATCGTCACCTCGATTCGCAGCGAGCAATGCCTGTATCACCCGGTACTCGGGCTGGGTCATTTCCTCGCCTTCCTCGGTCGCGAGGAAGTTGTCGATTTCTTGTTCTGAAATATTAATGTTGCGCATGACGTTGCCCTGCTGCACACGCTGGATCGCTAAGTCATCGCGTAAGCTTTCTCGAGTCACAGCATAGCTTTGCCCTGATTGTTCTAGGGCGAGTCGGAACTGATCTAAAGTGAGCCCGTTTTGTTGCGCGAGTCGAGTCATGGATTGATCCAGCTGCTGGTCTGGAATCTTCACCCCGTAGCGACTGGCCAGCTGCAATTGAATGCTGTCGAGAATGAGCCGATCTAGTGTTTCACGAATCAGGACGTCGTCGGCGGGGACATCGACCCCGCGCGCTTCGAGAGAACTTTTAATGCCGAGGACGCGCTCCTCTAACTCACTGGCCAGCACGATGTCGTCATCAACAATCGCGACCACCTGATCGAGCACTTCAATTTGGGCATTCACGAGGGGCCCAACGGAGCAGAGTACAGCGCCCAATATCAAATGGATTAGCGTGTTGGCGGTTGAGTTGCTGCGTGATATCACAGACCCTGTGGGCATAGTAACCTCAGTGGTTTTGTCGAGAGGCGAATTGTGCGCCATATTCGCCAAGTTATGAATGCTTTTAACGCTGCAGTATCGGCGTCGAGGGTAATTTTTCTGGGTGACACTCCCAATCAACGGGATTTAGCGGGCTTTATTCGGTACTGGCTAAGTTGCGCAGCTTCAATGCAGACCGACACGGGTCTTGGCGAAGATGATGGCGCTATGGCCCTAAAGAGCAACCGGCGTATCGATAAGGCTGTATTGATAGATGCTTTTAATCGGTGTCGATGGCGCGTGGCGATCTAAATTGAAAATAGCGCAGTCGAAGGGTTAACGATCAGCAAACCCGCGAATCATGTCGGTGAGAAGGTTGTCCACTCGACCTCCAAAGCCACCCATACCTTTGAGCAAAAATTGCACCTGAATCGCGTTTTCGCGTTCGAGATTGGGGTCTCTGAAGTCCGGTACTTCGCCACGATCTGTATCGATGTAGCGCATGTATAAAATACGGAAACGCCAGCAACAATTATCGTATTCGATGCCAATCATATCTTCGACAGCGGTTGAGCCTTCTAGCGAATATTCCAGCGCGCCAAATACACTCCAGTTGTCTTTGATGGGCACATAGGCTGAGATGTTCGCCTGCTCGGTCACCGGTCGTGTTAGCAGCGAGGGAGGGGGTTCCCGCAGCGTGTAGCCAGCACTGAGTACCGCACCTGACCAAGGGAAGTAGGTGGCTTGGGCGCTGGCGGCATCAAAGGTATTGTCGTTAGGGTCATATAACGCACTCCCTCGAAGCCTCCAATGCTGGTTAGGCAGCCAAGCAAGCTCAGCGGCAAGAGGGGAGCTGGCCTCTGCTAACACCGGGTCCCCTGGATTGAGACGGACCTCGCGATCACGGAAATAATAAATTTGACCTAAACTGGCGCTGAGTTTTTCTTCACCTGTTTCATTATCAAAATAGCGGCTGGTCACGCCCACTGAGAGTTGATTCGCATCATCGAGCCGGTCGTTACCCGAGAAACGTGTGTCGCGAAATAACTGCCCGTAGCTAAAGGTTAACTCTGCCGAATCGAAATCAGGCTGGAAGCGCTGATCCTCATACTGGCTGTATAAATAATAGGCTCTGGGCTCAAGGGTCTGAGTCATGGATTGACCAAAGAGACTGGTCTGCCGTTCAAAAATCAAGCCACCATCAAAGCTGCTCATGAGCGCGCCCGCGTCTGGCGCGGTCTCCCGATCACTGAATGGCCGATCCAATTCATACTGCACACTGCGGTATTTAATGGTGGGTTTAAAAAAACCTGAGGACCAAACCATCGGTTTAGTCAGTCCAAACTCGTTGTACAGTCGCTGACCAGTGACTCTTTGGCTCTTGCTGTCAAAGTGAGATAGCTGACTGACAAGCAACGGGGTCATGCCCATCCACTCTTTGTCGCCTACCCAGCGAGCCGTCATTTGCGGCAACTTACGATAGTCCTCGGCAATGTCCTCGGCAATTGACTGGAACTGCTCAAAATCCAGATTGATCTGCCACTGATCGTTGATCCAGGAAAGCCGTGCGAGCTGTTGCAAGGCGGTTTGACGCTGAGCACTGAGATTGCTGTTGTTGAGATCGCGCACATAGTCCGTATCGCTGACACGGGTATAGTTAATCCGCGTATAC
Organism: uncultured Luminiphilus sp.; assembly: GCA_905182485.1. Classification (GTDB taxonomy): domain Bacteria; phylum Pseudomonadota; class Gammaproteobacteria; order Pseudomonadales; family Halieaceae; genus Luminiphilus. Next base: position 12,448 of record CAJJBO010000031.1, read on the forward strand.
CAGTTGTCGCCAAACTCGCCATTGTGTTGAGCGCCGATCAGCCAACGAGCGCCGTCATCATTAGGAAATTCGTCTTCGTATTTGCTGTCGTCGCCGATCCAGCCGCCGTCGAGTTCCCAATAGCCAACGTCGTCGCTCAGCCAGCGAAGCTTACCCTGATGTAAAAAGCCACGCTCTTGAATATAGCGGGGTCGATACAACAAGTCGTAATTAGGCGCGAGGTTCAAATACACGGGCGTGGTGATATCGATACCGCCTCGGGTATCGCTGCCGATAGTCCGGGAATAGCAATCCGGTCTTGCGTCGAGAGTCTACGGGGAAACGTATCCAAGGTAGATAGAGTACGGGTACGTTGGCAACTTCTAATTTGGCGCCCCAAGCCTGCGCATCGCCAGAGAGCGGGTCGATCTCTATTTTGTCGGCATGGAGTACCCAGTCGGGGTCGTCGGGGGCGCAGTAGGTCATGCGGCCCTCTTCAATGGCGATTTGGCCGGTCCCTTGTCGTGTCAGCAGATCAGCGGCGCCCACCATGCGTCGCTCGTGCAGAACATAGTGCGCGTCACTGACAATGGCTTCTTCGGTCGTGCTGTCATACTCAATACGCGAGCCGCGAATCAGTGTGCCGGGCTGGCGCAATACGACATTACCCGTCGCGGTGGCGGTCTCGCGAGCTCGATCTGCGGTGACACGATCGGCACTGACTTGCAGGTAGCCTTGGCGCAGCGACACGTTGCCTTGAAATAGTAACGCCCCCTCAGTCACTTCTGTCGTGTCAGCGGAGACTTCGAGATCAGCATCGGCGGGTGATTGACTGATATCGACGCCCGCCAGCGGGTCAACAAATCGACCTTTGCACTGGCGACACGCCAGATCCTGTTCATCTAGGGGTATCACCGTTATCGGTTGCCAGTCCATGTCGGCTACTACGGTCCGCTCTAATAACCCCTCGGCTTGAATGCCGCTCGACAACAAGACCATTACCACTGCGATGAGTCGTAAATGGGCGCGGGCTTTGGGTGGGTGAAGCACAGATGTCACAATGGGTAAGAATTCCGATAAGGCGATACACTGGTCGAGAGGCATAATAATGCAAGGTGACGCGGGATGTCCGGTTGTTTTTGGGGCTATTACACAGCGATAGTCGGCACGATCAGCCTATTGCGCAATGCGACGGCACTCAGGAGAGGCGGAAAGAGCGATGACAACACACCACTTAGACGCACTGCGGAACTGGGTGGCTCACAAGTGGGCCTCTCTGCGCCGGAGCTCGAATTCATAGCGGGAGACGCGAGTCCTCGTCAGTATTATCGCGTGAGGTGCCACACTGGCCAGTTGGGGGTGTCTTCCTGCATTGTCATGGTGTCGCCGCCCTCAGAAAATAATGAAGCGTTCCTTCATGTGGGTCGGCGTCTTGCTGCGGCGGGCATCCAGACCCCCACTGTTCTCGCCCAAGCAGAAGCGCAGGGGTGGTTTCTGCTCGAAGATTTTGGGGACGTTCAGCTGCTGTCGGTACTCAATGCTGAAAATCGTCTCATTTCATTATCGACAGGCTTTTCAGGTGTTGGCGAAACAGGTGCGGTTGCCAACAGACGGTGCGGGCATACCGCTTTATAGCTCCTCACGTTTAAACGCTGAGCTGTCGCTTTTTACTGAGTGGTTCTTGCTACGCTTGCTGAAGCTGACTATCAGCGAGACGACTACCGCGCGTTTTCGCACGCTTTCCGAATGCTTAATTGCCTCGGCTCTTGAACAACCTCAGGTGTGGGTCCACCGAGATTTTCACAGTCGCAACATAATGGTGCTGAAGGCGAATTTAGGCATCATCGATTTCCAAGATGCGGTAGTGGGACCCATCACCTACGACCCGGTTTCGTTACTAAAAGATTGCTATATCCGTTGGCCACGGGACCAACAATTGGTTTGGCTCGAAACTTATTATGATCGGGTTTGTTCGATGGGGCGTGTGTCAAAAGGAATAGATGGATCATTATCGACTGATGCAAAAACAAGTTCCCTATCCAATCTAATAGACGGTGTTAGCAAAGCGCGATTCGAGCAGTGGTTTGATTTAATGGGATTGCAGCGTCATCTTAAAGTGCTGGGAATCTTTGCGAGACTGCATATTAGAGACGAGAAGTCGGCGTACCTCGACGATTTACCCTTAGTGGTTGCCTACGTTCGCGAGGGTTTGGCAGTGAGCGCCGATACCGATCCGTCTATTGCCGACTTCCGAGAATGGTTTGAGCATGACTTGATGCCGGTGATTTGTGACCAGCACTGGTACCGCCCCATTGATACAGCAGGATGGATCCTTTGAAGGCCATGGTGCTAGCGGCTGGAGAGGGGCGTCGAATGAAACCCTTAACCGACGACAAACCAAAGCCGCTATTGACCGTCGCAGGTCGACCGCTCATAGAGCACCACATTGTGAGGTTACGCGACGCAGGGGTGACAGAGATCGTGGTTAACGTCTCGTATCTGAGACAGCAGCTGGTTGAGTTCTTGGGAGACGGCAGCCGCTGGGGCATTGAGTTGACGATCTCGGAGGAAACGGCCCCTTTGGAGACGGCGGGGGGGGTCGTGCAGGCGCTACCTTACTTGGGCGATCAGCCTTTTCTGTTGGTTAATGGCGATATCTACACCGACTTTCCTTTTGCAACACTGAGGAACGTATCGTTGATAGCGGGAGGCGGATATTTGGTGTTGGTGGGCAATCCGCCTCATCACCCTGAGGGAGATTTTTGCCTCCATTTAGCATAATGAATATTTATTGAGGATAATTCGTCATCATATTTCCATTCAATCAATGACCTACAGCGGTATTGGACTTTATGATCCGCAACTATTTGCTGCCGAGGCACCGGGTAAAAAACCACTGAGACCGTTATTGGATCGCGCTGTCGCAGGCGCACTGTTGCAGGGCGAGTTGCACTCTGGTGCTTGGGAAGACATCGGCACGCCTGAGCGTTTAGCCAGCATAAACGCCCGATTTCCCTCAGTTCCTGTCAGCCAGTAAACTAATGGCTTCACTCATAGCGGGATGACATCACGTGTCAGAGTATTTAATTGCGCCCTCAGTGCTAGCGGCTGACTTTGCCCGTTTAGGAGAAGAGGTGGATGCGGTACTGACCGCTGGCGCCGACATGGTGCACTTTGATGTCATGGACAATCATTACGTACCCAATCTGACGGTTGGGCCGATGGTTTGTCAGGCACTGCGCGATTACGGCGTCCAGGCACCGATCGATGTTCACCTGATGGTGCAGCCGGTGGATGCGCTGATTGAGATGTTCGCAAAAGCGGGTGCCACTTATATTACTTTTCACCCGGATGCCTCGCATCATGTTGATCGATCCATTCAGTTGATCCGTGATTTGGGTTGCCAGCCTGGATTGGCTTTTAATCCTGCAGCGTCCCTCGGAGCATTGGAATACACCCTTGATCAGATCGATCTGGTACTGCTGATGTCAGTGAACCCCGGCTTTGGTGGCCAAAGCTTCATCCCCTCGACGCTCGATAAACTGCGCGCAGCACGGAAATTGATTGACGCGTCGGACCGCGATATTCGCCTTGAGGTTGATGGTGGAGTGGGGCCTAGTAATATCGCCGAAATCGCTGAGGCGGGGGCGGATACCTTTGTTGCCGGATCGGCCATTTTTAACAGCAGTGACTATGGCGTGGTCATGGATGAGTTACGCGCGCGCTTGTCGACGATTGACTGAACGTGACGGCGCCCCTCACTCATGCTGAGTTTCTGGAACAACATGCGGCGGGTTATAACCGGATCCCTGTAGCGCGCACGATCCTGGCCGATACCGACACACCTTTATCGGCTTACGCCAAACTGGCGCAAGGCCCACGATCGTTTTTATTTGAGTCGGTAGAAGGGGGCGAACGGTGGGGGCGTTACTCGATTATTGGGTTGCCCGCGACAACGTGGCTCACCGTAGAGGGGCATCGCCTTAGCATCTTCTCGGCCGGCGCTTGTATCGATAGCCGTGAGGTCGAGAATCCGCTTGACGAAATTGAGCGCTACCAAGCGCAATTTCGCAGTGCGCCGGCACCCGACTTGCCGGTTTTTCATGGTGGACTGGTCGGATACTTCGGCTACGACACGGTGCGTTACAGTGAGCCAAAACTGCTGAACTCCTGCCCACCCGATGAGCTTGGGGTGCCCGACATACTGCTGTTACTGGCAGAGGAAGTGCTGATTTTCGATAATCTTCGCGGCACCCTGACCTTAGTGATTAATGCGGATGCCAGCGCCGAGGATGCCTATGGCAATGCCTTGGCGCGGTTACAGCAGATCGAAGAGCAGTTGCCCACCACGACCGCGTCCTTCACGCCGATCAAACTCGATGCAGAGGCCGAATCGCCTGCACCGTCCGTGCGACACCGTACTCAGCAGAGGGAGTATGAGGCTTGGGTCGAGCAGATTCGGGAGTACATTCTGGCTGGCGAGGTGATGCAGGTAGTGCCGTCGCAGCGCTTGTCAGTGCCGCTCTCTGTCGCGCCGCTGTCCTTATATCGCGCGCTCAGAAATTTAAATCCATCACCTTATATGTACTTTTTGGATCTGGATGGTTTCGAAGTGATTGGTTCTTCGCCAGAGATCTTGGTGCGGCTTGAGGACGGTATTGTGACTGTGAGGCCTATTGCAGGCACCCGAAAACGCGGGGCCAGCGAGGAGGAAGATCGGGCGCTCGAAGCTGACTTACTGTCGGATGCAAAGGAAATTGCTGAGCACCTGATGTTGATTGATTTGGGCCGCAATGACGTGGGTCGGGTGAGTGAGGCGGGGAGTGTGACGCTCACCGAAAATATGGTGATCGAACGGTATTCTCATGTCATGCATATCGTATCTAATGTTACAGGCACTTTATCGCGCTGGCATGTCGGCAATGGATGCACTGCGGGCGGCGCTACCGGCCGGTACATTGAGTGGCGCACCAAAAGTACGGGCCATGGAAATTATTGATCAACTCGAGCCGGTAAAACGCGGCATTTACGGTGGTGCAGTCGGTTATCTGTCGTGGTCAGGCGATATGGATACCGCAATTGCGATTCGGACCGTGGTGGTAAAGGATGGAGAAGCGATCCTGCAAGCGGGCGCTGGGATCGTCGCAGACTCTGTGCCCACCGCGGAGTGGGAGGAGACGCTCAATAAAGCGAGAGGAATGCTTCGGGCGATCGCCATGTGCGATAGGTAGCGCGAGTTAGCATCTCAGTGACGTGCTCACTGTGACGGGAGGCCTAGTCGACGCGAGTGATTTCTACGATCTCGAAGGTTTGGGTTTGGGTCTGCCAAGCCAGCACGAGGTCGTACGCTTGGTCCCCCACTTGGGCACTGCGTACCGTAATAAAATCTGAAAAACCTGATACGTAGGACCAATCTAAACTGGGCGTATTGGCTTTGTTGAGGTAAGCCATGTCGAACCGGACTACCTCAAAGGTAGAGGAACGTTCCACTTGAGAGCCAAATTCATCCGTGACAACGACGGAGACGGTATGCTGTCCGGCACTGAGGGTGCTGTATCGAAAGGGGACAGAGAAGCCGGATGTGCTTGACCCGTTGATGTCTGGGAAGGCTTTCTCGATGTCCGCTCGAGGATCGCCATAAGGTACGTCGAAAGCGTATTCTTCATCAATGAATACTTCAATTCGTTCGACGCCTTCCTCCGAGAGCGCCCAGCCGTGAATCATCCCCACGCCGCTGTGTATGCCATTGTTCCTAGGTTCGTTTAATGACGCGCGCAGTGGCTCGGTTACCGTATCAAACTCCACCAAATACAGCAGCTGATTATCTGCCTCGAGATCGTTCCATTGCCCTTTGCTGCCTAGGTCGTAAAAAGGCGCAGGCCAATTCGCCAGCCCCATTGCGAGCGCATTTTCGGCACCGCCGTCATTATCCGGTTGAACACCCCAATTGGTATAACGCCCAGCAATCGGTTTGCCGTTAAAGTTACCTTGCCAAAAAGGATCACCGTTATTACTCCACAGCCACCGGCCTTCTCGATCCTCGTCGGAGCCACCGATCCAGACAAACGGCGCTTCAGAAACATCATTAGGAATGCTATTTGCCAGCTGCGCAGGGCTGAGATGTGCCGATAATGCCGACACGATAGCTTTGTTCTCGGCTGCAGAATCGATCCGCGCGAGATAGCCTGCTTCTTCACCGAGGCTCATTTCTGCGGCGGTTGCCGTGGCTTCACCCCAGCTGGCGGGACTTTCAACGAGTTTATAGGTGTGGCCCTTGTGCTCAAAGATCAGGTCAGCGAATGCCCCTGCAGACAGCAGCGATAGTGCGATTGCGGCGATGGTTCTCCTCATATCGGAGCCCCCTGCAGAGTTAAAAGGACGAATAAGTTAGCACTCGTGTGTGCCACTCACCAGCAATGTTGGTGTGTATATTGACGCTGGAGCCGCAATGATTATTCCCAGGTGGTCAGGCGGAAGGCGCTGGAGCAAGCGAAATGGGCCTGCGAGACCCGCCAAACCGCCGCCGTTGCTAGTTAGGTGACTATCAGCAGAGGTTTAGGTGGCCATGAGGAAAAGTGCCGGTTGCAGCTTGCTTGGGAAGTTCGATAGGTCAGTTGAAGCCGCTATCGAGGGTTTATGAGGGGTTACGGCCGCCCATCGCCTTGGGTCATAGGGTTACCTCCAATAAAGCCTTCGATAATTTGCCTACGTCCAATATTTTGTGGGATTTAGCTTCATTTGGCGACATTTTTTGTTTTTTTAATCGATCTTTGTGTTTGGCGAGTGCCTTTATGGACTGGATAGCGTAAAACGGCGCTTCCAACTGCTTGTTTGGCGCGCTAGTGTGGTTCCCCATGATTATGATGATCGATAATTACGACTCTTTCACTTGGAATGTCGTCCAATATCTCTGGGAGTTGGGTGCGGAGGTAGAGGTCTACCGCAATGACGCGTTGACGCTTTCAGAGATTGAGGCCAAGGCGCCTTCGGGTATTTGTATCTCGCCAGGCCCCTGCTCACCCAAAGAGGCGGGTATTTCGATGGCAGTGATTGATCACTTTGCGGGTCACATGCCGATATTGGGCATTTGCCTGGGCCAGCAGAGCATTGGCGCCGTGTATGGCGGCCAGATTATTCGTGCCCCGTCGGTCATGCACGGTAAGGTCAGTCCCATTCATCACACTGGCGTTGGGGTCTTTGAGGCATTGCCGACTCCGTTAACGGCGACGCGCTATCACAGTTTGGTGGTTGACCCCGATACCTTGCCAGACTGTCTTGAGGTGACGGCCTGGACTGAGACGGCCGATGGCGCGCAAGAAGCGATCATGGGGTTGCGGCATCGCGAGCTGGATGTGGAAGGCGTGCAATTTCACCCTGAATCGATCTTGTCCGAACACGGTCATGACATGTTGGATCGTTTTCTAGTCCGCTGCGCCTAATCGTTTGAAGGACTTCCCATTGATGACACTGCAACACGCCATTAATCACCTTGTCGCCGGCGAGCACTTGACGCGCGATGAGATGCGTAAGGTCATGATGCAAGTGATGACGGGAGAGGCGACGCCAGCACAAATTGGCGCCTGGTTAGTGGCATTGCGCATCAACGGCGAGACCATCGAAGAAATTGCCGGTGCGGCTGAGGTGATGCGAGAGTTAATGATCCCGGTGCAGGTCGATGAGACTCACCTCATCGACTTGGTGGGCACTGGTGGTGATGGTGCAAACCTATTCAATGTCTCGACTGCGGCTACCTTTGTGGTCGCGGCTGCGGGTGGGCGGGTCGCTAAGCACGGTAACCGATCGGTCTCGAGCAGTAGCGGTTCCTCTGATGTCTTGGAGACCCTTGGCGTGAGTCTCAGCCTCACGCCGTTACAAATTGAGCGCTGTATTAGTGAAGTGGGTCTGGGCTTTATGTTTGCGCCGGTTCACCACGGCGCCATGAAACATGCCATTGGCCCCCGTAAAGAATTGGGGCTGCGGACTATTTTTAATATTCTAGGCCCGCTGACGAATCCCGCGGGCGTTAAGCGCCAAGTATTGGGTGTCTACGATCCTACTTTGTGTGAGCCGCTGGCTCGTGCACTGGATCAGCTGGGTAGCGTTCACGCGTTGGTCTTACACAGTGACGACGGCTTAGACGAGATTTCGATTGCTGCGGTAACACACGGCGTTGAGTTGAAGGCCGGCAATATTGCGCCCATTACGATTGACCCGGCGGCATTAGGCCACGGTTATGACACCCTCGACGGATTGCAGGTCTCGACTGCCGAGGCCTCTGCGGCGTTGATTCGCTCAGCACTCGATAACGATGCGTCGCAAGGCAGCCAAAAGGCGCGGTCGATGATGGCGCTGAATGCGGGCGCTGGGATTTATGTCTCGGGATTGGTCGATAGCTTGGCGGATGGCGTGGCGCGTGCCGAAACGGTCCTCGCGTCAGGTGAAGCCGCACGGCAGCTCGCGCGGTTTGTGGCATTTACACAAGACTTGTCTCCCTCAGCAGGATCGGACTCATCACTATGAATACTAAGTTGGCCGCCCCGACCGTGCTCAAGAAGATTTTTGAGCGTAAACGAGAAGAGATCATCGAGCGTCAAAAAGCGCGATCGCTGTCTCAGCTTCAGGTGATGGCTGCTGATGCGTCGCCGGTTCGAGGCTTTCGACGGGCGTTGGCGCAACGGGCGGAAGAGGGTGGTGCGGCGGTTATCGCTGAGGTTAAGAAAGCCAGTCCCAGCAAAGGCGTTATTCGCGAGCATTTTGTGCCTGCCGAGCTTGCTGCAAGTTATGAGCAAGGCGGTGCCACCTGCTTGTCGGTACTGACAGATATCGACTTTTTTCAGGGGGCAGATGCTTACCTGCAGTCAGCGCGAGCCGCCTGTCATTTACCAGTGCTACGCAAGGACTTTACGCTGGACCCCTACCAAATTTGGGAGGCTCGGGCCTTAGGTGCCGACGCCATCCTACTAATAGTCGCATGTCTTGAGTTGCCCGAGTTAAAAGACCTCTATGATTGTGCCAGTGACGTGGGTCTTGATGTGTTGGTCGAGGTCCACAGCGAGGCCGAGTTGGATGAAGCGTTAACTCTGGGTGGTGATCTGATCGGCATCAACAATCGGGACTTGCATACCTTTGAAACGAGTTTAGCAACGACCTATCGCTTATTGGATCGGATCCCCGCAGGAGTGCAGGTGGTGACGGAGAGCGGCTTCAATACTGCCTCTCAAGTCGTCGAGATGCGTGCCAAAGGCGTCCATACGTTTTTAATTGGCGAGACCTTTATGCGCGCAGCCGATCCGGGTGCGGCCCTCGCCGCATTTTTTGCTGAGCGTTAACGCGCGCCGCGATTGATACGAGCCACTGCGTGGATTGCGTTCCCTGAGAGGGATTAACGCGATCAATCTCGGCGAAGCCACTGAGCCCGCCATGCTCACGGGACAACGCACTCAGTACCGGGTTATCAGGACGGCGCACCGAGCTGACCAACGGTGGTAATTGTTCTGGTGGTGATTGTGCTGGTGGTTTTGCGTTGGTGGTTATTGCGTTGGTGAAATGGCGTGAGTGGCAGGGCTCGTGTGATATGGCGATAACGATGACGCGGTGAGGTCACCACAGCGTCCGATGATAGTCGGCGCCTTTTGAGTATGAAGCGGTCTTAAGATTTAGCACGATAGGAGAGTAAGCAGCTTGCAGGGAACAGTGAAGTGGCTCGAAGACGCAATGTTTATCGGCGAGTCGGGGTCGGGGCACAGTGTTGTCATGGACGGCCCTGAAGATTTGGGTGGGCGTAACCAGTCACTCCGCCCTTTGGAGATGTTGCTGCTCGGTACAGGGGGATGTGCGCTCTATGATGTGGTGAGCATGTTAAAAAAATCGCGGCAGCAGGTGACCGATTGCCGCGTTGAGCTTCATGCTGATCGAGCAGACGCCGTGCCCGCTGTTTTTACCACGATGAGGCTTCACTTTGTGGTAACAGGGTGGGGGTTGCGCGAGGCACAAGTTGAGCGCGCCGTCGCACTCTCAGCTGAAAAGTACTGCTCGGCCTCCATCATGTTCGCTAATGCGGGGGTGGCAGTGACGCACAGCCACAGTATTGAGGAAGCGGCAACGCCGTCCTAACTTAGATTAGATCCAATAGGTGGTCCGCGTCATGACCTGACTGGCCAGGGTCATGACGTCTTTGATTGGACGAGCAAACTCTTGGCCCCCCATCGCTAGTGCTTCTTCGCCGTGACGCTCTTCATCGGCCAGCATTTGTTGCAGGATCAACTGTGACTTCCGGTCCTCGCCAGGCAGCGATTTCAGATGTGCTCTCAAGTGTCCGGCAACACGCTCTTCGGTGGCGTGCACAAAGCCGAGACTGACTTTATCGCCTGCGACGGCGGTGATGGCTCCGAGCGCGAAGGAGGCCGCATAGAAGAGGGGGTTGAGCCGACTCGGTTTGGCGTCTAGCTCTCGTAGCCGTGTTTCACACCAAGCAAGGTGATCCGCCTCTTCTTGTGCGGCGCTCAGCAAGCTCTGTCGGGTGGCATCTGATCGCGCGGCGAGCGCTTGGCCTTGGTACAGCGCTTGGGCGCACACCTCGCCCGTATGATTCACTCGCATCAAAGCGCCTGCATGATCACGCTCGCGCGCACTTAAGGGCGGCTCTTGATGGGCTGATGCGGGGGACGGTCGCGAGGAAGGGGAAGTTTGGCTGGGCTGCCCGGCCAGCTGACGCAGTCGGCCATCGACGCCGCTAATGAAGCGATCGAGGCCCGTCAGCGAACGCTGTTCCAATGTCGTTTTTACTGTCATGGCTCAAGCTTAGCGATCTATCGCGCGCCAGCCAATGTCTTGGCGAAAAATCATATCTTGCCAATTGATGTGATCGACGCCTGCATAGGCCAACTGGATGGCTTCCTCAATGGTGTTGCCCAGTGCGCTGACACACAACACGCGCCCACCGTGAGTCACGATATTACCGTCTTGAGTCTGAGTGCCAGCATGAAATACCTTGGTGGTTGCAGGCCAAGGCGTATCGAGACCGGTAATGGTATGGCCTTTTTCATAAGCATTGGGATAACCCCCCGCCGCTAAAACAACACCCACCGCAGGACGGGGATCCCACTGCGCCACCGCAGTGTCGAGTCTCCTCTCCAATGCAGATTGGCAATGAGACACCAAGTCACTTTGTAGTCGCTGCAGTATGGGCTGAGTTTCGGGGTCACCAAAACGGCAATTGAACTCTATAACGGAGGGGTTGCCATCGGCATCGATCATCAGCCCCGCGTAGAGAAATCCGGTGTAGGGGTGCCCCTCTTCAGCCATTCCCCTTACGGTGGGCAGGATAACGCGCTCTAAAATGCGCTGGTAGACGACGGCTGTCACAACGGGTGCAGGCGAATAGGCGCCCATGCCCCCCGTGTTGGGACCCGTGTCACCGTTGCCGATTCGTTTTGGCAAGAGATCCCGGAAAAGTCTCAGACCGTCCCATCCACCATCACAATAAAGCTGGCTTCCTCTCCTTCAAGAAAGCCCTCTATCACCACTTGCGCGCCGGGCGACAGCGGTTTGCCGTGCCCGTACTCCTCGAAGATGGCCTCCTCCGCCTCCTCAAGCGCGTCGCGCGATGACGCCCTTGCCGGCGGCAAGCCCGTCGGCTTTGGCGACAATAGGAGCACCTTGCTCGCGAACATAGGCGAGAGCGGGGTCGAGCGCGGTAAAGACTGCATAGGCTGCGGTGGGAATGTCGTGTCGTGCGAGAAAGTCTTTGCTGAAGGACTTGCTGCCTTCGAGTTGCGCCGCGCCGCGTGTTGGCCCAAAGCAGGGTAAGCCCGCTTCAGTAAAGTGATCCACAATGCCCGCGACCAGCGGCGCTTCCGGTCCAATGACCGTCAGAGCACAGTGGTTCTCGCTCGCAAAGGCCGCAAGACCGGTAATGTCTAAGGGGTCTAAATCGATATTCTGTAACTTGGCTTCGGTCGCCGTTCCGGCATTACCCGGTGCAACATAAACGCAGTTAACGTAGGTCGGCTCGGCAAGCTTCCACGCGAGGGCGTGTTCTCGTCCGCCTCCTCCGACAACCAAAATATTCATCTCTGCTGACCTCAGTGCCTAAAGTGACGCATTCCGGTAAAGACCATCGCTATTCCTGCTTCATCCGCCGCGGCAATGACTTCCTCGTCGCGCATCGAGCCACCTGGCTGAATAACCGCGGCAATGCCTCGTGCCGCCGCATTCTCAATACCATCGCGAAAGGGGAAAAAGGCATCAGACGCCATGACGGCACCCTCGACCGTTAAACCCGCTTGCTCCGCTTTGATCGCAGCAATACGAGCCGAATTCACCCGCGACATTTGACCTGCACCGACACCGATAGTCCGTTGATTGGCGGCATAGACGATGGCATTACTCTTTACAAATTTGGCTACTTTCCAGGCGAACAGCAGGTCAGCCCACTCGGCCTCAGTGGGCGCTCTTTGGGTAACTGTATTCAGATTATCGCGATCGATCATGCCATCGTCCCGATCTTGAACCAGCAGACCGCCATTGACGCGTTTAAAGTCGCGCGTTGGAACCGGTGCCGACCAGGCTCCTGTTTGCAGCAAACGGACGTTTTCTTTTTGTCCAATAATCGACTGGGCGTTATCGGACACGGCGGGTGCAATGATGACTTCAACAAATTGCCGTTCGACAATGTCGCTCGCCGTGTCGGCATCGAGTTCTCGATTAAAGGCAATGATGCCGCCAAACGCGGATTCGCTGTCAGTGTGAAACGCGAGGTCGTAGGCATTGGCCAGCGTATCTGCCACGGCAACACCACAGGGGTTAGCGTGTTTTACAATGACACAGGCCGGCTCACTAAAACTCTTGACGCACTCCAGCGCGGCGTCGGTATCGGCCACGTTGTTATAGGACAGTGCTTTGCCTTGTAATTGCTCAGCACTGCTGATGCCCACTTCTTTTGGAACCGCTTCGCGGTAAAACGCCGCGCTTTGATGAGGGTTCTCGCCGTACCGCATCTCTTGCACTTTTTCTAATTGGAGTGAGAAGGTACGTGGGTAATCAGCTGACCCGCCTTCGACGAGGCAACCAAAGTGGTTAGCGATCATGCCGTCGTAGGCAGCTGTGTGCTCATAGGCCCGAATCGCTAAATTAAAACGGGTCTTTAAGGTGGTGTGCCCGTTGTGCTCGGTCAGCTCCTCAAGAATCGCCGCATAGTCTTGTGTCGCGACGACGATCGCCACATCACGATGATTTTTGGCAGCTGCCCGGACCATCGTAGGCCCACCAATGTCAATATTCTCGACTGCGTCTGCCAGTGTGCAGTCAGCGCGCGCTACCGTGGCTTCGAAGGGGTAGAGATTGACGACAACCAGGTCAATGGTGGGGATGTCGTGCGCTGTCATGACACCATCATCGACCCCTCGGCGACCTAAAATGCCACCATGAATCTTTGGGTGTAGCGTTTTCACGCGGCCATCCATCATTTCGGGAAAGCCCGTATGGTCCGATACCTCGGTCACCGCTAGTCCTGCCTCACGCAGCAGCCCACAGGTTCCACCGGTCGATAATATTTCCACGCCGTGCTCGATAAGCGCGCGAGTGAAGTCAACAATGCCAGTTTTATCTGAAACACTGATGAGGGCTCTTTTCAGGGGGGCGAGCCCGGCGTCAGTCGTCATCTATCGTTTCCTTCTGGCAGATTTTTTAGCGGGGTTAGTGTGTGACTGGCGTGATTTTTTCTTGGGCTGAGCGGTATCGGACTCCGATATTAAGCCGTACTGGCGAAGCTTTTTGCGCAGCGTGCCTCGATTTAGGCCGAGCATGGTGGCAGCGTGACTTTGGTTGTGTTTTGTGTAGTCGAGTACCTCTCTCAAAAGGGGTTCCTCTATCTGGCGCAGCACCATGTCATACAAATCGATGCAGGACTCACCATCCAGCGTGGCTAAAAAGTGGGCAATGGCCTCAGCTGCACTGTCTTTGAGGGGAGGTGGCCCCGAGCGACGACGGGCACTGATCGGTTCAGCGGCAGTTTTTTTGCGTGCCGTCATGCAGCCATATGTCCGTCGATGTCCAAGAGGTGGTTAGACAAACGCTGCAATGCCACGTCTTGTATTGCCGAGTTGCCTAGCTGATTAAACTGTTGTCGGTGCTCTAAAGCGATTTGTGGACCAATAACGTTTTGTGTCACTAAGGACGTCAGAAACCAAGCGTGATGTTTTCGGCTGATGCGAGTGCCCAAGAAATCCCCATAGAATGCATGAAGTCGCACTAAATGACGGCGATGTAAGGTTAGTTGCTCGGCCACCGAGGGCGTCAATGCTGGCGAGTGGCCCTTGATGCCGGGTGTGCTTTGGTCGCCGGTCTTGTGTTCCAGTGCGCGAGCGATAACGCCTGGTAGCCACAGCTGTCCTTGGGCCGCACGGCCAATCATCACCCCCGCAGCGCCGGTTTGGTTCAGCACCATTCTTGCTTTACCTGCGGAATCGATATCACCGTTGGCGATGACCGGTATCGAGACAGCGTCGACAATGGTGGCGATTGTGTCGTACTCGGCTGCCCCCTTAAATCGGTCAGCGCGTGTGCGCCCATGTACGGTCAGCATCTGGACGCCGGACTGCTCTGCAATACGTGCAATCGCGGCGCCATTGCGGTGCTCACGATCGGTGCCGGTTCGGATTTTAAGTGTCACTGGAACGGGCACTGCGTCGACAACGGCATTTAGAATCTGTTTAACGAGCTGCTCATCAGCAAGCAGTGCAGAGCCTGCGGCTCGCCGGCAGACTTTTTTGGCAGGGCAACCCATATTGATATCAATCATATCTGCGCCCAACGCGACATTGAGCCGCGCCGCGTTGGCGAGCTGAGCCGGTTCGTAGCCTACTATCTGAATCGCACGGAGTCCTGCACTGTCACTGTGCTGTTGCCGAAGTTTTGTCTTGTGTGTCTGCGCCAAACTGAGATCTGCTGACAGCATCTCGCCCACTGCTAATCCAGCACCGGTTTCGATGGCGAGCTCGCGCATCGGCAGGTCTGTCACGCCGGCCATGGGCGCAAGAAAGACGTTGTTGTAGGGCTTTAGGCCGCCAATGTGCATTGGGAAAGGCTCAGTTTCGAGGGGCAAAGAGTCGAAGTGAGAGTGTAATAGAGGTAGGGCGAATCGGGAACCCACACTGCACATTTATTAACCATTGATCAAGGAGACGACGCGGGTGATAAGCTCTCGACAGGGCTTGCAGCCTGTGTCGCCGGCATCGTTATTTCGAGTGCGTTGTGGTGCATGTCGTGGTGAATCTTCAGTCGAGGCGGGGGATAAGAAGAGTGCACAGGCAGATCATAACCCTGCGGTGAGGCACTACCAGCTCGGTGTCAGGACGGTGTGAAGATGGTGTTTGTGCCCCGCGTTGACTGTGCGTGATCGTCCCGGGGGAATTGCCTGTCGGCTCGAGGGTCCTTTTGGCCGATTTTGTCGACGCGTCGCGAATCACCTGCATCGCCCGAGAACATCGTGTGATGGGGGATAGTAACGGAAATAATGCGGCGAATAGGGGTCTAACGTCGCTAAAAATAGGCAAATCGCCGAAAAAGTGGACGCATCACTTAATCTGGGACACACTCTGAGCTCGCAGGAAAGATTCGCTGGAGTAGCCCATGGCGGCAATTCTCGTATTGCACGGGCCTAACCTCAATTTACTGGGATCTCGCGAGCCGGAGATTTATGGCTCAGAGACCTTAGATGACATTAATCATCGCTTGCAGGCAGAGGCGGAGCGCGCCGGCGTCAGCATGGCGTGTTTGCAAAGCAACGGTGAACAGGAACTGATCGAAGCGATTCATCAGGCGCGTGATGATGGCACTCAGTTTATTATCATCAACCCGGCCGCATTCACTCATACCAGTGTCGCGCTTCGAGATGCACTGTCAGGCGTCGATATTCCCTGCATTGAGGTGCATATTTCAAACGTCTATGCGCGAGAGCCTTTCCGTCACCACAGTTATATTTCCGATATTGCTGAGGCGGTGTTATCTGCGGATTAGGTGCTCAGGGCTATGAACTCGGATTACAAGCCGCTTTAACTCATCTGGAACTATCATAAATTCTATCGAAGAGACTGCACTATGGACATTCGCAAAGTCAAAAAACTGATCGAATTGCTGGAAGAGTCCAATATCGGCGAGATTGAGATTAAGGAGGGGGAGGATTCAGTCCGCATCAGTCGACAAAGTCATCAGCCCCCCGCGATGACTTATGCGGCTCCCTCACCGATGGCAGCGGCTGGCCCCGCACCCGCGGCGCCGGATGCACAGGCCGCTGAAAGTGCTGTAGCGGCTCCCAGTTCTGATAATGCCGTGCTGTCTCCCATGGTTGGCACGTTTTACCGTTCGCCCGGCCCGGAGGCGCCCTCGTTTGTTGAAGTGGGGCAGACGATCCGTGTCGGTGATGTGTTGTGCATCGTCGAGGCGATGAAGATGATGAATCAGATCGAGGCAGATCGCGCGGGAACCGTCACGGCGATCCACGTGGACAACGGCGAAGCGGTTGAGTTTGATCAACCACTGATTTCGATAGCGTAAGGCATGGGTGGAGCGACCCAAAAGGATATCTCGAATGCTTGAAAAACTACTGATCGCCAATCGTGGCGAAATCGCGCTGCGTATACTTGCGCGCCTGTCGCGAGTTAGGGATCCGCACCGTGGCCGTGCACTCCACGGCCGACCGCTGATCTTATGACACGTCCGCTTAGCCGACGAGGCCGTCTGTATCGGCCCCGCACTCGTCCGCTCGATAGCTATCTCAGCATGTCCACGTCGATTATCAGTGCCGCCGAACTCACCAACGCCGATGGCATTCCATCCCGGGATATGGCTTTCTCTGCCGAAAACGCCGACTTTGCCGAGCAGGTCGAAAAAAGTGGCTTCACCTTTCATCGGCCCCACCGCCGACTCGTTATTCGTTCCATGGGCGACAAAGTCTGCCGCCATGCAGCGAGATGCAAGCTCAGCCGGCGTGCCCACTAGTGCCCGGCTCAGAACGGACCACTGACTTTGCCTGATGACCGCGCGCTCAAGTGCTGCGCATTGCTAACGGGAGATCGGCTTCCCGGTCATTGTCAAAGCTGCCGCTGGCGGCGGCGGCAGAGGCATGCGAGTGGTCCTCAACGAAGAAGTCAACGCTGCTTAGCTCCTTCGCATTCAAGTGCCTCAAGTCCGAGGCACAAGCGGCCTTTGGCGATCGCCACGTGGTCTATTTGGAGAAATTTCTTGGCAACGCCCACGCCATGTCGAGATTCAAGTGCTGGCCGATGGTCAGGGCCAATGCGATCCACTTGGGTGATCGCGATTGCTCGCTGCAGCGGCGCCACCAAAAGGTGATCGAAGAGGCGCCCGCACCGGGCATCGATCCTGCGCTCCGTGATGAAATTGGTGATGCCTGTATGTACCGATGCGTGCCTTGATATGGGCTACCGCGGTGCCGGCACCTTTCGAGTTCTTGTTTGAAGATGGTAATTAGTTTTACTTTATTGAAATGAATACCCGTGTCCAGGTGGAGCACCCGGTGATCGGAAATGATCAGTGGTATCGATATTGTGCGCGAGCAGTTGATGATTGCCGGAGGGCGACCACTCTCGATCAAACAAGAGGATGTCACGCTGACCGGCCACTCGATTGAATGTCGAATTAATGCTGAGGATCCTCGTACTTTTATGCCATCTCCGGGCACGATCAAGACCTTTCATGCGCCCGGCGGCCATGGCGTCCGCGTTGATTCGCATGTTTACAGTGGCTATACGGTTCCGCCTCACTATGACAGCTTAATTGGTAAGGTCATTACCTATGCTGATACTCGCGAGGGTGCCTTGGCAAAAATGCGACAGGCACTCGATGAGCTGGTGGTGGAGGGCATTCGCACCAACGCGGCCTTACATCGCGAGCTGGTCACCGATACGTCCTTTATGGCGGGCGGTGTCAGCATCCACTATCTAGAAAGTAAGTTGGAACATGAGCGTTGAGCGCCCCGCCTAGTTGGCAGGAGCTTCATTTCACGGCAACAAAAGAACAGGTGGCCGCACTGGAATCTTGGTTGTTTGAGCGTGGCGCACTCTCTGTCACCCTCGAGGATGACGCCGATCAGCCTTTGCTAGAGCCCGGAGCTGGCGAGACGCCCCTTTGGGAAGCGGTCAGTGTGACGGCGCTGTTTGATGGTGATCTTTCCCTTTATTCCGTTATCAATGCCGTGCCGAGCCATCTCGTTGTTACCAGCGAAGCGCAGCCGATCCCCGTGGCAGATCGTGAATGGACTCGTGTCTGGGAGGAGCAATTTCATCCGATGCAAATGGGAGAGCGTCTATGGGTCTGCCCGAGTTGGACTGCGCCGCCCGACTCTGCCGCGGTGAATATTTTGTTAGACCCAGGTCTTGCATTTGGCACGGGCACGCACCCAACGACAGCCATGTGCCTGCGAGCGATTGATGCCTGCGTCTCGCACCCTATGCGCGTCGTCGATTATGGATGCGGCTCAGGCATTCTCGGGATCGCGGCTGCTCGATTAGGTTCAGGATCCGTCCTCGCGATTGATAACGATCCGCAGGCGTTGGTCGCGAGCCGAGCCAATGCGGAAACCAATGGCGTGGGAGAAGACCATTTTTCGGTGGTCATGCCCGACGACAGCGCAGTGCCACAGTGGGCAGGCACTACAGAGCTTGTGGTGGCCAATATTTTGGCCGGTCCGTTAGTGAATTTGGCGCCCACACTGCTATCGTTGTTGGCGCCCAGCGGTCAGTTATTGCTTGCGGGTCTGCTTGAGGATCAGGCCAAGCAGGTGATTGACGCCTATGCAAATCAGGTGCCGCTTGAAGATTGCTGGCGCAAGAAGACGGCTGGGTGCTGCTGTCGGGGCATCGCACTGCTTGAAGATGCGTCAACGCTCAATACACAATGACTGACCATCCCAATTCTCAGAGGCACTTCTTACTTCTGCATAGAGTTGTTTCAGGCTGTCGTTGACCACGTAAATTTCAGTCATGTGCCCGCAAATGGCGGTCGTATCGAGATAGGTCGCCCCGCGTCCCTCATCAGTGATGAAGTGGGTAGCCGATTCGAAACCCAGGCCGTTGTAGTGTGCTACGCGCGCATCATGATCGCCAAAGCTGAGGGCAACGTGATGAAAGCCAGTTTCATTCGCGGCGTACATGTCACGGAATGTGGAGGGAGCATCATTATGTTGTGTCACCAGTTCGATCATCAGATCGCCCGACTGCGTGTATGCCGCAGAAATATCCAATTCCGCGGACGTGCCACGATAGGTGACATTGTCCAAGCTGATATGGCGCCGAACAAAAAAGGGACCTAAGCCCCACAGCTGATGGAAGCGCTCGATACCGCTATCAATATCGGTGACGTAATAGGCATTTTGAATAATGTGATCTGTCATGGCGGGCCTTGTCGGGAGGTATTATGTCGGCAGTGAAAAAGGGTT
>CAJJBO010000032.1 GCA_905182485.1 uncultured Luminiphilus sp.
TAAACAGTGGGCTGACCCCGTGACGGGATCTTCAGGCACGTCGTAATGGGGCGCGAACATTCTGGACACAAAGTCGAACTTGTGCCCGGCATGTTCGACCAATAACGCAGTGCTCAGCGATCGCAGCCAAGGCCGCGATATTCGGCTTTAACGTCTGCACAGACGTCTCGCCGTCTAATTCATAGAGTATTTGCCATGGCTCGTCGCAAGGACGGACCGCCGACACAACTCGAGCCCCTAACGCGGCCTCAAGCCCCGCTTCCACTGTATGCGACTCATATTCAACGGCAGGCAAATCCAGTGTCAACCGATCACCTTGCGGTTGCGCGTGAAGCAGCCCTCGAAAACGGGTCTGAAAAGAGAGCGTTTCGGCCGACACCTGCATCTCACGCAGTAAAACGTGCGCCGTGGCGAGCGTGGCGTGACCACACAACGGCACCTCCTCTACCGGCGTAAACCATCTGAGCTCAAAGGTGCTCGCCGCAACGGGGACAAAAAAAGCGGTCTCTGACAAATTGTGCTGTGCCGCCAACGCCTGAAGTTGATGATCTGGCAACCAGTGATCCAATGGCATGACTGCAGCGGGATTGCCACCAAAAGGCAGATCCGTAAACGCGTTCACAATGTAATACGGCAAACTCATTAGCGATCCCTTAGCCTTGCCAGAGCATGCGACGCCTGCGCACATTAGTCCCAGTGAAGCTCTCTTTCGCAGTGACCTCGATCATACCGCTTACGCCAATTCGTCTAGCGTTTCCGCTAGCGCCTCGACCAGCGAGGTCATCTGCTCTCGCTGCATGACAAAGTGCGGCGCGAGTTGAATCGTATCTCCCTCCGTAGCGCACTAAGAATCCTTTTTCCCAGAGACGCATGCCCACCTCGAAGGGACGTCGCAATGGCTCGCCAGGATACGGTGCCAGTGTGATCGCTCCGGCAAACCCATAATTTCTCACATCGGTGACATGGGGCTTTCCGGCGATGCCATCGTGCAATAACGCCTCCCAAAATGGTGCTTCCTGCGCCACACGCGCAGGCAACTCATCACGCACCAATATGTCGAGGGCAGCGATACCCGCCGCACAGGCGACCGGGTGTCCGGAGTAGGTGTACCCGTGGGCAAACTCAAGCGCATAGTCCGGTCCGCCGTGGGCCATGAAGGTGTCATAAATTTCAGCCGTCGCGACCACCGCCCCCATGGGAACGGCGCCATTCGTGATTTGCTTGGCGAGATTTAAAATATCGGGCGTCACGCCAAATGCTTCGGCGCCAGTGTAAGCCCCATACGACCCAATCCTGGTAATCACCTCATCAAAAATCAACAAGATATCGTTGCGATCGCAGAGCGCTCGTAATCGTTGCAAATAACCAACGGGGGGCGGAATCACTCCGGCTGATCCTGCCATCGGCTCGACAATCACGGCTGCGATGGTGGAGGCGTCATGCAAGGTGATCAGTTCAGACAATTCATCTGCAAGATACGCACCGTGCTCGGGCATACCGCGACAAAATTGATTTTCAGGAAGCATCGTGTGCCGAAGGTGGTCCGACTTCTAAAGAACGCCGATACCGCCGGTCGCCGTCCGACCGATACCGCCGACCGCCGTCCCGCCATAATTCACACCGTGATAGCCCTTTTGCCGTCCAATGAAGCGGGTCTTGGCGGGTTGCCCCTTGAGGCGCCAATAGGCCCGTGCCATTTTGAGCGAGGTATCGGCGGATTCAGAGCCGGAGTTGGTATAGAACACATAGTCCAGCCCCTCTGGCATGAGCGCTTTTAAACGATTGGCCAGCTCAAAAGCCGTGGGATGCCCAAACTGAAAAGGCGGACAAAAATCAAGCGTCTCAATTTGGTGGGCAACCGCTTTTGAGACTTCTGGATGACCATGCCCCAGCCCGGAGGTCCACAGTCCAGAATGGCCGTCAAGAATCTGCCGACCCTGATCATCAGTGAACCAGACACCCTTTGCGCCCACAATGATCCTGGGGTCACGTTTAAACTGACGATTGCCGGTATATGGCATCCAGTAAGCATCTAGCGATAACGTGTCGGACATACTTCCCCCCCATTCGCCGCGTAGTGTAACCCCTAAATCGACATCGCTAACTCACCCTTTTGGGATAGACAGCGCGTCCCGAAACAGTTAGAACAGAACTCTTATTATTGGAGGTTAATCATGACGGCCAAATCCTTGGTAGCACTGCTCGCCCTACTCGTTTCATTGTCGAGCGCAGTCTCGGCACACATCGAAAAAACAGAGCCCCTGCAGTCGTTACGACAATCCTATTTCGCGCTGTTAGGGATGACTTTCGCACCGATGGGGGACATGGTGAAAGGCAAAATAGAATGGGACGCCACCCGCTTCTCTGCGTGGGCAGATGACTTGCATCACGCTTCACAATCGCGACGATGAGGGCGAGCTCGACCACCGGCACGAGGCACCACTCGAGCCAAACCCAATATCTGGTCCAACATGGACGACTTCCAAAGCAAACTGGATGACTTTCGTGCTGCCACCGCCAGCCTTGCCGAGATCGCGACTGAGGGTGACCCGGGGAGCAGCCGAGAGCAATTTGTGGCAACGGGCGGCACGTGCAAGGCCTGTCACGACGAATACAAATCGAAGGACTATCTTTACTAGACTTAACTGAGGGGCTCTCCACTACGCGCCCTCTTTACTGAGCGCCTTCTTCGCCAGCACTCAGTCCCGTTGCGTTTTATGTAATAGGACCCCTCTCATTGAATGGGTTCTTTATTGTGAGAGGCCCTGGGGCTGCCTGGGGCTAAAACTCACTGCGTTTAGCCATCATCGCAGTGTCCAGTACCGCGACGCCTCGCGTTGACCACGAGCGGCCCTTCAGTGCGTCAACCCTGCCCCTTAGTAATAACTCGGCGCCTCAGGCGCAATGCTAATGAGCCACAAGAGCGTCAGGCCAATCGTCGCCGCCATCAGCGCCGCCAACCACAGTGGTTTAGGTCGAGTCTCGCTGACTTTATAGCTCGATCGACCGCGGACCATGGCTTGGATCAGCGGCTGTTTTTTTCGCCACTGGTACCAAATGACAGCAAGCAAGTGCAGCGCAATGAGTCCCTGCAGAAGCATCCAGTTCAGCGCGTGCCATTCGGTCAACGTACCCGACCAATCTCCCGCCCAGTAGGCAAAAGGCGCCTCAAATAAAATATCGTCTTGACTAAACAAACCTGAAGCAGCCTGCGTGATCAGTAAGGTGAGCAATGCCAACACTGACAACGCACCCAGTGGATTGTGTCCCGCATAGCGCTGGCCCGAGCGAAGGTAGCTCATAATCGCGCGCGGCCCCGCCACAAAAGCGTTAAAACGGCTGGGTTGGCTCCCGAACCACCCCCACAGAACGCGCGTCAGGACGAGGCAGAGAATGCTGCAGCCTACCCACTGATGAATGGTCATTTCGCCTTGCTCGCCACTCCACCACATGACACCCACCGCCACCACCAAGTACCAGTGAATGATCCGCACAGATGCATCCCAAATCGGATAATGCATAAAATTTGACTCAGTCAGTCGCCCAGTAACGCCAGCAAGGCGGTCACCGAGGCCTCAACGCCCAGCGTCACTGAGGCATCGGGTTCAATTTTAAACAGTGGCGAATGATGAGAGGGAACCGGTTCTCCGCCTGCCCTTTCCCGCGCAAAGTCGGCAGCAGGCGTGCCGCCCACGGCGAAATACAGGCTGGGGATATAGGGATCCACCGTAAAAACAGGGAAATCCTCGGCACCCATTCCCAAGCGTTCCCCCGAGAACACGGTTCCGGCGCCAAAATGATCGTCCCACACCGCCATGATCCGCTCCGTAAGCGCTTTATCGTTTAGCGTCGGGGGCACGCTCTCATTCGAGACAATGACGGTCGGTAAACGACCCTCGGGAAGCCCTGCAACGCGGCCCATGTTTTCCGCCACCCTGCGGATACCATCCAGTAGCAAGGTACGATCCGCGGCCGACTCACTGCGAACGGTCAGCTGCAAGTGAGCCAAATCGGAAATAATGTTGTGCTTGGTACCACTATGGAAGGCACCCACCGTGATCACGCCCGGCCGCCGTGGCGGCAAACTGCGGCTAACAACCGTCTGCAGTCCCATGACAATCTGAGAGCCCAAGACAATCGGATCAATCCCTCTGTGAGGCGATGCCCCATGTGCACCGACCCCCGGTATATAAATATCGACGGTATCAGCACCAGAATAGGGCGAGTCCGTCGACGCACCCACCGACGAGGTGAGTTTTGCTTCGCCATGAAATGCCATCGCGTAGTCGGGTTGCCCAAAGCGCTCCCAGAGATTGTCTGCTCGCATCGCCGCTGCTCCCATTACCCGCTCCTCCGCAGGCTGCCCGATCAGCATCAATGTGCCGCGCCATTGATCTCGCTTTGCCGCCATTAACTCAGCTGTCCCCACGAGACTCGTGATATGCACATCGTGACCGCAGGCATGCATCACGAAGACTTCGTCACCATTCGGGTCAACCTGTTTGGCTTGCGAGGCATACAATAAGCCCGATTTTTCTTCTACCGGCAAACCGTCCATGTCAGCTCTAAACATGACCAGTGGGCCTTCGCCATTTTCCATCAGCGCCACAATGCCAGTCCCTCCCACACCCCGATGCACCGTGAATCCCAATAAGGCGAGCTCATCAGCGAGTCGCGCCGAAGTTTGATGCTCCATGGTCGACAGTTCTGGATTCTGATGAAAATACAGAAACAGATCTTTGAGCTTTGATTGGTATATTAATTCCACCTCCTGCGCCAAGGAATCAGCATGGGCCGTGGTCTGCATGCCGCACGACAGCAACAGACACAGGAGGATAAAAACACGATGTAGCTGGGTCATGATGCGCACTCGAAGGTCGATAGTTAAATGCGATAATACCCCATTAGCGCGCTGTCAAAGGGCTTTACGCGTTGCAGATTCATGGCAGTCGGGTTAGTGTCCTCTCGCGCTGCAGAGTGCGCTGAATCAAATATCCGCCGGCACGGAAATGGAACAACACTGAGTGAATAGCGAAGAAATCAAAGCCCGCTTTGGCAGTTATCATGTGGATGTGCTTGAGCAAGATCAGACAAGCCGTTTCGCAAACTTATACAGCATTCATGACGGCGTGGCGGTGTGTCGCACGCTGGCGATCACGCGCTTCTCTCAGCCTATTAGGCCCGCACTTAAGGACGCGGACAAGCAAATAAGAGCCGGACACAGTATCGGTAATACGTTACAGCAGGCCGGTCTGTTGATGTCGCGAGAAGTCATCATCGAAGCCAGAACGCCCTGTGGTCAGCAATTCTCGACGTTATGCGCCCAGACGGTGCTGGTGGACTCGCCCGTTTACCTGCGGGTTTACCGGCTTCATGCCGGTACGGAGCCACAAAAGCTGACCCCCTACGCCATTATCGCCGAGGCACATCACCCCGAGCACACCGCGGTGCATGCCGGACTCAGGTCCCTCAGCGACCTCGACGCCTCACAGTGGGAATCCGACGCCAAATGGTCAGTCGATGCGTTACTACAAGCTCTCGCTTAAACCACTATCCCTTAGGTTAGGGCCAGCTTCCTAGTGGACCCTTGCGTCCACTGTTCTGCAAGCTCGGTACGTTGTTATCGGACCGCTGCCATGCTCAGGTCAAAACCGATGCCGCGCGCCACGGCGATGGCATCGGCCCTGCCCCCCTCGTCTCTCGACAATATCCATAAATTGGCACAGCGTGTGCCTGAGCGACAATACGCCAAGACCTTCTGATTGGGGTCATCAAAGAGCGCCCCCAACCCCTCGAGGTCGGCGCCGGGAAAATTCATCACACCCACGGGATACCGAATAAACAATACCTCGGCTTCATGGCAGGCTGCTTCCATCTCGTCCATCCCTGCCTGACCCGGCGACTCGCCATCCGGTCGGTTACACACCACGGTGGTAAAACCCTGAGCAGCCAGGCCTCCAATATCCTGAGGCGTGATCTGCGCTGCCACAGACAGCGATTCGGTCAATTTATACACTGACATCTGTTTACCTTTTCAAGTTGAGCACTGCGCTCATTGCGCAATACCAAAATCCTCAGCGAGGACCGCCATCATACTTTCTAAGGGCTGGTTGGGCACCTCAACCGGCGCCCCGATAATACGCTCCGCCAAGGAGAGGTAAATCTCAGATAAACTTCTCAACATGCCCGCCGGTAATGCATGTGACTGAGCGAGCCGCTGGCGCTCTTCGAATCGGCGGTGATCTAATAATAAATCGGGATCATTCACATGGTGCAGCAGTGCCTGCCGGAACTCTTCTTTGCTGTTTTCCACGACGCTACCTGCGCGATAGGCGACGCCATCCCAAATTCTCGACGAATCAGGCGTGCCGACCTCGTCCATATAAATCAGCGTATCCCGGCCCTGTTCATCACGAGCATAGCCAAACTCAAACTTGGTGTCGACCAGCATCAAATCCAATGGGTTCAACCGATCCGCAATGAGCGCCACGCCCTCCCTCAACAGACGTTCATAATGACCCACATCGCTCTGGGATTGAAACCCAAACGCCTGCCAATGGGTGAGCAGCTGTGCTCTGGACACATTGGTATCGTCGGCTTCCGGCACCCCCTCAAGGCCCCGCATAACGCCCTTTGTCGAAGGGGTTAACAAAGTCTCTCTCAGCCTTTGATCACGGTGTAACCCATCAGGCAGCTCGATACCGCAAAACAGGCGTTCCCCGCGCTCATAAGCGCGCCACATTGAGCCCGTAATAAAACGTCGCGCAATGGCCTCCACGAGCACAGGTCTAGCACGCTGCACAATCCACACGAGTGGGTGAGGCACCTCTAGGATGTGGCTGCGCGCTAACCCCGCTTGCTTGAACTCACTGAACCAAAATTGTGAAATGGCATTCAGTGCGGCTCCCTTTCCAGGGACGCCCGCCAAACCCTCGTCGCCATGCCAAATACAGTCAAAGGCCGAGATACGATCACTGATCACCATGACGGCTAACTCGGCGTCAGCCGCTACCGGATATCCTCTGTCGGCAATCAGACGCGCACTATCCTCCGGCGTCAGCCAGTAAACTGAGCGCACTTTCCCTGAGTGCACCGGCCCGCTGCAGCGAATGGGCAGCGAATCGTTGACTGCGAGGACCTCTGAATCCAATTTCTTTTCCTTACCGACTTGGCTTACGCCACAGTTTTGCCCAAAATACGCGCCGTTGTCACGATCTACGTGACGTGTGTTACCTCACAGGATGTTTTTAATGCGAATCTCCCCTCTCTTGCTTACCCCGCGGCTGACGCCGCTCCTCGCTGCTTATTTAAGTGCCATGAGTACAGTGGGTAGTGCGCAGCAATATGACGCTGAAAAGGATGAAGCGACGAACCCTGAGGAAGTGGAGACCGTTATCGTGACCGCCCGTCGCACTGACGAGGCTGGATTCGATCTGGCGACGTCATGGGCAGTCCTCGACCAAGCCAGTATTGAGCGCGTGGCCGCCCAGCATAGCAACCAACTATTCAATCGCGTCTCAGGCGCTTGGGTGAGCCGCGGCAATGGACAAGAGTCTTTGGTGTCATTGCGCTCTCCCGTGTTAACGGGTGCCGGAAGCTGTGGTGCGTTCATGACCGCACAGGACGGCATCAGCATGCGGTCGCCCGGTTTTTGCAACGTCAATCAACTGTTCGACGCCAATCTACTGCAAGCCGGTCGCGTTGAAGTCTTGAAGGGACCCGGCGCGGTGGTGTTTGGCTCAAACGCGCTGTACGGCATTATCAACGTGGTCACGCGGTCTGTCGGCAACACACCCAATCAGGTTCGTGTCGAGGGGGGCTCACGAGATTACTATCGCGTCTCAGCCAGTGGGGCTGTTGGCAGTGGCATCGCCCTGTCAGCGCAAACCAGCCAATACGGTGGGTATCAAGACGCCTCGGGCTATGATCAGCAAAAGGCAACGCTGCGTATCGACCAAGAATGGGGTAACTGGCGCGTCGATGGTGCGCTTGAAGGCAGTCAGCTGGACCAAGAAACGGCGGGCTATATTCGAGGCTTTGAAGCCTATGAGGACGATCAGGCCCGCAAGGAAAATCCC
Organism: uncultured Luminiphilus sp.; assembly: GCA_905182485.1. Classification (GTDB taxonomy): domain Bacteria; phylum Pseudomonadota; class Gammaproteobacteria; order Pseudomonadales; family Halieaceae; genus Luminiphilus. The sequence continues at coordinate 8,079 of CAJJBO010000032.1, forward strand.
AATCCTGAAGCTTATCGGAACGCCTGGTCTGGCAGAGGCCATATCGGCCTAACGCGCGACTGGGGCGATTCATCCGAGCTCACTATCCGCCCTTTTTGGCGCAGTAACAGCATGACCTTCTTGCAACATTATTTACCGTGGCAAGCCACCGAGACCAATCGTCACCATAGCTTGGGTGTGCAGGTGTCTGCGCGCGGAACACACAATGCGTTGAGCTGGCTCGTCGGAATTGATGCGGACCACACGGAAGGCGCACTCGTTGAAAATCAGGCCGACTTTTTTAGCCCCAATCAACCAGACGGTATTCACTATGATTACGACGTCGATGCCGACACGGTGGCCGCCTTTACGCATCTTGATTGGTCACTCACTGAGCGATGGCAACTTGGTGCCGGCATCAGATTGGAAGACACCCGATACGACTATGCCAATAATGCGTCAGACGGCGCGGTTTGCGCACCCACAGCGAGCGCCTGCCGGTTTTATCGACCTGCTGACAGAAAGGATAATTTCAGAGATTGGACAGGCAACCTATCCGTCAGTCATCACACCGACACGACAACGGTTTACGGCCAGGTGGCGCGTGGCTTCAGAGCACCGCAAACGACCGAGCTCTATCGACTGCAAGCGGGTCAAACTGTTGCCGAAATCGATTCAGAAGAAGCCGAGAGCGTCGAGCTCGGTGTCCGCGGCGCCGTCAGTTCCTTGTCTTATGATCTGAGCGTTTACTGGACCACCAAAGAGAATGTCATTTTTCAGGACCGCGATCGTTTCAATGTATCCGGTGCTGAAACGACTCATCGCGGCGTCGAATTGGCAGCAAGCTGGCGCCTCTCTCCCACCTGGGCCGTCAGCGGCAATGCCAGTTATGCCCGACATCGTTACAACAGCGACATTCAATTGCTGGGATCTCGCGGCAGCATCGACGGCAATGATATTGATACCGCCCCAAAGCATTTTGGGTCACTGCAGCTCACGGCAGACCTCGCCAATTACAACATTCCCATCACGGGGGAGCTAGAGTGGGTATGGTTGGCAAAATACTGGCTAGACCCCAACAATCAACATGAGTACGAGGGGCACGATTTGTTAAATCTGCGTGCTTCCTGGCAAATCACCCAAGCCGTCGCCGTGTCGCTGGTCGCGACCAACTTGCTCGACGAGGGCTATGCGGAACGCGCTGACTATGGATTTGGAAGCTATCGTTATTTCGTGGGTGAACCGAGAAGCGCCGTACTGGGCATCACCTTCGCGTTATAGGGCGCAGCGCGAGCTGCGAATTAGGAACGCCAAACAAGCGACCTTAGCGGTAGGGCCGCAACCCTGTGGCGTCACGAATGCGCTCCATCAGGGCGCTACTCTGCGGTCGCAAACGCGCAGCGCCCGCCTGCAATATGCTCTCAAGCTGCCCCGGATCGGCCATTAAGCGCTCATAGTGCTCGCGGGCGGGCAACAGCTCGTCATTCACCCGCTCGAATAGCTGTCGCTTCGCTTCTCCCCAGCCGATCCCATCGGCGAAGGCTTGCCGCATTTGCTGCCTCTCTGCTTCGTCTGCAAAAGCACACCAAATCTGAAAAACGGTCGCATCGTCGGCGTCCTTTGGCTCGCCCGGCTCCAGTAAATTCGTTTTAATTTTATTGATCGATTTTTGTAACTGCTTGGGCGTACCGAACAAGGGAATCGTGTTGCCGTAGCTTTTACTCATCTTTCTGCCATCGAGACCCTGCAATATCGCAACGTGATCACCGACCACTGCTTCGGGAAGTGTAAAAATTGTGCCGTAGTGATGATTAAATCGTTGAGCAATATCACGGGCCATCTCGACGTGCTGGATCTGGTCTCGCCCGACTGGCACGCGATGAGCATTGAAGATCAAGATATCCGCCGCCATCAAAACCGGATATGAAAAGAGTCCCATGGTTGTTCCAAAATCGGGATCCTCCCCCGCTGCTTCGTTGGCCTGCACTGACGCCTTATAGGCGTGGGCACGATTCATCAAGCCTTTCGCCGCAGAACAGCTCAATATCCAACTGAGTTCCGTGATTTCGGGAATATCGGACTGGCGATAAAAAAAACTGTGTTCGGGGTCCAATCCCAGCGCCAGCCACGTCGCCGCAATTTCTCGGCTAGATTGAGCGACCTCGTCTGGATTTTGATTCTTGATCAGGGCATGAAAATCCGCCAAGAACAGATAAGCCTCAACATCAGGTTGTTGCGACGCGGCGATCGCCGGGCGGATAGCGCCTACATAGTTTCCCAGGTGAGGCGTTCCCGTTGTGGTAATCCCTGTCAGTACTCTCGTCGTTGTCATGGTGTCATCTCCTTATGACCTACGCGACTCTGCGATAGAACGCATTCAGTAACGCTACCAATGGCGGTATGTCGCCCGCACAGGCCAGCTCCCGAATCGAATGCATAGCGAGCGTCGGGATACCGATATCGGTTGTCGGTATCCCCGTTTCTGTCGCGGTAATCGGTCCGATCGTGCTCCCACAGGCTAAGTCTGAGCGCATCACAAAAGTCTGCAGCTCAATCTCAGTGCGCTCCGCCAAAACGCGTAAGCGAGCCGCCCCCTCCCCCGTTGTCGCATAGCGTTGGTTGCGGTTTATTTTAATGACGGGGCCATCACCGAGTCTGGGGCTGTGTTGATCATCATGCCGGTCGGCGTAATTGGGGTGCGTCGCATGCGCGTTGTCGACTGACATCATCCACGATTGCGCGCGCATCATCCGGTTGAGCTTCGGGTCGGGTGCGAGTGCTGCAAGGGCGTCCATCAGCATAGGTCCTTGCGCACCAACCGTTGAGGCGCTGCCCACTTCCTCGTGATCAGTGGCGACAAACAGTGACCATTCGGCATCATCCGCATCAATCAGCGCGCGCATACCAGCAAAGCAACTCAGCAAGTTGTCCAGCCGCGCCGATGTGATGAAGTCGCCATCGATACCAATTTGGTTGGGTGGCTGGGTGTCATAAAGCGAGAGTTCGTAGTCCATGACTCTAGCGCCTTGCCATTGGGAGTCGACACGGGCCAGCTCCTGAGCAAGCCATGCTTTTAAATCGTATTGCTCGTGCTCGCCCAACATCACCAGAGGCACCACATCTTTCTGACGATTAATACTGCGCTGAGTGTTTGCTTCTCGGTCGAGATGGATCGCTAGGCTGGGGATCACCGCGACGGCTCTTCCTGTATCAAATAGCGTGGTTCTCAGCGCGCTGTCTGGAGTCAGCATGGTAACCCGCCCTGCCATCCCCAAATCTCGATCAAACCAGGGATTCAACAACGCGCCACCATAGACGTCTACGCCGAGTTGAATACAGCCATCTCGGCCCTTCACCGGGTTAGGCTTAACAGACAGATTAGGGCTATCCGTATGGGCACCTACCAAGCGCAGCCCTGTCTCAACGCCACTCTGCCCTGCACGCACCGCCATTAAGGAGCTGCCTTGATGCACCACAAAATAGCCTTTCCCGGGGGTCATGCGTACCGCATCAAATTGGTCCAGCTGTTCGAAGCCTGCCCGTTGCAACGTTTTTGCCATCACCTCAACCGCATGAAAAGGCGTAATGGATCCGCTCAAAAAAGTCATTAATTCGTCAATGTGTGTTGTCACTCAAAGTCCCTCGACTATCCCTATCCACAACATGAAGCCCAGTAAAAGTCGGTATACCACGAAAGGCATCAATCCTATTTTGCTCACCCAGTATATGAAGGCGCTTATCGTTGCATAGGCGAAGCATCCGGACACTAAAAAAGCGATCACATAATAAGCGCCCGCATGGGCTGACAGACTGATGTGATCGCTCATCAGCATGATGAATACGGCGCCCGCAATCACCGGCACACTGAGTAAAAAAGAGAAGCGGGCAGCGATGGTTGGATGGTAGCCCAGAAACAGCGCCGCCGTGATCGTAATGCCAGAACGCGAAGTGCCAGGAATCAGTGCGAGGATCTGGGCGCAGCCAATGAGAAAAGCATCACGAGCTCGTATAGCAGTGTGCCGACGCTGGCCGCGACGAGAGACCCAATCAGCACAACCCAACAAAACGCCAAACAATAAGGTCGTGGTGGTGATGACGACCACCGTACGCGCCTCGCCCGCAATCAGCTCCTTGAGTAGAAAACCTGCCAGTAAGACCGGTAAGGTGGCAATGATGAGCGTCCAACATTCTGATCGATCGAGCCCACTACCAGGCATGAGGGCACGTGCCAAGCCGAAAAGAGTCTGTCGAAAATAAAATACGACCGCGCATAAGGTGCCGGCGTGGACACTGATGTCAAAGGCCAAACCTTGATCAGGCCACCCCAAGAGTTCGGAAGGCAACAATAGATGCGCCGAGCTGGAGACCGGCAAGAACTCTGTCACGCCTTGAATCAGCGCCAAAGTGACAACCTGCAGCCAGTCAATCATGGCGGCCTTGCTCCGATAATTTTTTCCAGCCAATATTTTGCTGCACGTATTGAGGCGACAGCGAATGAGCAGGCTGTAGCGCTAACGCCAGTGAACCGGTTGATAAGCGCTGCGCCATCACCGCCGCGTCCGGCGTGATGTCGGGATACACGGTACTCAGGTGCTGCAGCTGCGGGGGAAAGCGCTCAGCATGAGCCAGACCCGATCCAATGATGGCGACGGAAGCTAGATCAGCCCGCAGCGTTAATGCCTCTGGCGGACAGATGAAAGCCGCTTCTTCTGCGTGGAAGTGATCCTCCCGCCACTGACCCCAAATGCCATAGAGCTGACCAATTTGAGCATCGATAGTCGAAAGGACCCATTGGCCCTCCGATAGCAGGCCTAGCGCCGCCGCGCTGTAAACCTGGGCCGATAAAGAACAAAATCCGTGAATCGGAATGTCTCTGGCCCAAGCCAACCCCTGAGCCACGCTGACCGCGACCCTGAGACCCGTGAAAGAGCCGGGCCCTACGCCGCAAGCAATGACGTCTACCGCTGAAGCGAGCGAGCGCTCTGCAAGGATGTCGGTCAACATACCGAGAATATGTCGGTTGTGGGCTCTGGCGAGCCGCTCATGGCGAGCACGCAAATCTCCCTCACCACACAACGCAAGGGTGCAGGCATCAGTGGCAGTATCAAGCGCTAGAACACGCGACATGGATGACATGAGCTATAGTCCAACAGGAGAGAGGATGATCCCATAGAGAGACGAGTCTGTGAACGCCACACGAGCCTACAGCTTGGGTATTTTGGCCGGTGGTCAAGGCCGTCGCTGGCATGGCCGCGATAAGGGTTTAATCGCGTTTAACGGCAAACCTCTGCTGGCAGACGTCTGCGCTGCCACGCTCGCTACCGAGCGCTTAGTCTGCTGCCGCAACAACCCGCGGTTCTATCAGCACTATGCCGATCGAGTGCTGTGCGAAGTGGCGCCGGATTTAGGCCCCTGTGCCGGCATCACTGCATTACTCTACGCCGCGGCGACACCGGATATCATCATTCTCCCGGTAGATTTAATGGGTGCACCACTCCAGGTCATCGAGACGCTGGAAACACAATGGCAACAAGACGATCTTGCGATCGTATTGACTGACTCAAGCGGCCGCCACTCGCCTTGCTTGCGTCTCAGCACCCAGCTGCTCGATGACTGCACTGCTTTTGTTGACAGCGGTGGCGTGAAGCTCAAGGCCTTATTGACGTCACTCAATGCACGGGCGATCTCGGTGCCTGATGAGTGGCTGGCCAATGCGAATACACCAGAGGCTCTAAGGACTTAAGACGCCATCTGAACCAGCAGCACGAAGCGCATCACCTTCCATCAGCAATTCCATCTCAGATTTCTGCGCATCACGCCATACCAGGAAGGCAACGACTCCGCACCCTGCTCGTACCACAGCAGCGCAAGATATCCCGTCATCAGCGCCAATGATGCCAACCATGCCTGCGCGGTCAAAACCGCTGCGACGGCAAATAAAACCAAGCCATTACTCACGAGTAGCCGCGCCCTGTGCGGCGCATCAAAGGACTGCACGCGACCCCATAAGGTACCGGCTAAAAAACACAGTATACCGAGTGAGTAAATAATGAACCCTTGCACAGAGATCGCAGCTGGCCAATCTTCCAGCGACCACGACGCCGCCAGGAACCCATAGAACGGCAGCAGACCCGCGTAACCCAAAGTGAGCATCACAGCGCGGTTATTCATAGACCCTCTCCCAAAAAAAAACCCGGCCAAAAGGCCGGGGCAATAATTTGTCATCTGGGGGAAGATGACTAAACCAGATAGTCATTTACCTAGTTGCAAAGAATTACGAGCCGGTTTTACAGGTGGATCACTCAAAACCTGAAAAGTTGACCGCAGACGCTAGGCCCTTCTGTGTTGCTCCGTAGCAGACGATGTCACCGATCGACCCACCGCACCGAAAAAAAAGCGCAACGTCAGGCACACTGGCAGGCAGCGGTCGAGGATTGCACCAGTTCCTTATCATTACGGAGCCAGGCTTAACAGTACGACCGTCGGGTAGCGCCACCTCTAAACAGGCACTGGGGTGCCCGAAGCGTGGCCTGCTAACCCCAGGTGGGTGCGATGCTTCGTCGATTATTTTTATCTGTGCAGCCAGCTCAGAATCGGTTTCAACGGCGCGCAGGGCCCTGCCGTTATTGCCTTATAGCCAATCCGCCTGATGGCACACTCTGCTGATAAGAAATTAGTTTTAGCCACCCTCGTCGAGAGGGGGTACCTTATCAAGTGGAGCCATTTCCCGGGCTAGAGCACATTGAGCGCAGAACCGAGCGCCAGGTCACGATAAGACCCGCTGACCATCTGGTCAGCTTGACAGGTCGGCGGCAGCATTTTATTGCTGGCGCCAGCGCTCGCAGCCCATTTCCTGTGTGACCCACCTCGAGTGGGTACGTTGTCGCATCACTGCGAAGAGGCGGAAAAAACACGCCTTTCGCAAACCGCGGCCTAAGCCGCCTCACAACGGGAGAAGTGGTCAGATTATGAAAAGATTTAAGCGGAACCGTATTCAACGCGCCTTTGAAAAGGGATATCAACTTGGCCTTGCTGGGCGTTCCCGAGAAAACTGCCCCTTTCTGACGGGTTTAGCCAGAATCCGATGGCTAGACGGCTGGCAAGAGGGTCGCAGCGACTGGCAAGAGGGGCTGTCAGACGCCATTACATGTTATAAATTGTCCGGGTTCTGACCGGCAAGCCGAGCGCACGGCCCGTAATGGGGGAAACTGCGAACGTTTAGGCCTTGAAATGGTCAGAAATGGCGCCATTTCTGAATCTGTCTACATAAAGGCCTAACTTGTGAACTACCAACTTCTCGCGAACCTCGAACATTGGCTCGGGCAACAAATTGTTGGCCAGCAAGACCTCATCCATAAATTGCTGATCGCCCTACTAGCCGACGGGCACCTGCTGGTCGAGGGCGCACCGGGCCTCGCCAAAACGCGGGCGATCAAGCAAATGGCAGAGGGCATTGAGGGCGATTTCCACCGCATTCAATTTACGCCCGACCTGTTACCCGGCGACATCACGGGTACCGATATTTTTCGACCCCAGACCGGGACATTTGAGTTCCAGCAAGGGCCCATCTTCAATAATTTAGTACTGGCGGATGAAATCAACAGAGCGCCTGCAAAGGTTCAATCTGCGCTGCTAGAGGCTATGGCGGAACGACAAGTCAGTATTGGCAGCAAGACTTATGCCCTACCCCCGCTCTTTCTGGTGATGGCAACCCAAAATCCGATCGAACAAGAAGGGACCTACCCCCTCCCCGAGGCACAGCTCGACCGTTTTCTCATGCACGTCAGAGTGTCCTATCCAGACCGTGATGCAGAGCAAGCTATTTTGCGGCTGGCACGCAGCGAGGCAAGTGGTGAGCAATCTCAACCCGATCGCGCGGTCTCACAAGCAGACATCTTTGCCGCGCGCCAAGGCGCCCTAGAGGTCCATATGGCCCCGGCGGTCGAGGAGTACATCATCCAACTGGTCATCGCCACCCGCGATCCGAGTCTATACGACGCGGAACTCGCCGATTGGTTAGAGTATGGCGCCAGTCCGCGAGCCACCATTGCGCTTGATCGCTGTGCGCGAGCTAATGCGTGGATTGAGGGCAGAGACTATGTCAGTCCAGATGATGTTCAGAAAGTGGTCTTCGACTGTCTCAGGCACCGGCTGATCGTCTCCTTTGAGGCAGAGGCCGCAGGCGTCACCAGTGATCAAATCATCGAACGGTTGATTGAGCGTATCCCCGTTGCCTGACAGCCTCGTTCATCGCTCAATCGATGGTCCATCTGGTGCAGTCGTGTTATCCGACGCGCTGATCGCCAGTCGATTTTCGGCTCGGTTTGTCAATGTGACGGGCCAAACGCGTGCACTGGCCAATTTAGCGGGCATGAAACGGGCTCGCCAACGAGGCCGCGGCGTCGAGTTCGATGAAGTGCGAGCCTACGCCGCTGGCGACGATGTCCGCGCGATTGATTGGCGGGTCACCGCACGATCCGGTACTGCACACACCAAACTATTTCACGAAGATCGAGAGCAACCCATTCTGGTGGCCATCGATCAGCGCACACCGATGAAGTTTGGCTCAACTCAGTGCTTCAAGTCGGTCATGGCGGCGCACGTGGGTACCCTGGCATTGTGGTCAGCACTTGGCGCTGGCGAGCGTGTTGGCGGCGTGGTGTTAGGCGATAACTCGCTGTCCGATACTCGACCCAAACGGAGTCAGCATAGCGTGCTGCGGGTGATCGGTGATCTTGTTCACGAGGGCGCGCCAAACGCTGATGATAACGCACCGAGTAACGATCTCTCCGACTTACTCCAGCAACTGGAACGCATTGCTCGTCCGGGCACTCGCATTTTTTTAATCAGCGACTTCCATGATTTATTGGAAGCCGACAATTTCTCACCATTACGCCGGCTAGCGCGCCGCACACAACTGGTAGGGATCGCGGTTAACGACCGCTTAGAGGCAGAGCTGCCGCGCTCGGGGCACTACTCCGTCACCGATGGCAATCATCACTCCTCCCTAGATACTGGCGCCGACACTATCCGAGAGGCCTATGCCAGCCAGTATCGCTCAAATCAGGAGCTCACTGCGCGCCGGCTTCGCGAGCTGCGCATCCCGCTGCTGAAGATAAGCACTGGCGATGACCCGCTGAGGCAACTGCTAACGGTGTTCCCAGCAAAATGAACCCCGATATGATGCTGGCACAACTGGCGCCGTTGCGAGCGCCTGAGTCGATCGGATCGTGGCCCTTGGCACTCGGATGGTGGATTATTCTCGCATCGGCGATCGTTGGCCTATTGTTGATTGGTCGATGGCTTCGACGACGCTACCGTCGCGCTCAGTACCGGCGAGCCGCGCTCTCCCAACTGCGCCTCCTAAGAGCTGCTGAAGTCAGCACCACAGACATTAACCAATTATTGAAAGCAGCGGCATTGAGAGCGTTCCCCGCAGAACAGGTGGCAGCACTTCATGGTCAGCAATGGCAAAATTTTCTGCTCAAGACCTGTAAGGACCTACCTACCGATGGGCTTGCAGATCTCGATTTGCTTTATGCGGCGCATCCACCAGCCGCTACCGAACCCCTGCTGCTCATGGCTGAATATTGGGTCCGCCGTCATGAGGTGTCGGATGCTTGAGTGGATGTGGCCTTGGGTATTTGTGGTGGCACCGGTGCCCGTATTAATTTTCTATTTCAGTCGAGGGGGTTCTCTGCAGCCTGCGGCACTCAGAGCCCCTTTTGCCGCCCGGTGGCAATCCTTATCAGGCACTCGGCAACCCAGTCAGTCAGGGCGATAGGAAGGGGCTTGTTGTGGGCTGCTTGGATGCTTCTGATTGCAGCCATCGCTCGACCTCAATGGATTGGCGAACCCATTGAACTCCCTAATACGGGGCGCGACCTCATGTTGGGGCTTGACCTATCCGGCAGTATGCAAATTGAAGACATGCAGATCGGCAATCGATTGGTTCCGAGAATTACGGCAGTCAAATCGATTGCTGCCGACTTTACGCAACGCCGCCAAGGTGATCGCGTCGGGCTTATTTTGTTCGGCACACGGGCTTACCTGCAGGCACCGCTCACCTTCGATCTTGAAACGGTGACCCGCTTCATCGATGAGGCGCAACTCGGGTTTGCTGGTGAGGACACAGCAATCGGTGATGCATTGGGACTCGCGATCAAACGGCTGCGCGATCGTCCCGCAACATCACGTATTTTCATACTGCTTACCGATGGCCAAGACACCGCCAGTACGGTCGACCCAATGGAAGCGGCTGCGCTAGCCGCTCAGCTCGATGTGAAAATCTATACCATTGGCATTAGCCGCAACCTCGGCAGAACGACTAGAGGCCGAGTCGAAGTAGATGAAGCCATGCTGAATGCCGTCGCTGAAGCCACCGGAGGGCGCTACTTTAGAGCGACCTCACCGGCGGAGCTTGAGGCGATCTATGCGTTACTCGATACCCTTGAGCCGGTGGAACAGGATGCCAGTACCTTTCGTCCAAAACGCGCCCTCAGTTGGGTGCCGTTACTGGGCGCGTTGGGGCTCGCTTGCTGGCTCGCGCTGCTGCACAGCGGGTGGCTGAGTCGTCGCAATAGCGGGCTAGCTCATGGTTGATGGGTTTCATTTATTGCGTCCAGAGTTGCTCTGGGGATTGTTGATCTGCCCCCTGCTGGCCGTTGCATTGTGGCATCGGCGCACACGGCAAGGCGACTGGAGCCGAGCCATCGATCCAAAACTGCTCCCCTACCTAATGCCGGATCACAGCGATAAAACCCGCCAGACGACGATCTGGATGCCCACCCTACTGCTCAGCCTCATCGTACTCGCTGCGGCAGGACCCAGCCTGCGGCAGGTGGAATTACCGGTTATCAAGCGCGCAGACGCGCTGGTATTGGTATTAGATCTCAGCGCGTCGATGCTGGCGGCAGACGTTCAACCCAGTCGAATACAACGCGCTCGACAAAAGATACTCGATTTGCTGAACTTGAGAGTCGAAGGGGTGACCGGTCTGGTGGTGTTTGCAGGTGACGCCCACGTGGTCACGCCACTAACGGATGACACACGCACCATTGCTAATTTGATGCCTGCGCTGTCGCCCGACATTATGCCTTTGCCCGGCGCCAACGCGACCAGCGGCATCGAGGCCGCTGCCAATCTATTGATCACTGCTGGCGCGCAAGGCGGCCAAATCTTACTCATGACTGACGGCCTGCCCGGCTTTGACCCAGTCCGCGCAAAAAACGCGCTAGAGCGCAGCGGTGCTGCTCTCGCCGTGCTGGCAATTGGCACCAAAGCAGGCGCTCCTATCCCGCTCCCCAATGGCGGATTCCTCAAAGATGACGCAGGCGAAATTGTGATCCCCACGCTTGACCTCCGTGCGATAGATCAAGTCGCCAGCGCTTTGAGCGCGCCGGTCGAACGGATGAGCTTAGACGAACGTGATATCGAATCATTGACCAGACGAAATGTACTAGCGGCCCAAGGCGAACTCGATCTAGCGAGACAAACCGATGCCTGGCTAGACCAAGGATTCTGGCTGGCTGCGCTCGTTGCCTTGCTGCTCCTCCCTGCATTTCGAAAGGGCGCCCTGGTTAGCGTTTTGCTGCTAGTGATGATAATGCAACCAGAAACGGCCGAGGCGGCGGAGTGGGAGGACCTTGCAGCCCCCTGCCCCCGCAAGCGGCGCCCAGCGCCTTGCTGACGGTGACCCAAGTGGCGCCGCCGAACGATTCGAGCAGACGTCATGGCGTGGCATGGCAGAATTTGAGGCAGGCGCCTATGATCGAGCAGCCACCAGCTTTGCCTCCGAGCCATCTGCCGATGGGTTGTTCAATCAAGGGAATGCTTTGGCGATGCAGGGAGATCTACAAGGCGCCATTAACGCCTATGAAAAGAGTTTATCCCTGCAGCCCAGTGCAGAAGATGCCATTGCCAATCGCGACTTTATTCAAGCACTGCTCGACCAACAAGAGGACCAGGACCAAGAACAGCAAGAGGGAGAAGAGCAAAGCCAACAAGACGAGCAATCTGAACAAAATGACGCGTCTGACTCAGATAGTGGGGGGGATGGCGAGTCGTCGGACCAACAAAACGACTCACAGCAAGCGAGCGACGGGCAAGAAGATGACGCGAGCGATCAGGGCGAACCTCAAGCAGAGTCCGAGCAACAGCCCGGTGACCAAGCTCCGAATACCGCTGATGCGGATCGACAGGCCGCCGACCAACTTGAGGCGGCCACACAGGAACAAATGGCTAAATTCGATGAGGCGCTAGAGGAGCAGCAAGCGCTGGAACAGTGGTTGCGCCGTGTGCCTGATGACCCCGGTGGACTGTTGCGACGCAAGTTCCGCTATCAAACCATGCAAAGACTCAGGGAGGGTGACAAACCCGATGAATCGATTCGCTGGTAAAACGCAGCCACAACGCGTGACCGTCTGGAGCCTCATAGCGACTATGCTACTGTGGTCTGCTGCGGCGATGGCCGATCTCTCAGCGACCGCGGATCGACGTGACATTGCTTTGGGAGAGACACTGCGACTCACCCTGCTCGGTGATGCAGGCGAACAGCCCAGTGAAATCGACCTCACGCCGCTGAACCGCGATTGGGAAATACTCTCGCGCTCTAGCGCGACCAATGCACGTTTTATCAACGGTCGTAACAACGTCACACGAACACTAGAGCTGGAACTCGCTCCGCTGCGCGAAGGTACGCTCGCTATCCCCTCTCTGATGACGGGGGGTCGCCGTACGACACCGATATCGATTCTGGTCAATCCTGAGCCACTGATCGCTCCTGGCGATGCCACCGTGTTGTTTGAATCCAGCATTGACCAGCCCAGCTTATACGTTCAAGCGGAGCTCATGCTCACCATCACCCTGCAACAAGCCATTAATTTAGAGAGCCCAGAAATTTCAGCGCTTGATATTGCGGACGCCGTAGTGGAGCCGCTAGAGCGCCAATCTTTCCAGCGACGAGTCGGTAACCGGACGTGGTTGGTCACCGAATTGCGCTACGTAATCTATCCACAAAAAAGTGGCACGCTATCGATTCCTGCCGTCGAATTTACAGCACGCGAAGTTCAAGCTGGGCGCACATTATTGGGCTCGCGCCTTGGAAGACGCATCCGCTTATCGTCCGAACCGCTCGCGGTTACCGTTAAAAGTGTGCCTGCTGCGTTTCCTGGCGATGTTTGGCTTCCAGCCAGAACACTGGCGTTGACGGAAGATTGGTCAATTGATCCCGAGACTTTGTCGGTGGGAGATTCCACAACGCGCACGCTCACACTGATCGCTGAGGGCCTCCAAGGGAGCCAGCTGCCGCCGCTGAGCAGCGTGCAAGGCGCCCTCAACATTCCTGAGCTCCGTTTCTATCCCGATCAAGAATCGATTGATCAAAGTGAAATCGCTCGAGGACTTCAGGGAATCCGGACCCAAAGCGAAGCGCTGGTAGCCAGAGCGGATGGCAATTGGACGTTGCCCGAAATTCGTATCCCCTGGTGGAACACACAAACCGATCAACTGGAGTATGCAGTACTCGAGGCGAGAGATATTGCCGTCCAAACCGCTGATGTGCTCGATGATGAAACCGCATCCAGCACCCTTTCCGACGCGACCTTGCCTATGGCAACCCTGCCGGTGTGGATAGGGCTCGTCGGAGTGGCAGGCTGGCTTATCGCTATCGGCCTAGCGATCGCACTGTGGCGACTGCGTCCAAAGTCCATGGGCACAGACACTCCACAGGGTGGTCTCGCCGCTCTGCGAGGCGGCGACAAGCGTCTGGCGTTGGTCGAGGTGAAACGCGCCCTATCGCAGCAAGATGCGTCGGGCGTACGAACCGCATTACAACACTGGGCAGCGCGCCATCATGGGCGATCGTTTTCCTCACTCAGCGACATTGCCAGAGCCAGCAGCCCCTCATTAGCCGTAATACTGAGTGAACTTGATCGTTCGATCTATGGGGCCACTGACGCTGAGTGGCGCCAGCTTGGACTGATAGAGGCACTCCGCGAGGAGCCAGCGCCGGAGCGCATTGGCGACGCGCACGATGAGGCCATGGCGTTGTACCCCTCGCGATAAAACATCGTGCTCGGCCTGCGTTTACTGATCACCTTGCCAGCAATGCTGCATCAGCATGGCCAACCAACCGTGCCAACAGCTGTGCTTATCGCAGCACATTTTTCCCCGGTGCTCGGCCCGCACCCTCCAGTGTCTGAGTCGGGGGAAAAGGCGGATCAAAGGACTTCAGACGCACTCTAGAGGGCCACCCAGACGTTACGGTGCGTCACTCAACGCACGACTCACCACCTCAAAAATGTCTTTGGGCAAGGGGTCGATCGCCGCGATTTCCTCGAGTACCTCCCGCATCAAATCTTGACCGGCGGCATACCGACGCCAGCGCGTTAATGGCGCGAGCATGCGCGCGGCAATTTGTGGATTACTGGCCTGAATTTTTAAGATGACGTCACCGAGCAAGCGATATCCTGCGCCGTCCGCGCGATGAAACGCAATGGGGTTTCCCCCGGCAAAAGCGCTCACCAGCGCCCGCAATTTATTGGGATTACGCCAGTCAAACGCGTCATGCTCCATTAACAATCTGACGCTCTTGACGCAGTCCTCTGCGGGACGGGTTGCTTGAATGGTGAACCATTGATTCACGACAAGCGCCTCGTGCTGCCAGCGCTCATAAAACGCCGCGAGCACCTGCTCACGTGCTGCTGGTGTCTCGTACTGAACGAGCCATCGCAATGTTGCCAATCGGTCTGTCAGATTATCGGCTTGCTCGTGTAAAGCGCGAATCGCCGACAGGTCACCCTCGCCCGCTGCCAGTAAAAAGTCCTGCGCCACATGTTGCAGAGCGCGAACACCGATATCACCCGCGCTGGCACGATAGGCACCTTGCAGACGGTATTGCGAGCAGACCCGCTGCCAGTGATCGACTAGTCGACTACCCAACAGCGCCTTCATTTTCTGTCGACGAGCATGGTTAGCCGCTACGTCAACCAAACCCTTTTGTGCCGCTCGATCAGCCAAGTACTCCTCACTCGGCAACGTCACGGTCAATGCCTTCATCGCAGGATCCATTGCGCCGGTTAACACACGCTCACAAGCCTGAGTTAATTCCGAGTTGATCTCCTCGGGCGTCTCGCTAGGCATGGTCCCTAGCGATTCCATCGAGCGAGCCAGTAAATGTTGCGCCGCATCCCACGCCACGAATGCATCGTCATCGCATCCCATCAACATCAGCAAATCTGCATCGGACTGTTCTGTGGTGATTCGGATGGGCGCCGAAAATCCTCGAAGCAATGAAGGCACGGGCTCAGCGGGTATATCTTCAAAAATAAAGGTCTGCTCGGGCTCGGTGAGCTCCAGCACACGCGTCGTCCCCTCACCCAAGTCAATGGGCTGAGCGTCCACCACTAACCCGGTGGCAACAGGAATCACCAGCGGTACGTCTTGAGCACCTTCCTTCAGACGCGGATTATGCTGCCGCAGCGTCAAATGGTAGCGCTGCAACGCCGCATCGTAGCGGCCCTCAAACTGCACCTCAGGCGTACCCGGCTGTTCGTACCAACGTCTAAACTGTTCGAGGTCACGACCCGACGCCTCAGACAAACTGTCGACAAAGTCATCACAGGTCACAGCTTGTCCATCAAAGCGCTCAAAATATAATTTGGTCCCGGCAAAAAAGGCCTCTGCGCCTAACAGGGTGTGCAGCATGCGCACCACCTCAGCGCCTTTTTCGTAGACGGTCAGGGTATAAAAATTAGAGATGTCGACAAAGGCATCAGGACGGACTGGGTGGGCCATCGGCCCAGCATCCTCAGCAAACTGATGCGTGCGCAAGAACATGACGTCCTCAACCCGTTTCACGCCGCGTGAATTCATGTCCGCAGAGAATTCCGCGTCGCGGAACACAGTGAATCCTTCTTTTAACGTGAGCTGGAACCAATCACGACAGGTTATGCGATTACCTGTCCAATTGTGGAAGTACTCGTGCGCAATTATCGCCTCAATACTTTCAAAATTACGATCCACTGAAGTTTGGGCGCTGGCTAGGACGGCCGATGTTGAGACTCTTATTTTCCATTGCCCCCATATTGAAATCGTCGACCGCCACAATATTGTAGAGATCGAGGTCGTACTCGAGGCCATAGACCTCCTCATCCCAGCGCATTGCGTTTTTCAGCGACACCATGGCGTGATCACAATAACTCAGATCTTTTTCCTCTACCCAAATGTGCAGGTCGACCCGCTTACCGGAGCATGTAGTGAACACATCAGAAACAGGTTTTAGATCGCCTGCCACCATGGCAAAAAGATGGGCTGGTTTTGGGTGTGGATCATGCCAACTCACCCAATGCCGACCATTTTCAAGCTGGCCTTTTTGTTCTAAATTACCATTGGATAACATAATCGGCCAATCTGCTTTTTCTGCCTCAATTGACACTGTAAAAACAGCCATTATATCGGGACGATCTGGATAATAAGTAATTCTACGAAACCCTTCCGCTTCGCATTGAGTACACAATAAACGACCAGAATGGTACAAACCTTCTAACGCCGTATTTTTATCTGGGTGAATTAGAACTTCAATTTCTAAATCGAACTGTTCAGGCACTTTAGAAATCAACAAGGCTTTATCGGTACGTAAGTACTCATTTCCTTGAAGTTCACGACCATCTAAGCTGCTCACCATTGAGTTGCAGCGGCGCTGCGGCCGCACCGCGACGCACAAAAGACAGCGTCGCCGTGACGTCAGTTCGCCCCGAAAATATCTGAACCGACAGCGAGACTGCCGTCACGGTAAAATCGGGCGTCTGATAATCCACCCGGCGGATCGTAGCGGGTAGGCCCTCTCGGAATGCCATCATGATGCTCTCACCTCAATATCAACTTCGTAGCCACCAAATTTACGGATGTTCAGCACACCCGTGTCGAGGATTAAATACTGCCCCTTAATCCCCATCAACGTGCCCTCGACGACGGGCTGCTTATCAAAATTATGTGCTTTGACCTTCTCGGGCCAGCTCAGTACCGGATAGCGAATCGTCGTCTCTGGCTCATCCTCCAATAATTCAAAGGCCTCTTCACCGTGCTGTCGCTTTAAGTCATCGATGCCTTCTCGACAACTGTCCATCAGGCTTTTTCGTATGGCCTCAAGATCTTGGGGATCGCTATCTCCCTTGAGCATGGTTTGCCAGGCGGTGCGGTCACCGACCTCTTGTGCGCATAACACCTCTAAAAGCCCGGATTGATAGCGAGTTTGCACTCGCGCAATGGGCTTGGCTTGTGTCGCGCCCTGATCCATCCAGCGAGTGGGCACTTGTGTGCCACGGGTAATACCCACTTTGACACTCGACGTGTTCGCTAAGTAGACGATATGGGGGACTTGGCAATTTAAGGCCGCCCACTCGGGTTCTCGGCACGTCCCTTCAGCAAGGTGACATTTTGCGGGACTCATGATGCAGGTGTCGCAGGCGGCTAGCTTGCGGAAACAGGGATAACAGTGGCCCTGATTAAAACTCTTTTTTGTCAGTCGCTTGCAAGCGACACACTCGATCACACCGGTAAAAGATAGGCGCAGCGGCAATCCCAAAAGATCATTGACCGATAAACCACCCTGATCTGGCAACAACGTGATCACCACCTCGGCCAGCTCTGTTTTCATTTTACGCAACATACCGCGTAGTTCAGTCACCAAGTGGCTCCTTCCAGTTTAGGGGTGCGGGGTCATCGCGAACCACATTTGCCTTGCTACCTTTATCAATGAAGCCAACACGCTCGTCGGGCGCCAGGTGCAGCTCTCCCCAGGTAATGACTGCCTGCATCGCTGACTGCCGCTGATTATCCGACAACCCACGCCCATCTGGCCAACGGCCAATCGCTAGCGCCTCAACGAGACGGTCGTAGGTTTTTCTGTCCATCTGACGCACTGACTGCCGATAAACGTCTGACACCTCAGCGCCTCCCAAAAGTGTGTGGCGCAATGCTCAGTAGCATGCCCACCAGACAGCCCGTTAACAGCCCCCCCACATGAGCGCCATTAGCCACCGCCCCTGCACCAATGAATTCCATACTGCCCGCCATACCGATCAACAACCAAATGAGCATGAAGGCAAACACCGCCATCGGCGGCGGCAGGATCCAACCGGGCCTTCGCCAGTGCGAGACCAAGATAACGCCCATAAAGGCATAGACCACTCCTGACATACCACCAAAAATAGACGGGCCCTCCCACAGGTACTGACAATAATTGCTGCCCATTGCTGTCACACCGTACAGTGCGAACACATTAGCGGACCCCAATCGATGTTCGATTCGTTGACCAAACTCCCAAAGCCATAAGCAGTTAAAAACCATGTGCAGCCAACCAAAATGAATCAACGTGGGGGTAATCAATCTCCACCACTCGGTGCCCATCTCGCCGAACGCCACATAACCGCCGGCGGCACGAAACGGCACAAAATTGAACAGCTGCAACATGCCCATCCACTGCAGCGGGTAAAACAGCAAAAAACAGCCAACGGTCACTGCCACCAATAAGAAGGTCGCAGGGGCTCGCTGTATTGCAGGTGGGGCGCTACTGAACGAGGGCATCTGACCAGCGAAGTTTGTCCCGGCAGGTCGCATAAAAACTATAGCCGGGAGGATGCAGTAACGTGAGCTCACGCGATTTTTTACGGATACGCACCGAGTCGCCGGGCAAGGCAGTGATAGAGATTTGGCCATCACACGTTATGGGAGGATGGATATCATTACGCGAGACGACATCGATCCGAATCTCACTGTGACCACTGACTACAATAGGACGACTGGTCAATGAGTGAGGAAACATGGGGACTAACACCAGCGCGTCAAGATCAGGCGAGACAATGGGTCCGCCTGCCGACAAGGAATAGGCTGTTGACCCTGTTGGGGTGGCCACCAGCAAGCCGTCCGCGTTCAAGCGATACACAAAATCACCATCGATACTGAGTTCGAACTCCACCATTTGTGCTGATGCGCCGGAGTTCACAACGATGTCATTGAGGGCCTCTCCCCGACCCACCACCTGCTCGCCACGCCACACCTCGGCATCCAACAAAAATCGCCGATCACTGAGATACTCACCGTTCAGAATGGCACTGACTTGCTCCAGCAAGTCGTCGGGGCTCACATCGGTGAGAAATCCTAGCCTTCCCCGGTTGATGCCGATCACAGGGGTATCGTGTTTGACTAACGTGCGCGCAGCGCTAAGCAAACTGCCATCACCGCCAATTACGATCGCCAGATCAACCATGGTGCCAATTTGTTCGCGGGACGCCATTTCACGGCGCTCAAAATGAGCGAGCGTAGCGAGGCGATCCTCGATCGTCACCTGAATATTACGTTGGTCTAAGAGCTTCAAGAGCCCAGACACCACTTCCTCGACCCCAGGGTGCTCTCTGCGTCCGAGCAGCCCAACGTGTGTGAACGTCGTCGTCATAAGCGGGTAGCAACCTGTTTAACCATCAGCTTATCCCTCCTCCAAGGCCTACGTTATTATGCTCCAATACCCTCTCGGCGCGATAGCTAGAGCGCACAAAAACGCCCGATACTACCTCCATAAACCCTCTTTCTAACCCCCACTCCCGATAGCGCTCGAATTCTTCTGGCGTCACGAAGCGTTCCACCCGCAGGTGGTGCTTAGTCGGCTGCAGATATTGCCCCAGTGTGAGGACATCAACATTGTGCGCACGAAGATCATCCATGCATTGTTTCAGTTCTGCTTCGCTCTCGCCCAAACCGAGCATCAGTGAAGTCTTGGTGATCACCTTAGGTCGATATGCTTTTCGCGTAGGCCAACACATCTAGTGTCTGCTGATACCCCGCTCTCGGATCTCTGACAGGGTGCGTCAGGCCGCTCTACGGTCGCTCGCGATCGCGGCATCATCACCTAAAGCTAAATCAAGCAGCACCTCAATGGCTTTTTGATCGCCCAAAAAAGTCAAGGCGTGAGCGCTTCGACCGCGGTTTCCGGGTTCTGATGCTTCGTCGCCGTGACGACTGCTGCATAGTGCGCCGCACCCCCATCACTGAGATCATCTCGGTTGACTGACGTCCAGGACAACGTAGCGCAGGTCCATCAACTGCACGGCCTGAGCCGTGTTAGCCGGCTCTTCGCCATCGAGGCCAGCCATTCGGATTACCCGTATTCACGGAACAAAAACGGCAGGCACGGGTGCACACGTCGCCCATTAACATGATCGTAGCGGTGCCCGCGCTCCAGCATTCACTGATGTTGGGGCACTTGGCCTCCTCACAGACTGTCGCCAAGCGATGCTCATGCACGATCGACCTGACTGCGTCAAACTTGGGGCTGCTCTGTATCCGCATCCTTAACCAATCGGGCTTCGGCAGTGGGGCAGTCTCTGTCGACGAGGCTTTGATGCCGTCCTTAATGACGCGCATCCCCCGTTCATTGACATACTTTTCACCGCTATCGATGGCAGCCAGCGGGATCCGTTCTTCAGTCATCGTTGCCTCCCGCGTGCATCAGGCCGCCGCTCCGAGACTGAGCTGGACCGCCAGCCCATTTAAAGCGGCGTTACCCGACAACTGGTCGATAAACTGGTCATCGGTAATGTCGTTGCAGCTCACGCCTGCGTGCTGGCTAGCGGTCTCTGCCCGAGTCCCAGGCTGGCCATGCCCATAACCATGGGGCAAGCTTACGACGCCCTGCATGACATCATCCGTGCAGGCCAACTCGGCTTCAATACTCCCGATACGACTATGAATTTTGATCAACGTTCCGGCCTGCCAACCCTCTCTCTGTGCGTCCGCTGTATTCATTAACAATTGACACCTTGGCTTACCTTTCATTAATCGATGATGGTTATGCATCCAAGAGTTGTTGTCTCTCACATGCCGCCGACCGATCAAACGATACGTTTCTGTTTGCTCAGGCTGCTCGTTAACCAGACGATGAATGTCCTCAAACACGGCATCGATCGCCAGATGAATGCGCTTACCGGGCGTTTGAAGCCGCTCTGGGCAAGATGGCTCAAGCGGCCCCATGTCGATACCAGAGGGATGCGCTTTTAATTTTTCAATACTCAGCTGCCACTTAGTCTGATCTCCGTAAGGCCCGGCGCGCAATGCGCTATCGACTAAACGGTCTGGTGCCATCCGGGGCATTGCCGCTAAGTTTAATCGTTCGGCAAGACGCTCTCCAAGTTCCGAAAATATCTCCCAATCATGAAAGGCGCCATCGGGCCCATCGATATTGGAAAGGAAGTAACGGGCGGTATTGCGAATCCGGCGATAGGGAATGCAATATCGTAATGGTCATGCTCTAGGGCGCTGGTGGGCGGTAAAATAATATCCGCATGGCGGGTAGTTTCATTAATATAGAAATCAATATCCTTAGTTATGGAAGCGTCCAGCGCCTGTCCGTTGGGTGTCGACAAAACGGGGTTGCCGGCACCGGTGACCATCAACTTGATCTGTCCCTCTCCGGGGGTGCGAATTTCATCGGCCATCGCCGCTGCAGGCAGCTCGTAATTAAACTCAGGTAAACCGCGCTTTCGACTTGTAAACCGAGCGAAACCGCCCGGACTGGTATTGGCCACCTGATCCATTGCCGGCGCCGTAAAAAGACTGCCGCCCGGCTTATCAAGATTCCCGGTGACCACATTGATGACCTGTATCGCCCACTGACACAGTGCGCCATAGGCTTGGGTGCTCACCCCCATCCGCCCGTAACAAATACCTGCCTCGGCCGCCGCCATCTCGTGGGCGATGCGCTCGATATCGGCCGCTGCAATACCGGTTCGCTCCTCGGCCCATTGTGGCGTCAACTCTGTCACGGCCGCCCCAACCTCATCTACGCCATCTGTGTGTGACGTCATTGCGCCCGGATCCACCAGCCCATCCCGGAACAACACATGAATCATGGCCAGTAAGAAAGTCGCATCGGTCCCTGGCTTAATAAAGTGATGCTCGCTGGCCATCTCAGCTGTCTCAGTTCGTCGCGGATCGATCACCACCAGCTTACCGCCTCTCGCTCGCAAGTCTTTCAGCCGTCGGCGCACGTCAGGAACGGTCCAGAGGCTGCCATTTGAGGCCAGCGGGTTTGCACCGAGCATCAGAAAGTAATGCGTTCGATCGACGTCGGGAATAGGTTGCAACAGCATGTGACCAAAGCACCACAGGGACACCAAATGATGGGGTAACTGATCGACGGATGTCGCAGAGAAGCGATTACGTGTTCGGATATGCCTGAACAAGTTTCGCTGATGCGTCAGCATTCCGTAGTTGTGAACCGCAGGGTTGCCAAAGTACGCCCCGACCGCATCCACCCCATGATCACGAATGGTTGTTGCCAGCGCATCGGCCGCCAGATCAAATGCCTCGCCCCATTCAATTGCTTCATGATGGTACACGCCTGGCGCTGACCGCACTCTCTTCAATGGCTTGCGCAGTCGATCAGGGTCCTCATGAATGTCTTGCAAGGCGACCGCCTTTGGACAGATATGCCCGCGACTGAGTGGGTCGGCCCGATCACCCCGAATATCGACAACCCTCTCGCCCTCGGTTTGAATAACCAGCCCACACATGGCCTCACATAAGTGGCAGACTCGGTGATGCGTTACGGTTTCGTTATCACTCATGCTCGACTCTTCGTCATCATTAATAAGGGCACTACATTATAGGATGTCGCTGGATCCATTTTCACAGGACTGATACCCGCGGGGCTTATACTCACAAACTCATACTCATACTCACAAACTCATACCCACAGACTCATACCCACAGACTCATATTCACGTCGCCGCACTGCCTCACAGGGCTACTACTCACAAGATCGATGCCCACACGATCCATGCCCACAAGACCGACGCTCACAGAGCAGACGATAAAAGGCGCCACCGACTCCGTCACGAAAACCGAGGTGCCCTGCCCTCCATCTGAGCCATGACTGCTTCGGTTTGGTTAGCTTGCCCAATAATGTCGTCTTGCTCTCGCGACTCTGCCAATAACAAGTCCTCGTCGCTAATGTGTGCCAGTGCGTTAGACAATCGCTTCGCAGCGCGAATCGCGTCAGGATTCTTACCCGCAATCTCGTGCGCCAGCGACATCGCTCGCGCCAGCGGATCTTCCGCCACTTCTGTCGCAAAACCCATCTCATGCGCCGTTGCGCCTGAGAACTCGGCATTGGTATAGACTAATTTGCGCAATACGTCGTCGCGCACATTGCCTCGCCACAGCGGGTAACCGGCCATATCGGGCACCAGACCCCAGCGCATTTCCATCACGCTACACCGCGTATCGGGATGCACAATACGGATATCAGCGCCGGATAATATATTGAGTCCACCGCCAATCGCCACGCCATGCGCAGCAGCGATGACCGGCACAGGTAGCGTTCGCCAGCCCCAAGCCACTTGCTGGAAGCGATTGGTCGCACCATGGGTCCGCTCGAGCAGTTTTGTCGGCGCGGCATCGCCCTGCAAACTCGCCATATCAAGCCCGGCACAAAACCCCCTGCCCTCACCCGAGACCACCACCGCGCGAACATCAGACTGCACCGCCAACTCAGCGATCGCTGAGATAATGGCGTCGAACATGGCCGAATCGAGTGCATTGATTTTATCCGCTCGGGTCAGGGTTACGTGGGCAATATGATCCGAAGTAGTGATTGAGACTCTGTTGCTCATAAAACAGCTCCATTTTGATGACGCGTTTTGATGACGCGTTAAATACTGCCTAAAGTTGGACATAATTTATGCCAAAATAACGCAGAGCAGAGAGGCTTAGTATAACGCTCGATGGTCGAAACGCGGCATCAACCCAATCATGCGCTTACTTCATTCATTCAAGTAGGTCAGCGGATCAACTAGCCCGGGCAACTCCGTCACCGTCGACTCGACAAAGAGGCGATGCCAAAGCGCAAACTGTAACAGGCTCATTAACAGTCTCCCTGCACCACCTGAGCGTTGCTGAGTGGCTAGGGCTAATGTGACACCCTTTGGATTAAACCACCGCCTTATCGATTCATTGTTCAGTAGTATCTGACCCAGCGATGCTAGGCGGTCACCCCGCCACCAGTCATTAACTGGTACATAGAAACCGCGTTTTTTGGCTGCAAAGTGCTCTGTGGGCATAAAGTCCGCCGCCCATTGCTTGAGAATTTTCTTACCTTCGTGTCGGTCACTTTTTAGGCCATCGGGCAGCATGAGCCCCCACTCGACGATTCTGCGATCGACAAAGGGCATGCGCCCCTCGACACCTTGCGCCATCAACATACGATCGGCTTTGACCAGCAGGTTGTTTGGCAACGCATGCTCAAGATCTAACGCCTGCATTTTTTGCAAGGCGCTCCAGCTCGCTGGGTACGCCTTCCAGCTCTCGATCAGCGGCGTGCGCCAGTGCGCGCGCGCGGCCTGTAAATCTGGCCCCAGTAACTGATTGGCCATACTGCCGCGCAGATCACCTCTGGCGCGAAATCCACCGGTTCCTGGAAATAAACAGCTTTTTATAAGGCGTTCGGCAACACCGGTACGGTAACGACCGTAACCGGCAAAGCTCTCATCGCCGCCCTCACCCGAAAAAACGACCTTCATCGTTTTAGAGGCCTCTTCTGCCAACAGTAAGGTTGGCAAATTGGCCGGGTCGCGCATTAAGTCATCAGCGGCCCACACGGTTTGCAATAGCCGAGATAATAAGGCGTCGGGTTCAGGTGTGATCACCCGATGGTGCGTGCCAAAGTGGGTCGCCAGCCGAGTCGCCACATCGAGCTCGTCCCCGACGGAAGATCCTGGAAATCCGATAGAAAAAGTATGAATATCCTCCATACCATATCGGCGCATAAGCCCCAGTAACACTGTGGAATCCACGCCGCCCGACAGAAACAACCCAATCGGCACGTCGGCACGTTGATGCTGAGTGAAGACGTCCTCCATTAACGAGTCTAACGAAGCGATCGGATCGGCATGACGCATTGGGGCGGTGTGAGCCACCGACCAATGACGCCATCGCTCAACACATTGACCGGCCCTGGTTACTAGGCGAAGGACATGTCATGAGAGTCGAAGAGATGTAGGTGGCTGCAGTGGATGCTGCGCCTCCAAAGTTACACGTGGCGGAGGACGTCGGGGTGAAGCTACTTCCGGTAACGGTCACGATAGTACCGCCAGCCTGGCTCCCAGACGTTGGGTTGATGGCCGAGGCAATACAATGGCTTCATTCCCAAGGGGTCACGTGCCAGCAGCACTTCGTCTTGCTCGGCGTCATGCAGCGCAAAGGCATACATGCCCTCCAGCCTTCTCAGGACGTCTCGGCCCCAGGCAGCGTACCCTTGCAGGATGACCTCTGAGTCCGATTGCGTCGCAAAACGTGCGCCCTGGGCTACGAGTTCGTCTCTCAACTCGATGTGGTTATAAATCTCTCCATTTGCCACCAATGCAAAACGGCCACAGTGTGACCGCAAAGGCTGAGCGCCGCCCTCAAGATCAATAATCGATAGCCGGGTATGGCCCAACGCCACTCCGCCCTGCTCATAGACTCCCTGACCATCCGGACCACGATGCCCCAACGCTAACAGCGCACTATCGATCCGATCTGCTGGTCGTCCTATTTTTGCGGCAAAGCCGACTAGCCCGCACATGCTCCTACGGTGCCTTACCTATAACCTGACCAGACATAGTCAACTTCCCTTCGCAAAAACCCATCGAGGCGATTGGGGAGTGTAACGCAGGCGCTCGCGTCACCACATCATCGATACGCCCCTATGCTAATCTGACTCGAGCTTTCAGGAGATTGTTAACCGTCATGCGTCCAAAACTCGCGATTCTGGTCTCCTTCTCAGGGCAAGGTGGGGTGGAGCGGATGATTGCCAACCTCAGCCAATCGCTTGCAATAGAGCCGATCGATCTGGATATTCTTTTGATTAAGGCAAAGGGGCCCCATATCGCCGCGCTGCCCGACACGGCCAATGTCATTCATTTGCGAGCGCGACATACGGCCACTAGCATCTTCGAAGTGGCACGCTACCTGCGGCGTGAAAAACCAGATGCCCTTCTCGCGGTAAAGCACCGCGGCATGATTGCGGCACTGCAGGCTAAAACACTGGCTCGCACCTCGACACCCATTTCAGGTCGCCTGGGCACCACGGTTTCAGCGGCACTGGCGAATAAATCGTCTCGGCGTCGGGCGCGATGGTTCAGCACCATGCGGCGCTATTACCCCAAATTACATCGACTGATCGCAGTTTCGCAGGGTGTCGCTGATGATGTCATCGCCATTACCGGCATGTCAGACCGTCAGGTCACCGTGGTCCGCAACCCCACCGTCACTCCGGCGATGCTGGCCGCCGCCGCGCTCCCGGTTGAGCATCCGTGGTTTGCACAGGATGCACTGCCCGTGGTGCTCGGTGTGGGCCGACTGACAGAGCAAAAAGATTTTCCGACCTTGCTTCGAGCCTTCGCAGAGGTCGAAAGAGAACGCGACGCAAGACTGGTGATCTTGGGTGAGGGCCAGCTGCGAGAAGCCCTGCTCGAGCAAGCTCGACAGTTAGGCATTGCCGACAAAGTGGCATTCCCGGGTTTTACACACAATCCGTGGGCATGGATGCACCGTGCCTCCGTTTTCGTCTTGTCGTCGAGATGGGAAGGTTCGCCAAACACCCTCACAGAAGCCCTCGCATTAGGCACACCGGTGGTCAGCACCGACTGCCCCAGTGGCCCAAAAGAGCTATTAAGCGGCGGTAGTATTGCGCCACTGGTACCGATGGGCGATATCACCGCATTAAGTGAGGCCATTCTATCGACCCTCTCCAATCCACCCGAAGCTGCGACGTTGATTAACGCCGTGAAAGATTACCACCAAGATGTCAGCGCCAAGGGCTACCTCGACGCGCTCGGTCTTATCACCAGCTGACCCCAACGAGACGCGACAAGCCGCCCGATCGATACGACTGGCTGAGTCCTGTTTCAGGGGTGGCGCCCCATCACGATCTGCCCGACAATCGAAGCTGCCATTCACAGGAGACATCCGCACATGTCCACACTACGATCATTCATTATTACCAGCCTAACGGCGTTGCTCTTGACGGGCATGAGCAACAGTACTGCCGCCAA
Organism: uncultured Luminiphilus sp.; assembly: GCA_905182485.1. GTDB lineage: Bacteria > Pseudomonadota > Gammaproteobacteria > Pseudomonadales > Halieaceae > Luminiphilus. The sequence goes on from CAJJBO010000032.1 coordinate 35,144, forward strand.
CGATCAGGATGAGATCCTTGCTTTGTATCAGGGCTGGATTCGAGCGGTCGAGTCGAGCGATATTGATGGCTATGTGGGGGGACTCCACCCCGACGTCAGCCTGCGCCCACCCGGCGTTACCGGTCTGGATGGCCGAGATAACTACCAAACGTTCCTTGGGCCGGTTTTTGCCACCGCCCGTTATGAGATCACCGTCGACACCCCTCACAGCATCACCATGATGGGTGATGCTGCAGTGGTAGAATACGATTACACCATTCGCCGCATTGTCGATCCAAGTGCGGATGCTGAGCTCCCTGAGGGCGCCATCGAAGGTGACTCCACGACGTCTCATTACATCGACATCGTTGCGAAAGACCCCGCAGGGGCATGGAAGATACGCCTGCACAGTTGGTCTCAAACGCTATGATCGAAAAGCGCTATGCGTTGATTACCGGCGCGTCCTCTGGACTCGGCGCCGAGTTTGCACAGCAATTGGCGGCCCTAGGGCATCCCCTGATTTTGGTGGCCAGACGCGAGGATAAGCTGGCAGCGCTGGCGTCGACACTGCATGAGCAATACGGTGCAGCAGTAGAGGTGATCGCCGCTGACCTAAGCCAACCCGACACACCGCAAAAAATTGCGGCCACCTGCTCAACGTCAGGCTGGCAGGTGGATTGGTTAATTAACAACGCCGGTGTTGCGGGACCAGATCTGCTCAAAGATCGGGATTGGTCTCAGCAACAGGCTTTTTATCAACTGATGATGCTATCCGTCGCCGAAATGTGTCACCTTTTTATTCCCTCAATGGTAGAGCGCGGACAGGGCCGCGTGATCAACATTGCGTCGGTTGCAGCGCGTGTGCCGCGCTCAGGGGGATGTAACTATGGACCCGCTAAAGCCTACGTTGTTGCACTGTCCGAGGAGCTCCATTTGAGCGTCGCCGGACAGGGCGTCAACGTGTCGGCGTTGTGCCCTGGATTCACCCACACCGAATTCCATGAGACCGCTGGGCTCATGGATATGAAAAACAAGATGGCTAAGTGGCTTTGGTACGAGGCCAAAGTGGTGGTCTGCGATGGCATCAACGGCGTTGAAGACGGCAAGTCTGTCGTGGTGTCGGGTCGTCTGTATCGTTGGCTAGACCCCATTTTCCAGTCCGTTTGGACAAGGCGATTTCTTCGCATCAAGGCACGGCCCGATTAAGCGCTGCGCACTACCAATTCACATCACGATTGATAGGAGGGATCTGTGAGCCTGAAACTGAGTAGACGAGACACACTGCTCGCGGCAGCTTCCATCCCGCTATGGGGCGCCGCCACCGGTCATACCAAGCCAGCCGATCACTATGATGTCATCGTCATTGGTGGCGGTATGATTGGTCTTGCATTTTTGCCGCACTCGGTGGCGCGCGCGTGCTGCTGGTTGAAAAAAGTCCCTCGTTGGGCGGTACGTTGTTTTGGTCTACTGGCCAGATTGCAGGTTCCGGTACGGTTTTTCAGCAACGGCTCGGTATCGAGGACAGCCCAGATGCGCATTTTGCCGATTGCATGCGCATCAATGGCGCCACCGCGGACCCCGGACTCACTCGTTTAACGGTCGATCATGCGGGAGACACCATCAACTGGCTGGCCCACCAAGGCTTCGAAGTCATGGACGGACATCCGGTCACCGGGATCGGCCACGATCACTTTACGACTCGCCGGTATCAGCAAGGGACCAAAAGCGGGCTGTCAATTCTTGACGCACTGCTGCCGAGCCTCAATCAGGCCATCAGCAACCAGCAGGTCACCCTGCTCACGGGCACGTCGGCAACGGCCCTGCTGCAGCAACCCTCCGGTGCCATCACAGGCGTTACGGTAGAAGGACCCTTTGGACGTCAAGACGTAAAAGCGTCCCATGTCGTCGTTGCCACGGGTGGCTGCGCTGCCAATCCGAGATTGTTCGAGGAGCTACATGGCGTGCCGCTGTATGCGCAGACGGCCTACCCAACATCACTGGGCAGTGGCCTGCTATTGGGAATGTCTGCCGGCGCGGCGATCGTTGGCGCGGAAAAGTACGCCTGCTTACCAGGACTCATTCCAGATGCCTATCGCTACCCCTGCCAGATGTTTGCTTACGCCCCCCTAAACCCTGCGGCTCGATCGCCCTGGGAAATCATCGTCAACGCCCAAGGCAAGCGATTTGTGAGAGAAGATCACCCCAGCGTGCATCAGATTGAGCGCGGTATTTATCGACAACCGGGGCATCGGCACTGGGCTATTTTTGACGCTGAAATGCTTGAAAAATCGGACCCTATCATTCCCGACTGGACCCGACAAAAAATTGCCAACGAGCATCAAAGTAACCCCATGTTTCACAGCGCCATGACAGTGAATGAGCTGGCGTTCCGAGCAGGCCTGAACCCCGCCACCCTCACCGCAACCGTCAATGATTACAATCACAGCATCGCTGTTGGCACAGTAGATGCTCATGGCCGTATATTACGGCCCTCGCCACTAGCAAAGCCGCCGTTCTACAGCATCGCCATGCAAGGCTGGACCTTGGTCTCCTTCGCGGGGCTCAGCATCGATGCCAGCTTGCGAGTGCTGGATCGCGAAGCACGGCCGATCCAAAATTTATACGCCATTGGCGAAGTGATTGGTGCAGGCGCTACGTCTGGGGCGGCTTATACCAATGGCATGCTGGTAACGCCCGCGATCACCTTTGGACGCTTATTAGGCCAACGGCTCGCTTCCGGGCAGTCTGCTGCCTAGAAGGCGACCAAACTTGTTCTTGGGCCGATTCTGACGCCCGATTGAGCGACAAATGTCGTTCTTGGGCCGATTTTGGCGTCCGATTTAGCAAAAAGTGACACCGCGACCTAATTGATGGCAATTACTTTGCACTGAGCCATGGCCGTTGATACATTCCTGAGCACCTATAACTGGGAGATCCCTATGAAAACCAAAGGTTTTGTATCGGCAGTTAGCGCTTTGATGTTGTTGTCCCCATTCGCCTCTGCGGGTGATCCAGTCCAAATGTGGAAATGCAATATCAACGGTGACGTTTCAGAAGAGTCCGTGATTGAGCAGGCGGGCAAGTGGAAGCAAGCGGCATCTAAGTTGGCCGGTGGCGGTGATATGGACGTTCACGTTCTGTTTCCCGTAGCAGTGGGTGCAGACGGTGACGGTACCGACGTCCAGTATGTTGTTTCTTGGGGTTCCTTTGGGGACTTCGGCGAATGGTGGGGTGCCTATCCTGGATCAGACGTCGCACAGATGGAGCGTGAAACGCTGACCTGCCACGGCTCTGCCCTGTGGGAGGCTGACGAAATTTAAGCACCGCGCTTAGTATTGTCAGGGCCACCTAAGGGTGGCCTTTTTTGTGACGCATCGTTCCCCCGAACTGATCGAATTCTCTTTAAATTTAACCTTGAGTAAGCACTGATGCCCAGAGTCTGGAGTTGTAACGAGTGGGATCCGTTGGAAGAGGTCATTGTGGGGAATCCTTTGGGTGCCCGTTTTCCCTTTGCCGACCCGAGTACTCGGCTGGCGGAATACCCAGATCGCGCACTCGATGCGCTGCCACAGGGCGTTTTCCCTGATCAAATTATTGAAGAAACAGAAGAAGATTTGCAGGCCTTTGTTGAAGCACTCGAAGCAAGGGGCATCACTGTCAACAGGCCCGATGTTTGGCCGCATGAGCAGGTCATCAAGACCCCCCACTGGGAATGCCAGGGCTACTACAACTACTGCCCCAGAGACGTACTGCTCGTGATCGGCGATGCCGTTATCGAAACACCCAACGTCATTAGGGGCCGATCTCTCGAGACGGGCTCCTACCGTCGTTTACTCACGGAGTATCTCGAAGAGGGCGCGAATTGGTTCGCAGCCCCCAAGCCCCTGCTCGAGGACCGGTTATTTGAATATGACGCGTCAGCACCAACGCCTCGCAATATCGAACCCGCCTTTGATGCAGCCAATGTATTACGATTTGGCCGAGATTTGCTGTACCTCGTGAGTGCAACGGGTAATGAATTGGGCGGACGCTGGCTGCAACGTGTCTTAGGAGACGAGTTTACCGTGCACTTTATGAAAGACGTCTACTATGGCAGCCACATTGACTCGACCTTGGTCGCACTCAAGCCCGGTCTGTTACTCGCGAATCCCGCACGATTATCAGCAGATACCATCCCACCGTTTTTAAAACAGTGGGAGATACTCTTTAGCCCTCCCATGGAAAATCAAGATCGCTACAGTGCCGAGTATTTACAGCAAGCGATCGGCAGCGAGTGGATTGACATGAATCTTTTCAGCTTAGGCCCCGACACAGTCGTCGTGGACCGTGATCAAACGGCGCTGATCAAATTATTAGAAAGTCACCAAATGGAGGTGATCCCCTTAAAGCTCAGGCACTCTCGCATGATGGGTGGTGGCTTTCATTGTGTCACCCTGGACACACGCCGCCGCGGTAAGATGGAGTCGTATTTCGACTAAGCTGCGCATGTTGTTCGCGCACTGCCCAGACTTATGACACTCCTATGGATAACGCTTCTCCTCCTACTACTGACCGCCGCCTGGTTGCGCTACTGCGCTATTGCGGCGGGAAGCGCTGAGCCCTTACCGACCAAAACCGTACTCAGTCAGCCCGCACCGAGGGACATCTGGGGATCTCATCACCACCAAATAGGTGCACGTTGGCTACACGAGATTTTTGAGCGCTCAGCAGCACGGTTCCCTGATCTGATTGCGCTAACTGTTCCCGAATCGGGAGAGTCTCTTAGCTACGCCGAACTCGACGCCAAAGCCAACCACTTCGCGGGCCATCTCCGTCACCACCTGAGTGGCAGCAATGAGGTCGTGGCGGTGCAATTACGGCAAGACTCTGCCGACATCGTCGCACTGCACCTAGCGATTCTCAAAGCCGGCGCGACGCAAGTCTTTATTGACCCGGATTCACCCAGCCACCTTTACCAACAGATACTGGCGGATGCAGCGCCCACCGTGTTGATCACCGAAACGCGACTGGCATCCCTCACTGACGCCCCTTTTGGCGTTACAGGCATGACGATACGCTCTCTTGAATCACTCAAGGTCGCCGATAGCCGCGCTGTTCCGTCTCAGGCAAGTTCGGATTCTCAAGCTGGGTGGTCGTCTCACCCCAGCGCTGGTCAGGATTCACCATCCCAGCGCGTCGCCGCCCTCTTTTATACCAGCGGCACCACCGGCACACCTAAGGGGGTTGAATGCGCCCATGCGGGATATATCAATCTCGTGCAATCTTATGCGACCTATTACGATTTTGTAGCCGGGAGTGACGCGAGCTCGCTCACCTCTTCGCTCGGTTATGACGGCAGCATTTCTGAACTGTATAGCGCCTGGGTCGCTGGTTGTGAGGTCGTCTTACTCACAAAAGCGGCACTGCGCTCGGGTCCCGAACTCCTCCCGATTTTAAGAGATCACTCTGTGACCGCGCTATTTTGCCCGCCCGTGTTGCTCTCCACCTTAACTGCCAATCCTGAAAGTGATCTGCCTTACCCTATATGCCGCTATATCGTGCCAGCGGGAGAGGCCTTTCCCGCCTCACTGGTTGAGCCCTGGTCGCGAGCGCGCCGACAGATCGTCAATACTTATGGTCCCACCGAGGTCAGTACGGACACCAGTCGGCAACTTTTGCGGCCCAACGAACCGGTCACGATTGGCAGCCCCTTTGCAGGGGTGAGCTACCTCGTTCTGGATCCCGCCACATTGGAACTGCTACCCCACGGCACAGAAGGCGAGCTCTGCATTGGTGGCTGCCAGCTGGCACACGGGTACCGTAATAGACCTGAAGCCACCGCGAAACAATTTTTCACCCATCCCCAATTCGGTCGCCTGTATCGATCGGGTGATCGATGCCATGTTGACCCCATAACCCTGAGAGTTCATTTTCACGGTCGTCTCGATGCTCAGCTCAAGGTTCGGGGATTTCGCGTCGAAGCGCAGCCGATTGAATCGCTGTTGCAAGATCACTTTGCCGAGTTCGAAACTGCGGTGCTCGATTGTCAAAACAGCGAGCTGATCGCCTTCATTCGCGCGCCATCGCTGTGGCATCAAACACAAGCATACGCAAATGTGCAGCTACTCGAGCAACCGCTGCTGGCTGAGGCGCAGGCGCTCGTAGGGCAAAAATTCCCTCCCTATGCCGTACCCAGCCGGGTGTTTCTGATCGACCAATTCGACCTCCTCGCCGCGTCGGGCAAGATCGATCGGCGCGGGTTACCACAGGTTACCGCGCTTGCCAGCACACCCAACCAGAGACCCGTACTTAGCCCACAACACGATGACGCCGTGGGCGAGTCGCTGGATGTCGGCGTGCTGGCGCTATGCCGGGCACAATTGGGCAGCGAACTTGGTTGGCGCGACGACTTTGTTCAGTGGGGCGCTCATTCGATTGCCATTGCGCAACTCACACAAACACTGCAAGCGGCCGGCTACCCTGTGACCGTCCGAGCTCTGCTGAGCGAATATCGCTGTGCCGCAGATATCGCGGCACTCACTTGCACAATGCAACCAGAAGCAGAACCCGCCAGCCATCAACCCAGCCTGCCGACTCTGGACGACACTGAGGTCGAGAGCCGGGTGTACTCATTTCGCTCTTTCAGTGCACTGCAGGCGAGTGCCTCGGTTTTACTGCGCGTACCGCTGGTGCTCGTTGCGGGACTGGGACTGGCGATTATTGATCCAGAGATCCTGCTGCTCGCGGGCGACGTGTTGGGCTTTTTAAGCGCCACCATTATTAGTTATTGCCTCTATATGATTGTGCCCTTGGTGAATTTGAGCTGGGTCGTTTTGCTACGTCTGATCCAGCGTGGAATGGCGGTAGAAGCCACATTAGAACCGGGACGCTATCAAAAATATTCCAGTCACCATCTGCAGGTCTGGTGGATGGAACAACAAGCGGGCTTTGTCTTGAGGCCGCTGGTAAATGGCCTGAGAAGTCCGAACCTTTTTAATTGGGCTTTACGTCGTCTTGGCGCGCACATTCACCCCGGCACCTTTATTGCACAAAGCACCGAATGGTATGGCCCGCTTTCTCTGATGACGATTGAGGAAGGCGCGGTGATTCAGGCAGGCGCGCAAATCAGCACGATCGAATGGGAATCTTCTGTATTTACCCTAAAACCCATACACATTGGCCCCCGCGCTCGAGTGGGGAGTCGAGCCATGGTGTCCGCGGGCGGCACCCTCGGGGAGGGTTCGTGGTTAACGCCGTTGTCGTCGCTGCAAAACGCCTGCGACCCCTATACACAGGTCAGTGGTGTTCCGGGTGCCGTGGTGGGCACGCTTCATCAAGTGAAAACACCCGATCAGCCGCAGCGCAGCGGGCTCATCATGGCCGCCATCGATGTGCGCAATGTCCTGCTGCAGCTGGTACTCGAACTGTCATTGGTAGTGATCCCAGGCGCGTTTATCGCGCTGATCGCGTCGTTTTTTCTCGGCCTGGACGCGCTCAATAGGTTCAACGTGGACGGTGCTGCGCTTACCCTCGGTGGCATTCTCAAAATAGGGGGCGCTGGCATCGCCGGCATCTGGATCGGCGTGTTGTCTAGTTCGCTTCTGCTTTGCCTTTTTCTTAGGCTGACGCCTACCCCGCCGGGATGGATCAGCGCCTTCAGCCTCACGGGGACTCTGGCCCGATATCGACAAACCAAAATGAATCAAATTCAGCAAATGTGGGGTTGGAGTCTGACGGGGCAGTATCTGCGGGCACTGGCCGGCGTGAAATTCTCTCGAGTCGGCGCCTCAGAATGCGACGCGCTCGTAAATGTATTACCCGAACAACTCGACGCGGATGCCAATATTTTTATCGCTCAAGGGTGTTACTGCAACGTGTTAGACGAACACGGCGCATTTCTTTTGGTCAAGCCATTGCGATTACCCGCGGGCTTTTTCGCTAGCAATAACGCCATGATTGAACCGGGCGCGCTGCCTGGCAATTTGCTCCTAGGGGTTTCGACGCCAATTGGGCCCCACGACTGCCGAGAACAGTACACAGATCGTCCAGACCTGCCGCGGGTTCTCGCAGGAAACCCACCGCTATCGCTCGGCGCGACGTCGCAGCCGGCGCAACCTGTTCACCCTAGGCCATCCTGGTGGGTCTTCATGATGCGTTTTGTATTAAATGATTTTGCCTCCGTTGGCGTTGTACCGGGCATCACCGTCTGTCTCGCCACCACGCTGCTGGTATCTCTCAATGCCCTAGGTTTCAGCAATATTGGGGCGGCACTGGTCACCAGCATCCTATTCCCGATCAGCTTGCCGCTGCTCGCATTGCTCATTAAGTATCTGCTCGTAGGCAATTCCTGGGGAGTAAAAAACAGTGCTCCTTTTTGGTCGGTGCGCCACTTTGCGTACTTTCTTGCACAAGATTGCTTTTTTAGACTCATGTCGAGCTTTATGAGTACCATCGCAGGCACCGCGCTGGCTAACCCGTTGTTGCGGCGGTTTGGCTGTCGAATCGGCCAACGAAGCCTGATCGGGCTACCCATTCAGCTCTCTGACTGGCACGCCGTGGACATTGGTGATGACTGCGTGGTGAACGGCCAAATGCAGCTCCACAGCTTTGAGAATCGCATACTGAATGTGGCGCGAACCAAGATTGGCAACAACACTGTGATCAACCATGGCTCAATGCTGATGGGTGGCGCCACGCTAGCAGATAATGTGACGGTGTCTCCGCAGTCATTGATCCTAAAGGCGATGCAGCTCCCGCCCGGACTGCACACAGGCAGTCCGACTCAACCCGTCAATCCCGAGCCCCTGCCACACTAAGCCTGGAGTCTTTTTAGCGAGCCACTCTAGCTAGGGCAGTCGACGGGGCAGCGCCTGCAGTTAGCGCAAGGTCGCGCGACCGCACCTATCGAATCGACTCCCAGCGAAGATTGGTGATGGAGCGCCATAACCATTCCATCGGCCCGAGGCGGAATCGCTGACACCACCAGTGACAGATCACCAGCTGTGCGAGATACACCATGACCGCAAAGCAGCACACCGCGAAGGGCCCCCATTGGAAAGCTTTGCCGAGGCCGTAGCCATAGAATACTGTCGTGAAAATAAGGGTCTGGCTGAGGTACGCCGATAAACTCACCCGACCTGCGCTGGCAACACGCGTACGAAGGGCGATAAAGCGATCGCTTCGGATCCAGCACCATACACTGACGAACCAAGCGCCAGTCAGCAATAGCGTGGCGCCAAGATAGACCATATCTCCAAACAGCACCCAGAGCGCTGACGCAGTTGATTTGCCAAACACCTGGTAGCCCATGGTTGCGGCTAAATAGCGCTCTCCTCCCATCAACACAAGGCCCGCCAGCCAGCAACCTGCCGCCATACGAAAACAAGATGACATCGACAGTCTCTGCAGTCGAGACCACCCAACGCGCATGAAACAAACACCGCATAAAAAAAAGGTCAGTACCAGCAGTCCTGAATCGGGATATTGCCAGTCGGCCCAGAACAACTCTGGGATGTTCTCACGATGGTAATCGAGCACGTCGGCAAAATCACCGATTGATAACGGTGAGTGGGCCAAGTCGTCTTCAAGCCATTCACTGGCCTCGTCTCTGTCCTCCGGCGGCCATTCGTCGCCACGATCATCCGCTAATAAATGCCCCAAAGGAAAACTGAGACTGAGCACAACACCTACACACACAAGCCAATGATTGGGAAGACGATTGAGCACCAACAACAGTAGGCCAAGTTCCGCATACAACATGAGAATGTCGCCCTCAAACAACAGACCATGCAGGCAACCCAAAGCCATCAGAACCAGCAGTCTTCGAACCGCGCGCCCCACCGTGTAACCAGGGGACAGGCTCTGCAGGTAAAAGCCCATGCCGAATAATAAACTGTAAAGCGCCCAGAACTTCGACTCAAAGAGGGTGTGCTTGAGCGTCCAGACAATGCGGTCCAAGGGATCTGTCCACGCGGTAGCATCAGCGCCGAAACTGAATACGTTGACGATTAAGATGCCAAATAGCGCGACACCCCGGAGCACATCAAAAAAGGCGATCCGCTCGTTGGCAGGCGTCACCACCATGAGTCACGCACTTTTCGCTCAGACCCGCACATGATTCCACATCCTATTAACAACCTCACTGCTTGGCCTTTGCTCAATCACTTTACGCTCGACCGTCATCCAGCCGAACTAAGCGGCAACGCAAGAAGCCAGGACAGCCAGGCAGTGGCCGACCACGTTGATCGAGCGGCCACTCGTCATCGCATCATGGTATCTCGGCGTCGGTTTCACAAGCCGCACCAGCGGCGAAGCAACCTATTCAACCGCCCATCGTGCTGGACTTGTTTGCACTATGATGATCATGTTCGAATAACGCGTGGGCACTGCCCTATGCTGCTCTATTTCAAGCAAAGAGGGCCGTACCTCGCGGCCAGCATCAAACTCTGTAGGAAGGTATTATCATGCGTCATCCGCCGCATTGCTCTATTCTGGCGCTCACCCCGTCTGTGCCGTCATAAGACGACCTCACTGTTTACGACGCCTCGCCCAGATAGGAAACCCATGACGCACTTTTTGCCTCCCCTATTAACACCCAGTCTGTTACCCCTGCGTGTTGCCGGTCTGACGCCATGAGCAGTGAGCGATCGTCACCCGTGATCAGCGGCGCCTTGGGCGCCCTGCCGCTGTTTATTCCCGCGATTCCCTTCGCGTTCGTATTTGGTGTGGTGGTTGCCAATGCGGGCATTCCAGAGTGGCTGGGCTGGTCTTCATCCCCCATTATATTTGGCGGCGCTATTCAGGTGACGTTGTTTACGTTGATTGGCGAGGGCGCATCGGTCGCCGCCGCCGTCAGTGCCGCCTTGGTGGTGGGGGCGCGTCACATGCTTTATTCCGTTGCGCTGGCACCTCAATTTCAAAATCAACCCACTTGGTTTAGATGGGTCGGGCCTTACGTCCTCATTGACCAGGTCTTCGTATTAAGCCAGCTCAATCCCATCAAAGAACCAAATACCTTCCGACGGTATTTTCTGGCTGCAGGCTTCACCTTTTGGTCATTGTGGATGCTGTTCACCGCAATAGGCGTCTTGCTCGGCCCTGCTATTCCCGCGAGTTGGGGTGTCGAGTTTGCCGCGCCGGTGCTCTTCGTCAGCCTGATGATGGCGGCCAGTAACCGCCCGGATAAAATCGGAGCGGCACTCCTCGCCATGATCATGACCTATCTATTTGCCGAGCTCCCTAATCGCGCAGGACTATTGGTGGCTGTGCTCATTAGCGTCCTCATCATGTTGCTGGTAACGCGTCGAGGTCAGCCATGATTCTCACTGCGATCATCCTAACGGGGATTGGCTCCTACCTCATGCGGGTCTTTTTTATCTTTGCATTGGCTCGCTATCAATTCCCACCCATCATGTTGCAAGCACTCGAGTATGTTGCCCCGACGGTGATGGCCGCGCTGGTGGTCTCGCTATTGACCACGCCCGACGGCGAACTCGTTCGCCGGTGTGCCTGAAATCGTGGGCCTCGTCGGCACCGCGATCGTAGCCAAAGTGAGCGGCAACCATATTCTCGCGCTGCTCACCGGAATGTCGATTTACTGGTTACTCGGCTGGCTCCTTTAAGGCGAATGAATTGCCAGCTGAGGGTCATGGCGAGAACAAAGAGACGCTCGACACGGTCGCTACAGGCCATGAGGGAATTCGTACAATGCTAGATCGCAAGCTTGTCCATCAAGTCATCTACCAATAACGCCATGTCTCACTTCCCCCCCACCGTTGCCGCCGCCGTCGTCATTGCCAATATGATTGGCACCGGCGTCTTTACGAGCCTGGGCTTCCAGTTAATGGATATTCAATCAGCCCCTGTGCTCATGATGCTGTGGGTCGTTGGGGGATTATCGGCGCTTTGTGGCGCCTTGAGCTATGCGGAGCTGGGGGCCGCGCTCCCAAAGTCGGGCGGCGAATATCATTTTCTGACCGAAATCTACCACCCCTGTGCCGGCTTTATCTCTGGGTGGGTCTCTGCCACGGTCGGCTTTGCCGCCCCGACCGCGCTCGCTGCGTTGACACTGGGTAGCTATTTAGCCGCCAGCGGTTTATCCGTGAATCCAACATGGGTTGCCACTGTCGCCATCGTGTTGCTGACCACGGCTCATTGCACCAGTCACCGCCGCAGTGGCGGGACACAAACCGCTTTTACGCTGCTAAAACTCATATTGATCCTTGGGTTCTCGGCAGCCGCGCTGCTGCTCGGGTCCACGGAGCATCAAGCAGACTTCATGTGGACAAGCGACTCTGGAGCATTGTTGGGCAGTGGGGCATTTGCTGTCTCACTGATCTACGTGAACTACGCTTACTCTGGCTGGAATGCGGCGACCTACATCAGTGGCGAGCTGGCATCACCGCAAAAGAGTCTGCCCTGGGTTCTCGGTATCAGCACCACAGTGGTGGCGGTGCTTTACTGCTTGCTGAACTATGTCTTTTTGTCGGTTGCACCGATGGAGGCAATGATCGGCAAAGTCGAAATTGGTGTTATTGCGGCCGAATTTGCCTTCGGTTCAACACTAGGAACCTTCATCTTCCCGCGCTCGCTTTGCTCCTCATCTCAACCATTAGCGCGATGATCTTGGCTGGGCCTCGGGTTTTACAACGCATCGGCCAAGACTATCCGCGATTTGCCCCACTTGCGCGACAAAACCGGGACGGCATTCCTGTGACAGCCATCCTGTTTCAGTCAGCTACTTCCTTATTGTTTCTCTGGACCGCTTCTTTCGAGCAGATTCTCATCTTCTCTGGCGCCACCATGGCGCTCAATACCTTCGCCACCGTACTCGGACTCTTTGTACTCCGATGGCGACAGCCCGGCTTGCGCCGGCCATTTCGCGTCTCCTTTTATCCGATCACACCGCTTATTTTTCTCGGCATCACGGGTTGGACCCTCATCTATATCGTGCTTCAGCGGCCGGTAGAGGCCCTCATCACCTTGGCGATTCTGGCGAGTGGCGGGCTGGTTTATCTCTTGCTGCGCGCTTCCAAAGGGGAAGAAGCCTAACCCACGCTGGCCAAGCAGGCGTTGCATAATTGTGACGGTGGACTGCTTAAGTGTTGCTTTACCTCTTACCAAGACCTCGCTTATTTTTCTGTGGATCGCGTGCTGATACTCGGCTATCACCAAGTCACAATTGAAAATGATTCTCATTTTCAATATCATGACGCGGGAGAACTTCTATAAAACGATAAAAAGGAACTCTATATGCAGTGCTTAAAATCAGCTTGGCGAGTCATGATGATTTTACCGATCTTAACCTCCTCCTTTGTGCTGGCCGATGATCACATGCTAAACGGTATGAACGTGCAGCAGCCGTTTAACCTGCAGGCAAACTTATGCAAGCTCAATCCCGGCGTTAGCCTTGACGATTACCACGCAATGGTCGAGGACTATCTCGCATGGGCTGAAAAAAACGACGTGGACCCCGTTTTTGTTCGTCAATTCCCACTCTTTGCGCACCAGACTCTGGCGCGCCCCTGGCCCTACGATTTTGTCGAATTTTTAGCCAGCGACTACGAGCGCTGGGGGAAATCCTGGGACCTGTGGCTCACTTCAAAATCGGGGATGGCACTGAACGAACGCTGGCAATCCCTGGCAGTCTGCGATGTGAAGCAAGCGCATGCTCAAGTGCTTTACGCCAACCGAGAAGCACTTGAAAGCGATGACGATCGCTACGTCACCTGGAATTGGTGCACGCCTAAAGTTGGTTGGGAGCAGCTAGAGCAAAAACATAATGAATATGTTGCTGATATCAAGAGAGATTCAGCTGGGATGATTGGCTGGGCATTAATGTTTCCGCATACGGGAGGCGCAGACTCACCGGGCGAATTTGCACACTTGGCAATCTACCCTGACATCGAGTCATTCATGAAACGAAGAAAGATGGAGGCAAACGGTGGTTGGAGAGGTCTGCGAGAGTACTATCAAACATATGCAGACTGTGGCGGAGAGCAGCTAATGAGCGAAGCGGTGATGCTGAGACCCTGACGCAGGGCCACTATAAGGACAAACCAGCCGTCTCCGTGCGGCATTGAGTCACAATCTCACTAGGAGAAAAAATCATGAGATCTCACGCTTTAATTGGCGCTATTTGCTTAGCAGCGGTACCACTGGGATTCGCCGATAGCCATACTAACGATCCGCTCGAGTGGAGCAGAGGTGCTCCTCTCGAAATCTACGGTTGCAAATTCAAAGAGGGCATCAAAGGCTATGAGCAGTCGCAAAAATTTGTTGATAGTTGGAACGAATGGGCCGACGCAAATGACGCGTTCGGCTCTCATGTAGCGCAACTGATGTGGACGGAGTTTTCCGACGGTGATTACCCGTCTGATTTCACCTGGATGGGCTATTGGGACGGCTATCCTGAGGCAGGTAAAGACATGGATATC
>CAJJBO010000033.1 GCA_905182485.1 uncultured Luminiphilus sp.
GGCGAGCCCGAGCCAAGACTGAGCACAACAACATCGCAGTCAATGGTTTGGCCGTCTTTAAGCACCACGCCACGCTCCGTAAACTTCCGCAGCTCCCCCTGATGCGGGAGGAGTCGCTCCCCAGCTACATGCTTCAAGTACATCTGGGGTTGCATTGCCGATGCGGAGCGGAAGTCGCTAATGATATCGTGCTTCGGTGTGAGTGACGCTAGGCGGGCCTTCACCACGGCGCTCTTACCGAGGCCCATTAGGTGCTTCTGGAGTCTGACGATGCTCTGCACCAAGTGCCAGTTGGCGCGGACGAGAAAGCCTAATTTTCGGTGAATAAAAGCTTCTGTAGCATTGGGTTGTACCCAGCTGGGCATTAAAAAGGTGCCCATGCGACAGAACAAAAGGCGTGAGTAGTGGACGCCCAAGATACGAAAGGGGATCATCCAGCGTGGCGTCCGAAAAAGATGGTGCACCTCGCTGGCCTGCCCTACCGCGAAGGTCGCCATGTCTAGAGCGCTTTTACCGAAGCCAGCGACGAGCACCTTCTTTCCGGCAAAGACACTGAGGTCGGTAATCTCTCGCTCGCTGACAATCTTTCCTTGAAACGTGTCCTGGCCGGGAAACTCCGGACGTCTTTTGCCGCTTGAATACTGGCCGATAGAAAGAACAATGAAATCATAATCCTGCTGCCCAGCATTGCCATCGTTTCGATAATGCAGCCGCCAGCCGCCCTCTGTCTCCTCCAGCTCCGTTACTTCATGGCCTAGCTTGACCGGAAGATTGAGCTTATCGATCGCGTCATTGAGATGCTGTTGGACCTGCGCGCTGGTGGGATGTAAGTCGGGTTTGGTGCTCCAAGGAACATCCATAAGGCGGTATTGGTCCCGAGTGTTCTGTAATCTGACGCCTGGATATCCCAGAGCCCAGACACCGCCGATCCGGTCAGATTTTTCATAAATTTGCACATCGTGGCCCGTTTTACGGAGGGATTGCGCTGCTGCAATCCCTGAAATTCCCCCGCCAATGATTGCTATACGCACTGATAAAATCTCCGGTTAGTGCCTCTGTATCCTGTCACCGAAAAGGTCAAACAGAAATGGCGTGAGCGCTTTTTGGTCGAGTGGCAACATCAGGACACCGATGTTGCAAATGCACTGTGCACCATACGCAACCGTATGGAAGATAGAAGGTCTCGACTCTGGTGTCAACTCAGTGCGAACGTCTGCTGAGTGCGGCAGCGATCGACAGGCCGGCAGTTCTGCCGGTATCAGCGGGGGATGCCGAGCTGTGACCGCACGCTAAGCCGGGCAGAAGCAGCTGGATAGAGGACGCTGACAAAAGAGTCAGAGAAGACGAGCTATGACAACTGTTAGTTTGAGGGAGCGACGCCCGGTCCCGCGTAAGCTAATGCGGGACCGGGTCTGAGTCGACCAGCCTGTTGACTAGAGGAGTGTGCCGCCAGCGGCCACAAATTCCGACGCATTCACGTAGCGCGCTTCGTTACTGGCTAAAAAGGCGACGACTTCACCGATATCCTCAACCGTACCAATTTCGGTAAATGGATTGTTCTTCTGCCAGTCCGCCATCAACTGTTCCGCACCTTCCGCTGCCGACAATCTTCTAAAGTTCGGCGTTTCAATTGGACCTGGATGAACGGTGTTGCACCTAACTTTCGCATTGGTCTCTAAAAAATGCTGGGCGACACATTTGCTGAACATGGTCATGCCGGCCTTGGCGGCGCAATAGCCAGAAAACATCGGCCACGCGCGATTGGCGTTAGTTGAAGAAATGTTAATGATCGAGCCACCGGCATCGGCTTGCAGCAATGCTGAGGCGGCTTTGCAACCCAGAAAAACAGAATCCATATTAAGCGCCATAATCTTGCGCCATTCTTCAATCGTGAGTTGGTCAAGGTTGCCGAAACCCCCGCCACCCGCGTTATTAACCAAAATATCGAGACGGCCCGGGCTACTCTCTAGCTCGGTAACAAGTCTTTCCCAGCTAGATGGATCGGTAACATCTAATAACGCGAAGCTCGCATTTACGCCTAGCTCGCCGGCCAGAGCCTCTCCTTTTTCTTCTTGAATGTCCGCGATAATAACTCGGGCGCCTCGCGCCCAAAGGGTGCGAGCAATACCTTCGCCGATTCCATCTGCTCCGCCTGTCACGACGGCGACCTTATTTGAGAGATTGTTGTTAGACATAGCTTATATTCGCTTGCGCGCCCCTTATTAAATGTGTTGTTCAGTATGGGAGACTGGAAATTCCCAGGCTCATGGTGTCACCCCACAGCGATAAGACTGCTGACGAAGCGCTCTGTTATTATGGTTGTTCATCATGCATGTTTTTACGCAGGCGCGTTCTTAACGACTATCGTTACCGTGCCGTTGCCTTTCCATACGCATACGTATGGAAGTTAGGAGATCTGACCGGCGATGTCAACTCGAGGTAGTGAGGAGCCTAGGAAATCAGTGGTTGATAGGCAGTCCAAAAAGTCATGGCTAGATGCAGCGCTAAAAGCGCTGGCTAGTGGCGGGATTGACCGTGTCAGAGTTGAATCGCTCGCAAAAAACCTAGGGGTTACTAAGGGAAGCTTTTACTGGCACTTCAAAGATAGAGAGCAGTTCTTGGACGAGCTGCTCAATTTTTGGGCAGAGCAGAGTACCCAGACGGTCATAGCCAATCCCAACTATCCGACAGATTCGAAAGCAAGGGTCAGGGCGGTTGCTGACGATATTGTGCGCCTTGATCTCGGTAAGATGGATCCACACATCCGGTCGTGGACGCAGTATGACAAGCGGAGAGCCAAGGTCGTAGCGAAGATGGACAAGATGCGCTTTGAATTTCTGAGAGACCTTTTCGTAGCGGCGGGGTTTTCGACGAGCGGCGCCGACATCAGGGCGCAATCACTTTATCGCTACGCCTTGGGAGAACAATTTATTCTGGTCAAAGAATCGATGAGTCGGCGACTCCAGAGAATGCAAGCGCACGTCGATTTATTGCTGCAGGAGTAGGCACTACTCGTATCAATTTTACGAAGCTTACGGCTCTCAGTGGCCCTGCTTACTCTGTGACCTGCTGTTTGACCAGCCGACATGGTAGAGTTTTAGGCGTAAAGCGCTACGTCAGACTAGGCCTTCCGTTCAACCACGGTAGAAGAGGCCAGTGACCGATCTCTCTAATGTTTGCCGCGGCGATGCTCGCTGTTAGGCCTGCAAATTTTCAAGGGGAAGCCATGAATTACCTCGAGGACTTTCAAGTTAATCAACGAATTCCCTTTGGTCGTTATGCGGTGACTCAGGCGGAGATTATTGAGTTCGCCAATCAATATGACCCACAGGCCTTTCACGTCGATGAGAGTCATAAAAGTGACGATGGAGCTGGGGGGGGTTATGGCCAGCGGTTGGCACACTACGGCGATCTTTATGCGCCTTGCAGTTGATGCGTATCTTGGCAAAGCGGCGGTGCTGACGTCCCCTGGAGTCGACGCGCTTCGCTGGCTGGCTCCAGTTCGAGCAGGAGACGTGATCAGCGGCGAGGCAATTGTCGAGGGGGCCAGACGGTCTGTTTCGAAGCCCGATCGCGGGATATTGACCACTGGTGTGCGCTTGTGGACCCAGCGAAAAGTTGAGGTACTGCAGATGACGACGCACGCTTTTGTGCGGGTTCGTCCACAGCACTAGGGTAATGCCTAAACTCAAAGATTAGCTAACCGTCGGGCCATTCACTGCAATTTCAGTTGGTCCCCACGGACAGCCCAGCCGCTTCGTTGTTATAAAAAAATAGTATCTGCGCGGTAAATTCAGTGCCCCTAATAGGTCTCGAAAAGATCATAGGTCGGGGGGTGCCCGTGATTCAGGCAGTGGACTGCGTGCAGTAGCTCTGCTGGTCAGGTATCGATGGGTGAGTATCATCTGAACCAGGTCCAGGTCTTCGATGCATGCGATCACCTTTATGGCACTGCCGTAGTCCTGTTAGGTTGTATCGATTGGGGCATTTTTTCTTTTCTGGTTTTTGGTCACATGCACATTTTACTGCTAACCCTCCGTTGTTTTTATCTATGCTCCAGCAGTCGTTTGGTAAGCGATGTTGGCTTGGAAATTTGGTCACTTGGTTCAGCACCAGTTGGCGAATTTTTTGTGGTCACAAATGCCGATCTATTTTTTAACCACGCCTTTTCTCAGGAGTTTGATGCAGCCAGACAAGCATTATGTGCCGCTACTCATTCTCGCCAACTTTGCACTGCCCATTGCGCTCGGCCTCGGCCTCGCAGGGTGGTTAGGCGGGTTTTGCCTGCTGGTTGCCAGCAGCGCGGGCTATGTCCTGGCACACCACAACACGTGGACAGTCAACAGCGTGACGCACTTGTGGGGCTTTAAAAAAGGCCTGATCAGTTCGGCAAAAAATAACTATATTTGGTTGGGGCCTCTGGGCGAGGGAAATCACCATGCCGATCATCATGACCACCCGAGAGATTTTCGCAAAGGATTTGGCTGTAGTGGTTGGCTGCTTGACCCAACCCGCTTAGCCATTCTAGCGCTAAGAGCTACGGGGCTGGTCAAAGGACTCGATCGCGCGAGTCGCCGGCAAGAGGCGCAAATTATTGCTCGCCATAAGGTCGGTGATTCGCAAGCAAAAGCGCGATCCGCGATTTGACACTAGTGGGAAGGCAAACTGGCCACGTTGGGAGATAAGTAGCTTGCTGCCGTTAAAGCTGGAACCAATACCTGTTGGAAAAGACCAGGCTTACTCATCAAACGCGATAGACAGGCCCCGACAGCATGGCGGCTGCTCGCGAACGTATTGGAGTAGTTCAGGAAAAATGATGCGCGATCTTCGGGCTAAGAGCGACGACTTGCGTGCCAAGATGCAACAGGTCCGTCAGCGACTAAAAGCAAGACGTAAAGAATTTTTTACCATTCTTTGGGAATTAGGCGGGTTAATATGGTTGTTGCGTAAATCAAGAGTGCAATGATTGCACTGTAGAGTTAGTCGATAACCTCGCACACCGATCACCCTGTTGCCACTGGATTGCTCGTTGCGAAGTAGACAAATTATCGCTGACTCAGGTTTAGAGCGTGCCTTGTGCTTTTGCCATATCCAGTGCGAGGTCTTCAATCATATCTTCTTGGCCACCCACCGTTCGACGACGGCCCAGCTCCAACAAAATATCACGACTAGACAGATTGTATTTTTCGGCACTGCGCTTGGCGAACAGCAGAAATGACGAGTACACGCCGGCGTAGCCGAGTGTGAGAGCATCGCGGTCAACGCGAACCAGGTGATCCATCATGGGGACAATTAAATCCTCGGCAATATCCATCGCCTTAAACGTGTCTATACCTGTTTCGATACCCATACGGTCACACACGGCAACAAACACCTCCAGCGGCGTGTTACCCGCACCGGCGCCCAGACCCGCAAGGGATCCATCAATACGATTCGCACCCGCCGCAGCGGCGGCAATAGAGTTGGCAACACCCATCGCCATATTGTGATGGCCATGAAAACCCAGCTCTGTTTCGGGTTTGAGCTCGGCTCGGGCCAGGGCGATGCGCGAAGTCACATCGTCGGGCAGCATGTAACCGGCAGAATCTGTAATGTAGACACAGTGAGCGCCGAAGTCTTCCATCAGTTTTAGCTGCTCGACCAACTCTTCGGCCTCAATCATGTGGGCCATCATCAGGAAGCCCACGGTATCCAGGTTGTCGATGCTCCTTGCCATGGTCAGGTGCTGTTGGGAAACATCGGCTTCAGAACAATGCGTTGCAATCCGGATAGTTGAAATACCGCAGTCAACCGCCATTTTCAGATGGTCAACTGTGCCGATACCGGGAAGCAGCAGCGCCGAGATCCTGGCATTTTTCATTTCTTTGCAGACTGCGGTGAGGTACTCCTCATCTTTGGCTGCGGGAAACCCATAATTTACGGACGCGCCTCCAAGACCGTCACCGTGAGTCACTTCAATCAACGGTATACCGGCCTCATCCATGGCTTTAGAGACAGTAACCATCTCATCTACTGTGATTTGATGACGCTTGGGATGCATGCCATCTCGCAGACACATGTCGTGGACAGTGATTTTCTTCCCTTGTAAGTCCATTAGCGGCTCTCTTGTGATGTAGAGCCGAATTTACCCGGCTATCTCTGATTAAATAAAGGGCATCCTATTCAGCCCGTGGTAGGAATCTGCCGGCCAGCATTTCCTCGGCGTACATTTCTGCCGTGCGCAACCCCGCCGCGGTCATAATATCGAGGTTTCCTGCGTACTTGGGCAAGAAGTCACCCAGACCCTCAACCTCTATATATATGGACACGCGCTTACCATCAAATACTGGACCATTCTTCAGCGTGTAACCTGGCACGTACTTCTGTACCTCTTGAATCATGTCGTACACCGATTGTGTTATCGCGTCTCGATTAGGATCTTCTTGTGTCAGGCAGTGCACCGTATCGCGCATAATTAGAGGGGGCTCGGCGGGATTGATAATAATAATAGCCTTCCCGGTATGAGCGCCACCGCAGACTTCAATACCCTTGGCGGTAGTGCGAGTAAATTCGTCAATATTTTTGCGTGTTCCAGGCCCCGCAGATTTTGAGCTAACCGTCGCAACAATTTCGCCATAAACAACTTCTTGCACGCGGGTCACTGCCGCCACCAGCGGGATTGTTGCCTGACCACCGCAAGTCACCATGTTCACATTCATCGCGCTCTGAGTGACGGCGTCTACCAGGTTAACGGGAGGGACACAAAACGGCCCGATAGCCGCTGGCGTGAGGTCGATCATAACCGCCCCCTGCTCATTGACCTTCCGGCTGTTCTCAGCGTGGACGTAAGCCGAAGTCGCATCGAAACAGATTTGCACGCCGTCTTCTTGCATGGTGGGCAGCATACCCTCGACACCCTCGGCCGTTGTCTTTAGT
The DNA here is from genome assembly GCA_905182485.1 of uncultured Luminiphilus sp. GTDB lineage: Bacteria > Pseudomonadota > Gammaproteobacteria > Pseudomonadales > Halieaceae > Luminiphilus. The sequence continues at coordinate 6,916 of CAJJBO010000033.1, forward strand.
CCTAGCTGTGCGGCGCGCACTAAGCCTGGCGATGCGGCGTCTATACCCACCATCCAAACCGGGTCAATCACCTTACTTCGCTGGGCCTTCAGCAGTAAATCAGTGCCAATATTACCGGGACCAATAATGGCTGCTTTTATCTTGCTACTCATGCCTCAATACTCGTCATCGTTGTGAGATGACCTCAAGTGCTAGCACGATTTGTATGTCCCATCGCACTAAATGAACCGACAGCTACAGCTACCGATACCTTCGATTTCCAGTGACATCTCATCGCCGGCTACCACCTTAATCAGAGGCGCCAAAGAACCTGATAAGATTACTTCACCGGCTTTAAACGGGATCCCATACTCACCCAAAGTATTGGCCAACCAAGCCACTGCGGTTAATGGATTGCCTTGTACCGCATTGCCGAATCCTTCCGATTCAAATTTACCGTTTTTTATGAATCTTCATGTGCAAACTCGGCAAGTCGTAATCTCTAGGATCGACTTCACTGTCACTCAATACATAAACTCCGCAGGAGGCGTTATCAGCAACGGTATCCTGAATTTTAATTTTCCAATCAGCGATGCGCGAATCCACAATTTCAAAACAGGGGATGATGGTCTCTGTGGCGTCCAAGACGTCCGCTTCGGTGACACCGGGACCTACAAGATCTTTTTTAAGGCGAAAAGCGATCTCTCCCTCTGCCATGGGCGCGATCAGGTATTACCAAAACTAACTTCTACATATGTAGGATATATATCTTCGTCGCCATCTAACTCTTTAATCTTATTATAATGTGGACTACTGAAGCTAGGTAAACTTTTAAGTACACGATCACTAATCTCACCGTTGTCTTCTACTCTCCAACAAAAGTCACACTCCGTAGGACGTTTACCTGTATACCCGGCACACGATCCGTCAGTGGAAGCAGCGCACAGTTACCACGCAGCGCTTCATAAAGTTCGTCTCCAAGCGCGTTAATCTCTTCTCGATCCATCACGATTCTCCGAACCTATTTGTTGCCGGGCGCCAGCTTTCTTCCATAGCCCCGTTCTCAGTGCAAAAAGCCGCCCGCTCCAGACGCCACTATGCTAGGCCTCCATTGGGTGTTTTTTGATGACAGCCCTAAGTCCCCTCGTCCCAAAAGGGCGAACATCGACTATAAACCAATCTGCCCCTTTCCTTCGACCCTTAGTACGTGAACTCATAGACTCGAGAAATTCATGCTGGTCGTGGGTCACGAGAAAGTGCCACCCAAAGACGCGGCATTTGCCGCGTCACGATAGCGCCAAATTACAGCTCCAAAATTTACGAGGTTGGGAAGTATAAACCCACTAATCCGCGGATCTCCAACCTATTGACGTTGGCGTCAATTAGCACTGAACTTCGGCGCGTGGCAATTTGACAGAAATTTTGGTGGCTGTAGCGCAGGATCATGGCGTGATGTGGGTCGTTGCGGCCTGAATTTTAGTTGCTCCTTACGAACAGCCGAAACGTATCGTGCCATGATATGAGAGATAGCATCTGCGCCCCCTGTTACCACGGCAACGTTATTTGAGAGATCGTTATTTGACATAGTCTTTATCTGCCAGTGCGCCCTTGGTTAGATTTGATTTTACATTGTGGAGGCATAAACCCACCAATCGGTCGCGCATTGGTGCAGTCATTCTTGATGGAAATCTCGTAAGCGACCCCTTTTTGCTCTATGAGACGGCGCATTATTTTTAGCTTAGAGCGGAAATAACAGGGCTGCTTGAACCTGACAACCCATTTTTTTGGGTTATCTCGCAAACCCGAGGTTGGTGAGTCATTGCAAAGCGCTAACTTCAGCTGATTTCCAAAGGCCTCTGGTTGCGTCCAGTTTGGCTTTGAAGCATTCAGAGAAATTCAATACGACTTAAAAATAATGGGGTACATTTCGTTCTCTTTTGGTCAACCAGCGAAAATGCCCTCAATTTGGAGATCAATAAAGAGCGGTGGTTTTTTTAAGCGCTACTCTTGCCATATTTGGCCCTTGGGGTGCTGAATTCAGTGCTATTGATGATGACGCCAGGCCTTCGCATTTCTTATTCCCGTATCGAGTTTTTTAAGTCTTCCAGATTCCCTGTTGTGTTACTGGCACAGGGGTTAATAAAGTTCCCGACAGTCGATCCAGCAGTGCTGTCGGGAGCATGCTCAATCAATCTGCATGGTGATCCATTTCCACTTCGTCATGATGTCTAGATCAGCATCAGTGCCTTCTCTCCCAAAGCCACTTAAGCCGTTGCCGCCGAAAGGAATATGAGGCTCATCCTGAATCGACATGGCGTTGATGTGCACCATGCCCGCGCCAGATTTTTTCGCGGCTCGCATGGCGCTTGATATATTGGTTGTGAAGATCGCACAGCTCAAACCATAGCTTGTATCGTTTGCTAATTGCATGCCGCTTTCGAGATCATCGACGGTGTAAATTGATGTGACAGGACCAAATGTTTCCTCGCTGTATACCGTCATGGCACTGGTGACATTCGACAGGATAGTCGGAGGGCAACAATTGCCTTGCCAATCACCACCATGAAGCAATGTTGCCCCCTTTTCGATGGCATCGGCGACGTGCGATCTGATTCTGTCACCCTGTCTTGAACTGATGATAGGTCCAATCGCAGTTTCCGGATCGGAAAGGTCGCCGATCTTGATACTTTTTGCGATCTCAACAAAGGCTGGAATAAATCGCTGCGCGATTTCCGACTCAACAATAATCTTGCTTGAAGCCATGCAGGCCTGACCCTGAAAGAAAAATATTCCCAACATCGCCGCTTCGAGCGCCTTATCGAGATCGGCGTCATTGAGAATAATCAGAGGGTTTTTCCCGCCTAATTCGAGGGTGATGGGCTTTAAGTTCTTTGCCGCAATGTTGGCGACATGCTGCCCCACTCTCGGTGAGCCACAAAAGTTGATGGCGGCGATATCCCGATGCGATGTGAGGCAATCTCCGATCTCCGCAGGGTCACCCGTGACGTAATTCAACACCCCGCCGGGCAGACCTGCCTCGTGGAGCGTTTTGGCAAATTGGACAGTCACTTGTGGAGCGAATTCCGAAGGCATCAACACAGAGGTGTTTCCTGTGGCAATCACCATGGCTATCTGTTTGACGTTCTTCAGGAGAGGCACATTAAAAGGGGTAATGCATCCGATAACCCCAACGGGCTCGCGAATAGACATGCCAAAGGCACCTGGTCTATCCAGCGGCATCGTCTGACCCACCAATCTGCGAGGCACACCGGCTGCCGCTCGGAAAGCATTAATACAATAATCGACCTCAAAGGCCGCCTTCATTTGCGGCGACCCTACTTCATTAACCAGCAAATCCATGTAAATTTCACGGTCTCTTTCCACCAAGGAAGCCGCGTCACAAAGAATTTTTTCCCTCTGCCGGACTTCAGCGTCTTTGAAGTGTTCAAAGGTGTCCTTCGCATTGTTTACCGCCGCATCAACGTCGTCTGCGCTTCCCTTTGCGACGCGAGCGATCAGCGCCAAGTTAGAGGGGTTCAGATCGTCAAAATATTCTCCAGTAGACGGCTTTTGTTCTTTTCCGCCTATCCATAATTCACTCGTATTCATCTATTGGCACCATCCTGATATTCATTTTTTTGTCGACCCGATAAGGTTTTATCCGTTCCTGAACCATCAACAATGAATGCTTCCGGCAAAAATCTCAAACTGTGGGCAGGTATATCGTTAGCATACTCTGAAAGATCTTTTTCAGGGTTGATCACTGGTGGCGAGTCAATCGGTGACAAATCTGCCGCTACCGTTATGATGATGCCAGTTGCAGGGCGTCATTGTTTTTGATTTTCACGAGAGAACCAGAGGATAGCAATTGCATGGTGGAAGCTCGAGTCAGTCACAATGGCGTCTCTATCCGCAAGGAGATAAATGCTAGAAAGATGTCCTTTTTCCAGTGGGAAGTCGTCGCACTGTGCACGTTGATTAACATGCTGGATGGTTACGATGTGTTGGTGATGTCTTTTGCCGCGGCCTCAGTCGCGGCCGACTGGCAGTTGGATCCGACCCGACTGGGGCTACTCCTTAGCGCGGGATTGGTCGGTATGGCGGTCGGCTCAGTCGTGCTTGGATCGTTGGCCGATAAAATGGGTAGGAAGCGTCTGGTTCACATATGCCTGATCATCGTGACGATAGGGATGCTTGCTTCGGCATATTCTCAGACTCAGCAGCAGCTTCTGATATTGAGATTTTTTACGGGGCTCGGAATTGGCGGAATGCTGGCCACACTGACAACGCTGGTATCGGAATACGCAAGTGACAACCGACGGGGCATTTGTATGGGTGTGCTCCAATCGGGCTATCCGCTCGGTGCCTTATTGGGTGGGGTCATCGCCGCAGGGCTCATTCAGTCGATGGGTTGGCAATCGTTGTTCTTATTTGGGGGTGCGATCTCAGCCATATTATTACCCGTGGTCATTTTCAGGCTTCCCGAGTCGCTGGATTTTTTGTCGCAGTCTGCTGAACCTAAAGCGGCTGAGGCGAGGAAAAAAATTTTTCAAAGACTTGAACTGTCAGTGCCTTCAACCTTCGAATTAGGGCAGACTGAGGGCGGCACCTCAGGCTGGAGGAGCTGCTTTTCCCCCGCAGAAGTCAAGCGCAATACGCGCTTGTTATGGCTGTGCTACCTGAGCTTGATGTTCTCCTTTTATTTCGTTGTGAGTTGGACCCCTAAGCTCCTTGTCGATGCGGGTCTGTCAATGTCACAAGGCATTTCGGCAGGCGCCATTCTGCAGGCGGGAGGGTTGTTGGGTGCCTTGGTAATGGGGGGCTTGGGCAGTCAGTTCGCGACCAACAAGTTGTCCGCATGGTTCTTCATATTGAGCGTCATATTTATCCTAATTTATGGTTGGAGTAATGCGAATCTCGCTTGGTTAATGGTTTTATCTGGAGTGATGGGGTTTTTCTTGATCGGCGCGATGATAGGTCTCTATACAATAGCCCCGGCGCTATATGATTCTTCCTCAAGGGTTACGGGGGTTGGGCTTGCAATTGGAGTGGGGCGGCTGGGGGCCATTGCCGCGCCGTTTGCCGGGGGCTTGATGCTCGAAGCGCAGATGGGAGTGGGTTATATCTATGCTGCATTTGCGGTTCCCCTTATCTTTGCAGCGCTCGCAGTGCGGTCAATTTCTCTTCCAAGATCTCTCCAGTAGCACCCTCAGTAAGGCTGGCAGCAGTTTTTAGAGGCTTGTCTGTGGACTACTGTGGATGTCAGAGCGGCTTGCGCAACGCTACCGGAATAGGCTAGGGTAACATTTTAGGTATAAAGCTTTGCCGCCCGTCGATGCAGCTGGGCGCTGATTTTTTAATACAATGGAGAAGAATAATGCTTTCAGTCAAGAAGAGCCCTCCCTCAGCATACTCGCAAACTGATGTGAACAAGCAAGGTTTTCAGTCTACGGCCTCGCTCAGAAAATGGTCCGTTTCATTACTAGCTTCCCTGTCACTCTCAATCCTCCCATCAGTTGCCAGTGCCGCTCTGGAAGAGGTGGTTGTCACGGCGCGTAAGACGGCTGAATCACTACAAGATACGCCTATCTCGGTAACGGCTCTCTCTGGAGATCGGTTAGAAGATATGGGCTTGTCGCGAATCACAAAATTGCAAAATGTGACGCCCAACCTGGTGTTTCAGAATAGTCCATCCTATAGCGGTGCGGGCAATAACGCGGCGGTCTATATTCGAGGTATAGGGCAAAAGGATTTCATTCCAACGATAGACCCGGGTGTCGGTATCTATGTCGACGAGGTTTATCTGGGTCGATCAGCAGGTGCCGTGTTGGATATGATCGATATTCAGCAGGTCGAAATCTTGCGTGGACCACAGGGCACTTTGTTTGGCAAAAATACGGTTGGCGGAGCGATCAGTATCACCACTACTAAGCCGAATGAGGAGTTTGGTGGCAAGTTCGACGTCAAATTAGGCACAGATGAGCGGCGTAACGTCAGAGGTGTGCTCAACGTGCCTCTGTCTGACACTTTGTTTGCGAGGGGCAGCTTTGGCAGCTTAGAGCAGGATGGGTATGTCACCAGACCCTTCGATGACAAGGATCTCGGCAATCAAGACACACTGATGGGCCGATTGGCGTTCAGGTGGGTACCGTCCGAGACCTTTACCGCTGATCTGTCATTCGATTACTACGACGACAAATCAAACGGTCCGGCTCTGCTTGTTACGAGGGTTGATGGGTTTCCGGAGAGTGCGGATGCAATCCCGGGTGGTAACTTCCCGTTCATTCATAATTTGTTTGCAGGATTCAGCCCGGATTTTGGTGGGCCGAACCCGATCGTATGTACACTGCCAGATGCGCCCTCGGCGTGCTATACAACGGCTAATGCCGTCACGGGGGAAAATACCAACTTAGGTACTGGCCCAAATTACTCCGAAATGGAAAACGAAGCAGTGTCGCTGACACTGACCTGGGATCTCGAGGCATTCACCGCAAAGTTAATTGCAAGCCACAGAAGCTTGAGTGGTGAATTTGCCAGTGACCGAGACGGTTACCCGCAGAACGATGGGCAGCCGGCATTCCCCGGCGGGCCATTGGTCAATCCATTGACTCACTACTTCGATACTTTCGAGCAAGATCAATTTTCATTAGAGCTGCAGTTGTCTGGCAGTGCGATTGAGGACCGATTGAGTTGGGTGGCTGGTGTCTACGCTTTCGAGGAAGATGGCGAAAATATTAATCCGGTAGATTTCACCACTGTATCAATACAAAGTGGTGGGTATTTCGATTATTCGAGCGAAGCGTTTTTTGCTCAGGCGACCTTTGATTTCACAGAAAAACTTTCAGCAACAGTGGGTATACGCCACACCAAGGAAGACAGGGATTACTTGCCTGATCAGTATATTGAGGAAATGCCGCTGGGAGGTTTGCCATTCCCTTGTTTTAACTACTCGGATGGTTCAACAAAAGTTTGCGCCCTGGGTGATCGGGTAGTCCCTTACGAGACGGTTAATAACTCGATTTCGGAAAACACACCGATGGCCAGCATCAGTTATTCGCCCACTAACGATCTAATGCTCTACGCCACCTATAGCGAGGGTTTTAAAGTGGGTGGCTTCACTCAACGGATCTTCCCCCCTGAGGCCAGCTTGCCATCATTTGGTCCCGAGTATGTTGATTCTCTGGAGGCAGGCATAAAGGCTGAGCTGCTTGATAATTCTCTTCGGGTGAATTTTTCAGTTTATTCGGCGGACTACAGTGACTTGCAGATTCTCATCAGTGAACCCAGCAGAGTTGGGCCTTACACTACCAATGCTGGTGACGCCACCATTGAGGGCTTTGAGCTAGAGGTTAATTATTTGGCTGCGAATGGGATTTTGGTTGATCTGGCCATCGGCTATACGGACGCCGGCTACGACTCTCTAGATCCTGACCTCTTCACGGGTCTCTCTGTGTCTGATCCTTTCGTATTTGTATCTGAATGGAACACTAACCTTTCCATTACAAAGACCTTCGATACCGAATTTGGCCAGCTAACGCCAAGATTAGATTGGTCATGGCGGAGCGAGATTTACACCAATGGGGGTGGTCTCCCGTTCTCACCTGCATGGGCCGACCCATTAGTTCAGCCTGACTATTCGGTGGTTAATATCAGCGCTAAATGGCAGTCCGCATCATCTGGGCTTAGCGCTACGGTAGGAGTCGATAACGTGGGCGACGAGGAATTCAGCCTATTTGCGGATTACCAATCAACCTTTGGCAGTACCATTCAGGCTTTTGATCGGGGCCGGCAGTACTTCGTGATGTTGGGCTATAGTTTCTGAAGCATCTTCTAGGTACCTGACCCTCAGCTGCACTCTCGCAGCTGGGGGGTTTATCAAGAAGCAATCAAGACATTAACGTGGGTTGCATCTATGGATATCGACCGATTAATCAAGAAGGATGAGGTTCATCGCGACGTCTACGTGAGCGAGGAAGTTTTCGGCTTAGAGATGGACCGGATCTTTGGGTCGGCATGGATTTACGTTGGGCATGATTCTCAGATCCCTAACCCCGGCGATTACTGGACAACTCGTATCGGCCTGCAGTCTGTTGTCATGACTCGGGGGAAGCGAGACGAAATCAATATCTTTTATAACAGGTGCCCTCACAAGGGCGCTCGAATAGCAGAGGAAGGCTGCGGGCATACCAATGGTCTATTCAGGTGCCCCTTTTCTACCTTTAATTTGGATGGCAAATTGCGAGGTGTGCCCTATCTTGACGGGTATCAAGACACCTCATTTGATTTGACTGACCCGAGGTTCTCTCTGCGAAAAGTCGCTCGAGTCGCCGCCTATCGAGGTTTTGTGTTTGCCTCGTTGGCCGAGGATGGTGCTGAGTTCGAGGATTTTTTAGCAGGGGTAAAAAGTTCATTAGACAATTTTTGTGACAGAGCACCAGAGGGTACGGTTTCTGTAGCGGGCGGCGTTTTTAGAGTCGTACAGCGTTCAAACTGGAAGATATTTTTCGAGAATTTAAACGATACTGGGCACCCGATCGCTACTCATGAGTCTTCCTATAGAGCTGCTAGGCAGTATTCGGAGGAGGTCTTGGATGGAGAGTTACCATTTGAGCTTCATATCATTGATGGTAACGGGGCACCGCCAAAGTTTTGGTCAGATCTTGACCTGCACGCGTTCGACTATGGCCACAGTTATATGACGGCCATTTTCAATGCGCCAGATGATCCGCTATCACAGCAATACTTTGCGAGCTTGGCCGCCAAAGTAGGGGGGGACCGGGCAGAGGAAATCCTCGCTGTGAATCGCCATAACACCATCATTTATCCATCTTGCTCCCCCCACACCTCATTTCAGCAATGGAGGGTGATTCGTCCGCTCTCCGTAGACAGAACACTCGTGGAGATATTTACCTTCAGATTGGATGGGGCGCCTGACGAACTGCTTCAAAGAACGTTTACCTATTCGAATGTGGTGAATTCGCCTTCGTCTATTGTTATGACCGACGATGTTCATGTTTATGCTGAGTGCCAAAAAGGACTCAGCACTCAAGGTGGAGATTGGGTCAGTCAACATCGTAATGCCGGACAAGATCAGCCCTACTCTGGCTCAGAGGGTGGGCTTATTGGAGTGGGCACCAGTGAACTGCCCATTCGCAATCAGTTTCGGGCCTGGCACGAATACATGAGCGAGGGCTCAGGCCAGTCAGTCTCACCAGAGGCCTCATGACCTCCGTTAATCCTCAGCCGATCAACTCAGCGTCTGACATCTCATATGAAATGGTTTGCCACTTTCTTTATCGAGAGGCTCGCTTACTGGATCAGCGAAAATTTACTGAGTGGGACAATCTGTTTGCCGAGCAGGGAATGTATTGGATCCCGCTGATCGAAGACCAGCCTGATCCGATAAATCATTTATCCCTCGCATACGAGGACTCGATGATGAGACAGGTGAGAATTAACCGCCTGAACCATAATAGGGCCTGGTCACAGAAGCCTCGGTCTAGAACGTCGCACATGGTAAGTGCCATCGTTATTGAGAAAATTTGCGATGAGACTAACCGCTTAGTGGTTGGCTCTGCCTTTCAAATGGCAGAGTGGAGGAGCTTTGGACTGCGAACTTTTGCTGGCCTTTACACCCATACCCTTGTGGTGAGTGATGGGCACCTGAAAATAGGAGAGAAGCGGGTTGATCTCATTGATTCTGGTGAGGCTTTTGAGCCGATCGAGGTGTTTATATAATCATGACGGTAAAGGACGCTACCGTCATGCTCCCTTTGCATCTTCAAAACGAGGTCATTCATCCTGCTGGCCAGATTCATGCCGGATTCGGCGGGGCGGAAGGCGATAGGACAGCATTTATTTCAGCTGCCTCGAAGGCTTTGCAGGCGGCTGCGGAAGTGGGTGTCCAACGAATTTTTGTGCGCATGGCTTTCCAGCCTGACGGCGCAGATCTTATAGAGAATTGCGAGTTGTATCGGTTCGTGAAGCAGAACGAAGTGATGCGAGATGGCAGCTGGGGTGCGGAGTTTTTCGAGGCTTTAGGGCCAGATTGCGAAACTGATATTGTTGTGTCGCATAATCGTGTGAACGCGTTTTTTGCAACAGGACTGGAAGAAATGCTCTCAGATTTGGGTTGTGATCATTTAGTGCTGCTCGGTGTGGCCACTCACTCTGTAGTGGAACACACTGCAAGGCATGCAGCTGATCTGGGTCTAAAAGTGACCGTAGTGGAGGATGCATGCAGTGCGTATCCACGAGAGAGGCATATCGCGAGTCTATCCGCGATAGAGAACCTAGTAACAATCGTGCCATCTCGGGAGCTAGCGCTTGGTTGATCATGATTCTGATTTAGCCACAAAATCGGCTACCTATATCGTTAGTGGAGGCGCCAGCATCCTGGGTGCTGCGATCGTGCGTCAAATTGCCTCGGCAGGTAATAATGTCATCATTGGCGATACCGATGAGTGCGCCGCCGCCAAAATCGCAGATGAAATTAACGGGTCGGTGGCCGCTTATCGTTGTGACGTCCGCAGTGATCAAGACCTCAAAGGCATAGTGGACTTTGCACGCGAGACTTATGGCGGATTGACCGGAATTGTAAACAACGCCGTGAGCTATTTGGATCACGGAATCACTTCCACTAGAGCAGACTGGCACGAAGCTTTTGATGTTTGCGTTTTCGGCGGCGCAAGGCTGCTGGCTGAGGCACTGCCAATGTTGACTCAGAACAGTCCGTCGGCAGTGGTCAATGTGGCCAGTATTGCGGCCAAGATCGCTCAGCGAGACAGAGCGCTTTATCCCACAGCAAAAGCCGCAATCCTGCATCTCACTCGCTTACAGGCGCTCCAACTGGCCGATGTCAACATTAGAGTCAATTCGGTATCCCCAGCTTGGACATGGTCCAGACCGATAGAGTTGGCGACGTCAGGCGACCGAGCTCATGCCGACAGTGTGGGCGCTGTTTTGCACCCGCTGGGCAGGATTGCAGACGCAGAAGAAGTTGCCGAAGTGGTCTGTTTCTTGCTGTCCCCTGCAGCATCCTTCGTCACAGGCGCAGATTTTCCCGTGGATGGCGGGCATTCTATTCTGGGCCCTGATGCAGGTCATGCCTTTCAGAAGAAGCTCCAAAAATAGGGGAGCGCTGGTCAGGTAGGGCACAAAAACGTCCGCTGAGCCTGCGAAAAACAGTGAAGGCGCAGAGTCAAACACCTCTCTCGATGCGCTGATTCGTTTGCCAGTGATCGGTCACTCGCTAGCGTGGGTAGCGAAAGACCGTCTACATATCAATGTCTGGAACTTCTAGCATCGCCTCGGCAATCGCCGCATCCGAAAGCTCTAAATCAACCATTTCTCCTGCGAGGTATTTATCGTAGGAGGCCAAATCTAAGTGTCCGTGCCCGCATAAAGCCGTGAGGATAACGCGTTCCTCGCCAGACTCTTTGCATGCCATGGCTTCGCGGATTGCCGCAGCCAATGCATGGGTGGGCTCGGGTGCGGGAATGATGCCCTCTGTGCGAGCGAACTTGAGGGCACTGTCGAAACACTCTGTTTGCGGGATCGAAATCGCTTCGACCAGACCCAGCTCGTAGATGTGCGAGACCAAGGGCGCCATCCCGTGGTAGCGGAGGCCGCCTGCATGAATGGGCTCTGGAATAAATCCATGACCCAGCGTATGCATTTTCATGAGTGGCGTGAGCCCTGCGGTATCGCCGAAGTCATAACGATATTCGCCTTTTGTGAGAGTCGGGCACGCTGCGGGCTCGACACACCGAATAGTGGGGTTCATGTTGCCGGCCAGCTTTTCGCGCAAAAAGGGAAAGGCGAGGCCGCCAAAATTAGAACCCCACCGGTACAACCCACTAATACATCTGGTGTTTCCCCCACTTTGGCCAACTGCAACAGTGCTTCTTCGCCAATAATGGTTTGGTGCAATAACACATGGTTGAGAACACTACCCAGCGCATAGCGAATAGTTGGATCTTGCACTGCTTCACTCACAGCTTCAGAAATGGCAATACCCAATGAGCCAGGATGATCGGGATCCTCGGCTAATAGCTTTCGGCCATACTCGGTCACCGTAGAAGGGACTGGGATGCACTTTGCCGCCCCAGACTTCCATCATGGTGCGTCGGTGCGGTTTGGCCCGATAAGAGGCGGCGACCTGCCACACTTCACATTCGAGCCCAAACTGACGACAGGCAAAGGCAAGGGAGCTGCCCCACTGGCCGGCGCCTGTTTCGGTCGTGAGTTTGCGAATGCCTTCTTGCGCGTTGTACCAAACCTGCGGCACTGCGGTGTTGGGCTTGTGCGACCCAGCCGGGCTTACGCCCTCATACTTATAGTAAATACGCGCCGGTGTATCGAGCAATTTCTCCAATCGATGCGCCCTAAACAGGGGGCTGGGCCGCCACAGGCGGTAAACGTCCAACACGTCACCGGGTATGTCGATGTAACGCTCGGTCGACATCTCTTGCTCAATGAGGGCCTTAGGGAATAACGCTTCAAAGTCCTCCGCCGTGGCGGGTTGCTGAGTGCCAGGGTGCAGCGGTGGCGGTGGGGGTTCTGGCAGGTCCGCCACGATGTTGTACCACTGCGTGGGCATTTCCGATTCATCAAGGAGGATTTTGGTTGGGCTGTTCATAATGTTAATCCGTGAATGAAAGAGGTCGGCTCTGACAATAGGCTGTCATGAACGTTTTTATAAGACCGCGCATGATAAGGCAGTGAGCGTGTGAAGCAAGCGGCTGTGGCGATCTTGTGGGGCGCTTTTGCCCCAAATAATGGGAAAACCGCTGCGCAAAATACGATTGTGATGGCCCCGCGGGATGCGGGTAAGGGAGGGTGCGTTGCGGAAGCCCTTCGGATTGCCAGTTGGGCGCGTGACCCAATCAGTGCAAAAAGCGTCACGGAGCGGCGACTGCAGGGCGTTATTGGGCACAAAATTGAGTATGAAATCAGGAGGCAACGATTTGGTAAAAATAGGCCTTTTGGACGGTGAATACAGCGTGACGTCAGCGTTTTTTTGGCGCTACACTCCGCGCTTGTCAAAGCATCGCTCGGCCCCGCTATGTCTATTAGCACATTCGATCTGTTTAAGGTGGGTATTGGCCCCTCCAGCTCCCACACGGTGGGCCCGATGCATGCGGCACGTCTTTTTGCGCTCTCACTCGAGCATGAGCAGCTGTTGAGCCATTGCCACCGGCTAACGGCGGAGCTCTTTGGTTCTCTGGGCGCGACCGGGGCAGGCCATGGATCGCCCAAGGCGATCATTCTGGGCCTTGAGGGTGAGACGCCCGACGAGGTCGATATCGGCACGATCGATCATCGCATACGCCGAGCGCGCGAGGACGGACAGATAACGCTGTTGGGATCGCACCCGATCGCGTTCAGTTATCGCGACGATTTGATGATGCATCGCACTGAGATCCTTACCCTTTCACAGCAATGGCATGCGCTTTTCTGCATTGGATGAATCGGGGCAGGTGCTTCACAGCCGCACCTATTACTCGGTGGGCGGTGGCTTTGTGGTCGATGAGTCCGCCAGTGACGGTGACGCGATCGTCGACGATCCGACACCGGTGGCCTATCCCTTTTCTACCGCAGCTGAACTCCTCGCGCAGTGTCGCGAGCACGGGCTGTCGATCAGTGCGCTCATGCTGGCCAATGAGCAGGCGTGGCGATCCGAGGCAGAGATTCGTGCTGGTTTGCTTGCGCTGTGGGAGGTAATGGAGGCGTGCATTGCAAGGGGGTGTCGCACCGAGGGCATCATGCCCGGTGGACTCAAGGTCAAGCGCCGAGCGGCACAACTCCACCGACAGCTCAAAAGCCATGGCGATACGCTCGGGGACGAGTCGCTGACGACCATGGATTGGGTCACGCTCTATGCGCTCGCCGTTAACGAAGAAAATGCCGTGGGTGGCCGCATTGTGACGGCGCCGACCAATGGTGCGGCGGGCATTATCCCAGCGGTATTAAAGTACTACTTGCATCATTGTCGGGGTGCGAGCGAAGAGGACGTGTGTCGGTTCTTACTGACCGCGGGCGCCATTGGCATTCTGTATAAAATTAATGCCTCTATCTCAGGCGCCGAAGTGGGTTGCCAGGGGGAGGTGGGTTCTGCGTGCTCCATGGCGGCCGGGGCACTGGCGGATGCCCTCGGGGGCACACCCGCTTTGCAGGTGGAAAATGCCGCAGAAATTGCGCTAGAGCATCACCTCGGAATGACCTGCGACCCAGTGAAAGGCTTGGTACAAGTGCCGTGTATTGAGCGCAACGGTCTAGGTTGCATAAAGGCCGTATCTGCCGCCAGCTTGGCGATGCGTGGCGATGGCACTCATCTGGTATCTCTCGACCAAGTGATCAAAACCATGCGCGATACCGGTCGTGATATGCAGGACAAGTACAAGGAAACCGCTCGGGGCGGATTGGCGATTAACGTTTTGGAAATGCCGGTTAACGTGATCGAGTGTTGAGCCTGTCAATTGCTTGAGGGTGCTCCGCGGCACCAACCACCGATACGGTACGTGTGATCGGCCTGCTCTTTTTTGCGAGTCATCGCGGCGGATCTCGCCCTTCTTGTCTGGCGGGGAATGAGGATCCGATGCGGTGGGCGAGGGCGAGGGCGATTCAACAGAGCTGTTTAGCAAATCAACTCAGGCTCGCCACCGCGCAGTAGCACGCCAAGATGACGGTGCTCTTTAGTCCTGAGATTGCTGAGTCATGAATAACGCCGTCATGGCGATGCAACACAAGCCGAAGGCAAATAGCATTAAGGACTCAGCCATGCTCAACCCTAAGAGCATCTCGGGCGTAAAGGAGCAGAGATTACGCACCTCAAAAAGAGACGGAAACCATCGATCAACCGCGAACCAATCGGGCATGCCGAGCTCAAATTGGCAGCTACCATTGCCGATGCCATTTTCGAGTTGATACAGATACCACGCACGCTCCCCCAATCCCGCTCCAGACACAACTACCAGAAGATTACCAACCAGCCGTGTCCCTCGAGTGAGCGGTAACCAGCACATCACAGCGCCTATCAGTATCAACGCAACCACCCACAGCCTCGCGTGAATACACACCTGACAGGGTTCGTCGCCAACACCATATTGATAGTAAAGCGCCACCGCGAGTGCGGCGATACCCAGCAGCGTTAGCGCGGCCCAGTAGCGGCGGGAATTGAAAACACTCGTTAATTTATTCATTGCCAACACGGTTGCCGTTACTGCTCGAGAGCGTCATATAGTAGGCGCGTCATTTTCTTGCTTCAATCCTTTCTTCGCAGGGACACTCAGTCTGTATCGCCACATGATAAAAATCTGAGGTGAGCGCCTTTGTCGCGAGAGATTCACTGTACGGTAGCCCGGCTGTCACGATAGATCTGTTGGCAAGCAGACCCATTGCATTGCGGTGTCAAGCGCCCATGGTCGTGATAGCTCAGACGAATCTTCCTGAGCCATGGGACTCCGTTGTAACATGACCCGCTTTGCACACCCGCTCAGGCACGAATGCGGCGGAGGAGAGGCGCGGCGGCTAATCCATCGTTGCGGTGACTCCTATCAATAGCACTGAGAGATTCATGAAACAGAAAGCTGCATACAGTTCCCTTGAGTGGGTAGGTGTCATCACCGCAATCGCCTACTCATTGCTAGTGGCGTCAAATATTGGGCTGGAATTTATCGGCTTTATGTTGCTGCTGATTTCCGCGGTGGCGATTGGCTTGTGGGCATATCGCGGTGGGCATAACGGTATTTTGCTGCTGCAATTTTTTTATGCGATTGCTGGGTTAATCGGCATGGTGCGCTGGTTTTGACAACGTTATGACCGATCTGGAGTTAGCACAGGGTCTGAGTGCACTGGTGACCGGTTTTTTATTGGGCCTGTCACTGATCCTCGCAATTGGACCGCAGAATGCCTTTGTATTACGCCAAGGTTTGTTGAACCAGCATGTCCTGCCCGTGGTGCTTTTCTGTGCACTATCCGACGCGTTGCTCATTGCGCTGGGTATAGCGGGTGTGTCGCTGGCGATCGCAGAATTTGCCGAGCAATATAAGCCGGCATTATTTTTACTGGCTGCAGTGTGGTTGAGCGTCTACGGGTTACAGCGATTAAGAGATGCGTGGCGTGGCAATGCCGCCTTACAACTCGCAAGCGATGAGCGCGGTAGTTTGCGCAGCACTTTAGGCGCGGCGGCGTTACTCACTTTCGGTAACCCCCACGTTTATCTCGACACCGTCGTATTGATCGGCACCTTATCGTTGCAATACTCGGGTCTTGCAAAACTGGCCTTCGGTGCAGGTGCGGTCCTCGCTAGCCTCGCTTTTTTCTCTGCACTGGCCTTTGCCGCGCGTTTGATGTTGCCGTTGATGCGCAAGCGCCACGCCTGGCGAGTGATTGATGGCGTGATCGCCGGCATTATGTTCATGTTGGCCACGGGAATGTTACTGGCCGGCGATTGGCTATGAAGAGAACGAGCGCATGGATGCGTATCGCTGGCATAACGCGTCTAGGAAACCAAGTATGCAGGTAAGCGTAAAACCGATTGCAGGCGACGAGGCCGATCACCTGTTGGTGCAGTCAGATCGTTATATGGCGGCGCTATACCCAGCGGAAAGTAATCACTTGGTCAGTAGCGCGAGTCTACGTGGTCGGCATGCGCTATTTTTGGGCGCTTTCACAGATCAAGGCACGCGGAGTGCAACCGCCAATACTTGTATCGGTTGTGTTGCAGCGCGGTTTTATCAAGCGCCGGGCTATGCAGAAATTAAACGTCTATTTGTTGATGAAGGCTACCGAGGGCACTCAATAGCACGAACCTTAATGGTCGCGATTGAAGAGGGTATTGTCGCCGAAGGGATTAATTGTGCGCGGCTCGAAATGGGTATTTATCAGCCCGAGGCCACCGCCTTGTATCAGTCCATGGGCTACCGCGTAATCGCGCCTTTTGGCGACTACCAATTAGACCCCCTCAGTCAGTTTCTTGAAAAAAAAGGGTTGTCGATTGACGATTAGCCCTATTTTTAAAGGCTAAAACCTGTTCCGTGATGTCCTCAATAACCTATCTCAATCGATGGGTTTCACTCCTCGCAAGACTGCGTTATAGTCTTCCTAGTTATTTCATTAACTCATTCATTAAGTGCGTCGGGGGACGCGGAATGAGAAGCAACGGCACGCAGAGGCTGTTGGGCGGTAACGAGGCTGACGACTGACCCTAAGGGCGGCGCTAGCAACACGATAATAAATAATAATTAAGGAGGGTCCATGAGACGCTTCTACTACATCAGCGACGATCTGGACGATTTGGAACAGATCGAACACGAGCTAGAGTCGAGTGGTATTGCTCGGCCGCAAATCTATTTGCTCAGTAACGATGACGTGGGGCTCGAAGGTCACGACGTCAATCGTGTGGCCTGACTCCCCGCAGCACCGGCATGCGGCCCATCTCGGTGAAATTGGCGCCGCGCTGGGCGTGGTGATCGCCGCACTAATTTTGTCGGTGGCGCACTTTTCGGGTATCGCGGCGGAAGTCAGTTGGGTGCCTTTCATCTTCTTGGCCATTATTGGTTTCGGTTTTACGACTTGGGAGGCTGGTTTCATCGGTATGCATGCCCCCAACGTGCATTTTGCTCGATTTGAAAAAGCATTGGCAAAAGGCCGCCATGTGTTGTTTGTTGAGACCGATCCTGCAGATGAAAAAAGCCTTAAGAAAATCGTGAAAAGCCATCCAGAGCTGGAGCGCGCCGGCATCGAGGTGACGCATACCGGGGCGTTAATGGCGCTACTGAGGAACTGGGAAAAGTTTAGAAATTGGGCCTTGATTTTTCAGGGCCGACCAAACAGACAACAATAATAAAAAATAATAAAGCGGCTGCTACGTACAGCCACCAATAAGGGAGTATCGATTCATCTAAGGGCAGTGTAATCAGCGGTAAAGATTCATTCTCTTGATGGTCGTGTACTGGGGGGGCGTTGGTGCCCAATTTTTGCACTGGGTGCGAGAGATAAGCTATGTTAATTGCAATTATATTGCTCGTTTTGGTGTTGGGGACCGTTGCGTTTCATTTCCTCAGCCCTTGGTACTTCACACCGATAGCGTCCAATTGGTCTTCAATGGACGACACCATCACACTCACTTTTGTTGTAACCGGCCTTGGCTTCGTGCTGGTCAATGTGTTCATCGCCTATTGCTTAATAAAGTTTCGCCATAAGCCAGATAGACGCGCCGAGTACGAACCCGAAAGTATCAAGATGGAGACCTGGTTAACCATCGGTACGACGGTTGCCATTTCGGCAATGTTAGCGCCGGGCTTGCTGGTCTGGGCGGACGTGGTGACGCCGCCTGATGACGCTGCCGAAATCGAGGTGTTGGCGCGTCAGTGGAACTGGTCTTATCGCTTGCCGGGGGAGGATGGCCAACTCGGCGCCGTCGCGGTCAGTCATACCACTAGTGATAACCCCCTAGGCATCGACCCGTCGGATCCCTTAGGGCAGGACGATATTGTTATTTACGATCCGGTCTTACACCTGAAAGTAGACGAAGCGGTCACATTCTTGCTCCGCTCTAATGATGTGCTGCATAACTTCACTGTCCCACAGTTCCGCGTCAAGATGGATTTTGTGCCAGGACAGGTGTCTTACATTTGGGCAGAACCCAACGAGGTAGGGAGTTACGACCTGCTCTGTGAAGAATTGTGCGGGGTAGGGCACTACGCAATGCGTGGTCGCGTGATCGTCGATAGCGAGGAGAGCTACGCCGCCTGGCTTGCCGATCAGCCCACCTTTGCAGAGACTCAGGTTGACCTCAACACGAACTTGATGGCGGGTGAATCCTCTTACGCGGTGTGCAGTTCCTGCCATGGCGTGAACGGCGAGGGTAATAAGGCGATGCACGCGCCGGGCTTGGCCGGAATGGATGCTGAATACATGCGGCGCCAGTTACGGCATTTTAAGCGCGGCGTTCGTGGCGCGGATGAGTCAGATACCTGGGGCCGCACGATGGCACCGATGGCCATGATGCTTGCCGATGCGTCCGCCATTAACAACGTGGTGAGTTACATCGGCACGCTGTCAGGGCAGCACGACTTTAATGCGGACACGAGTTATGGACTCAGCCAGGCGGTTGCGCGCTTTGAGCCGAGTGCATCAGGCGACCCCAGCAAATCAGCAGCGCTCTATGGGTCGACGTGTGGCGAGTGTCATGGTGCGTCCGGCGAGGGTGTCTGGACCGTCAACGCCCCTGCGCTAGCGGGCTTGGAGGGATGGTACCTCGCCGAGCAGATCAAGAACTTCCGCCAGCTGGAGTGCGGGGTACGTCATGCTGATGACCTCTATGGGCTGCAGATGGGATTGGTTTCCAACACGATGACTGACGATCAGGCGATCGAGGACATGGTGGCCTACATCACTACCTTGGGTGAGAACCTCTGAAGCGCCAGTCAAACTGGCTCAACAGCGATAGCCGAGAGAATACGATGGAACATATTGCACACGATGAAACGAGTTTTGTTCGGCCCGCCGAAGTCGGCGAGATGGAGCTTTACCATGCTAAAACATGGTTAGGAAAATACGTTTTTTCGCAGGACGCTAAGACGATTGCGATTCAGTATGCGGCGACCGCCATTGCCATTGGCATGGTGGCGCTGGTGCTGTCTTGGGTCATGCGCCTGCAGCTTGGCTTGGCCATTCCTAGATGCCTTTGACTGCATAGATCCACAGTAGCTACCTGCAATTCGTCACCATGCACGGCATGATCATGGTGGTCTATCTGCTGACGGCGCTGTTGCTTGGCGGCTTTGGCAACTACCTCATACCGTTAATGGTGGGTGCGCGCGATATGGTTTTCCCATGGCTGAATATGATCAGCTTTTGGGTGTACTTCACGGCAGTGGTGTTACTGGCAGCGAGTTTCTTTGTGGGAGGGGGGTCTACTGGCGCGGGATGGACGCTCTATCCACCTCAGGCCATTCTGCCCGGCACCCCCGGCTCTGAGGCGGGTATCTTGCTGATGCTCGCGTCGCTGGCGGTCTTCATTATTGGATTTCACCATGGGCGGTCTCAACTACGTCGTCACTGATTTTGCAGGCGCGGACACGTGGCATGACGCTGATGCGAATGCCGCTGACCGTCTGGGGCATTTTTGTCGCCACAGTCCTCGCCCTCTTTGCGTTTCCGGCCCTCTTCGTGAGTGCCATCATGATGTCGCTCGATGTGCTGCTGGGCACCAGCTTTCTTCATGCCCGCCATCATGACGATGGGCAACGAGGCCGATCACGTCGGTGGCAATCCGCTCCTGTTCCAGCACTCTGTTCTGGTTCTTCGGGCACCCCGAGGTGTATATCGTGGCACTACCGGCATT
>CAJJBO010000034.1 GCA_905182485.1 uncultured Luminiphilus sp.
AATGACTTTTCCCGTGGAGCGGATATCTCGCATGTGCTGATCGAGGTAACGAGCGGCGGTGGTGAGCGCTGACTCCTCGTCAGCGGGGCAAGCGACTTGATACTCCTTGTCGAGGATATCGACGCTGACGGTGTTAGAGCGGCTCATGCAGTACCATCCAAAGACCGCAATCTGGCCAAAGACGTCTCAACGTGCTCGCTAGCTTGACGTTGCCGTTCCAATAACTCGCGGCGCTCTTTTTGCAGCTCTGCAGTGCGCAGCTTCAAGGCACGATTTTCTCGGTTTAACTCGCGGCTCAGCTCAATGAGGTCAGTCACTTTTGTTTCCAGCGCCTGTATGAGGTTTTCAGCCACGGCATGTACACTATGTCAGTTAGAAGCAAGCACTATAATGCGCGTTGTTTCACCGGGTCAATGCACGGCAACACAACTGAGATGACGACGGGCTATTTTAGGAAGTAGCGTTGCGTCATCATCGATGAATAAGGTTTCAATTACCGACAATTAGGGATGGCATTATTTTGTTATTCGACGCACTGGGCGCATTCGAAGATATGCCTCATTGGGAAGAGGCGGCAGACAGCCTTTTCAATGCGGGCCTGACTATTAATCCGTCTGCGCTTCATGGCGGTATGGTGGGTTTGCTGGCGGCGGGATTTAGCCCGCGCACGGAGCAACATTTTTCGTCGACCGTGGCGGCATTGGAAAAAGCATTGGCGGTCGAGTTAACAGGGGATTTGGTCGACTTTATCTCCCGCTTGAGTCTTGCGACCTTGTCGGCTATTGAGGATGCAGATTACACCTTTCAACCGATGTTGCCGCCAGACGATGATGCCTTAGAAGAACGCTTATTATCCGTTTCTGAGTGGAGTACGGGGTTTTTATCGGGCTTCACACAAGGGATCACGATTCGCGAAGCAGCGGGTCAGCCTGTTGCGGGCTTAACGGCTGAGGCGCTGAAAGATATCGCTGCTATCGCGCAAGTCGATACTGAGGAGTCTGATTCTGAAACGTCAGAGCGACAACTGGATGACATCATCGAATACTTACGGTTTGCCGCCATCAACACCGTGATGGAAGCACAAGCGCTACAGGAGACTGATCTTGAAGATCACCAAAGCTGAGTTTACGCGTCGCCGTAAAAAACTGATGTCTATGATGGACAAGAACAGTATTGCGATCATCCCTGGTGCGCGGGAGGTCACTCGGAGCCGAGATACCGAATATCCGTTTCGGCAGAATAGCGATCTCTTTTACTTAACAGGATTCGAGGAGCCTGAGGCAGTGTTGGTCCTCCTACCGGGTCGCCGGCAGGGTCAGGTGATCTTGTTTTGTCGAGAGCGCGACCCCGACATGGAGCTTTGGAATGGTTATCGACTGGGACCGGAGGGCGCGATAGCGTATCTGGGGCTCGATGATGCTTTTCCTATTGATGATCTCGATGAAATTCTTCCTGGTCTCATTGAGGGAACGAATCGGATCTACTACTCGATGGGCCACGATGATCATTTTGATCAGCGGGTGATGGGTTGGGTAAATCAGATCCGACGCCTCGCGCGGAGCGGGGCGGCGCCCCCTGCCGACTTCACTGACAATTGCTTTCTGCTGCATGAGCAGCGCTTGATCAAGTCCGCTGCCGAACTGCGCGTGATGCGCAAAGCAGGTGAGATCAGCGCTGAAGCGCACATTCGTGCCATGCGCGAGTGTCGTGCGGGACGATACGAATACCACCTTGAAGCGTCTATTCAGCATACTTTTGCAGAGCATGGCGCACGTTTTCCTGCCTACAACTCCATTGTGGGTTCAGGCGTTAATGCCTGCGTACTGCATTACACAGAAAACAACGCGCGCATGCGCGGCGGTGATTTGGTGTTGATTGACGCCGGCTGCGAATACGAGGGTTATGCGGCTGACATTACCCGCACCTTTCCGGTCAGCGGTCGTTTTTCCCCGGAGCAACGCGCTCTGTATGACGTCGTGTTGGCGGCGCAGCATGCCGCGATTGCCAAGGTCAAACCCGGTAACACGTGGAATCAGCCCCACGATGCCACCGTACGGGTGATTACCCGGGGACTCATTAAGCTGGGTTTACTGAAAGGTCAGGAGCGCGATTTGATCAAATCAGAAGCTTATCGCGACTTTTATATGCATCGAGCCGGCCATTGGCTGGGTCTGGATGTTCACGACGTGGGGGACTATCGCGTGGGTGGGCGTTGGCGGCAGTTAGAGGCGGGAATGGTCATGACCATCGAACCTGGTATTTACGTCGCGCCTGACAACACGCGCGTTGCCAAGCGGTGGCGTGGCATCGGGGTGCGAATAGAGGATGATGTGGCGGTGACTGAGACAGGATGCGACGTAATGACCGGCGACGTTCCGACGGATGCCGACGAGATTGAAGCGCTGATGTCAGGGACGCCATGAACTCTCATTCGCAGGTGCTGATTCTGGGTGGGGGGCTAGCGGGGCTCTCGTTCGCCATTGCTATCGCCTGTGAGAATCCTGATTCAGACATTGTGTTGTTGGAGGCCAGTCCCTTTCGATCGGGGTCACCTAATCCACTCGATACGCGGGGCTCTGCACTCAATTTACATTCTGTGTCACTGCTGGAATCGTGGGGCATATGGTCAGGTCTGCGTTCCGCCGCTGGAGCGATACGCGATATTCATGTCTCTCATCGTGGCCATTTTGGTAGCACGGTGATGACGGCCGCCGAACTTGATGTCTCCGCCTTGGGCTATGTCGTGGAGAACCATGAGCTCGGTCAGCAGTTGCTGGCTCGTGCCACGCAGTTGGGCATTACCATTCGATCCCCGGTCCGGTGCAGTGGGCTTCGGACCGATGCAGGCACACCAGCGATTGAGACAGAAGAGGGTGAAGTGATCACCGCTGACCTTGTCTTAGTGGCTGCCGGCGTTGCGCCCGATTGGTTTGCTCAGTTGGGTATCAGCGTCTTGGAGCGACCGACCCCTAATACCGCACTGGTATTTAATGCGAGCTTCCCAGGACAGCAAAGCGGTCGTGCTTTTGAGCGCTTTACCGAAAATGGGCCATTAGCAGTGTTGCCGTTGCAGACGCTGAGTCATACCGATCAGCGCTATAACGTGGTGTGGTCGGTGTCCAATAGCACAGCAATTACGTTTGGCGATCTGGACGATGAGGCTTTCCGCAACCACTTTCAGGATGCATTTGGTTGGCGGTTAGGGCGCGTTCAGGCCGTGGGGCGGCGCAGCCAGTGGCCATTGATGCGGTTATCGGCCTCGGAGCAGTTCCGCGCGGGCTTTCTCTTAGTAGGCAATGCAGCGCACACGCTGCACCCTGTCGCGGGGCAAGGGTTAAATCTCTCCTTGCGAGAAGCCGGCTTGTTGGCACAAGCAATCGCCGACGCACAGCAGCGTTCAGCAGCCATCGGCTGTTTAGCGAGTTTAAAAACTTATCTCGATCAAGTGTCCGATGAGCAGCGCCTTGTCGTCGACAGCACCGATGCGTTGGCCACCCTCTTCAATCGCCGAGGGCCGCTACTGGATGTCCCTCGAGACGCATCACTTGCCTTGCTAGATTTACTGCCAGCGATCCGGCAACAAGTTGCCAGTGTTGGAACGGGCCGGCGCTATGCCTGATCGCTACACTGAGCGCAGCGCGGATGTGCTGATCGTTGGCGCTGGCATTGCCGGGCTGTCCTTAGCGATTGCTTTGAGCAAAAGTGATTGTCATGTCGTGGTGATTGATGGCGCTGATCGTCCCAAGCCAGTCAACGCAGGCGTTGCATTAAATGACTGGGATCTTAGAGTCAGTGCATTGACACCCACGTCCATTCGTTTTCTCGAGTCACTCGGCGTGTGGCAGAGGATTCCCAGCGAGCGCACTGCCCCCTACCAGGCCATGTGTGTTTGGGATGCTGACGGCACGGGCCGAATCACCTTTAACGCAGAGGATGTCGCCGCACCTTGCCTCGGACACATTGTTGAGAACCGACAAACGGTGCAGGCGTTGCTAGAGTGCGCAGAGGCTTGCAGCGGCGTGGAGCTCCGCTGGCAAAGTGCACTGGAGTCCCTGTCTCGCAAACCGGATGGTTGGTCTATCGATTGTGCCGGAGATCAACGCCTCTCTGCACAACTTGTTGTCGCGGCTGACGGTGCCCGTTCAAAGGTGCGTCAGCTGACAGCGCAGCCCACTCGGGATTGGGATTATCATCAGAGTGCGATTGTTGGCACAGTTGCGCTATCGTCGCCACATCAAGCAACGTGCTGGCAAGCTTTCCTAAGTACTGGTCCATTAGCGCTACTGCCATTGCCCGATCCTTCTAAAGTAGCGCTGGTTTGGTCGTTAGATGTGCAGGAGCATTCAGGGGTTGCGGCGCTGTCGGATACCGCTTTTATTGAGGCTTTAAATCAGGCCTTGGGTCCATTAGCGCCTCATGCGGAGGCGGTAGGAACCCGCGTGAGTTTTCCGCTCAAACAAAGCCATGCGATCGATTACGTGGACGACGCGTTAGTATTGGTTGCTGATGCGGCACACAGCATCCATCCATTGGCCGGACAAGGCATCAACCTTGGGCTGTCCGATGTGCGCATTTTGGCGCAAGAACTACTGGCGGGTTGCGCCGGTGGCCTCACGGTTTCGAGCCCCGTTTCCTTAAAACGCTATCAACGCCAGCGTAAGTCGGAAAATCTCGCCATGATGGCGGCGATGGAGGGTTTTAAGCGCGGCTTTGGTAGCCCTCATCCCGCCGCAGTGATACTGCGGAATATCGGCCTGAATATGGTTGAGCGTCAGCCCTTGCTTAAGCGATGGTTTATGCGGCAAGCGATTAGCTGACTTGCGGGCATGAGCGCGATTACGCAGGTCACGGTTTCGCGACGCAGCGAGCCGTCCGTTTAACATCACCAGTTCGTTTCACCCCATTTAGTGGGTGTGTTTTGACAGTTATTGAGTGAGGGGGTCGTTATGCCTCAGGATCCAGACAATCTGCATTACGCAGCAACTCATGAGTGGGCCCGGCTGGAAGCGGATGGCTCAGTGACGGTTGGTATTACTGAGTATGCGCAGCAGGCGTTGGGGGATGTCATGTATGTCGAGCTACCTATGGTGGGTGCTGTCGTCTTGGCGGCAGGGTTCACTGGCATTGTGGAGTCCGTTAAGGCGGCGTCAGATATCTATGCGCCGATAGCGGGCACGGTGCTCGCCGTGAATGAGGCATTAGCCGATACCCCCGAGCAGATTAATGAGGATCCCTATGGCGCAGGATGGTTTTATCGCTTACGGCCAGAGGAGCCATCGCAGCTTAACGCGCTGCTGGACGCCGGGGGCTACGCGTCTGCCGCAGCGGCAGAGACTTAATAGTGCTGTTGCATTTAGGGGCGTAGCGAGAGTACCGTCCAGCCGTGGCGTTCCGCATGCGCAGCGAGCAGGGGGTCGGGGTCTACCGCGACGGGATGGCCGACTTCACTGAGAAGCGGTAAATCGTTGTGAGAGTCGGAATAAAACCAGGTGTCACTGCACGCGTCGCGGTCCTCATCAGACGAGCGCCAAGCGGCAAGGTGCGCACAGAGGGTCGCAGGGTGGCCGTGCGCCACGCGCAGCGGTCGCGCCGCCTCCATAAGGTCGACACCGCCCAGGGGCACGAAGGCCGTCTGGGCGAGCTTGGCGACGTCCGCAGGTTTGGCTTGGGTATGGAGCAGACCGCGGCGCCTCGCCTTGGCCGCTATCAGCGTAAATGCCTTGTCCAGCAGCATGGGTTCGACGCATTGAGTTATAAATTGCCGCTGTAAAGCGCGCACAGAGGCCTTTGTTTTGCCGGTAAGGGGCGCGAGCACAAACTGAAGGTAGGCCGTCATGTCGAGGTTACCTGCCTGATACGCTTCATAAAATTGATCGTTAGTGCGCGCAAAGTTTGCCGCGTCGACCAAGCCTTTTTCGACTAGGAACTCCCCCCAGCGGTGATCAGAATCGCCAGCGAGTAACGTATTATCGAGGTCAAAGATAGCGAGGGCCATGGCGTTATTCGGTTGCTCCCAAAAAAATAAGACCTCTTCGTTGAGTCCCGTTGACAGAGGATGTGTGGAAGAATACGGATTGGAAGCCTGCGTCACAATCCCGTTGGGCTTAACTCGTGTGCGACGACTCGGTATCGGATCTTGAATACAGAAGCAGACAACGACAGGGTGATCGATAAAGACGGCTTCAGGCCAAATGTCGGCATTGTCATTTGTAACGAAGATGATCAGGTGCTCTGGGGGCGCCGGGTCAATGGCAGAGATTCGTGGCAATTTCCGCAAGGCGGGATTCACCGAGGCGAAACGCCAGAGGTTGCAATGTACCGTGAGCTGGAGGAGGAGGTCGGACTCAAGCCAGACATGGTGAAAGTATTGGGGCGAACCCAGAGTTGGTTGCATTACCGGCTGCCCAAGCGGTTTATTCGTCCCTCTGAGGATCCCGTTTGTATCGGTCAAAAGCAGGTTTGGTTTTTGATGAGATTAACGGCAGCAGAGAGCGATATCAGGTTAGATGCCGATGACACCCCAGAATTTGATCACTGGCGCTGGGTGACATATTGGTATCCCATTTCGGCGGTGGTGGACTTCAAGCAAGCCGTTTACCGACAGGCGCTGACACAATTAGCGGGTCGTCTTAGCCCGCAGCGCAGGCCTGCGCGCAGACGGCGTGGGGGCCGCTGATGCTCGAATTGCTCCGCCGGCTGATTCAGGATGTTAACGCTGCCGATTCGCTTGAAGATGCACTTAATCTAATTGTTGCTCAGGTTAGAGCGGCGATGCGGACGGATGTGTGCACGATTTACCTGCATGATAAAGCGAGTCAGAAGTTGATATTTCGGGCCACCGAGGGGCTGAACTCGAACAAGGTAGGACAGTTTGGTTTGGGCTTCGATGAGGGGCTCGTGGGCTGGGTTGCGACACGCGAGGAGCCACTGAACCTTGATAATGCCATTGCGCATCCTCAGTTTCAGTTGGTCGATGGTTTAGGGGAAGAGCCTTTTAACGCGTTTTTGGGCGCCCCGATTATTCATCAGAGAGACCTTTTGGGCGTATTGGTGGTGCAACAAGGTGATCATCGTCGATTTTCTGAGGATGAAGAGGCCTTTCTGATCACCGTCTCTGCCCAGCTTGCCGGGGTGATTGCCCATGCGGAGCTAGCGGGCGCTATTGGACAAACGGTGTCGGTTGCTGCCGCCACCGAGAGCGCAGTAAGGCTCTCGGGCGTTGCCGCGTGCGCGGGTATTGGTATTGGCACAGCGGCTTGGATTTCGCCGGTCGCCGATTTGCAGACGGTGCCGTCACGTAAAGCAGACGATCGGGTCGCCGAATTACGCGCGTTTCGTGAGGCGCTCGCCAGCGTTCGCAGCGACATACAGCAAGTGGCGGAAAATTTAAAAAGCGAGCTCGGACCCGAGGATCACGCCTTATTTGGGGTCTATCTCAGCATTCTTGATGATTCGGTTTTAGGGAGTGAGGTTGCCGCTCTGATTAAAGCTGGTGAGTGGGCGCAGGGTGCATTGAGTCAGGTGATGTTGCGCCACATCCGACATTTTGAACGCTTAGATCACTCTTACCTCCGTGAGCGGGCAGTCGATGTCCGTGACTTGGGGACTCGTGTGCTGAGTTATCTGCAGGACGCCAGCCGCCAGGAGGTGGATTATCCAGCGGCGACGATTTTAGTGGCAGAGGAATTAACCGCCGCCACGCTGGGAGAGATTCCCAGAGATCGGCTCGCCGGTATTGTATCGATGCGAGGCAGTGCTAATAGCCACACCGCGATTTTGGCAAGAGCTATGGGGATTCCTGCTGTGGTAGGCGTTGAGGATCTGCCCCTCAAGCGGTTGCCCGACCAGCGACTCGTGGTCGACGGCTACAACGGCCGAGTCTATGTGAACCCCCATAATGATTTACTGGCGCGCTTTGAGGCGCTGCTCGCAGAGGACGAGGCGTTATTTGAGGAACTTGCGCCATTGGCATCCCAGCCCGCGCAAACCTCAGATGGCAACACTATTCCTCTCTGGGCTAACACGGGTGTCGCCGCCGATGTGCAAAGGGCTCGGGAATTCGGAGCTGAAGGTGTGGGCCTTTACCGAACCGAAGTCAGCTTTTTATTGCGGGATCGATTCCCGAGTGAGGAGGAGCAAAGACAGCTGTATCGTGAGCAGTTAGAGGCGTTTAATCCCGCACCCGTGACCATGCGGACACTCGATATCGGTGGCGATAAAGCCTTGCCTTACTTTCCTATCGAAGAATCCAATCCCTTTTTGGGTTGGCGTGGTATCCGGGTCACTCTAGATCATCCGGAAATTTTTCTGACACAGGTGCGTGCCATGTTAAAGGCCAACGAGGGCCTCGATAATTTACGCATTTTATTGCCCATGGTGACAGCCATCGACGAGCTTCGTGCGGCACGATCGCTGATTGGCAGATGTCACACCGAAGTGCTCAGCGAGGGGTTTACTGCACCCTTGCCCGATATTGGCGTGATGATCGAGGTGCCTGCCGCGGTCTATTTGGCAGGGCCGTTGGCACAAGAAGCCGATTTTTTATCAGTGGGTTCCAATGACCTGACGCAATACTTATTGGCGGTTGACCGCGGTAATACCCGCGTTGCCGCCCTGTATCAAGCGTTGCATCCTGCGGTGTTGGCGGCGTTCGCTCACATTATTAAAGCCGCTCACGGTGAGAACAAGCTAGTCAGTATTTGCGGTGAGTTGGCAGGCGACCCGCGCGCTGCGCCATTATTGGTTGCGATGGGATTCGACCAGCTGTCGATGAATGCGGGAAGCTTGTCCTTGGTGAAGCGGGTTCTCAGTGCCTTCAGTACGGCGGAGCTGGCTGATTTGATGGCGACACTATTACCTCTTAGATCGGCTCAAGAGGTGATGACCGCATTAGATTCGGCACTGAGTCAGCGTGGACTCGATATTTTTCTCAGACGCCGCGGAGACGACTAAGTGGTGCCCTATCCTAATATTGATCCCGTTGCCATCGCGCTGGGCCCGATCACCGTGCATTGGTATGGCCTCACCTACCTCGGTGGCCTCGCCTTTGCGTGGTGGCTAGCGCGTCATCGAGCGGCGCAACCCCATACGCCACTCCAGCGTCATCAAGTGGATGATCTTATTTTTTATGCGGCGGTTGGCATCGTGATTGGAGGCCGGTTGGGCTATACCCTTTTTTACGGACTCGATCGTCTTATCGGCGATCCGCTATGGTTGTTTAGGGTTTGGGAAGGCGGCATGGCATTTCACGGTGGCTTTCTGGGTGTGCTGGTGGCGATGACACTGTTTGCGAGACAGCACCACATTCAGGCAGGGCAGTTGCTGGATTTTGTTGCCCCCCTCGCGCCCGTTGGCCTCGCTTTAGGTCGATTAGGCAACTTTATCGGGCAGGAGCTGTGGGGCAGAAGTGCTGACATCCCTTGGGCGATGGTGTTTCCTCGGGATCCCCTGGCTTTGGCGCGTCACCCCTCGCAGCTCTACCAGTTTGCACTCGAGGGTTGTCTCTTATTCATTCTGCTCTTATGGTTCAGTCGACAGCCGCGGCCCCAGTGGGCCGTCTCCGGTGTCTTTTTGATGGGCTATGGGTTGTTTCGATTTTTAGCAGAGTTTTTCCGCGAGCCAGACGCTCATATTGGGTTTGATGCCATGGGCTGGATGACACGAGGTCAATTATTGTGTGTGCCCATGCTGATGGCAGGCATTTGGTTACTTTATTGGGCTTATCGACCGACCCAGCGATGAGGAAAGCATGCAGGCGTATCTCGACTTATTAAACGACATTCGCGATCACGGGATTGACCGTGGCGACCGCACCGGCACCGGTACTCGGTCCGTTTTCGGCCGGCAACTCCGCTTTGATCTCGCGCAGGGGTTCCCGTTACTCACCACTAAGAAAGTGCACTTTAAAAGCGTCGCGAATGAACTGATTTGGTTTCTCAGCGGTGATACCAACACGCAGTGGTTGCGCGAGAATGGCGTGCGCATTTGGGATGAGTGGTCAACCGAAGACGGGGAGCTCGGGCCTCTATACGGCGCACAGTGGCACGCCTGGCCCACTCGGGACGGCGGCAGTATTAATCAAATCGACTACGTGGTGGATTGCCTGCTGAATCGGCCTGATAGCCGCCGCATCTTGTTTCACGCTTGGAACGTCGAATACTTGCCTGATGAAACCATCAGTCCACAGGATAATGTCCGAGCGGGTAAAATGGCGTTGCCACCCTGTCACCTGCTTTATCAATTTTACGTCGCCAACAAAACACTCTCTGCCCAGTTGTATATTCGTTCAAGCGATGCGTTTTTAGGCCTGCCCTTCAACATAGCATCGGTGGCGTTGTTGACCCATATGCTGTCTCAGCAATGCGGCTTAGCGCCTGGAGAGGTTGTCATTACGTTGGGCGACGCTCACCTCTATAGCAATCATGGTGAGCAGGTCGCGACGCAGCTTGATCGCGTCCCTGGGGTCTGCCCGTCTTTGAACATGTTGCGCCATCCAGAATCCATTTATGGTTACCGCTTCGACGATTTTGAACTGGTTGGCTATGACCCCGCGCCAAATATCCCTGCTCCGGTGGCGATCTGATGACAGGATCTCGGCAAGATAATGATATTCCTGTCGTCTTGGTGCTGGCGGCAGCTGAAAATGGCGTGATCGGACGGGGAGACGCCCTACCATGGGATTTACCCGATGACTTGCGTCATTTTAAACGGACCACATTGGGACGGCCCATTATCATGGGGCGGAAAACCTTTGACAGTGTTGGTTTCCCGCTGCCTGGGCGCCGCAACATAGTGGTCACTCGCGATCAAAATTGGCATCATGAGGGCGTCACGACGTGTCACACGCTGTCAGACGCCTTGGAATGCGCCTTTGGGCAGGCGCTCATTGACGGCGCCGACGCGGCTATGGTGGTGGGCGGTGCTGAAATCTACCGGTTGGTATTACCAAGAGCTGACAAAGTGGTATTGACGCGGGTTCATGGCGCGGTTGACGGTGACGTGGTGTTCGATCTTGACCTTCTGGCGCAGTGGCGCGAGACCGCGCAAACCGCTTACGACGCAGTAGATGGCAACAGCCATGCCTTCACGATTGTTGAGCTGGAACCGCCTGCTCGCCCCATCTGATCCGCGAAAACGGTTTAACGTCGGTGGGCAAATTATTTGCGTTGGCGAAACGGACGGGTTAAATTCGCTCCCCCAATGTTGGCAGACGCGATATTATAGGAATAACAGCGTCACCAATTTAGCTTATAGAAGAGTTGGCCTAGGCCAACGCATTCCAGATTTTGCTTTGAGAGGAAGTATCGATCCTATGACTACGACTCGACTTAAAAGTTTACTGTTGGCAATCTGTGTCGGCGGCAGTGCGTCGCTGGCCGCTGCACAGTCCATCGACCCCATCGTCGAGGTGGGCAAGCAACGGGCAGTGGCGGCAAAGTCCTCCCAGGCCAAGATTGACCGACTCGCGGACGAGGCGGCCAGCTTGTTGTCTGACTATAAAACGGTCATGAAGCAAGTGGATGGCCTCAAGGTCTATAACGCACGCTTGGAGCGCCAGATTGCGAACCAAGAGAAGCGCATCACCGATATCGATGCCTCTATCTCTGAGGCGTCCGTCATTCAGCGCCAGATTCCACCCTTGGTGACGCGGATGCTGGACGGACTCGAGCAGTTCATTCAATTGGATATGCCGTTCGACCTCGATACCCGCTTGGGTAATATCGAAGCCGTTCGAGCCAACATGGATCGCTCGGATGTGACGTCTGCTGAGGCGTATCGTCAAGTGTTAGAGCTTTATTCTATCGAGCTGCAGTACGGTCGTGGCATTGAGTCCTACAGCGACTCTATTAACCTTAACGGCGCGGCACGCGAAGTGGATATTCTGCGCATTGGCCGCGTGGCCCTCGTTTACCAGAGCACCGATGGCGCCGAGACGGGTGCTTGGAACCGTGAGACGCAAAGCTGGGAGGAGTTACCTGCCGGTGATTATGCTTCAGAAGTGCGTAAAGGCGTTCGTATCGCGAAGAAGCAAGCGACGATCGAACTCTTAAATATGCCCGTATCAGCCCCGGAGGCGAACTGAAATGCGTTCTCAATTTCTGAAAGTATCTGCTCTGGCGCTGGCAAGCGCGCTATATATTCCCTTTACGCTCGGCCAAGAGGCTGAGGCAGAAGTCGAGGCGCCGCCTCCCCCGACTCCGCAGGAAGTCGCTGCTGAAAATCTTGACCAGCTACTTGAGTTGGTGGAGCGAGGTCAGGCACGAGCTTCATCTGAAAACAAAGCGCGCGAACAGCGTTTTGCTAGCGACAAGGCCAACCAAGCTACGGCGTTAAAGCGTGCTGAAGACGAGCGCTTGCGGGAAGAGCGGCGCTCTGCCCGATTGGAGAAAAAGTTTGAAGAAAATGAGCTGTTGATCGCAGCGAAGCAAGAGCAGCTGAAAGAGCGATTGGGCACCTTGTCTGAGTTGTTTGGCCATTTGACAGCCGCCTCCGGCGATTTGGCGTCTAACGTTGAGGTCTCTTTGGTGAGCTCTGAGTACCCCGGCCGTGAAGGGTTCCTGAAGGCGTTAATTGCCAAGATGTCAGGTTCAGATCAACTGCCGCGTATCGATGAGATTGAAAAAGTCTGGTTTGAGCTGCTGCGTGAGATTCGCGAGCAGGGTGAGATCAGCCGTTACATCGCGAAGGTGGCGACGCCTTCTGGTGAGTTGAACGAGCGAGAGGTTGTCCGGGTGGGTGCGTTCAACATTATCGATACCGAGGGCAATTACCTCTCTTTCAACATCGATCAGCTATCTGAGTTGCCTCGGCAGCCTGGTGGTGGCTTTAACGGACAGGCGCAGGACCTCGCTTCGGCGCAATCGGGATTATCGCAGTTTGGTATTGACCCCACTGGTCCTACCGGCGGCTCTTTTCTGGCCGCTATTATCGATAGCCCCACTATTTCTGAGCGGTGGCATCAGGGTGGATACGTCGGTTACGCCATTACGGCGGTGGGCACCTTTGCCTTCATTCTGGCCATTTTCCGACTGATCGTGCTGACTTCTGTAGGTAGCAAGGTGTCATCTCAGCTCAAGTCGACGTCGGCACGCGCCGATAATCCTTTGGGACGGGTCTTAAAGGTTCACGAAGATCATCCCAATATGGATCCTGAGACGCTTGAGCTGAAAATGGCCGAAGCGGTACTAAGTGAAACGCCAAAACTTGAACAGGGTCTCACGCTGTTGAAAATCATTGCCGCAGTGGCGCCGTTAATGGGGCTGCTGGGTACGGTGACCGGCATGATCATCACCTTCCAGGCGATCACCATCTTTGGCGCGGGCGATCCCAAGGCGATGGCTGGTGGTATCTCCTCAGCATTGGTGACCACGGTACTGGGTCTGTTGGTTGCGATACCCACGGTATTGCTTCATACAGTGGTGAATGGACGTTCGCAGCGGATTATTCATTTGCTGAACGAGCAAGCCACGGGCATTGTGGCGGAGCATTCCGAGCGCGCGCACAACTGATTGCTCGGGGAGGCTAGCGGCTCATGGGTATCTTCGAGGTCATTCTCGCCTTTATGGAAAAGGGCGGAGACGTGTTGTGGCTGATTGCCATCTTAGTGTTGTTTATGTGGACGCTGATTTTTGAGCGGGCCTGGTACTTCTCTTCTGTCTGGAAGCAGGACCGCGCTGCGGTGCTCGCGAACTGGGAAGGACGCGGTGAGCGAAAGTCATGGAACGCTAAAAAGATCCGAGAGCGTTTGCTGTCTGAGAGTCGCGAGCTGATTAACGACAA
Organism: uncultured Luminiphilus sp.; assembly: GCA_905182485.1. Classification (GTDB taxonomy): domain Bacteria; phylum Pseudomonadota; class Gammaproteobacteria; order Pseudomonadales; family Halieaceae; genus Luminiphilus. Next base: position 13,780 of record CAJJBO010000034.1, read on the forward strand.
TATGAACGTGATCGCTACGTGCGTCGCGTTATGTCCGCTGCTCGGCCTGTTGGGCACTGTGACGGGCATGATCGAAGTCTTTAATGTGATGGCCGTGACGGGTGGTGGTGATGCAAAGTCGATGGCCGGCGGAGTAGAGCGGTCAACAATTCCGACGATGGCAGGCATGGTTGCTGCGCTGTCGGGATTATTCGCTAACACCTACTTACAGCGCATTACTAATCGTGAGCGACAACTGCTCACAGATCAATTGACGTCGGATCACTGATCCTTTCGCTGGATCGAGGAAGTTATGCGGAAAATCGGGAAACAAAAGGAACAGGACGGCGCAGAGATTGATCTGACACCGATGCTAGACGTCGTGTTTATCATGTTGATCTTCTTCATCGTGGTCGCCTCATTTATCAAAGAGGCGGGCGTTGAAGTGAATCGTCCTGATACGAACCAGCCGGATAATCCAGAGGACTCGACGAGTATCGTTGTTGAAGTGGCCGCGGATAATCAGATTTGGATGGAGAATCGCCGAGTCGATATCCGTGCGGTGCGGGCCAATATCCAGCGTTTATTAGCTGAAGATCCCGAAGCGCCAGTTACCATCAAGGTGGAAAAAGGCGCAGAAGCGGGCATTGTGATCGACGTGGCGGATGCCGCCCGAGAATCTGGGGTTGGGGCTGTTAACTGGGCCTCTGACCGTTAAGGAATATAGTTATGGGTATGCGTGATCAGGCGAGGCCAGGCGCCGATGAAGGAGGCAGTCAAATTGATTTGACGCCGATGCTCGACGTCGTGTTCATTATGCTGATTTTCTTCATCGTGACCTCTTCGTTTGTGAAAGAGCCCGGCGTGGAACTTTTAAAGCCGCAGGCCTCTACGATGGAAGCCTGTGATCGTGGGACGATTATTTTTGCGGTTGATGGCAATGGCGACATTTTTTATAACAAAAATAAAGTCTCGCTAGATCGCGTGATGCGGACCGCAGAGGCGGCGAAGAAAGAGGCGCCTCAGGCAAATATTGTTGTGCAGGTAGACAGGGAGACTCCCGCTTATGTGGTGGAGGACCTGATTGATATCGTGCGGCCTATTCTTACTGCGCCGCCCTGCATCTCCACGGATGAAGAGGCTTAATCGTTATGGGTAGTTCTGCTCGTGTCGCCCTGAGTGCCGCCCTTGCGGTACCGGTTGCTGTTGCGCTCTTCTTCATCATGTTTAAGTTAATTGATCGTGACTACGAGCAGGACGATTCAAAAGCCCGGAAGATCGCTGATATCGTGGTACCCGACAAGACGATCGAAACCAATCTGAAAGAAGTGAAGCCAGAGAAGGTAGAGGATCCAGAGGAGCCCCCGCCCGATCTTGAGCCGATACAGTTTGATACTCAGCTGGATATGAATGTGGCCAATACGGCCCCCCTTACCGGCATCAACCTCAATCTCAACGCATCAGGCATGTCGTCGGGTGACGGTGAATATCTCCCCATCGTGAAAGTGGCGCCTATTTATCCTCGTCGCGCACAGACCCGCGGTATTTCCGGGTACTGTATCGTCGAGTACACCGTCACGAGGACCGGCTCCATTCGAGATCCTTTTGCGGTGGATTGCTCACCTAAAGGGATTTTTGAGAGAGCCTCTGTTAAGGCGTCGGCCAAGTTTAAGTACAAGCCGCGAGTGGTAGATGGTGAGCCGATTGAGGTCGCAGGCGTTCAGAATAAATTTACTTACGAGCTGGAAAACTAAGTTGAAAGGCGTAGCCATGACATTTTTTTCGTTTTGTCGACTGACAGCCCTAGTGACACTGGCGATGTTCGCCACGGTGTTAATCGATCGCACGGCTCCGTCGGTCTTGATCTCGCAGGCTGTTGCCCAAGACGAAAAAAAGGAACCGCGTGAAACGCGTCGCACGCCTGCATTGCGTAACAAGGTTTACGAGCGGCTAGCAGAAGCGCAAGTGCTGGCTGAAGAGAAGAATTATATCGGTGCTAAAGAGATCCTCGATGACATGATCTCTGAAGAGGGCAAGCGTGCACTTAACAGCTATGAGTTGGCTAACGTTTACAACCTGCAAGCTTTCCTCAGCTACTCCAAAGAAGATTATCAGGGCTCATTGCGCTACTACGAGCTCGTAATTGCGCAGCCTGATATCCCCCTGGCGATGGAGATTAATACCCGATTCACGGTAGCGCAGCTTTATTTTGTACAAGAAAAGTGGCGCCAGGGTATCGATGCGCTCCTAGTCTGGTTTAATTTAAACGAGAAACCCAACGCCGGTGCTTATGTTTTGTTGGCGCAAGGCTATTACCAAGTCAAAGACTATAATTTGGCCCTTCAGAATGTGGAAACCGCGATCTCTATGCACGAAGTCGAGGGTAAGTTGCCCAAAGAGCAGTGGTATAACTTGGCGCGATTCCTCTATTTTGATAAAGAGGATTACGACTCAGCACTGAACGTGTTGAATACATTGATCATCTACTACCCGAAGAAGCAATACTGGATTCAGGCCTCTCATCTTTATGGTGAGAAAAAAGATGAAACCCGGCAGTTGGCGCTGATGGAAGCCGCTTATGAGCAGGGATTCTTAGATCGCAGCAGCGAGCTGGTCACCATGGCCTACCTATATCTCAACGCAGAGGCGCCTTATTACGCGGGTTCAGTGATTCAGAAAGGCCTAGATGAAGAACTTGTCGAGGAGAAATCCAAGAACTACGAGCTTGCCGGTAGCGCTTGGGCGCAGGCGAGAGAAGTCGAGAAATCGATTCCCATGATGGAAAAGGCGGCAGCTAAGTCTGACGAGGGCGAGTTATACGTGCGCCTGGGCAATGTCTACCTTGACGGCGACCAGTTTGCGAAGGCCGCCGAGTCAGTTCAGAAGGGCTTGAAGCGTGGCGGTGTGAAGCGTCCGGACCAAGCTAGGCTGGTGCTCGGCATGTCCTACTTCAATATGGGCGAATACAACAAGGCCAGACGCGCGTTCCGGGATGCTGGAAAGGACGAGCGGTCTGAAAAGTACTCGAAGCAGTGGATCAAATACATTGCGAGTGAGGAACAGCGTCAGATTCGAGCTGCAGAAAGATATTTTCTAATTGCTGACAACGCATGGGTAGGAAAAGAAAAAGGGGCCTAAAGGCCCCTTTTTAGTTGTTGTCGCGATGTCATGACGCCGCTGACTGTGAGACTGCTACTCCCTTAGGCAAGATAATATGCCCTATCTCCTGCTGATGCCCTAAATAGCATGGTGCAGGTGAGCGTGAGTAACGTAGCCGGGAAGCGTCTTCCCGGCGAAGAGCCTACTGCGGGTTGACGTTTTCCGCTTGAGGGCCTTTTTGGCCGTCTGTGACAGTGAACTCAACCTTCTGGCCGTCGGTCAGGGTCTTGAATCCGTCACCTTGAATAGCGCTGAAGTGTACAAAGACATCCGGCCCGTCTTCTTGTGCGATAAATCCATAGCCTTTGGTCTCATTGAACCACTTCACGGTACCCGTTACTGTTGACATGTTTTCTACTACCTTCATTAATGATTTCTTACGTGTCCTTGCGGACTGTTATGCTCGGCGTTCACCCTATTATAGCCCGAAGACGGTAATAATGGCTCAGCGACAAGCGCGCTGGATCTTCCCAGCCCCTGCAGTGTAGCACTCTGTAGCGCCCGCGCAGGTGCTTTTTTTGTCAGTTTAGGCACTGTATTTGGGTAATTTGAGGTTATTTAACCGGCAAAATCTTCATGAGATCGGTTTTACCGGCTTCACCCTGTGTGCTGCCCATGGTCATGAGGATAAAGTCCCCCCGGGAGAGAAATCCACCATCGACCAAAAACTCAACGGTCCGCGCCTCGAGGTCCTGAGGCGAAAAAGCAGCAAAATCAAAAAATAACGGGATGACACCGCGGCATAATGCGAGTCGTTGCAAGGTGTCAGGCCTTCGGCTTAAGGCGAAGATCGGTAAACCAGAGCTCAATCGAGACATCATCGTCGGCGTAGTGCCCCGCTCGGTGAGGCAGGCGAGACCGCGGACTTCAGGGAAATGATTGGCGCCATACATTGCGGATAAGGCAATGGCTTCCTGAGGGCTGGAGAATTCTCTGTCCGCGCGATATCGAGAGGTGCGTGCAACCGGGTGTTGTTCAGCCCCTAATGCCGCGTCGGCCATCGCTGACACCACCTCTACTGGAAACGCACCCACCGCGGTTTCGGCCTGACAACATAACGGCGTCCGTGCCGTCGAGCACAGCGTTGGCAACGTCAAATACCTCGGCACGTGTCGGCATAGAGCTGCTGATCATCGATTCCATCATCTGGGTAGCGGTGATGACCATTCGATCGCGTTTTCGGGTCGTAGAAATTAAATTCTTCTGAATGCCGATGAGCTGTGCATCACCCACTTCGACGCCTAAGTCGCCGCGAGCGACCATGACACCGTCACTGGCATCGATAATGTTATTCAGTAGAGCCGTATCGGCGACTACCTCCGCACGCTCTATTTTCGCGATAATGGCAGGGTGAACATTTTGGTCTGCCAACAGCTGTCGCGCTTCTTGGATATCGGCGGCGCTTGAAACAAACGAAACGGCAACAAAGTCCGGTTCGATATCGGGCATTGCACGGATGTCGTCTAAGTCCTTTTCCGTTAATGCGGGCGCCGCTAATCCACCCCCTAATTTGTTAACGCCTTTGCGTGCGCTCAGGCGGCCGCCGACCACGACAGTGCAGTTGACCTCAGTTTGGCTGACATCATCCACCCGTAAGCGCAACTTACCGTCATCGAGCAACAGGACATCGTCTTGTTCGACACTCGAGGGTAATGCTTTGTATTCGACACAGACGCCCCGATGATCTCCGGCATCTGGCGCGATCGTCAGGCTCAATTGGAAAGGGTCTCCTGCCTGCAGATCTACGGCGCCGTCTGCAAACCCGGCGATGCGGATTTTTGGCCCTTGCAGGTCCGCCAGAATACCGACGTAACGACCATGATGCCGAGCCTGTCGTCTGATGTGCTGGGCGACTTGGATATGATCTGACTGCGCCCCATGGCTGAAGTTCAAGCGAAACACATCTACGCCGGCACTCAGTAGGCGGCCAATCATGTCTTGGTTACTACTGCCAGGCCCTACGGTCGCCACTATTTTCGTGCGACGCAGTGACTTTGATTTATGAGCCTTTTTAGCCGTCACGATATTACCTGTCTCTCCATGTTTTCGCCGCTGTGGTGCTTCAGGGTACTGTTCATATACATCCTACAGTCCACTCGTTACGCGCAAACGCGGCATTGTGGTCAGGTCACCCTTGCGAACCTAAGCAAGTTAAACTGCGCAGTTTATGATGCCTGCTCTTTGCGTCGCGAGAATTTCGTTAGAGTATGGCAGGATGAAGGGTGCTGGTGCTATGTCACAATACCGCACCCACTCGTTTATTATACCGCTCACCACGGCCCTATTTTGCAACCTACTCACTCGATGAACCATGCCGAATCCCGATACCAGAAGCCCTAACCCGCCCGTGGGGTATGCCTGCGACTGCACGTTATCGCGGCGCCAGCAAATCGAGCTCGTCGCTGAATTTCATGTGCACCGTATTCGCCCCTCGCGTATCGCTTATCGGTTGGGAATCGATATTGCGGAGGTAGAGGCTTGGTTATCTGGCGAGCAGGACGAGCAGCAATTTCAGCTCTTGATGACCTCACATAGACGGCGGAAATACCAAATGCAGCTGCATCGAGCCGACCGGCTGCGTGGTCAAAAAGCGTACGAAATGAGGGTGGCGGCAAAAAAAGACCTGCAGCAAGGCAATACGGTATAGATTGGCTGTCGGCTTCAGTGAGTTGCGATAGCGTAGAACAGGGAGTTTCATGAGCGACACGACGGTAGATGCAATTGATCAGTGGCATCAGATGATGGCGACGGGACGTTACGATGGGCTTCAGGAGCTCTTGTCACGCGATTGTGTGTTTTGGTCGCCAGTCGTGCACACGCCACAGCGGGGCCGAGATATCACATTAATGTACCTGACTGCAGCTGGGCAGGTGTTTGATACGGACTTTCGTTATGTCCGTGAAATCAGAAGCGCTGATACCGCGGTACTCGAATTTGAATGCAGTGTGGATGACATTCAGGTCAATGGCATCGACATGATCCAAGTGGACAATAACCAGATCATCGATTTTAAAGTCATGATCCGCCCCTTGCAGGCCGTGAATAAGATTCATGAGAAAATGATGGCGATGTTGGCGCAAGCCAAGGCGGCATCTTAAACGAAAGCGTGCGCGGATTTGCCTCGCTCAATGACGATCGCCAATAGGAGCAATGTTGTTGGACAGACTGATTATTGGCATTAGTGGTGCGTCGGGTGTTCAGTACGGCGTCCGGGCACTTGAGCTATTGCAAGCACTGCCTATCGAAACGCATTTGATCATGAGCAAATCTGCTGAATTAACAGTGCATCATGAACTGGATTGCTCTGTCGACGAAATCAAAGCATTAGCAGACGTGTATCACCCCGTGCGCAATGTGGGCGCTTCCGTTGCCAGTGGTTCGTTTCAAACGCGTGGGATGCTGCTGGCGCCCTGCTCTATCCGGACACTCGGCGAAATTACCACAGGCGTGACCTCTTCTTTGCTGACGCGGGCGGCTGATGTCATCTTGAAGGAGCGTCGCCGGCTGGTCTTGATGGTCAGAGAAACCCCGCTGCACCTCGGGCACCTTCGCAATATGGTTGCCGTGACTGAAATGGGTGCCGTGGTTGCGCCGCCGGTCCCCGCATTTTACGCAAAACCAGATTCGGTCGACGCCATGGTGACACAAAGTGTGGCGCGAGCATTGGATCTTTTTGATATCACCTTACCTGAGACGCATCGCTGGACTGAATCTTGAAGGTTCGGCTCGACCGATGGCGCCAGCAGTCATTGGCGTGGCTGGTCTTTTTTGTCATCGTCGTTGACTTGATTGGTTTTGGTATTGTGATTCCTATCCTGCCCTTTCTGTCGCCTCAACTGGGCGGTGGTAACGATGACATCGCGTTTATTCTGGTCAGCTATAGCGTTGCCGCGGCTTTTTTTGCGCCGGTGTGGGGACGCTTGTCCGATCGTGTCGGTCGGCGCCGCATTCTAGGCATTTGTTTGCTGGGTGGCGCAGCATCGCACTTTTTGCTGGCGGCCTCAGACTCACTTTGGATGGTGTATTTGGCGCGAGCTGTTGCGGGTGTGATGGCGGGGAGCGTGCCCGTTGCCACGGCAGTGATTGCAGATGCGAGCTCTCCTGATCAGCGTTCGCGTGCCATGGGACTGATCGGCCGCGCGTTTGGTGTGGGACTGATCCTGGGTCCCGTGATCGGTGGTTTGTTAGCGCGTAATGACAACGATTTTGCTTTGCCCTGTATCGTAGCTGGAGTGTTATCAGTCATTGCTGCGTTGATGACGTTTACGTTATTGCCCGCGAGCCAGCCGCAGCGACCTGATGAGGGAGACGCGCCGACATCGATCTCACTACTTCAGATAGTGCAGCGTTCTGGTTTCTTTTTATTTATCGCTCAGTTTTGCCTTCACACCTGCGCCGTCAGCGCGGCTATTTATTTGTTTCCACTATGGGTCGCCGACGGACATGGCTGGCAAGCTCGGGAGGTCGGTCTGTTTTTTGGGTTAGTGGGTGTGGTGATGATTGTGACTCAAGGTAATGTTCTGGGAAGAATGACTGATCGATTTGGTAATGTCGGAGTGCTGCGGGGCGCGGCGCTTCTCTTCAGTGCATCCCTATTACTGTCGGGCTGGGTCTCTGGCATTTGGGCAATGACTTTAGTGAGCCTCTGTGTTTTTTCGTCGGCAACCCTTTGTTTGCCCATATTGAATACGATTGCTAGCCATTTGGTGACGCCGTCATGGCGAGGCCAATTCTTTGGAATGACCGCGTCTTCCTCTGCTGTTGGCAGAGTGCTGGGCCCACTCATTGCCGCGGTATTGCTGGCGTACAGTGGTTTTGCCATGGCGTGGACGGGCATGGGGCTCCTGGTCAGTTTGATTGTGATTTGGTCACTAACTGATGGGGCCCGTTTGGAGTTTGCGGCAACGCAAAACATTTCAGAGTCAGCTCAGCCGCTTGCGAGAGACGCATGAAGCAAAAATGTGTTGTGGCGCTGTCCCTACCCAACGAACTGCTTGCTCGTTTAGCCGAACACTATGAGGTGCTGCCTTGGACCGAGGCTCAGGCAATATCCGAAGCTGAGCTCGTGAATCGGCTTCCCGGTGCGCAGGGCTTGCTCTGTACGCTGACCTCCCCCGTGACACCTGCCATGATTAACGCCGCCGATCAGCTTAAAGTGATTTCCACCATCTCAGTGGGTGTGGATCATATTGATCTGCTGGCCGCATCAAGAGCTGCAATACCCGTTGGTCATACCCCGGGCGTGCTCGTTGATAGCACGGCTGATCTAACGCTTGCGTTGATGTTAGCGGTGACGCGGCGAGTTGCTGAAGCGGATCGTTGGATTCGTTCAGGCCATTGGACGGACGGTTGGCAGTCGGATCTGTTACTGGGCACCGATATCAGTCAGGCGACCATTGGGATAGTGGGTCTAGGCCCAATTGGGGAGGCGGTGGTAACCCGACTCAAAGGGTTTGGGTGTCGGGTCTTAACGTGGAATCGCACCCCAAAACAGGTAGCCGGTACCGAGCCGGTTGCGTTGGATGCACTGTTTGCTCAATCTGATATGGTCTCCCTGCACACCGCGCTGACTCAGGAGACAACGCACATCGCTAGTCGAGCGCGGTTAGCCAGTATGCCCTCGGGTTCGTCACTCATTAACACTGGGCGCGGCCTGCTTGTCGACGAAGCAGCGCTGATTGATGAGGTGCAATCTGGTCGACTCAAGGCCGGCTTAGACGTTTTTGTCAACGAGCCATTACCCGTTGACCACCCCTTTAAAAGGCTGGATAACGTGGTGGTGTTGCCTCATGTGGGCAGTGCCACAGCGGCTACACGTGACGCAATGGTGGCACGCGCATTCGGCAACTTGCACGCAGGCCTGGCAGGCCAGCGTGTTCCGTTTTGTGCCAACCCAGAGGTGTATGAAGTCGAGGGTTAACGGCCTTTTACATCGGGCAGTGGTCGAAACGCCTTTGCTAGGCCGCGCTGCAGTTTAGTGCGCACCTTCTCCAAGTCAGGTTGATTCCTGTTTTCTACCACCTGACTGACACTGGCAGACCATGTCGGTGCCAAGTTAATACCGTCTTCAAATAACAACATTAGGCTGGCGATTTCTCGGGGTCCACTGAGTGCGTAGGTGTTGTCGATGATGGCTTGGTCAGGATTACGGTTGATCACCGCGGTGGTGGCACCGAAGTCAGGGGCAGTCTCGGTCGTTCCTCCCTCCAGAGCAGCGCGTAATTCGTAACTGACCACGAAATCACCCCCGCTCTCCTTGTAGCGGTAACCTTTTTTATCCAGCTCGCTCATCACAACGGCTCTGATCGTGCTCGATAGCTGATAAAAACCATCTAACGAACCGGACATGCCGGTGGGGATGTCCGATTTCCAGCTGAAAGAGTCATACCCTTTTGCTGCGAAACGGTCCGCGGGCATTGTGTCGACCTGCATGGTGGTACACGCGAGCAGGCCCATGCTGAGTAAGCCTAAGGCGCCGCGTTGAAGGAATAATGTCCAACTCATCGTGGTATTCATCATGCTCTCAGTGCTCCTCAGAACCGTTATCAAGTGAACCATATCAGCTTCACGATCATGACCGCGATAGCAATAATGACTAGGGCACGAATCACTGGCTCTCCTCCGGCGAGGGTGAGCCTGGCCCCTAACCAACCGCCCACGCCGTTGCCCACTGCCATGACACCGCCGATCCACCACAGCAACTCCAGCTGGTTGCCAAATACAAATAGTGCGGAAAGGGTATAGAGGAGGATGATAAAGACCTTGTGGATGTTGGCTGTGACCAGGCTGAGTCCGAGCACCCGATGTAAAATGGGTAACAAAATGAATCCCATTCCAATTTGAATAAAGCCACCCCAGAACCCCGCTAGTACCATCAGTCCATGCCCGGCTAGTAAGCGCTTCCGAGAAGGCTTTAGCGTGGCGTTGCTTTCCTGAGAGCCTGCATTGGTGAGTATGAGGATCAGCACCAAGGCCATGACACCGGCTAGGACAATATTAAATGCCTCTACCGAAATAGTGACGCCCAATAATGCCCCTGCAATGGCACCGGGAACGGCACATACTGCCAGCGACAGGACTAAACGCAGCTCAGGGACGCCGTGTCGCAAGTAAGTCAGACAGGCACTGATGTTCTGCGCCACTATGGGCAGTCGATTGGTGCCGTTAGCAACAGGACCGGGCACACCGAGGAACATCATGATCGGCACCGTGATGATGGAGCCGCCACCTGCCATAACGTTAATAAAGCCAGCGACAATGCCCGCTAAAATAAGCGCTGCATACTCCCAAAGTGCTAGGTCCATGTCTTAGTCTCGCGGCGAGCGCATCGTCACAAATTCTTCGGCCGCGGTGGGGTGAATACCTACGGTCCGGTCGAAGTCCGCCTTGGTCGCGCCCATTTTTAATGCGATGGCGAGACCTTGGCAGATCTCTCCTGCGTCATCCCCTACCATATGAGCACCCAACACCCGGTCTGAGGGGGTATCGATGACGAGCTTCATCAGTGTCCGCTCATCGCGACCGCTTAAGGTATGTTTGAGGGGTCGAAATTCCGATTGGTAGATGGTCGTCTGGTAGCCGGCCGCCTGCGCTGCTTCTTCTGTCAGGCCCACCGTACCAATCGGTGGACTGCTGAACACGGCCGTCGCAATGGACTGGTAGTCCATGGTTTGTGGGGTGTTATTGAATTGCGACTCGGCAAAGACCATTGCTTCAGCAATGGCTACAGGCGTGAGCTCCCAACCTCCTGTCATGTCACCCAATGCAAAAATAGAAGGTTCATCGGTTTGGAATTGCTCGTTAACGCAGAGATAACCACTGTCATTGAGTTTGACAGCGGTGTGTTCGAGGCCCAGATGCGCAATATTGGGTCGCCGTCCGGTCGCGCACAGCACGGTATCGAAGTCGAGTCTGCCATCTGACAGGTGCGCTGTGATCACGCCGCTTTCGGCGGCTTCCAGCGAATGCGTGTCATGATTAAACCGCAGATCAACCCCGGCTTTACGCATCTCCTCGGCCAAGAAACCGCGGATATCATGATCAAATCCCCTCAGGAATAAATCACCCCGGTAACTTTGCACTACAGTTGCGCCCAACCCGGCGAAAGTGCTGGCGAATTCAGTTGCAATATATCCGCCGCCAACAACGAGGAGTCGCTCTGGAAATCGCGGGAGATCGAATAGCTCGTTGGAGTTGATCGCGAGATCGACTCCAGGGATATCCGGCATGGCTGGCCAAGTACCGGTTGCCAACAAAATTTTCTCGGCAGAGAGGGTCCGGTTACCGACAACCACCGTTTGGGGCCCCGCCAAGGTACCATGACCCTCGATAATATCGACTCCGGGGCTGGTTAACAGTCGCTCATCAATGGAATTTTCTGAAATTTCTTTGGTTTTATTATCTGTTACAGTTTGGTAATTAAACTGGGGTTGCTCACCGTGCCAGCCGAAGCCCTTGGCATCTTGCCAGGCGGCGCCATACTCACTGGCGTAGACGTAGAGCTTTTTAGGAATGCAACCAACGTTGACGCAGGTTCCGCCCAGCGCACGCTCCTCGATTACCGCCACTTTAGCGCCGAATTCGGCGCATTTACGGGCCGCACGCACACCGCCGGAGCCCGCGCCAATCACTAATAAATCGTAGTCAAAAGTTTTCATCGTGGCCTTTCAGGTCTATTTACCCATGAATGGGAGTTCCTATCCATTACTGCTTGGCTTACAGTCCCGCCTACAAAAATACACGACTAAAAGCGATGACTATGTCGACACTAAGAATACACGCAATCCTCTTTCTCGGCTTGCTCTCTGGCCTGTTTCATCTCTCGGTTTGGGCATCCGATAACGCTGTCGTGTCGGCAACGAAGTCACCGCCAGCTCGGATTGTTCTGATGGATCAATCCGTGATTTGGGGAGAGGTCATCGATATCCGCGAGGGCGAAGTCGTCGTGGAAACCCAATGGCTCGGTGAGGTATCGATTGATCTGACGGCCATCATGCTGCTCGAGTCCGATCAAGAAATAGAACTGCTCACGAAAGATCAAAATAAATTTGCTTTGTCGTCATTACAGGTCGTAGAGGGCGAAGTGGTGCTGAAGGATAAGAAGAATCTAGCCGTTGATGAGTTATATGTTGCCAATCCTGAGGATTGGGAGGAAGGGCACGGATATAGTTTAGAAGGTCGAGTGACCAGCGCAGTGGAGTTTCTTCGCGGTAATACATCGACCGACCAGTTCAACGCCGATTTTGAGACCATCTTACGCAGCCAACGCGATCGAATTACTGTTCGCGGTGATTATGCGGAAACCAGTGCCGTTGTGCTGTCACCTGAATATGATGAGATGGGCGAGCCGGTGCTGGATGCGAATGGCGATCAAGCGGTGACCAAAGACTCAACCCCAACGATTGATAATTGGGCAATTGTCGGTAAGTACGATTATTTTCTCAGTAATTCGCAGAATTATCTGGGTGTGAATCTTGGCGTCAATGCCGATCGATTTGCGGACATTGAGCGACGTGCTTATATCGGTCCCTACTTTGGGCGCAAACTATTTGTCGACAAGACCTATCAGTTGGATGCGGAATTAGGCGTGTCATATGTTGAGACCGATTTTATCGAGCGCGACTCTACCGACGACGGTCCTGTCGCCGCGGAATCTTCCGATAACTACTTTACGGGTATCAATCTCAATTTTACGGGTGAGACGGAACTCTTTGATGGGGCACTCAATTTGTACCTACGCCAGACCAATATTTTAAATGTGTCAGACATGGAAAAATCGATTTATCGGACAACATTTGGGTTGCGATTTCCCCTGTTACTTGGGCTCGAGGTCGCTGCTGAAGCGTCAGCAGATTACGATGGTGGTGCTGCTCCGGGTAAGGAAAAGTTAGATGAGGCTGTGAAGTTTCGTATTGGCTATAACTGGTAAGTTTTGGTCAGATATGACGTGAGCCCATGAGCCAGTCTCCGCAGTCAGATGTTGTGTTTCTCCCGCTCGGTGGATGTGGGGAAATCGGCATGAATTTCAATTTGTTTGGGCACCAAGGCCATTGGTTGGCGGTTGACTGTGGCATCACCTTGGAGCACGTCCCCGGTGCGGTGCGGCCCGCAGTTCAAATGCCCGATCCCCGTTTCATCGTCGATCACCGAGACCAACTCAGTGGCTTATTGATTACGCACGCGCATGAGGATCATTTGGGTGCGTTACCGTATTTATGGGAGCAGCTGCGCTGTCCGGTTTATGCGACGCCATTTGCCGCCGCGGCACTGCGGCACAAAACCCGGGGGCGCCGCGGGGTCCTGCCGGCGCCGCTGATTGAGGTGACGCCAGGGGATCGATCACTCATCGGGCCTTTTTCTGTGGAGTGGATTCCCGTGACACATTCCACGCCGGAGACCTGTGCACTGTGTATTAGTGTTGGTCAGACGCGAATCCTGCACACAGCGGACTGGAAAATCGATGCCGCACCGGTTGTGGGTCCCGCCTGGTCTGATAAACGCTTCGAGGCGCTGGGTGTTGAGGGTGTCGATGCGGTTATTTGCGATTCAACGAATGCTTTACAAGCGGGACGCTCCGTCACGGAGGGTCGTGTTGCGCAAGGTCTCACTGAGGCGATTCAGCGCTGTGAGGGTCGGGTTATCGTGGGGTGTTTTTCTAGCAACATCGCGAGAATTCAAACGCTGTCACAGATAGCAGCCGATACCGGACGATACTTAGGGGTCTTAGGTCGCTCGGCGGCGGGGATGGCGAATTGCGCACAGCAAGTGGGGTTGTTTCCGAGTCAGTTCAAACCGATTCACGCGGAGCACCTTGGATATTTGCCGCCTCGCGAAGTATTGGCTATTGCGACCGGCAGCCAAGGAGAGTCGGGTGCTGCCCTGCATCGACTGGTGGCACAGACACACCCTCATTTGTCTTTAGATGCGGGTGATACGGTGATCTTATCTTCTAGGACGATTCCCGGAAATGAAGCGCCCGTTGCGCGACTGATTGAGGGATTCCGGGCAAGGGGGATTCATGTGCTCGAGGCCGATTCCAGTGATACCCCGCTGCATGCATCGGGCCACCCTTGTCAGGATGAGTTGCGCGACCTGTATCAGCTTTTAAAACCGTCACTCGTGGTCCCGGTTCATGGCGAGGCCGCACATATGATTGCCAATGCGCGAATCGCTAAACAAGCAGGCGCTTCGGCTGCGCTGACCGGAGTGAATGGCGATCTTTTTTACTTGAGTCCCGTACCCGGCGTCAGGCGACGTTATGCGCCGGTGGGTCGATTGCAGTGGTGCGAAGACACGGAACGCCTCATCAACGTGACTTGATACCTGTTCTAAGGCGTGGTCTTGATACCGGAGGCGCGTCGTGCTGCTGCTCGCTCAGCATCGGCAGCATTAATCCACCGGTAGGTTAAATAATATTTAAAAATATTGGCTACGTACTGCACAGTCTCTCTGCCAATCTGTTCGGCAACAATAATCTCGACATTGTCGAACCAAAGGTTGGGGTCGTAACCCCGTTCTCCCGCTTCTTTTCGCAGACGACGAATACGTCCAGGTCCCGCATTGTAGGCCGCCAGTGCCAGCAGTGAGCCGTTGCGCTCATCTAACTCAGGGCCGCTAAAATACCGGGTTTTGAGAAAGGCCATGTACTTCGCACCTGCCTCAATATTGGGTTCAAGCTCATCAATATTTGGAATACTGACATTCTTATCTCCAGCGGTACTGGGTAAAAGTTGCATCACGCCAACCGCCCCTACATGGCTTCTAACGCTTTGGTCTAACCGAGATTCTTGAAAGCCTTGTGCGGCGAGTAAGGTAGGGTCCATGCCGTAATCGGTGCCATATTTTTGAAACAGGGACGATAAAGATCGATAACGAGAGAGCTCTTCATCGCCAATGGCATTTTCAGCCCAATCGAAATCGCGGACGTAGCGGTTGCGAATGATGTTACCAAACAGCGTCCCCTCGCGGTTGTCTTTGAGAAAGCGATTCAGAAAACCTGCCAGCTTGGGGCTGTCTGGTCGCATTGCCCAGGCGAGCCGTCCCCCCTCGCGCAAAACAAGGTCATTTCGCACGGTCGTCCGGGTAAAAACTTCGCGCCACATTTGGGGTTTATAGCTATCCACAACTGCCCAAGGCAAGAGCCCTGCGTCGACCATTTCAATGAGGTCTTCATCTTCTAATGCTTCGTCAATGGCTTCTATTTGAATGCCCGACTTACCCTCAGCGACCAGTGCATCGCTCAGCAGTTTCACGCTCTCTGCATAGCTGCTGGATAAGCGAAGATGGACCGTCTTTCCCGACAGGTCAGCCAGAGTCGCAATAGGCGGCGCGCTGGGTCCGGTGACGAGAATTTCTTTTAGCGGTTTACTGACAGGGATTGTGAAGTCGATCTGCGTCTCGCGATCTTCTGTGATGGTTGTCCCGGCAATGACGATGTCGCCATACCCTGCGGTCAAAGCCGGAAACAGTTGGTCTCTTGCAACGGGTATTACCGCGACCTGCACTGTGAGTAACCCGGTTTTAAAGGCTTCATTAACGACCTTTTGCAGCTTATCGGCGTATTCTTGCACCACACCTTTTGGGCCGTTTTCGAGGAAGTAACGCCCGGGGCCATAGACGGTTAGCACCCGGATGACTCGACGGTCGACCATGGCATCGAGATCTCCTAGTTTTGGCTCGATACTGAAACGGACTAGGTCCCTGTCGGCAGTGCCTGCGTAGTCATCGGTGGTCGTGGGATTGGCCGTGCCCACTGGCGTAATCGCTTCGTTGACCACGGACACCATCGGCAAGTCTGTGGGCTGTTCGATCATCTCTGCAGTGGTACTCTCGCCGCAACCGACCAAGAGCGATAGGCATACCAGACACCATAGTCCGATCGCGCTGACTGTTTTATTGGGTTTTGATCGGAACATAGGGGCCTCTTGAATACTCGCAGGTGTTGCGACGGATTCGCTGCTGATGAGTCGGCGACTGCCTTACGATACTTGGCATTCCAACAGTAATTTACCAAAATGGAGCCCCGACCGCATGTACTCATGTGCGGCCAGCACGTCAGCCAGCGGAAACGAACTGTCGATGACAGGTAAAATATTGCCCGCCAGCACCTCGGGCCATATGTGCTCGCGAATTGCCTGAAAACAGGCAGCTCGCGAGGCGGTATCGAGTCGACGCAGGGTGCTACCTGTCAGCGTGAGCCGTTTCATGAATAACGTCGCGAGGTTGATCTCGCTTTGCATACCCCTCATGACCCCAATACAGACAATCCGCCCATCAGGTGCGGCAAGCTCTAAATTGGCCTGCATGATATCTCCACCGGCGATATCAAGGATGACGTTGATTTGCTCAGCGTAACCCGCCTCCTTGAATTGCTCTAAGAGATTATCTTCGCTGTGATTCGCTACAAATTCTGCTCCCAAATCGGTTACCGCGGCGCACCGCTCTTGCGATCCGGCGGTGGAGAGGGCGGTAGCGCCCATCGCTCGAACCATCTGGATGCCAAGCGACCCAATACCGCTGCTGCCGCCATGGATGAGCGCTGTCTCGTTGCGGGCCAACAGACCTCGTTCGAAAACGTTGTACCAAACCGTCAATAATGCCTCTGGCAGGGCGGCGCCTTGTTCGCTTGAGAGTGTATCCGGCAGCAGTAAGCAGTGGTCTTCGCGCACGATGGCAGCGGAGGCGTAACCCCCCCCATGTGCCAATGCGCAGACGCGATCACCAATGCCGCAATAAGTGACGGCTTCTCCAATGGCTACGACCTCGCCTGCGACTTCGAGTCCGGGTATGGGGGAGGCGTCGGTCGGGGGCGGGTAGAGTCCAAGGCGCTGCAGTAGGTCTGCCCGATTAACGCCAGAATGATGCACATTAATGAGGACTTCATTTTTAGCCGGTGTGGTGAGGGTGTCCGTCATCATGACTGCAGTGTCAGGGGTCGTGAACTCTATAAAGTGTCGTTGCATCGCGGGGACCTTGTCTTATTGCAGTCCGACAGGACTGTTACCGCATTACTAGAGGCGGATAGACTAACCTGTAAGGCGACGGACTGGGAGGTCCTGCTATGTTGCGATCGATGCCGGTAAGGCGGTTCAAGCGCGGATTCACGCTGGCACTCATCAAGCTACTGGTGGGTAATAAAGCCAGTGGCCTTCACCTATCCTATGTGGGGGCGGGTGCGGCGAAACAGTTATGCCAACGGGTTGCCGATATTGGGCATACCAATGTATTGGTGGTCACGGATAAAGCGCTCAAAGAGCTGGGCTTGGCTGAGCAAGCGCTGCAGGGTTTGAGTGAATCGGGGGTCAATCTGCATTGGTATGCCGGTGTCGAGCCCGACCCAACTTTTACTCACGTCATGGAGGGAGCCAAAATACTTCGTGCAACAGGCTGTACGGCGATTGTTGCAGTGGGAGGAGGCTCCTCGATGGATGCCGCGAAAATTATTGCCTGTACCCGCTCTAGTGACGAGTCACCTGATCAATGGGTTGGCCTCAATAAGGTCCCTGACGATATTTTACCGGTTTACGCCATACCCACGACGTCTGGCACAGGCAGCGAAGCGACGATGGGTGCAGTGATCAAAGATCCTGTCGAGCGCGTCAAAATGATTATTGCTGCCGAGGGTCTCTTGCCACAGGCCGTTGCATTGGATCCTGACCTATTGCTGGGGATGCCTCCCGCGGTGACGGCAGCGACGGGGATCGATGCGTTGACCCACGGTATCGAAGCTTATATCTGCGTTTGGGATCGAGGGACTCGAAAAGAGAATGCACGTCTTGCTGTGCAGGGCGTTTTTCAGTGGCTGCCGAAGGCAATGGCAGAGCCAGATAATCGCGATGCTCGTTTGGGGATGGCGCTCGCCGCCTATCATGCCGGCGTGGCGATTAATCAGGTCAGCGTGGGTAATGTTCATGCGATTGCACATCAACTGGGTGCTCGTTATGGGATCCCCCATGGGCAGGCTAACGCTCTGGCATTACCGCCAGTTCTCAAAACTTGCGTGGCAGAGGCAGAAAGCGCACTCGCCGAGCTCGCGGTGGTGACAGATGTCTCGGATGCCGCTTCACCGGCAGCAAGAGCGCAGGCGTTTATTGAGGCCGTATCTCAGTTGATTGCAGACGTGGGCATAGCGGAATCCGACGCTCGTATACAGCCCGCTGATTGGACGTCATTGACTCATGCGGCGATGGATGAAAGTGATGGCTATGTGTCACCACGGTTGCTGACGGCAGGGGAAATACTGGGCGTTTTGGAGCAGATTACCGCGCGCTGATGGCTTCGATCCAAGTTTTTGTGATCGCCATAAAACGCTCATGGCCCGGCGTGGGTCCTTCTGAGCAGGGAAACCCATGGGCTTCTCGATCAAAATGCTCGTGCTGTACGATGACGTTGGCCCGCTGAAGCGTGTTGGCGAGACGCCTGCCGTCGTCTCGCAGGGGATCCCTCTCGGCGGTAATTAAAAGCGATCGAGGAAATCCAGTTAATGTCGTCCGGCGTCCCGGAAACATCAGCTCGACGCTTGGATCCGCAGGCGCAAGCCCATCAAGATAGGTATCGGTGAACCAGCGCATAATCGAGGTCGTTAGTGGTCCACTTTTAGCGTGCTCGGTGTAGGAGCGCATGGCCGCATGGTAGTGCTGAATGGCGGGGTACATCATGAGGCAGCCCCTCAAGCGAGGCTCATCGGGTAGTCTTGCAGCGGTTGCCAGTGTGAGATTACCGCCCGCACTGTCTCCAGCGATAACGACTTCTCCATTGTTGGGGGCGAGCGCATTGAGGTTATCAATGATCCATCTTGAGGCGGCCAGTGCGTCGTTGTGCGCGGCCGGAAAGGGATGCTCAGGGGCGAGTCGGTAGTCTACGGACATCACCGTACACCGTGTTTGATCGGCAAGATGCAAACAAAATGGATGATGGGTATCGAGGTCGCCGATCGTCCAGCCGCCACCATGAAAATAGATAATCAGTGGCCGGTCTAGAGAGCCGTGGTACATGCGGGTCGCCAAGCTGTATTCGTCAAACGCCAGCTGTAAAACACTGGTTTTAACCTCTGGAAGCGGCGTGTCTTCCCACGCCAGCCGGTTCATGCGGCGGTAATACCAGCGAAAGCACAGCGTTTTAAGTTTATTGAGAAGGGCTGTCACAGATCATTACTCAGCGTCGACATACCGCGCGTCACGGTCCGACTGGTATTCATAGCGGCCATCGTCGTTAAGCCGGCGACTGATATTACCGCGATGCCATAGATAGTTCAGATGCGCGACGGTTTCACCGGTTGCCATTTGTAGTTCTCCGTCCTGTATCTCTCGGCCAAACAAGCAGATAAAGCAATCTGGCAATATCTTGGGTTCCATGAGCAAGTCATAGAGCTTTCGCCAGAGCGAGTCGATGGCTATCGATAATCTGGTTCAGCCGCACGCGAACCCCGGTGAAGGGCGCCTGGTGTGCGGGGAGCACGAGCAAATCTTCCGGCAACATGCCCAGTAGCCGCGTGCTGGAGGCTAACCACGCTTCTAAGGGGTTACCGTCGGGTTCGGTCGGAAAAACCGACACGTTGGGCGTGATGCGGGGCAGGATTTGGTCGCCTGCGATGACCAGCTGCAGTGCTGGACAGTAAAGGCACGCATGCTCTGGTGAATGGCCTTCACCTACGACGATTTGCCAATAACGACCCCCAATGGCCAATGTTTGTCGATCAGTGAGTCGCTGGTAGTTATGAGGAAGCGGTGTCGTAAACTGTCCGAAGCCACCGAAGCGATCCCTATAATTGTCGAGTTGACTCGTCGAAAAGCCCGCTCGGTGATAGAACGAAATGGCGGCGGGTGGTGCCTGTTCTCCGGTGTAACCCATAATCAGGCTGCCGGTCAGGAACTCGGCCTGCGTCATATACAGGTCACAAGCAAAGCGTTCACATAACCATCCGGCGAGTCCAATGTGATCAGGATGCATATGCGTGCAAATCACACGCTTCACAGGCTTGTCGCCCATAAAACCGTTAAATAATGACTCCCAATGGGCCTTTGCTGTCTCTAAGTTGAGACAGGTATCGACAATCGTCCACCCATCGCCATCTTCTAGCAGCCATAAGTTGATATGGTTGAGTGGTCCCGGCATGGTAAATCGTAGCCACCATACGCCAGGCGCCACTTCGAAAGGGACCTCTTCGGGATGCTCAAGCCGACCCCAAGGGTAGGTGAGGCCACGGTACTGTTCTTCCACACGTTTCAGGGGCAACGGTCCTTCATTACTCAACACGGAAAGCAGAAGTGTGCGCGTCAGCGCCCGCGGTGTCTACTCGTCCTCTCCCCATAGGGTTACAGACAAGGACAGTTCTCAATGTGATACTGCTCTGCCGCTCAGCCTGTATCGGTGCATGACGATGGAATGGCGGGCCAGTCTTTTAGCACTGAATCCTGGAGGATCTTCGATGTCAGCAAAGCTCGATACGCAAGCGCTTAAAAAATTAGATCAAGCGCACCACCTGCATCCCTTCACTGATTTTGCAGACTATGCCCGCCATGGGGGGCGCATAGTGAGTCGCGCTGAGCACATTTATATTTTCGATTCTGATGGCAATAAAATTCTCGATGGTATGTCGGGGTTGTGGTGCTGCAACTTGGGCTATTCTCAGCAGCGTATTAAAGATGCGGTTGCTGCTCAGCTGGCAGAATTGCCTTTTTACAATAACTTTTTCAGGTGCTCCAATCAGCCCGCTACGGAGTTGGCAGCGCGACTCTGCGAGGTAACGCCGGACCGGTTTCAACGCGTGTTTTTTACGAACTCGGGATCGGAGGCGAATGACACTCAAATTAAATTTGTCCATCGGTATTTTGATTTATTGGGCAAGCCGGAAAAGAAGCTCATTATCAGCCGCCACAACGCCTACCACGGCAGCACCATTGGCGCGTCTTCCTTAGGCGGCATGTCTGCGATGCATCAGCAGACGATGGGCCTGGACTATATCCATCACATACAGCAGCCGCATTGGTTTGAGGAGGGTGCTGATCTTGATCCTGAAGAGTTTGGTGTCCTGGCTGCGAAAGCATTAGAAACGGCGATTGATGAGCTAGGTGAGGATCGGGTTGCCGCCTTCATCGCAGAGCCTGTTCAAGGAGCTGGTGGTGTGATTGTGCCGCCTGAATCTTACTGGCCAGAGGTAAAGCGCATTTTGGATGAGCGGGACATATTGCTGATTTCAGACGAGGTGATCTGTGGTTTCGGGCGCACTGGGCGATGGTTTGGTTTTGAAACCTATGGGATAGAGCCGGATCTCGTGACCTTTGCGAAAGCGGTCACTAACGGGTATATGCCGCTTGGGGGCTGCCTCGTCAGCGACAAGATTGCTGACGTGCTGTTGTCAGGCGGCGGTGAATTCGCTCACGGTTTGACGTATTCCGGGCATCCAGCGTCTTGCGCGGCGGGATTGGCGACCCTCGATATTCTTGAGGAGACGCAAATTATTGAGCGGGGTGTGGTTGAGCTGGCACCCTATTTTGCCAATCGGTTGATGGAGTTGGTTGATCATCCGATCGTGGGTCAGGTGCGAGTGAAAGGCTTATTCGCAGGCGTTGAACTGGTGCGTGACAAAGCCTCCAGAGAGCGATTAGCACCTGCTTCTGCGGCCGCCGTGTACTGCCGTGATACTGCGATCACACAGGGGCTTATGGTGCGGCAAACCGGCGATGCCATGATCATGGCGCCACCGTTTGTCACCGAGCGATCTGAGATCGACTTTTTAGTGGATCAGCTGGCGATTGCATTGGATAAGACCGCCCAACATTATGGTGTGACGGCAACACCCGTTTGATCTGTCCCGGACAGTGCCTCGTAAAACCAGACCTATGAGATGGGTTGATAAAATTTGGTTTAACGCGCTGTGGTTCCAAGCGACTTGGTTCTGTTGTGTCATTGGCAGAGATTCGTGGGTTCCGATCGCGCTACTGTCAGTCGGGCTTCATTTTGTTTTGGTGAAGGATCGGTTGAACGAGTTGCGGTGTCTGTTCCCCGTCGCTTTGGTGGGCATCAGCGTCGATGTGCTGTTAACGCTAGCTGGCGTGTTTGTTTTTCCTGAGTATTGGCTTGTCCCCTTGTGGCTGGTTATTTTATGGTGGGTCTTCGCGGCGGCGCTTTACCGTAGTTTTGCCAAAATAGGACAATCTATGTGGTTAGCCGCGCTACTGGGCAGTATTGCCGTCCCCTTTAATTATCTTGTTGGCGCTGGGTTGGGAGCGGTCTCATTGCCATTGGGTGAGATGGTGACCGCCGGTCTGCTGGCGTTGGTTTGGGCGGCGCTTTTGCCTGCTCTCTTTTGGATTTCACATCGTATGAGACCGACAACATGAAGGTGATAGCTCGTTCTTATCTCGCCGCTGCGTTCATGCTGACAGCACTAGGGTTAGGCGCTGCGTTACCCGCCCAGTCTGCTGAGCGAACAACCCTATCGGTCGCAGAGCCGTCGGTGACACAACCTGACGCACTTGCCCTACAGGCATGGCCGACAGTGGGGCAAGCGCGCCTCAAAATATTGTTTTGGAATGTTTACGACTCTGTCTTATCGACTCCGAGTGGCACTTGGGACGATGCGGGGCCTTATCAATTAGCATTGACTTACTTGCGTGATATTCCGGCACAGCAGTTGGTTGATGAAACCGAAAAGGCTTGGCGCGATCAAGGCCGGAGTCATCCCGACGAAAATCAGTGGCTTCAAAGCTTGTTGTCGTTGTGGCCCGATGTGACCGAGGGCGATACGCTGGTGTTGGCGGTCGACGCAGCGGGCAATAATGCTTTCTGGTTGAATAACAGCGCCCTTGGCAGCATTGATCATCCGGATTTTGCGGCCTTTTTTGGCGGTATTTGGCTTGATGAAGATTCACCACGACCGGCATTGCGTGCCAAGTTGGTAGGCCAGTAATAAAACTCTGTTAGGGCTGCTGACTGTGATACGACAGCAGCGGATCTTCTTCATGCGTTCCGGTATGGCAAGCGATGGCGTCGACAAATAAATAAAATAATTCCGCCTGTGAAGAGATATCGAGCTTGGCATAGGCATGCTTGCGATGCAGTTTAATGGTCTCGGTCGATATTTGAAGTTTTTCTGCAATGAGCCGGGTGCTGTGCCCCAACAACACCAGCTCGATCACTTCCCGTTCACGACGCGTGAGCACTGAAGCCCCGAAGGCGCTCAGTGCGACCTGTAAGCGCTGGCGCAAACCTGTCTGACTCGCCGCGGGTGGCACTGCGTCATGCCAGTGTCGACGGACTAACGCGTCTACGACGGGGAAAACGGCCTGTAACAAGTTGATCTGTCGTTTTGAGAATGTTCGACTGCCGTCTGTCATACCAAACGCCAGGTTGACTAAACCATCGGTTAGTTTGATCAGCAGACCACATTCGTCTTGAAAGCCGCAGTCCTGATACCAAGTACGATAGTACTCACTTTCTTTGAAGCCTTTGGGAGACAGCGTCTTCAGTTGAAAGACGCCAAACCGTCCGTCGATCGTGGCAGCGCGATAAAAGGGGTCTAACAAAAACGGGCCCGTGACATAACGGTCGAGTGTGGTTTTACCTCGCCGCGGCGGAAGCGTGTATTCGATGATCGGGACGCCGGTATCTCGATAGCGGATGAGCGACGAGTCATCTGCTCCGACCCATTCCTGAATGCCGACGCTTAAGACCTCAGCGAACTCGGGTTCGTTGAGGTGAGAGACGGCATCGGTCATGACGCGGGAGAAGTGGGTTAGCAGATTCATTCACGAAGCTTAGCCGCATTGCGCCTCTCGGCCCAGCGGGTTTTGTCTGCCACATAGCGTCAAGCTTGACGTCCGACTGAACACCGCTCAGTGTGCCACGAAGACGCAAAGAGGCATCAGCGATGACCGCAACCCATTTAGTTTTGCACCAATACGATATTTCTCCTTTTTCTCAGAAAGCGCAAAAGATGATGGGTTTGAAAGGCCTCGCCTGGCAAAGCATTGAAATGCCGCTGATTGCGCCAAAGCCTGATGTCGAGGCCTTAACCGGGGGTTATCGCGGGACGCCAGTATTGCAACGGGGTGCCGATGTCTATGTCGACAACTGGATGATTGCCCGCGCGTTAGATGATTTTGATCCGACACTACCGAGGCTCAATAGTCAGGGTGCGTTGCAGGCAGCAGCTGGCTATGCATGGAGTGAGCGGTTTTTTACCCCGCTATTACATACCGCCTTCGCGACTTACAAGAACCAGTGGGATGACGATTTTCGCGCCGATCGTCAGCAGGTGTTCCCTGCCGTTGATTTCAATACGCTGTCGGTCGTTGATCCAGAGCGCCAAAGCCAGGTGCGCGCCTTTGTGAGCACGATTGCAGCGCAATTAACCCGCGGCGGTGCGTTTCTAAACGGTGACCATCCCGATGGCTGGGATGTGCATGTTTGGGGCATGTGTTGGATGGTTCACAGCGCTTTGCCTGATTTGGTCCCAGTGATCGATGCTTTTCCTGTCGTGGCGAATTGGTATCAGCAGATGACAGATTTAGGCGTGGGGGAGCGAGCAGACGTCACGATAGACGTGGCGTGGAATCAGTTGAGCGAGGGGCAAATGGCACCGCTGCCCGACACGCCCCTGGACGAGCCATTGCGGGGTTGGCTCGGTCAGCAGGTGGTGGTCGGAACGGGATCAGCTGATCGGGGTGCCTCTGCGGGCAGATTGTTAGCCGTTGATGCGGAGCAGGTCGTGATCGCCACCGAGCCACGCCAAGGTGCTAGCGCGCAGGTATGGTTTCCGCGCTTTGGTTATGCCCTTCGCTTAGCCAGCCAGTCGGCGTGATTATCCTTAGGGACTAACTGACCTCTACAAGGTCCAATGTGGCCTGATACAGAGGCTCTGCCCCGGTTTCGTTGACAATAAAGACGTTTTCCATGTGCGAGGGGCCCAGTGCACTGCCGAAGTAAAGGCAGTCGATGCTGATCACCATGCCCGCCTCGACTACGAACCCGCCCTGAGCACCATGGAGCCCTGTGCCTGGATATCTGACCGGGCTTTCGAGCGGGACCAGACCCACCGAATGAGCCACCACCAGCAATTTTTCCGCCGGATCAAGGTACCCAGCCGCAGCGATATCCTGGAACTTGCAGATCTCTGCCGTATTGACCCCGGGCCTCAGGCGCCCGCTAATCGTCTCAAAGATTTCTCGCACGGCGGCGTACTGATCACGGTAAGGCTGCGATGCGGGCCCAATATGGGCGGTGCGATTAATGTCGATCCAGAAGTTTTTATAACGCCCCTGGGTTTCGAGAATCACAATCTCACCCCCTTGAAACGGACGGCTGACGGGTGTGCGAAAGAGGTCGGGTCTGAAGACCAGGTCATAGGCACCACCAAATAGCATGGGGCTGCCTGGCAGAGGGTCTACATCGTGATCAATCATAAAGTGCGCCACGGATTTTTCGACTGCGGCCCATGTCGTCCCGATGCCCAGCTGCGAGATGGTGTAGGCCATGATGCCATCGGCAATGTGACCACTCTCCTTAAGGGTAGCGATCTCATCTGACGTTTTAATCACCCGTGCGCCGAACATCGTATCCAGCGCATCTCCGGTGGACTGGCCGGTTAACGCCTCGACGTGGGCGGCTACTCGTAGATCATCGAATAACACCCGATCATTTTCTGAGAGGTGTCGGGACAAAGTCGCCGCGATGGCCTGAATAATATCTGGTTGGCATTGGCCCTCGACCTGTTTCATCGCCCGCTCGAGCTCTACCAGCAGGTCATCAGGGAGCGCGAGGTGCGCATCTTCGGCACGGGCCGTTGAGCAGAAGTTCAGCATATCGAAGGTCGCGATGCGCTCTAAATGGACCGGATGGCCACCACGCTCCGAAACAATCAGAGAGATAATGCTGGCCTCGGGTAAAATCAGCACGACGGGTAGCGCCATATCGGTCGGGATAAATAACGCCGCGATGGGCTCCACCAGATGCCACCCGTCCATCACCGAGCTAAAGCCCGAGGCATAGAAAATATTATCTTGAGTGCTTAACAGCACCCCCGCAGCGCCTGCCGACGCCAGTTGGGCTCGGATTTTTATGATTTTCTCGGCGTGCATAGTCATCTCGCTCTTTTGAACTTGTGAAAAAGCATGCGCTTCCTCACGAATACATTACTTTAATAGCTTATTACGTAGGTAATCTGTTTTGGTCGCCATTACTCAGTAGCGGCGCCATTTCACGCCGCTTGTCTGGACCCGCTTTTAGCAGTACCCTCAATACTTGCTGGTGTTCAGCAAGCTGGAAAGATAAGCATAAAGAGCGCTTGCCTCATTATTATTGACTAGAAATTAATAAATAAAAAAAGAGGCTAAATTATAACCTCTTTATTAACAATTTTAAAATATACAAACACACACGAACTTTCGGGCGTTTTCCCGCCCGCAGCGCAGCACTCTCGCTCGCTATCGCTATAGCGACGCAAGCGGCACCAGTTTTCGCCCAAGACGAGGAAGCAAGCGTAACAGCGCTTGAAGAGGTAATTGTCACAGGTACTAAGCGCGATGTATCGCAGCAAGACCTGCCGATCGCTGTGAGCACTATTACCGCTGCGCAACTGGAAAAGACTTTCCAGAACGATGTAACGGAGCTTGGACAACTCTCACCTAACGTCACCCTCACGCCCCAGAATGGTTTTAATGCCATTGCCGGCGGTATGCGTGGTACGGGTTTTATCTCGATCCTAGTGACGAAAGATCCCTCTGTGGGCCTGACTGTCGATGATTATGCGTTTAACCACGTGCAGTCACAGTTCGTCGAGGTATTCGACATTGAACAGGTAGAGATCTTCCGCGGCCCGCAGGGCACTTTATTTGGCAAGAACACCACTGGTGGTGCGATTGCATTCACTACAATCAAGCCCGACGTGGGTGGAGAGCTCGGCGGTAAGTTCGAGGTGAACTATGGCCAATACACCAGTAATGATAGTGACATTGAGAAGTTCAAGTTCGCCCTGAACGTGCCACTTGGCGACACGCTCGCGGCGCGGCTGTCAGTGATTCGTGATTACAGCGATGGCTTCTGGACCAACAGTAAGCCAATGGGTGGTGAGTTGGGGTGCTTTGCGTGTAGCGATACGGACCCGAATCTTCCCTCAGTTGACGACATCCGTTCGACCTATCCCACGACCGGTGACGGTAGCAACATTGGCGGTAAGGATGTGCTCGCGGGCAAGCTGAAATTCCGTTGGGAGCCCAACGAATGGATGGCGGCGGATCTGATTTTTGAGTATGTCAATGACGATTCTGAGACGCCGGCAACGGCCAACGATACCCCTGAAGGCGAAGGATATATTTGGCCTCTTATCGGTTTCCCGGGCTATCAGACGCAGGGCATCAGCGACCCGTTTATTACGGGACAAAGCTATACGCAGAATTCGGTAATCGACCTAAATGGTGGCCACCAGATTGACGCCGATGGCATTTATTTGAATATGGAATTTGATCTCGGTGACTATGTTGTGAAGGCGATCACCGGCATGCGCGATCAGGACGAGATTCTGGCCAGTACCTACACCGGTGAGGCGTACACGTCGCTTTATGATGCAAGCAGAAATACGACCAGAGATACAACCCAGCTGGAGCTAAGAGTGGCCAGCCAGTATGAGGGGCCCTTCAACTTTGTCGCGGGCGCCGCTGCGTACACGGATGATCTCGAGTTTAACGTCTTTGCGAGCCTCGGGTTCTTCCTGCCATTGGCGGGTGCTGAGTTTTATCGCGATACCTTTGAAATTCAGTACACGACACAAGAGCGCGATACCTGGGCTGTTTACGCCGATGGGTCGTTTGACGTGACTGATCGCCTCACTCTGAGCGGCGGTGTTCGTTACACCCATGATGATAAGAACTTTGTTCGCCAAAACTTGGGTACCGCCGCTAACCCTGTCAGTAATTTTATTACCTTGGATCAGGCTCAGGGGCCTTTTACCAACCCGCTCCCGGAGTCGGCGTTTGGTAACGTACAAAAGAACTCAGAGACCTGGACCAAGACGACATTCCGCGTCGTCGCGGACTATAAGTTCACGGATGATGTGATGGCTTACGCCAGCTTCGCAACGGGCTTCGTAGCGGGCGGCTTCTCGGAGACCTGCGGCTCACCAAGCTCCTGCGCAGCTTACGATGCAGAGGAGAATGAGAATATAGAGTTTGGTCTCAAGGCTGATCTGCTCGACGGCACGATGCGTTTGAACGCTGCCTACTTCAATACTACCTATGAGAGTCTCCAGCGCGATACCGTTGTGACCATCAAGGATGCAGCCGGTAACGACTTCCAAGAAACTCAGGCAGTCAACGTGGGCGAATCCACTGCTCAAGGTATCGAGATTGAGATGCAGTGGGCCGTCACCGACAACATGCGCATCGACGGCAACCTGGGTTGGCTTGATCATGAATACGATGACTACAGTCCGGGTATCAACCCCGGAGATCTCGGTATTTCTGGTGCGGGCGGCCAAATTAATCCGGACTTGAGTGGTCTTGAGGTGCCGTTTTCACCTGAACTCAACTATGGCATCGGCGTGAGCTACTTTCAGGATCTAGCCAGTGGCGCCATGCTGACTTACAACGTGAATATGCACTATCAAGACGACGCCCAGACCAGTTCTTTCCCGGCAAATTTCCAGGGCGGTACTGCTGCCAGTCCTGTGATCAAGCAGAAGGGTAATACCCAGCTTGAGGAGCGAACACTGGTAAACGGTTACATCACGTATACCGGCACCCAGGGCTTCGAAATGTCGATCTACGGAAAGAACCTGACTGACGAGCGATATCGTGTATCGGCCAACCCGGTCGCGACGCTATGGAACTTCTCTCGTTTCGGACCGCCGCGTGAGTATGGCGTCCAGATCGGATACAGCTTCTGATCGATTCATGGCAGTATCTCTAGGGCCCCTCCGGGGCCCTTTCTTTGCCTAGTCTTAAAACTTGTGAGGAGTCATGGACATATCACCTGAGAAACTAGCCGATGCCTATCGGCTCATGAAGACCATTCGCGAGTTCGAGGAGCGAATGCGCTCGGAGTATCAGCAGGGCAAGCTACCGGGATTCATTCACATTTACCGTAATCAAGAGGCGATTGCAGTGGCCGCCTGTCTTGATATGACCAATGAAGATTACATTGCCAGTACGCACAGGGGCCATGGTCACTGTATTGCCAAAGGCTGTGAGATCGAAGCCATGCTGCTGGAGCTCGCCTGCAAAGAGGATGGCTTGTGTAATGGTAAGGGTGGGTCAATGCACATTGCCGACATGTCCAAAGGGATGTTGGGTGCTAATGCGATTGTTGGGGGCGGTCCCCCGATTGCCGCAGGGGCTGCCCTGACGGCCAAAACTTTGGGTAACGGCGCAGTATCGATGGCCTTCATTGGCGATGGCGCATCGGATCAAGGCACCGTGGCGGAGGCTTTGAACCTGGCGGTGGTGCTGCAGCTTCCCATGATCTTTATGTACGAGAACAATCGCTACGCCGAGTTCACGCGCAACCCTAAACCAGATGGACGTATTGCCGAGCGCGCGGGCGCCTATGGCATGCCTGCGGAGGTCGTCGACGGCAGTGACTTTTATGCGATGTACGACGCCTGTCAGCGCGCTATTACCCGAGGTCGCGAAGGCGGTGGTCCCACCGCGATCGAGGCTATTTGTAATCGCTTCTATGGACATTTCGAAGGGGATCCACAAGCCTACCGAGATCAAGATGAGTTAAAGCAAGAGCGTGTCGACAACGATCCGCTGGTGCGTTTTCTGGCTGATGAACGCACGGCGTCGCTGACCGCTGAGATGACATCGTCTATCGATGCCGCGATTCTGGCTGAGATTGACCGTGGTTTCGAGGTCGCGCTAGCGGCAGCAGACCCTACGCCCGACAAGCTCTTTACCAATGTATATATTGAGTATGCAGGGAGGCTCCGCTAATGAAAATGTCTATTCGTGAAGCCATTAATCAAACCTTACACGAGGAAATGGCCCGAGATGATCGGGTGGTAGTCATGGGCGAGGACGTTGCCAGTGATCAGGGTGGCGTTTATGGAATTACCGAAGGGTTGACGCAAAAATATGGGGTGCGACGTGTTATCGACACCCCCATTACTGAGTCGGCTATTGTGGGTGCCGCGGGCGGCGCCGCGCTGACGGGCTTGCGTCCGGTAGCGGAGCTGATGTTTGTCGATTTTCTGGGCGTCTGTCTCGATCAAATCTTGAATCAAATTGCGAAGTTTCGTTACATGTTTGGCGGTCAGGCAAGAACACCGCTGGTGATCCGAACGATGATCGGTGCCGGCACGGGCACTGGGCCGCAGCATTCTCAGATTCTCTACCCTCTGCTCGCTGCGATTCCCGGTATCAAAGTTGTATATCCTGCATTTCCGGCTGATGCAAAAGGGCTGCTGACTACTGCGATTCGTGACGATGACCCCGTTATTTTTTGTGAACACAAAGCGCTTTATATGGACGAGTGTGAAGTGCCTGAAGGGGAATACCTGATTCCCTTTGGACAGGCGCGCACCGTGGTCGCTGGATCTGATATTACGATCGTGGCGATGTCACGCATGGTGGTGATTGCGGAGCAGGCTGCGGCTCAACTAAAGGAGAAGGGTATCAGTGCTGAAGTGATCGACTTGCGCACACTTTCTCCTCTTGATGAAGGTGCGGTACTGGAGAGCCTCGCAAAAACCGGACGCCTCGTGGTGGTCGATGAATCGAACCCCTACTGCAGTATGGCCTCAGAAATTGCAGGACTTGCCGTTGAGCGAGGATTCGATACGTTGGATGCGCCAGTCAGACGTGTCACAGCGCCTCATACACCCGTGCCGGCCACGCCTTGTTTGGAGACAGAATATGTGCCCAATGCTGCTAAAGTGATCGCTGCGGTAGAGGAGACACTGGCCTACTGATGTAGGGCCTATTGATCTATTCATTCATGTAACTGGGGGAGCATGATGCAATTTAAGCGAATGAATCGTTGGGCGTGGCTGGGCGTGTTGGCCTGCCTATTCGCGCAACAGAGTCTGGCTGCGACTGAGGCGCCGATCGACGGCATGGCGCTCTATCAAAAGCACTGTGCCGCCTGCCACGAAGGTAAGGTCCCGCGGGCGCCGCACATGATTACCTTTTCTACCATTGGCGCAGAGGCGGTTTTGACCGCGATGAACGAAGGCGTGATGCGATCTCAGGCGTCCGCCTTGTCTGCTACTGAGCGTGAAGTGTTGGCCGGTTTTCTCGCCGGAGAAGCGATGGCTCCCCCGAATCCCATAATGGCCTGCGCTCAGCCCATGGCGACGCTTGCGCGAGATGATAAATCAGCCATGAAAGGTTGGGGTGGCGATGCTCGGAATCAGCGTCACGCCCCTGAACATTCGACTGGGCTCACTCGCGATAATGTGGGCCAGCTTGCCCTAAAGTGGGTCTTTGCTTATCCCGGCGCACTCCGTGCGCGTTCCCAGCCTCTGGTTCACGATGGCGTGGTCTTTGTCGGTTCCCAGTCGGGCGACATTTATGCCCTCGATCTCGAGACCGGTTGTGCCCACTGGACTTACTCTGCCGGTGCAGAGGTCAGAAGCAGCTTGTCTTTGGGTCATGTACCCGGACGGCCGAATCCTGTGCTTTATATGGGTGATTTCAGCGCGACCGTTCACGCGGTAGATGCGTTGGACGGGTCGTTGATATGGCGCACGGCGGTTGGTGACCACCCTGATGCCACCATTACTGGCTCCCCCAAGTTGCACGAGGGGAAGCTGTACGTGCCGATCTCTTCTTCGGAATGGGCCACCGCTGCTGATCCGGGATACGCCTGCTGCACTTTTCAAGGGGGCGTAGTGGCCGTCGATGCGGCTTCGGGTGCCCTTGAGTGGCGCAATCATGTTATCGACGAAGCTGCCGTAGAAACGAGTGAGAAGAATCCTTTTGGCGTGCCGCGAAAAGGCCCTGCCGGCGCGCCGGTGTGGAATAGCCCAACAATTGACGCCGACCGCGGCGTGCTTTACGTCGGTACTGGAGAGGGCTATACCTCGCCTGCGGCCGATACGAGCGACGCAGTCGTGGCGTTTGCTCTGGAGACGGGTGAACGGCGGTGGGCGAAGCAGCTTTTGGGTGGCGATGCCTGGAACATGGCTTGCTTCATAGGAGAGGCGGCCAACTGCCCTGAGGAAGACGGCCCTGATCTCGATATCGGCGCGTCCACCATTTTGTGGTCAGACGGCGATCGCGATTACTTGCTGGTGGGACAGAAGAGCGGTGACGTTTACGCGCTTGATCCCGATGAGGACGGTGCCGTGTTGTGGCACAACAAGGTGGGGCGAGGCGGCTTCCTGGGCGGCGTCCATTGGGGTATGTCTGCTGATACAGAGTCACTCTTCGTGCCCATTGCAGACACCACCATCACAGGGCGGTTCACGGGGAGAGGTCTCTCCGGGAATCCATGCCCTCGACCCGACCTCGGGTGATCGAAAGTGGTATACGCCCAGCACCGTGGCTGACTGCGAGGGCAAGTCACCGGTGCCCATCTGTGATCAAGGCATGTCTGCCGCGATCACCAGCACTGACGGGTTGGTCTTTGCGGGAAGCCTAGACGGTAACCTCAATGTTTACGACAGCGTCTCGGGGGAGATCATCTGGTCGTTCGATACCTTTGGTGACTTTGAGTCGGTGTCAGGCGATATGGCGCTCGGTGGTTCGATCGAATCTGATGGGCCGGTGCTTTACGAAGGGCACGTGCTGGTGAATTCGGGTTACCAGTTTGGCGCGCGCATGCCGGGCAATGCCTTAATGGTCTTTTCCGTATCGCCTGCCGCTACGTTGGCAAAAGGGCAGAATAATGAGTGAGGGACTGGACGCCGTGACGATACCGAAGTGGGGTATCGAGATGACGCACGGCACGATCGTTGCCTGGCACAAAAAGGTGGGGGATACCGTCGCCGCGGGTGAAGACATTGTCGATATCGAAACGGACAAAATCGTCAACAGCTTTGAGGCCCGCACCTCCGGGACGCTGGTGCGGATCTTGGCGGAGATTGGTGCGGAATTGCCGGTAGGGCAACTGATTGGTGTCATTGCGCCGGAGTCGGTGACTGAGGCGGCGGTAGATGCCTTCGTAGCCGCACAAGGTGCCGCCGTCGTCAAAACGGCTGAGGAGCCCGATGCGGCGGCGCTCCCCGCGACCTCGGCGGCGTCTTCCGGCACCGCCGTCAAAATCTCCCCGGCATTGCGCCGCAAGCTCGAGAGCGCCGGTCTCAATGCGGAACAGGTGACCGGGACCGGGCCCGGTGGCCGGATTGTCAAAGAAGATGTCGACCGCGCGCTCGCAGACCCCAGCGCCGCGTCAGAGACGCAGGCTGCGGGTAAGCCGCTGTCTGCGCAGCAGGCGACCGTGGCGCGAAAGCTCTCTCACGCACAATCCACCGTGCCCCTTTACCATGTTTCCCTCGATGTGGATGTGGAGTGCTGCCATGGCGTCGCTAGCTGCGGCGCCTCAAGACGCGGCCGGCACCATCAACGATCTGATTATTGTGGCGGTGCAGCATGCGCTGGTCGGTCAGCCCGAGCTGAACAAAACCTTCGATGGCGACCGGATGACCTCGCTAGCAGGTCAGCCGGTGGGGTTGGCGGTGGCGACTGAAGATCACGTTGTGTTTGCACCGGTAGTACAAACGACCGTTGAAACACCGTTCTCCGAACTGGTGAGTCAAGACCCGCGACCTGATTGGGCGCGACGCGAGCCGGCCAGATCAAGGCGGAGGATGCCGCTCCCCGCTGCCATTACCATCAGCAATCTCGGTATGTATGGCGTGAGCGCGTTCACGGCCATGGTGACGCCCCCCCAAGTGATGGTGCTATCAGTCGGCGCGATCCGTCGAGTACCGGCTTTTGATCGCCCAAGGGGCCGTGGTCGCGCCGCCGCTCTTGACGCTGCCGTGTGGGCAGCGACCACCGCGTGATCCTTGAGCAGCTTCAGGCAGCGACCTTTTTCGGCGCTAGTGCCCAGTGGCGTGGCTGAACGTGCCGTCGTAAAGCGCCCTCAACCCTCAGAGCCGATATCGAGTTGCCCGTCACCCGCTTGTGCCGCTTTGAGCGTCATGGCGTTGAAGACATAGTCGACTTCACCCTCTGGGGTGAAATAGGTCACCGCGCCTTCTCCTAGAAAAAGCATTTCGGTCTCGACAACGCAGTGCGCGTCTCGATGTTCCGCAAAGATAGGCTCAAAGCCATAGGTGCCCTGCGCTGCGGTGCCCACGTCGTAAATTAATTCGCCACTCATGATGAAGAACTGGCCGGTGCCCCTCATGGCGATGGGCCTGAAAGCGAGCGCCGGGTTCCATGTGGACATACAACGCCCACTGCCCTGTTTTCTCACACAGCCTGAGGATTTTAAACTGTGTGCCGCCGCCGACATCTAACCACTCAAGTTCATGGATATTAGCCAGCAGATCGCCCGCTGGGGTGGTGGTGATACCCGCACTCATAGTCTGTCCTCTATTTTTTGTTGGGCAATTTAAAAGCGATCAAGTGGTCCCCAGGCGGCGTGCCCAATGCCGCGTGGCCGCCCGCTGCAATCACGACATATTGCGCGCTGTCTTTCTGTAGCTGGTAAGTAATGGGCAATCCATGGCCTGAAGTGGGCAGGCGACCTTTCCATAACTCGTCACCGGTTTGGGTGTCGAATGCCCGCAAGTAGTGATCGGTGGTGGCACCAATAAACGTGAGGCCGCTCGCCGTCACGACGGGCCCGCCCAGGTTCGGTGATCCTTTGATGAACCAAAATGGGAACGGCGCCATGTCTCGTGTGGTGCCGAGGGGAACTTGCCAGTCAACATCGCCAGTCTGAAGGTCGATGGAGGCGAGGGGTACCCCAAGGTGGAGGGGTGCAAGGCACACCCAGGGGGGAGACGAACCCAAGCCAGCGGCGGTTGCAATAAGGTGGTCCCTTCACCCGGCTCCAAGATAAAGGGCCCGGGTGCGACCGGGTCTGGCCCCGTCTCGGGTCCGCACGCTTCTCGAGGCAATAACTGCAGGATCGTTCCCATGTGCAGCGTATTGACGATCAGTTTGCCTCTCACCGAATCGATGGCGGGTCCCCCCCCAGTTTTGGCCGCCAAACGCGCTGGGCATGTGCAACGCACCCTCGGTTGCCGGCGGCGTGAAAGGGCCCTCGTAACGGATGTCTTCAAGCGTGTTTGCGCAAGCCCCTTTATCCCATGGCGTCAGCCCCCACAGCAGCTCGTTTTCCCCCGGCAGTTCAAACAGGGATCGGGGCTTGCTCGGAATCGGCTGCGTGGGTGCCGTGAAGTCTCCCGCAACAGCACCTTGTGGGACGGCCGTCTCCACGACGGGAAAAAGCGGCTCTCCCGTCTTCTCGGTCGAGTAAAAAGACGTAACCCTGTTTGGTCGTTTGAGCGAGCCCAAGAATCGGGTTCACCCTCTCGTTCCCAGTCGAAAAACGTGGGCTGCGACGGCACGTCAAAATCCCAAATGTCGTGATGAACGGTTTGAAAATGCCAGGCGACTTCGCCGGTGTCTATGTGCAGCGCCACCACTGAGCTGGAGTAATAATCGAGCCCGTCTCGTTGCCCGCCGTAATAATCGGGTGAGGTGTTGCCGGTGGGCACGTAAACCAACCCCAAGTCTCGGGTCGAC
>CAJJBO010000035.1 GCA_905182485.1 uncultured Luminiphilus sp.
TTCCCGTGGTGCCATGTTTGAAGTCATGCAATCACCTGACATGCAGGCTATTTCGGTGCACCGCAGTGCGGGACTCGCCGGTCAGATCAATATTGAAACCACCGGTTTCCAAGGGCTTTGGCTCAAGGACAGTGACCAGTGAAAAAAGTGCTCCTCTCTGTTTTTTTGGTCGCTGTTGTCGCGGGGGGCGTTGCGTGGTCTGAGCGAATTGAGGTTTTGTTGGCCGTAGTGAAGTACACCTCGGCAAACGAACACGACATCGCCGAAAACCGGACAATCCCCTGGCAGCAGGGCCCCGCAGCCGTCACAGACGAAGAGCAGCCGCCCAATATTATCCTTATCGTGGCCGATGATTTGGGCTTCAACGATATCTCTACTTTTGGTGGGGGGGTTAGCTGGCGGTCAAGCTCAAGACCCCCGGCATTGACCGGTCTGGCCGCCGAAGGCGCGGTGTTTCGACCAGTCCTATTCCGGGTGCCAGTACCTGTGCGCCCTCCCGCGGCAATGATGATGACGGGACGTTATCCCGCCCGTACCGGGTTCGAGTTTACGCCCACGCCTTCCGGTATGGGGGAAAACGGGTGACCACGACTGATCTCGGCATGAGCCTGGACAACAACATGCCATGCCAGTTTTTGGGACAACCAGCCATTGGAGGCTAGATCAGCCGCCCTATGAGCAGCAAGGGCCTGCCGGCCTCCGAGGTACGACGATTGCGGAGGTGCTTGAAGGCCCAAGGGCTACTACACCGCTCATATTGGCAAATGGCACCTGGGTCGCGCGAACGGCATGGCTGCCGCACCAGCAGGGCTTTCGACGACAGCCTGTTGATGGCCAGCGGCCTCTATCTCCCAGAAGACCACCCCGAATGTGGTCAATGCCAGGCTTCCCTTTCGATCCCATCGATCAAATTTCTTATGGGCGCGCCTGAGCTTTACGCTGCCTCCTTTCAACTCCGGCGATCAGGACCGGTTCGAGCCCGGCGGCTACCTCACCGACTACTGGACCGACGAATCCATCAAGGTGATTCAGGCCAACAAGAACCGACCCTTCTTCCTCTATCTGGCCCACTGGGGCACCCACACGCCGCTGCAGGCCACTCGCGAGAGGACTACGAAGCGGTGGGCGATATCAGGCCCCACCGCAAGCGGGTCTACGCGGCGCATGGTTCGCGCCCTCGACCGCAGCGTGAGGACGCATTCTGGACACCCTGGAGGCAGAAGGGTTTAGCCGACAATACCATGGTCGTCATTCACCAGCGATAACGGCGGCCCGGGCTACATTGGCATTGCTGACGTCAACAGCCCGCTCCGCGGCTGGAAGATCACCATCTTTGAGGGCGGCATTCGCGTGCCGCTGTTTGTCAAATGGCCGGCGGAAATTGCACCGCTGGCACGACCGTGGATACGCCTGTGGCCCATATCGATATGATGCCCACCCTGGCGGCATGCGGCCGGTGTGCAGCATTGCCTGCGGGCGTCGTGATTGACGGTGTGGATCTATTGCCCCTCACCTCGGCTAGCGCGACTCGGTGAGGGCGCTCGAGCGCTGGAATCGCGAAACGCTCTTCTGGCAGAACGGCCACTACCAGGTGGTGCGCCATGGCAATGACTGGAAGCTACAGGTTAACGACCGTCCCACCGACGGCCTGCCAGCGATGGCTCTATCACCTGGTCCGATGACCCCACCGAGCAGAACAATCTGGCTGAGAGCCGTAGTGACAAACTCGAGGAACTGAGCGCACTGCTGGCGGCCCATCAGGCCCGCTCTCGAGGGCCGTTGTATGAGTCTAGTGTGCAAATCCCGGTGATGGTCGATAAGACTTTGGCTGAGCAGTTTGTTGAGGGTGATGAGTATGTGTATACACCTAACTGATAATATCAGCGCAAGGGGTATGCCTGATCAGTCAGGTGTGGCCCACTCAAATGACACGGGGAAGCGTGAAGATGATTGAGAGTCTTTTTTCGATGCAGGGCAAAGTCTGTCTGATAACGGGAGGCTCCCGTGGCCTGGGCGCTTTTATGGCGCAAGGTTTTTTGGAGGCGGGCGCCGAGCGCGTGTACATCACGGCGAGAAAAGCCGCGCCTTGTCTTGAGGCTGCGGAGGCACTCAGTCAATTTGGAGACTGTG
This sequence comes from uncultured Luminiphilus sp., assembly GCA_905182485.1. GTDB lineage: Bacteria > Pseudomonadota > Gammaproteobacteria > Pseudomonadales > Halieaceae > Luminiphilus. Next base: position 2,131 of record CAJJBO010000035.1, read on the forward strand.
TCGCACTGCCTGGCGATATATCGACCACCGAGGGTCTGATCGAACTGGTTGCAGAACTCAACCAACGAGAATCCCATCTCGATGTATTGGTCAACAACGCAGGAACGGCTTGGGCGGCGTCTTTTGGTCAGGTTCCCGAAGTTGGTTGGGATAAGGTGATGGATCTCAACGTGAAGAGTCCGTTCTTTCTGATACAAGCCCTAACCCCCTTACTGCAAGCCAAAGCAAGCGCCGAGCAAACCGCCGCGATTATCAATATTGGCTCGATTGCTGGCATGTTGGGTAATGGCCTCAACACGTTCAGTTATGCGGCGTCAAAGTCTGCTATTCATCAGTTAACGCGGATCACGGCAACAGAATTAGCCCCCTCGCACATTCGCGTTAATGCCATCGCACCGGGGCGGTTTTATTCCAAGATGACGGAATTTCTGAGCGAGGACCAGGCCGCATTTGAACAGGAGCTTCAGACTATTCCGATGCGTCGCTGGGGTGAACCGGGCGACATCGCCGGTGTGGCGGTGATGCTGGCCAGTCAAGCGAGTGCCTTTATCACAGGCCAAATTATTCCGGTGGACGGCGGTACGTCATTGGTTAATTAGTACTCGAGGTGTTGCGTTCAACCGGCTAGTTGCTGGTGGGTGTCCTGAGCATGATCACTTTCAGTCAATCCAGTCGGTCTCCTTAGACTCGCCAGTAATGACCCTAGAGACGGATCGATCATTCCTGATTGGCGGATTGTTTTGACAATCGAGACAGTCGCCAGCCGTCCACTAAGGCGGTCAATGCTAAAAGCATCAAACCCAGCAGGAGCCTTGGGTCACTGAGATACCAATTGGTTTCTATGGGGAAAGCGATGGTTTTTTCCAGCGCGGCGGTTTTAAAATGATGCTCCCCTTTGAACGCCTGATTGGTCACGATATCAAGGAAGGCGCGACGGCTTTTATAGCGAAATAACGCCGCCTGATCCCAGTTTTCTGCCCCTTCGATACCCACAATATCCATCGATGGGTAGACCGCAGAACCGATCAGTACGGGGTGACAGGCTCTGATCAGCAATGCCGGTATCATGTGCGCTATGTAACGCCCCATGAGGTCATCTGCGCTTTCGCCGGGCTCGGCGCCCTCCGTATCGGGTGGATCCTCGTTCATGTCGATATTGTTTACCATCAGGAACTGACGTCCCGTATCTTGCCGAGCGAACTGTTCAATAAAACGGATCACTTCGGGCTCGCTGCCATGACTGCTCATGGTGGCCACATAGTGATCAATTTCTGCGTCGCTTAAAGGGCCGCCAAAGTCGGTATACCAAGCAAAAAACACTGCGTAGAGCAGGGTCGGGGCCAACCAGGTCTTTGTTCTGAGGGACATAATGATTACCTTTATATGCAGCAAAGTTATGCGGTAAAGCGGTTGTTAGGCCACTGTGTAGCCGGGTCGCTCACTGGCGCGTAAAGAAAACCATGCCATGGTCGATACCTTCATGGTCGATACCTTAATAGCCGCCTGCGGACATGATGTGCTTCTGAGCGCAGTGGCCGGCAACACGCGAAGTTGTTCAGATTATCATTGCGAGAGAGTTACATATTGACATTAGATATGTCAATATATCACGCTCAGTGCAAGCGCAACGTGGCTTGCTCATGTCGGTGAAAACCCCCGAGGGACGCAAAAAATGGCACAACCACTCGTTCGTTTAGCAGGCGGCACGGCTTCACCTTACACACAAAAAATGTTGGCATTGCTGCGCTATCGCCGCGTGCCTTATGCGATGACTTGGGGCCAGATCGAGCAAGCGTGTGAGGCGCTGGGAGTAGCCCAACCTAAGCCGGTTTTTATGCCGACGTTCTTTTTTGAGGAAGAAAATGGGCTGAAGGCCGTGACCGACTCCACGCCCATTATTCGCCGCTTGGAGGCGATGTACCCGGGCCGCTCAGTACTCCCCACAGATCCTGCACTGGCCTTTATCGATTATCTCATTGAGGACTTTGCTGACGAGTGGTGCACTAAGTACATGTTTCATTACCGCTGGTATCCTGAAGTGGATGCGGATAATGCTGACCCTGGCTGTTCTTGGTTTGGTAGTGAAATTTGAACTTGCTCCAGCAGTTGAAGCAATTTTATCTCTTGCACCAGGCGGCCAAGCGGAGCTAGTTGTTATGGCTCTAATTGCTGGGGCTGATATGGGGTTTGTTATCGGCGGTTTTTAAGCGCCATGGAAGACCACCTGGCCAACCAACAATTCATGCTGGGTCATCGTCCGGCAGCGGGCGATTTTGGCTTCTATGGCCAGTTGACCCAGCTGATAGGTTTTGATCCGACGTCGCGGGCGATTGCACACGAGGTCTCCCCGCGGACCGTGGCCTGGGTTGACCAAATGGATGACCACAGTGGATTGGACCCTACTGAGCAGGATTGGGTGAAGCTACAGGATCAACCCGAAAGCCTACGTGGCCTTCTGCGGGAAATAGGAAGGGTATACGCCCCCGCACAGCTGGCGAATATGGCCGCCGTGCAAGCGGGCGATAAAACCTGGGAGGCTGAAATCGATGGCGCTCGCTGGACGCAACAAACTTTTCCTTATCAGGCTAAGTGCCTCATGTGGACCAACGAGCGTTATCGCGCTTTGGGTGATGCAGATCGCGCATCGGTCGATTCACTGCTGCAAGGCACGGGCGTGGAGACAATGCTGTCACTCACGTAAAGCAATACGACTACAGTTGAGGAAGAACATGACTAAAGCACTTCCCATGAAGAACCGCGTGACGGCAATGACCGGCACGGACTATCCCATTATTCAGGCCCCCATGGGTTGGATTGCGCGTGCCCAACTGGCTTCTGCAGTGAGTAACGCGGGCGGCATGGGCGTGATCGAAACCGCCTCGGGTGAGTTCGACAATATCCGCAACGAGGTCGCTAAAATGCGTGACCTCACTGACAAGCCGTTTGGTATGAATGTGGCGCTGTCTTACGTAAAGGGCACCGACATCATCGACTTTGTGATTAAGCAAAACATCAAGTTTGTGACCACCTCATCGGGCAGCCCCAACGTTTGTACTCAGGCCTTTCAAGAAGCGGGTATTAAAGTATTCCACGTGGTGCCTACCCTAGACATGGCGTTAAAAGCGATTGACTGTGGTGTCGATGGCTTGGTGGTAGAGGGCGGGGAGGGCGGCGGTTTTAAGAATCCAAGCCCAGTGTCGACGATGGTGCTGTTACCGCTGATTCGCTCTCACACTGAGGTGCCGATCATCGCCGCCGGTGGTATGTGCGATGGCTTGTCCATGGCGGGTGCCTTTGCCATGGGCGCGGAAGGCGTACAGATGGGGACCCGCATGCTCAGCTGTTCTGACTCACCCGTGCACAACAACTGGAAGCAGGCAGTGGTAGATGCGAAGGAGACCGATACGGTGTTTCTCAACCAACAATCGCGGCCCGCGCTGCGCGCATTGCGCACCGAGCGCACTGAAAAGCTGCTGCCACTGGGTAAGTTCAACGCAATGGAACACCTGGCAGGCATTCCTGAACTCTACTTCGGTGGTGAAATGGAAGCGGCCATACCGCTTTCTGGTCAGGTGGTAGGACGCATCGATGCGGTGAAGAGTGCCGACGAGATCCTGCAGGACACCATGTCCGGATTCTATACCGCTGTAGCTCGCTTGGCGTCGACCTACACCGCCTGAGCCGCGCGCGATGAACGACACCACCACGCTGCAACCGATCACGCTTCACGGATCGAATATCTCCTATTTCACCGGCAAGATGGAGAACTATTTGCGCGTGCGGGGCATCCCCTACGAACTGCATAGCATGCAGTTACCCAGCAAGCGAAAAGCGCTCGAAAAAGCCGTTGGCCTGTGGCAAATACCGGCGTTGCGACTGGGCGATGGGCGCTGGATGACAGACTTCACCTAAAATGGTGGGCGTTAACGAGACATGAACAACCCAATAGGAAAAGTGACGATGGGATTTGAAATCAACGAAACAGTATCGGTGCTGAACGCCAGGCTCGAAGCCTTCATGGCGGAACATATTTATCCTCGCGAACACGATTGGAGCACCTGGACACTGAACCAAGACAACCTTTGGCAGACCCCACCTTGGTTTGACGAGCTGCGGGAGTTGGCCAAGGCCGAGGGTTTGTGGAATTTATTTCTTGCCACACGAATATGAGCCGTGGAGTCCGGGTTTGACTAACGTTGAAATCGCGCCGCTGTTCGAGACCATGAGTAAGGTCATCTGGGCACAGGCCGTGTTTAATTGCAACGCGCCCGATCGGGGCAATATGGAGGTGCTGGCCAAGTACGGCACACTGGCGCAACAGGAGCAGTGGCTGAAGCCCCTGTTAGCAGGCGAGATTCGCAGCGCGTATGCCATGACAGAACCTCAGGTGGCGTCTTCCGACGCCACTAATATGGAACTGGAAATCAAACGCGACGGCGATGAGTACGTCTTGAATGGCCGCAAGTGGTGGACCACCAATGCCATTAACCCGCGCTGTAAAATCATGTTGGTGATGGGCAAGTCCAATCCGGAAAACGAGCGCCATCGGCAGCACTCGACGATTTTAGTGCCCCGGGACACGCCCGGGGTTAAGTTAGTGCGGGAATTACGCGTATTCGACAACCTGCATTCCCCCGGTGGTGAAGCGGAGTTTCTCTTCGATAATGTTCGGGTTCCCGTGAGTAATATGATTAAGGGCGAGGGCTGCGGTTTTGAAATTGCTCAGGGTCGTCTTGGGCCTGGAAGAATCCATACGCTATGGGGTTAGTGGGCTTGTCGCAACGTTGCCTCGAGTTGATGTGCGCGCGGGCGGACGAGCGCGTGGCTTTCGGCGAGAAGCTGATCAAAAAAACCAGCGTGCAACACGAGATCGCTCGCTGCCGCTGTGATATCGAGCAGGCCCGATTGCTGACGCTGCAGGCTGCTCATGTCATGGACACGCAGGGTATGAAAGCGGCAATACCCTATATCTCGATGGTTAAGATTGTCGCACCGAACATGGCGCAGCAAGTGGCCGACCGGGCGATGCAGGTCTTTGGTGGTATGGGTGTTTGCCAAGACACGCTCATCCCAGAGGTCTTTACCTTGGCACGGTTCTCACGAATTGCTGATGGACCCGACGAGGTGCATATGTCTCAGCTGGCAAAATTAACTATTCGTTCTTAATAGTTAGTCACCTGCTAGAGGGCGCACCGAATGATTTACCGATCAGATGGCGCACCGGATGATTGTCTGGCCGTCGGCACGGCACCTAACAGCTGATCTGCGCTTTTTCTGGCGAGCAAAATGACCCCGCCGTAAATCAGCCAAGGCGCCAGCAACCAGGGCACCTGACCCTGAAAGGTGATCGTGCGGCCTCGAAATTCAAATAAAAGCGGATTCCACCACGGCCCACCGGGCGCTAATGGCGCCCAAGACAGGCGTTTCCCGACGGCGAGTTGGTCGTGATACAAAAACATCTCGACAATAATGTTCTGCGCAAGGCACCAGATCATGAATACGCCAAACGCGCCCCAATGCCAACGTTGAAAAACCCTTGGATGCCTCCCCGAGACAAGCCACATTAACCACAGCCCCACCAGCGTGATGCTGCCGGCATCCGCCAAAGAATTGAGAAGCCAATTGATATGGATCGGTAGGTACTGGTTCAGTACATCAGCGCGTCTCAGGTCCTACCGCCTCGCCAGCAACCAGGCCATAGGTGAACCAGATCTCCCAGCCGAGAGCGCACAGCAGGAAACTGCCCAGATACGCTTGAGTCGCCCAAGCTGGCACCGCATGCCGGCGTTGCAGCAGCGGCAGTATCAATAGGGGTAGGAGGGCGCTTGAATACACGACCAAGATCACACGAAGGTGTTCGGGAGACATAACGGGTTGTCCTTGGTGTCTCTAGTCTATCTCTACATAGTGAGGCGTGACGATAGGGATGTCGACTCCGTCGATGCCCCCCTCTAACGCGTCACATCAATCGAGGAAAGCGCTACTGAGTAATCTTATCGCGCAAAAAATGTTGACCAAAGCGTTTGCGAAGCTGGTGTTTTATGATGCTATCAGGGCTGCTGGCTAGGCCGTGATAACATAGGCTTCTGGCCGTCAAGGAGGTATCTTTGTCGCTCCTGACCAGTACGCCGCTACAAAACGCGAGAGCAATAAGTGACATTCAGTCAAACCACAACACTTATCGATAACCTTGCGCGCTTTCAACTGAAAAGTGAATCGCGGTACACCATGCGGGTTTACCGGTAATGGGTTTCGATGCCGCCTCGATGAATCAGTCAAACCTCGCACTAATTGATGAGATACAGTGCGTTCGCCATAAGCTTGCTCGGAAAAAAGCGCGCAACCCGAAGCCGTCTGTTGATCGTTCAGTCGTGCAGTTGAGTCACGCAGGGGTATCCATGAGGCAGGTTTGTGATAGTGCTGTGTTGTTCGGATCAGAACTGGCTACCTGCAGCATGCCGGATGAAATGCTTGCTGCTGACGACAGCATTGCAGCGTGAACAATTTTTTGGAAACTTCAGCCACTGAAAATTCCGCTACTGATTCCTCTATTGATGCCACTAAAAAAAGTGCCTTGAGTCCTGAACCGGCAGGGGCTGACCGAGCGCTGTCGAGCAAAGCTTCGGTTGTGCTGGGTGCCATGCCGCTGCTGGGGACGCTAACCGGTATTGGACAGTATGTGCGTCAACTCGCTATCGCCTTGATGAACGAGCAACTCTTAGCAGATCTTAAGTTAATGGCCGGTTCACGTTTTCTAGATCACTCAGTGCTAGGGGCTTCGAAACATTTTGAGGACTCGGGAAAAGCAACGTTTGCAGAGCAGGACCTCATTTCACGGACGGCACTTGCCATGCGCCGATCCGCGCAGCAAATGGCGGCTAAGTCTTACCTCGCGACGGTCACGCATACCAAGTTGGCGAGAGTTTTAGCGGGGCGACGGCTGCGCAAATACCAAGATAGGTACCTCTACCACTCTCCTAATTTTGGGCTGCCACCTTTTGATGGACCCACTGTGGCCACCGTGCATGATCTGTCAGTGCTGAAATTTCCGGAATTTCATCGCCGCCAAACCGTCGAGCTGTGTGAGCGCGGTATCAGCGACGCGATCAGTCGAGGCGCACACATTATTACCGACTCTCGCGTTGATGGAGGCCGAAATACAAAAGGAATTTGCGCTGCCCAGTGAGCGAATCTCGGCAATTCATCTCGCTCCAGACCCCCGGTGCCAGCCGCGCACTGAAGCCCAGTGCAGCCACGTGCTCCGGGCACTGAAATTGAGAATACCGCTCTTTCTTTCTCAGTGTCGGCACCATCGAGCCGAGAAAAAATCTGCTCCGACTGTTGGCTGCGTTCCGTCGAGGCAGGTCTGAGGGTCACTTTGACTGGCCCTTAGTGGTGGTTGGCGCCAGTGGTTGGAAAAATGAAAAAGAACGTGAGGCATTGCATGCGCTTTGTCGTGATGGCAGGGCGATTTATTTGAAATATGTGCCCGATGACACACTCCACCTGCTGTATTCCGCGGCAAGCGCATTGGTTTATCCGTCCATTTATGAGGGTTTTGGGCTGCCGGTTGCCGAGGCCCTGGCCTCAGGGTGTCCTGTCATCACCAGTGCTGGGACGGCTATGGAGGAGTTTGCGGCCGGTCGAGCAACGCTGGTGAACCCACTCGACGAGGACAGCATCATGCACGCGCTCCGCGACAGAGCGCGACAGCCTGCGCTGACGCAACCAGCGGCGGCGCTCTATACGCGGACATGGCGGGATGTCGCGATCGCTACAGCAGCAGTCTACGACCGCGCTAGCCAATGACCCTGGCAGGCAACAGTGCCCCTTGCTTTGGTTAATCGAGGGGCTTCAGCGCTTTTTTGAGTCAGGTTCGCATTGCATGATAGGAACTTAATGCGATTTGCTCGAGCACCTCGCTTACCGGGTGGGAACTTTGTCGTCCCTAAATCTCATAAGTGGCAAAACCTTCAGTCTCGGTATTTATTGGGTGTTCGGTAAAAAATAGCTTTCGGGTAAACTGCGTCGGTCACTGCGCCAAGTGAGGCGCGTTAGGGGATGAGATTGTCAATGTTCAAACAGCACGCCAGTGCGGTGTATGCCAATCGCGATTTTATTTTCGCGAGCATCCGGCGGGAGTTCGAGCTTAAGTATCGCAATTCGCTCCTCGGCGCCCTGTGGACGGTGCTCAATCCCCTCGCGATGATTGTCATCTACACGCTTGTTTTCTCAAAAATCATGCAGGCCAGATTGCCGGGCCTGGAAGGCGCCTATGCCTACAGCATTTACCTTTGCGCCGGCATCTTGTTCTGGGGGGTTTTTTCGGAAATTGCTTTGCGCGCGCAGGGCGTTTTTTTAGAGCAGGCGCATCTACTCAAGAAAATCAATTTCCCCAGATTGTGTCTGCCCGCCATTGTTGTTGGTAGCGGCCTCATTAATTTCTTGATTATCTTCGCGCTATTTTTAGTGGTGCTGGTGTTAGTCGACGCGTTGCCGGGTATGAAGTTATTGGCACTGATACCCGTGCTCGGCATTACCGTGTGGTTTGCCATCGCGCTCGGGGTGGTGCTGGGTATCTTGAATGTGTTTTTTCGCGATGTGGGGCATTTCTTCGGGGTCGTACTGCAGTTCTGGTTTTGGCTGACACCGATTATTTATCCCGCGTCGATTCTACGCAGGATTGGTAGCGTAACCACATTTTTTTAACCCTTTGGCCCACTGCGTTCAGGCAGCGCAAGCGGTGATCGTGAACCATTCCTGGCCTTCTTGGTCTGCGCTTTTGGGAGTCGCGCTATTGTCACTGCTCTTATCCTTACTGGCGGTGAGGCTTTACGTGCAGCACGGCGCTGATATGCAGGATGAGTTGTAGTGCGGCGTCATCGAGTTTGGGAGTCTCATCGATGAGGGTGGTCGCGCTGGAGCGCGTCGGCAAAGCGTTTAGGAGTTACCCCTCGCGATGGGCACGTCTGCGTGAATGGCTAGACCCAAGAGCCCTCGATTGTCATGACAAGACCTGGGTGTTGCGAGACGTCTCCTTTGCCCTCGAGGCGGGCGAGGCCCTGGGGCTAGTGGGTATGAACGGCGCGGGTAAAAGCACCCTGTTGAAAATCATTACTGGTATCACTCAGCCGTCTGAAGGCTCTGTGCAGCTAGCCGGTCGATTAAGTGCGTTACTCGAATTGGGGATGGGCTTTCATCCTGATTTTACCGGTCGCCAGAACGCATTCAATGCGGGGCAGTTGATCGGCATCCCGTTAGCGCGCTTGGAGGCGTTGATGCCCGAGATCGAGCGCTTTGCTGAAATAGGCGAATACTTTGACCAACCGGTGCGGGTCTATTCGAGTGGCATGCAAATGCGGCTCGCGTTCAGCGTGGCGACGGCAGAGCGCCCTGATCTGTTGATTGTGGACGAGGCGTTGTCGGTGGGTGATGCCTATTTTCAACACAAAAGTTTTGACCGAATCAGGCAATTCAAAGCGGCGGGCACGGCACTGATTTTGGTATCCCACGATCGGTTTGCCATACAAAGCATTTGTGACCGGGCGATTCTTCTCAGTGAGGGAACTGTTAAGCGAGACGGAGATCCGGAATCGGTGCTGGATTATTACAACGCCACCTTGTCTGGTGTGGATCAGATAGAACAGCAAACAGACGGCGAGCGCACCCGAACAACATCGGGAGATGGTGGCGCCCGGGTGACCGAGGTGCGGATCAGCACGGAAAAGGACGATGACGCCGATACCGTTGAAACCGGCGCGCCGGTTGTGTTGGCGCTTAAAGTCTCGGTTGAGCGCGACCTGGATGAGCTTGTCTGTGGCTATGCGATTCGCAACCGGCTTGGGCAGGATATGTATGGGGTCAACACGTTCCATACCGACCAGCTCACGGGGCCTGTGGCCAAGGGCACAGAGTTGTTGTTTGAGTTTTCCTTTTCGATGAACCTGGGCGAGGGGGAGTATTCTGTGGCCACCGCATTGGCGGGGGGGGAGACACACTTAGAGGGTAATCATGAGTGGCGTGACCTGGCCAAGGTGTTCAGCGTGGTGAACACACGTCAGCGGGTTTTTTCGGGCTGCGTCTGGATGGAACCCACAGTGGCCGTTGGGAGATTATCGTGAAGCGCTCGCCGGGGTTTTGGGCCCATCTCCTCAAACGCAGTCGCCTTTTGGCAGCGTCGGTGATGCGGGTCGACGCAGTCAGCAGTAATCGGGACGCCGCCGCCAATGTCGACAGCACCAATGTCCACAGCATCAATGTCGATAGCGTCAGTGTTGATAAAACAGGGCCGCTCACGACCTCTGAGCAGGCATTGCTGAGATACCAAATTGGCGCACGTTGGGACATGATCCATCGGTTGCACGCGCTGAAAGCAGCGCCCGCTAATTTATCGTGTGCGTTGTGCGGTCACACTGCGCGGAGAGACGCGTTTGCTGAGCATGTCACCGAGTGTATTTTTGAAGGGGGCACCATTACTCGCCACCAGTGCCCCGTCTGCGACGTCATTTTTGGCAGTGACCTGATGCTCGACTTGAGCCCCGAGGCGTTGACCCGGGAATACGAATGGCACTACCAGATTTTCAGCGAGGGTGATTCCACCGAGCAAGAAATGAGAGCCTTCAAGGCGTTAAACCCGGAGCGCGGCAGAGCCTATGTCAACTGGGGCTCTGGCGCCTGGTCTTCAAGCACGGAACGTTTGCGGGCTGAGGGCTGGGAAGTCTATGGTTACGAACCACATGGGTCAGCCCATGGTGGGGGTAAGCATGTGCTCACGACGCGGCCTCAACTGGAGCAGATCAAACCCGCAGGTATATTTTCGAATAACGTGCTTGAGCACTTTCGCTACCCGGTGGCGGCGTTGCGCGACATGGCATCGTTGTTGCCTGCCGGGGCGCTGATGTCGCATGCGACCCCGTGCTTCGAATATCGCTTTGAGTTCACGCGGTTTCATCTTTTTTTCTTTCTCGGTAAGTCGAGAGAGTGGATCGCTGAACAGGCCAACTTGAGCATCGTTGATTACCGAGCCGATGGTGATTTTATGAACCTGGTATTGCAGACCTCATGAACAAGCCTTTTGAGTCCGCCGCGCAGAACTTTGAAGATGTCATGTTGTATCGGGCATTGGGTGATGTTGAGGCTGGCTTTTACATCGACGTTGGTGCACAGGATCCTGACATCGACTCAGTGAGCAAGGCCTTTTTTGACAGAGGCTGGCGGGGTATCCATATCGAGCCGGTCCCCGAGTACGCTGAGCGCTTGCGCGCGGCGCGGCCGGGAGACACGATTATCGAGGCGGCGGCATCGAATGAGGTGGGCACGACGGCCCTCACCGTGTTCCCGATGACAGGGCTCAGCACAGCGGACCCGTTGGTGGCGAAAAATCACATTGATCGAGGCGTCGATCATCAGCCTGAGCCGCTTATTGTCTCGACGGTGACGTTGGCTGATGTGGCCGCTGAGCTAGACAGCCCGCACGGTGCATTGGCTCAAGATTGACGTTGAGGGTCATGAGCAGGGCTGTTTTAGAGGGGTGGGACGCCAACCGGTTGCGGCCTTGGGTCATCGTCGTGGAGGCAACGCAGCCGAATGACCGAAGCGGCGAGTTACGCGGATTGGGAGCCTATTTTGCTCACCGCGGGTTACCAGTGCATTTATAACGATGGCTTAAACCGCTTTTACATTGAGCCTTCGCGAGAGGACCTTACGCGGGCATTCTCATCACCCCCTAACCCGTTTGACAACATCCGGCTCAGCCGGCACTCAGCACTCTGTCAGGATGTGGTGAGTGAATACCATGCTCAGGTTCTCGACCAGCAAGCCCAGATACTCGAACAGCAAATAGAAGGGGCTGCCCTCGCTGCTCAGGTGCAGGCGCATGAGGCTGCCCTCGCTGCTCAGGTGCAGGCGCATGAGGCTGCCCTCGCTGCTCAGGTGCAGGCGCATGAGGCTGACATTGCTGCGTTGCGGTACGAGGGGGATCTGCTCACCGCGGAGCGCGATGAGCGGATCACCGCCCTAATGACGAGTCTCTCTTGGAGAATGACGGCACCCCTTAGACGAGCATTATCGGCAATCAGGCGAGTCTCGGGCGGACCGGTGGGTAACGGTTACCCTCACAAAAATGGTCCGGCAAACCCCTCGATGCGCAATGCGGAAGTCCCAGCCGAGCTCACACCCGAGCTCACACCCGAGGCCCGGCAATGGGCGGAGCGGTTACGTCAGGCGAGGGACGAGGCCTCCGAATAATGCGCCTAATGATCGATTTACAGGGCGCGCAGAGCGCCAGTCGGTTTCGTGGCATTGGCCGCTATACGTTGGCACTGGTCGATAGCCTGTTGGCGTTGCAATCAAATCACGAGATCATTGTGTTGCTCAACGGTGGGCTGTCCGACTCGGCTGATGCCCTGATAAGACGATACCGGTCGCGGCTTCCCGAGAGCAACATTGTGGTTTTTACGCCCCTCGATCGCGTTGCATGGAGCGTCCCAAATAACGCGGCTCGTGCGCGCCTGATGGAGCCGGTAAGAGAGGCCGTGATTGCACAGTGTGCGCCCGATGTTCTGCTGATCACGAGTCTGTTCGAGGGCTATCATGATGACGCCGTCATCGGGTTGCCAGAGCATGGGGCAGGGTGTGCCGACCGCGGTGATTCATTACGATCTCATTCCGGCGCTTAATCCCGAGTATTTGTCGGAGCCAAGCCAGCGTGTTTTTTATGAGCGGAGGCTCACTCAGCTTGGTCCGGGCTGATCGGTTGTTGGCAATCTCTGAGTTCAGTCGCGATGAGGCTGTGTCGACGCTCAATTTGGAGGCGCATCGCGTCATCAATATTTCTGCCGCCGTAGCCCCTAGCTTTCGCTCGCCCAATGGCCGCGAACAAGCCGCGCCCAATTTTAGGTCCAGCCTCCGGGACCGGGGTGTCCGTGATGAGTTTGTGCTCTATGTCCCTGGCGGGTTCGACGCGCGTAAGAATTTTGAGCGCCTGTTTGCCGCCTATGCGCTGCTCCCAGAGGGCTTGCGGCAGCGCTACCAGCTGGTGATTACTGGCAAGCTCGACGAGGGTAGGACCGATCTATTGATGTCATACGCCCGGGCGGCTGGCCTGACCGATGACGACTTAGTGTTGGTGGGTTATGTGACCGATAAGCGGCTGCGCGATCTTTACGGGCACGCTGCGCTATTCGTCTTCCCGTCGTTGCACGAGGGGTTTGGCCTACCGGTGCTAGAGGCCATGACTTGCCGTGCGCCGGTCATCGCGGCCAACACGTCCAGCCTGCCTGAGGTCGTGGGATCTCCGTCGGCATTGTTTGATCCCTATGACCCGCTCGAGATAAAAGAGGCCCTCGTGCGCGGGCTCACCGATGCAGATTTCCGGAGCGAGTTGCTGGTCAATGCAAAAAGGCAAGCAGCCGTTTTTTCCTGGGAGCACACGGCTGAGCGGACGCTTGCCGCTCTGGAGGCTCTGCACGCGGAGCGCCCGAGCGCTCCTAATGCCGCTTTGGATGAGTTGCCCGTGCGGTTGCTGAGGTGCCAATGACACGCCCCTGCCTGATCCCCTGCTCGATGAGTTGGCGGCTGTGTTTGGCCCGTCAATTTCCGGCTAGCAGTGCAAACCAGCTGTTACTCGATGTCACAGAGCTGATGCGCTCAGATGGTAAATCTGGCATTCAACGGGTCGTGAAAAGTTTGCTACTGGCTTTTATGTCCGACCCGCCGGCAGGTCTCGACGTGTCAGCGATCTATTTCGATGGCCAGCAGTTTCGGCATGCGCAGGAATTTGTGCAGGGGCTGGCGGGGGCTCCCGATGGCAGGAGTGGGCTGGTTGATTGGCGCCCTGGCGATATTTATTTATCACTGGATTTGAATATTCGCTCGATGCCTGAGACGGAGCCCCTGATGCGGGACCTCGCCCGTCAGGGGGTCAGACTGTGCTTCGTGGTCTTTGACCTGCTGCCATTATTCAGACCCGACTGGTGGCCGACAGGAATGAGTGCGCGGTTCGAGGTGTGGCTCAGGCGCCTGCTGGGCGTGGCCGACACGGTCTGCTGTATTTCCCAGTCTGTCGCGACAGAGCTAGAGGCATGGATGAATGGCGCGGCGCTATCCTTCCAGTATCGGCGTCCCGCAGTGCACTGGTTTCATCTGGGTGCCGACTCTGGAGCGCAGTGCGCCCTCGACAGGGTGGCCAGAGGCGTATGCGACAGTCACTGCCGCGATGGAGGCAAGACCGACCTTTTTGATGGTGGGCACGCTGGAGCCGCGCAAGGGCCACGCCCAAGCGTTAACCGCCTTTCGAGGCGCTGTGGGCTGACGGACACGCTCTGAACCTCGTCATCGTCGGTAAGTCGGGTTGGCTGGTCGATGACCTCATCGAGCGGATCCGCTCGCACCCTGAAAATGGGGACCAGTTATTCTGGCTGAGTAATGCGAGTGATGAGTGCTTGGAAGATCTGTACGGCCGCGCCACGTGCTTATTGGCGGCCAGTGAGGCGGAGGGCTTTGGGCTGCCCTTAATCGAGTCAGCCCGCAGGGGCCTGCCTATCTTGGCTCGGGACTTGCCGGTATTCAGAGAGGTCGCGGGAAGAGCGGCCTACTATTTTGCGGACAATAGCGGTGCCGAATTGTCTGGTAGCATTGCCCGTTGGTTGGCGCTTCATGAGGAAGGCAAAGCACCAACCCCCGATGCGCTCGCGTGGTTGACTTGGCGGCAAAGCGCGTCTACAGCTCGCAGCTATTCTTCCAACGAGTCATTACGACTCGACCATACAGGGGATCGCTCCATGCTAGACCGCTTGCGCGCCATGCTCGCCTGAGGGGTGGCAACTCGCCTCCCGCCCGCTTTCGAATGAGTCGCCCCTGCAGCTCTATACAGGGCTATGAGACTCGAAGACATCGAGACTGGTGCGGCGCAACGCCACCGATGCCGCGAGGCTGCTGGAAGACCATTACGTCGATGGATTCGGTGTCAAGACCCTGTTTGACTGCGTGCCGTTTGTCGACCCCGCGACGCTGAATACCAGCCGGTTGCAATGCCCGATCCCCGACGATGGGTTCCACGCCGAGGGCATTGAATACGTCGCGCTCCTCGATGCCATTGAGCGGTTCGCCGGCGGCGGTACCTTCTGCGCGGTGGAGGCGGGCGCCGGCTGGGGCCCCTGGCTGGCGATGGCCGGCGTCGTGTGCAGGGCAAAAAAGGTGGAGCAAATTCGCCTCATAGGGCTGGAGGCTTCTGCCGAGCGGTTTGCGCTGATGACCCGGCACCTCACTTTCAATCAGCTTGACCCAGCAGCATGGGGTGGCGGTTGATGTGTTTGAGGGGGCGGTGTGGAGCCACGATGGGGTGATTCATTTTCCGGACAGCGACCTGACTGACATGGGCGCTGCGGCGACCGCGGCTGACACCAGCGAGGATTACCGTGGCCATGCGGTCTCGACCCGCGAGGTGCCGTGCACGACGCTCTCGACTTTGGTCGGCGAAGGTTGGCTGTGTCGATTTTCTTCACATCGATGTGCAGGGCGCAGAGGGCGAAGTGATTGCTAGCCACCTAGACTGGATGAACCGAAGCGTCAAATCGCTCATGGTTGCCACGCACAGTCGGCCGCTAGAGGGGGAGCTGATGGCGCTCTTAACTGGGCATGGCTGGGTCCTCATGCGTGAGAAGCCCTGTCGGTTTGATTCCGGTAAGAGTGTGGGGGATTGGTGCGGCGCCACGACCGTTGACGGCAGCCAATATTGGATTAATGGCAAATTTACCCAAATACTGAGTAAAGAGGCGCAATGTGATTGACGCCAGACCGCCATTTGTTTACAACTGAGGCGAAGCGGCGGACAAGGCGCCACGTGCGCCAGAGCCTGAGTTCAACGTGCACGTTAGGGCGTCTTCAAGAGCTCTGAAAATAGCCAGATTGTTGGCTTGACAACAAAAAATTGTTTTGGAACACTAGCTGTCTGAAACTTCGAAGATGCTAAGTGTGGGAATAAGGTCGACGGGTAAGCCGTCATTCAGCATGCTTGTAGATTAGAAGTGCTTGGGCTACAGCCGGAACTCGGTTTTAAAAATTGACTCTTGAGGAGTGCCAAAATGGGTATGAACACAGCAGCAGTACAAAGGCTTTACGTAGCCTACTTCAATCGACCCGCAGACCCCCAGCCTAGCACGATACGAAGCAATGCTCCCGACTACAGGGCAGCCACGCAGGCCGAGCTACAAGTCATTGCCGAGACCTACTTCAGCCCATCGGCTGAATACACCACAAACTTCGCCGGCATGAGCAACACCCAAACTGTCAATCAGCTATACCTGAACATATTCGGCCGGTCCGCTGAAGCGGATGGGCTTATTTCGTGGGCCACTAAGCTCACTGATGGATCAATTACCGTTGCTGAGCTTGCTCTGCAATTGTCATATAGCGCGCAAGGGACGGATGCTGCAGTTGTAGACGCCCGAATTGAGGCGGCTACCACCTTTACCAGTAGCCTTGATACTGCGGAGGAAATTACTGGATATTCGGGCACCGCTGCGGCGGCCGAAGGCAAAGCTTATCTGGCACAAATTAGCGGTGAATTGCCTACCACGGTAGAGGCAATTTCTACGGAGAAAGATACGGCAGTTACTAACGTTGATGTCAGCATCAGCGCCGCCGTTTCCGCTGGAAACGCCGTAGCGGGAGAAAGCTCCACACTTACCACCGGTCAAGACACTATAACCGGCACCGCGGGCAACGATTCAGTGGCTGCGGTAGTGCTGGGTGCTGGTGTGACTGGCACGACGATTAATGCTGGTGACCAGCTGGCCATGGCGGCTGGGACTGACACGTTAAACGTCGCTTTTTCTGGCGACGGTGGAAACGCAGCCGGTATTGGCTATAACGTAGCGGGTGTGCAAGCGACAGACTTGACCAAGATTCTGCTGAGCAACTTCGACACCAATGCAGGCGGCGTCACCCAGTTCGACACGACTTTGATGCCTGGCGTGACAATTGTTGGTTTCTCCTCATCGGGTGCCGACGGCGACACGAACTTCAGTGGCATGAACACCTTAGTCAATGCTGAAATGAAGAACGGTTCAGCGGACCTCACGTTGACTCACGGTGCCGCGGCAACAGCTGGCGCTTCCGCGATCAGCCTCGGTGTGCAAGGCCAGTCTGCTGGAACATTCACTGCGGCAGGTATCGAAACGCTGACGGTGAATTCTAATACGCTCGCATCGGCACTTACCGCTGTTACTGCGACGTCACTGACCAGCTTGAATGTGGCGGGCAACGCCAACTTAACGATAGGCACTGCCATTGACTTCGCTGATAATGCCACTGCCACTGCGGTCGACGGCACATTGGATGCCTCTGGTCTCTCTGGTGCGTTAACTGTCGGTTTTAATACCGGAGATAATGTTACGGTTACTGGCGGTACCGCTGCTGATAGCTTCCAATTCACGACGGGCTTCAGCGCACTCGACACCATCGATGGCGGTGATAGTCGTGATACCATGCAGGTGTCCACAGCCAATGCGACAGATTTGACCGCGACAACGCTGGCAAACGTTTCTAATGTCGAAATTTTGAGCGTCACGTCGACTAATGACGCTGCCTCATTTACGGGCGCTAGTGTGACTGGGTTTGATACGATTAAGGTGGAGTCGAACGTAAAGACTTACCAGTTGACAAACGCTGTGAACAGCACGGCCATCGCGTTTACCTTGAACGGTGTTGATTACACGACCGCTGCCACAGACGCCAACGCAACGGATGATGAAGGCGCCACCTTGGTTGCCGGTGTCATTAACGCACTTGCTGGGTTCTCTGCAACTGCCGTCACTGATACTGTCACGATCACCGCGTTGACTGGCGATGCTGTTGAGATCTCTGTGCCTACTGGCGGTAACACCGCCGCGACAATTGGTGCCTACACCAACATGGGCGTAACCGGTACCACTGATCAGACAATCGAAATTTCTTCTGGTAATGACGTTACGGTTGCCTTGGCTGACGCCTCTGCCGGGTCAGACACTTTAACAATTAACTTGACGTCACCTACCGCTGACGCAGGGTTTAGTCAGACGATTAACCAGATTTCGGTGAGTGATGTTGAAACTCTGAATCTAAATACTTCAGGGTTAACCGCATCCACCAGTGACTATGTTGTCACGACGCTTACCGATGGTGGCACTACTGCGCTTACAACACTCAATATCACCGGTAGCTCTTCTTTGGACCTGTCGGGCACAATTACCGCCCTAGATCTGGTCACTGTAGACGCTTCGACCTTCACGGGTGATCTGACCATCGACGGTGTAGCCGAAAACCAGATCATAACCGGTGGTACGGGTGGCGATTCGTTTGTCATGGCCGCCAACTTGAATGCATCCGATACGATCGATGGTGGTGATGGTACCGACGCGCTCTCTGCCACAGTTACAGGTCTGACAGCGACTACTGGTGCGTTGAACGTTGCGAATGTTGAGACAGTCAACCTGACAAACGCTGGTACTGCTGCGATTGACGCTGCGGCCATCACTGGGGCAGGTGAGATTGCGGTTCTCACAAACACCACGTCCATGACGCTTACCAACTTGGCGGCTGGGACAGCGGTTGGACTTGGCGTTAACAACACGGATGGTGCGGTGACTGGTATTGTTTCTGCGGCCCTCGCCGATGCGACCGGCACCGAAGACGCGCTTACGTTCAATCTCAATGACACGGCCACTGCTAATACTAACGCCGTCGACGTGAGAGTGTCTGGAGTCGAGACAGTCACCTTTGACGTGACAGATGCCACCGATACTGCGCTCGCGAACTACACACTGGACGTGGATGCGCTGAATGCGACTTCAGTTATCGTCTCTGGTTCAGAGGCGGATCCTGGTCAAACGGTGACTCTCACGGCTCTCGACACCGAGACATCGTCTGTAACAGCGACCGCTTATGCGGGTATTCTGACTGCAGCGGCTGCGGCAGCTACAGCGACGACATTTAATGTTGCAGGTGACAGGACTCACAGCCTGACGGGTTCGGGTCTCAATGACACCTTTACTGTGGGAGCAACCACGAACGCCGCTATCACAGTGAATGGCGGTGCAGGTACTGCCGACGTGCTCAACATCACCTTCGGCAATGGTACCCAGACGACCGAAAATATCAGTAACGTCGAGACAATTAATATTACTGTCTCAGGTGCTGCTGATATCGACCTAGATGCCGCAAACCAGTTGACTGGTATTGATGGCGCTAACTCCATCAACTTCAGCGGTGGCAACTCCTTGTCTAGCATTATCTTAGGTGCGGGCGCCGTAGAGGAGCTGAGTGGCACCACCAACGCAATTATCGACTTCAGTGGCTATACGGGGACAACGTCTACCGTCTGGACGGCTGACGAGTTTGATAACTCAGAGAGTGCCCTGATCACAACTCAGGTGATAGGAACCTCTGGGATAGGCGACTCAGTAACTGTCGATTTTGACGCAGACACCGACGCTACCGTGCAAATCAACACTCAGGGTGTGGAAACGGTCAATTTTGATCTGCTCGACTCTAACGTTGAACTTGATGCAGACATGAGCTTGGTTACCGGTCTGACCTTGATGAATATCTCAGACGCGTCGTCTGAGAGCATTGAGCTGAGTTCTCTGGCAGAGGGCGTTACGGTGGACGTGACAGCGGATGCCGCAGCGGACACAACAGTTGAGATTCAGCGAGCA
>CAJJBO010000036.1 GCA_905182485.1 uncultured Luminiphilus sp.
CTTGACTGAGGAAGATCGACAATCGCTCGAGGCAATGCTCGTCGCGGTGGATCAATTAGCGGATCGGATCGAATCACTGGAGTCTATTTTAGAGGCGGATCATCCCGATTGGCGTCAGCAGCAGGACCGTCAAGCGAACGAGGAGAAGGGAGTATGAGCGATCACGATCGAAAAACGTTTAGCGAAAATCGTGCCGGCGGCTGGGGGATGGGGCTGTATCGAAAACGATCGGGAGGCTGGATCGCCGGTCTTTGTTCGGGCCTAGCGAGTTATTGGGATGTGCCTAATTGGGTGGTCCGCTTGGCAGCGGTTGCGCTGTTGATGTTCACGGGTGCACTGGCATTTTGGCTGTACGTATTGGCCTGGGTGGCTATTGCTCCTGCGCCATCACGTTGGTCTGAATCTGCGGCAAACCGCGCAGAGGTTGAGATGGAGTACGATGAGAATCGTCACGCTTATCGCCGTAAAACCCCCTGTTCCGCTTTACCGACGCCCCCTGTGAGCGAATGAAAAAGGTCCAAGGCCGAATGGCGGCAGCGGTGACCCGCGTGGAAGCGATGGAGCGGTACGTGACGTCGCGGCAGTACGATCTGAATCGGGAGTTTTCCAAGCTCTAGTCGCTGTTCGAGGCATTCAAAAGGGCGTTAAGAGGCCCTCAGCAAGCCCTAAAGCAAGAGAAGCCCTGAAGGAGCGGCTAAGAAAGGGGGCGTTAATTGAGGGCGCTAAAAAGGTGCCGTTAGCGACCGTCATCGCTCATAATAGCCCGATGACGCTGATGTTCTCCCACGCTAACGGTTACCCCCCGGGATCTTACCGTGTCCTACTCGAAGCCCTAGAGGGGACGATGGCTGCGCCGGTCGTGAGCCATGCGCATCGCCCGCTGACGACGGACCAGTCGGCGCCCGTTTTTCTGTCGTGGTACGAGTATGCCAATGATCTGATTCAACGCATTGAGCGCGAATCCCTCGGGCCGGTTTGGTTGGTGGGCCATTCCATGGGGGGTGCCACTGGGGTGCTGGCGGCCGCTAAAAGGCCGGATTTATTCAGCGGCCTGATTGGTCTCGATCCCGTCTTGCCGCGGACAAAATTGTGGTTTTGGTCGCGGGTGGTGAGTTGGGTTAAACCCGACGCGGTCCCAATCGTAAAGCGCGCCTTGGCACGCCCGCACGATTTTGACAGTCAATCGGCGGCGTTCGATTTTTATCGCGGCAAGCGCGTATTCAGTGGTCTCAGCGATGAGGTGCTGATGGATTACGTGAAGGCGGGCCATCAGCTGGGCTCCGATGGGCGCGAGCACTTGCGCTACAGCGGCGCGTGGGAGGCGTGTGTGTATCGATCGGTGCCTCGTATTCGTCCGGCATTAAAGGCACTGCAATGCCCTACATTAATCATTGCAGGTGAGCAGTCGCAAATACTGACGCCAGAGACCTTGTCTTGGCTTAATGGATTGAATAGCCGGCTGACTACCGCATCGCTGCCGGGTGGGCATCTGCTGCCCCTCGAGTCACCCGCGATCTGTGCCGAGGCCGCGGCGACCTTTATCCGCGCTCAAGAGGCATCCCATAAGCCATGACGGATTTTAGGATGGCCATTCGCGGCGCCGTAAGCCGATGGACTGGGCGTCCTGGCATCGTCGGCGTGGGTCTCGCATTGCTTTGCGGGTTCGCCCTGTACCGGAGCCGGTGCTGGGGCAGCAACCGCACCACGCGCAAACGCCCTACCTGATTGGACGGGGTATGGCAGATATTACCGGTCCAGCAGTGGGCATGCCCTTGTGGGGGTTTGGCCGGCCCGATCAAATCAGCTGAGGGAATCCACATTCGCCAGCGGTCGCGCGCGTTCATTATCGTGCAGGCCAGATGATGCGGCGCAGCGGCTGGTGTTTGTCAGCGCCGACTTAGGCAGCATAGATCACCATATGACCTGGCAGTTGTTGACCGCTTGCAGCTGCGCTATGGAAAAACCTACACCCTCGATAATGTGATCATCAGTGCCACCCATACCCATGCCGGCCCCAGCGGGTATTGGCAGTCGCGCACAGACACCGGCCTCGATGGGGGGCATTACCCCGAGCACTTTGACGCGATTGTCAGCCGGCATTACCGCCTCTATCGTGCAGGCCCACCAGGATTTGCAGCCCGGCAACATCTTGATCAATACGGGCCGTGTGGCAGACGCGGGCGTGAATCGGTCGGCGATCGCTTATCAGGAAAACCCCCAGAGCGAGCGCGACCGCTACGGCGAAAATACCAATACCGCCATGACCCTGCTCAAGTTTGTGGGCAACGACGGCGCACTGGGCATGATCAATTGGTACGCCTTGCACCCGACGGCGATGAACTATTACAACCGCCTTATTTCTGGCGACCACAAAGGTTATGCCTCGCTGCAAATGGAAAAAAGCGAAGGCACTCGCTACGCATCAACCGACGATTTTGTGGCCGCGTTTGCCCAGTCGGACCCGGGAGATGTCACACCTAATACCAACCTAGACAATACCGGCCCCGGGGAAACAGACGTGAGAGACCACGCGTATTATGGGCCAGCGCCAGCTGGTGGTTGCGCAGACGTTGTTCGATGAGGCGGACGAGAGCGCTAGCCGGAGTGATCGATGCACGTCGTCTCTATGTTGATTTAAGTGATTACGCCGTCGGCGACGACTTCACCGGCGCGGGCACGCAAACTACCTGCCCCTCGGCCTACGGCTATTCCTTTGCCGGGGGCTCTACAGAAGACGGGGGCGGACACTTTTTGTTCCGCGAGGGTATGACCGAGCAGAGTGTGTGGCGGGACTGGTTGATTCGACTCATCATTGGGGCTCCCGAGTGGACCGAACCGGTGAAAACGTGCCAACGGCCCAAGGCGATCTTACTGGAAACCGGTACGGGTTCGCCGCCTTTGCAATCTCAGATACGCTCTATCACCGTGGCTCGTATCGGTCAGCTGGTGCTGCTCGCCTTACCTGCAGAGGTGACGACAATGGCAGGTAGACGCTTGCGTGATACGGTCATGCGCGAACTGGGGGATTGGGCAGAGCACATTGTGCTGGTGGGCTACGCCAATGGCTATGCGGGGTACATCACGACACCCGAAGAATATGGGTTGCAGCAGTACGAGGGCGGTCATACGTTGCATGGGCGCTGGACGCTTCCCGCGTATCAGCAGATCGTCAGTCAACTGGCACAAGCGCTGGAGTCAGGCGCTGCCGGTGGTAAACGACTTGCCCTACGACGATTGGCGAGGACAGTCCGTGGGGCTGTCCTTACCCGAGAGCGTCCGAAGCCGCCACCCGATGGCGCGAAGCTGGGCGATTCGCTTACTTCAATGGCCGCTCGATACGATCCGGGAGAGACGGTGACCGCGCGATTTTGGTCGGCGAATCCCACGGCAAATTTCCCCAAGCAGGACAACTACCTCTTAGTTGAGCGCAAAACCGGTGGCGGCTGGCGCGGGGTTGCCGATGACGGCGATTGGACGACTTGGGTGCGCTGGCAGCTTGACGCTCAGGCATATGTTGCCGAACTGAGCTGGGCGATACCTCAGAGCACGCCGCTTGGTGATTACCGTGTCTCACACTTTGGCTTGGATACCACGGGTTCCGCGTTTAGTGGGACATCGTCTGTTTTTTCCATCTCGGAGGAAAGTGGCCGTTAGCGGGGGTAGTAAGCAGCCCGGCTTCTGCTGTCAAAGCAGATAGGCGGAGTCCACTGTCGCATGACCCCCGCTAAAGGTGTCTGTTCAGAGAAAAAAGGGAACGCCGCCTCACCAGTAGTGTGGTCATTTGCGTTGCTGCAAAACAGAGAGCAGTCACGAGAGCGATGATGCAAGGTGCGCGTGCACGCAATCGGTTTGCGGACTGCTGCGGCGATAACGCGGTGGACGTCGAGTGCGCTGTGCACTAACGTCACCCGTCTTGGTCGGTTTTTAAGGGGTGTTTTGAGGTGAGCTGGAACCGCCAAGCAGTGTCACAAGACGAGCATTTTCCGGTCGCTGTGATTGCGAGCGACCGTAGACTGACATTTTCCACCGCGAAGGATTTCGATCGCGCTTGGGAGCTCGGCATTTTTTATCTCAAAGTGCCCGAGCATCTTGACCTCGAGAGCGCTCGCCAATTTGGTAGCGAGTTACTCGCCTTGGATAGCCCATACCGCAGCATTCAACAATATGGCGCCCTTGAAGGGTTCATCGCGCTTAAGAACAACCAGCAAACCAAAGTAGCGTTACGCCGTCAGCATTGGGATCAGCACTATCCTGCAGAAATAAGCGAGTTTGGTCGCCAACTCGACCGTATTGGTATTGCCATCCTTCGTGAAGTGTTTAGCCAATCTGGCATTCCTGAACCACTGTGGGACGATGCGTCGGGCGGCTATTCCTCGGGGGAGGGCACCGCATTTCTGAATTTCGTCCACTACGACACCCGCAATCCAGATTTTGGATTACACCCCCACACTGATTACGGTTTCGTCACGATCCTCGATGCGACGACGCCCGGGCTTCAGGTTGAGGTCAACGGTCGGTTCGAAGATGTGCCGGTGCTCCCCGGTCATTTTGTGATCAATTTTGGCGAGGCATTGCACTTCATCACGGCCCACTCAGAACGCGCCGTCGGTGCGGTAGTGCATCGAGTCCTGAGCCAGCAATCGGCTGATCCGATCCGCCAGAGCATCGTTTACTTTGCCAATCCCGACCTCGATGGCAGGCTGTGGCAATACGATGCGAAAGGAGACGTTAAAGGAAGCTCTTCCGTGCAGGACTTTTTCGCTATTTTGGAGAAAAACCTCACCCAGTACCGCTAGCATCGATAGACGCTTAGGCAACCGAATAAAGCGCCGAGCGGTCTATCACTCATCCCATAAGCCGGGAAACAGACGGATCGCATTGTCGCGCAAGATCTTTTGGCGAAGGGTTTTTCGTTCGGGGTTGGCAGTGGTGATCAATACCTTCGCGAGCGAAGCGCCCAAATGATAAAACGGCCAGTCTGTGCCAAACAGTAAGCGATCCACATCGGTGCTTTGAATCATGGTTTCGAGCATGGTCAGGCTTTGTCCATGAATACCAAGCCATGCGTTATCGTAGCGTGCAGCGAGCGCAATCATCGCCTCACTGTCACGGGCACCCGCATGCCCGAGGATAAATTGCAGGTTCGGAAATTCGGCCAGCGCGGCTTCGTAGTGCCGGGGAAGGGCGTAACGGTGGGATGATTCGGGTTCAATGCCGGCTCTGCCACCATGGAAAAAAACCACCAAGCCCAAAGTTTGTGCCTCGGCGTAAAGGTCCATCAGCGCCGGCTCGTCGGGATAAAATCGCTGAACAGTAGGATGCAGTTTGATGACGCGCCCGCCCCGAGCTGCACCTCGACGCATTTTTTTCACTGCGTCATCTGCGTGCGGGTGCGTTGAGAACCCGACGTGTAAACGCCTAGCTTCTTGCGCGGTGTTAACGGCTGCATACCAGTCTTCGAAGAGCTGGTCACCAAAAGGCAACCCCAGCTTGATGGGCAGCAACATTGCGTGTTGTACGCGCATGGCATCCATCTCTCGCAGCAGGTTGGGAATGGTCTGCGTTTTGGCAGACTCACTCCCCCACAGGCCCTGCGCGATGGTGCCCGTTGTCAAATAATCGAGCGCTTGCCTAGAAAAGTTGCCGTTAATGTAAGTATCTAGGTCGAGGGGGCAGCCCGGCGTCGATCCATCACAGTCCAGTAGATGTTTGACGCGGGGCGTTGTTGCGAGCAGATCGAGGTGGGGTCTAAACAAAACAGACATGCCCAAGTGGCAGTGCACATCAATCGAATAGGGTACTTCATCGTCGATGCAGCGGAGGGCGCCGTTAGCATCAAGATCAAACCACGGTAGCTGAGCGAGCCCTCGATAGCCGGGATAGACATGGCGTCCATAGGGGCCGCGGCCGCGTGTTTGCTCCTCTAGTGCCCGTTGTTGAGCGAGTAACTCAATATCCGCTTGAGCGTAACGCTGTGGCGGCGGCGAATCGCAGCCCGGCAGTGCCAGGCCGAGGGCGGCGGCACCGCTGCCCAGCAAGAATTGTCTTCGACTGCGCATCGGGTACATAGGATTGGGCAAAGCTATTGTCCTCAGCAAGACTTTCACCAGCAAGGTACCACGACGGCCGATGCCGCTCCGCCAGGCCGAGGACCCAATCCAGATTTTTAGGCTTAGAAGGATTACCCAAAACAGGCTGAGGCCTGTTTCGTCTCTTAGGTCAATGCGCTTGGAGCACTAGGTGTCAAAAGCTCTTTTGGCCTCTTTTGTTAGCGCTGCCGACTTTTACCATGTCAAGGACGACTGGCCGCACCAAGACACACGCGGACGCACTAAAACTAGCGGCAACTGAGTAATAGATCAATCGCTGATAAAGACGCGCCCAACGAACCTGAGCATTTATGCCATCTACTATAAGCTACGATATGTGGTTGCAATAAGTGCTACTAATGGCAGGTTAACCGATGTCGCCTTCTTGTAAAGAAGGGAAAAGCGAGTGCATTTTCATGAGGAGCTTTGTTTCACCTTCGAACCGCAACTTTCTCAGGAAAAAAGCCTGTGGCCCCTTTAGTTTTCCGATCGCCATGCCGATATATGTTTCACTGGACATTCTTAATGTCAGCGTTGGCGACTCTTCTAATCCCTCATTAGCACTGCATTGACCATTGGTAATATGCAGCACAAAGTTGCCACCTCCCTGCCCGTTGATTAGGAACTGTACCGTCGCCTCGAGCCCAATCGCTTTTTCCGCAGCAAATCTTGTGGGCATGCCGAATATTAAGTCTTTTATTTTGACATCTGCCATGTGACCGCAACGTGATACCCTGATTCTTGAAGGTAACTTGATCCGTACCGAAAGACCACCGGCCCACAAATAATAAATATCCGGAGGTGAATAGTGGATGCCCGTCTAATTTTGGCGACTTTTGTGACGCTGGTGCTACCAGCGGTGATGGCGTTCTGGATAACGATTCATGGGTGTCTTAGGTTTTGGCGCAAGGCGGGTGTGGTGCCTGCTTATAGTGCCGCGGCTATCGCTATGACAATCGCCGCATGGTTTGCATGGTATTGGCGTCAGCAGTTGCTGGGGTCTGACCTGGGATTTAGCTGGCTGACTGTCATTCCAGGGGTTTTGATCTATGCCGTCTCAATCTGGCTCTCAAAATCTGTTCGAGAGCACTTAAGCCTCAGCACTTTTGCGGGGGTTCCAGAGATAAAAAACAGTTCTCAATGCCTTATCACCGAAGGTCCGTATACGGTCGTGCGCCACCCAAGGTATACCTTGGTGATCGTCGGCATCATAGGATGGTGTCTCGTTTGTAACTTCTTGGGAACCTACGTGGTAGGTGTAATTGCTATATGCGGATTTTATTTAATAGCAGTCCTCGAGGAACGTGAGCTTCAGCAAAGATTCGGACAAGCGTATTTCGACTATCAGACTAAAGTTCCTCAGATCATCCCCACCTTTGCTGGGTTAGTGAGCTTTTTCCGCTTGAGAAAAGCGTGAACTAGTATGGATGTGGTCTCGCCCCTCAAACTTGTCGTTAACCGAAGCGCACACGAGATCAACGTTAGCAACTCCGACACGTTATTGACGGTTCTGCGAGATAATTTGGGTGTCAAGAGTGTCAGGAAGGGGTGTGACAGTGCTCAGTGCGGTAGTTGCACCGTGCTCCTGGATGGCAAGTCGGTAAAGAGCTGTTCAGTTCTGGCGCTTCAGACACAGGCTCAGTCGGTTATCACAGTCGACGGTTTGGCCGAAGCTAATCGTCTGGGTTCTCTGCAAAGTCATTTCGGTGCAAAGCACGCACTGCAGTGCGGTTTCTGTACTCCCGGCATGTTGCTCAACGCATCCGAATACCTGGTCCAAAACTCCGATCCGGATCCTGCTCGAATCCGTCAACAGTTGCGTGGAAATCTATGCCGCTGCACCGGTTACCAAAACATAGTACGCGCGATCAGTTCAGCGGCTAAAGGCGACGATTATGACGAGTCTGAGTCTCTGAATCTTTGCACGCACCCTGGTCGTGTTGAGGACTCCCGACTGTTGCGTGGAGAGGGGACTTTCACTGACGATATCGAGTTGCCTGGTCAACTTTATGCTGGCTTCCTCCGTTCCGAAGTGGCCTATGCGGAGATAAAGAAGATAGATCTATCCGCTCTCAAGGAACTCGTTGGGGTCTGTGCCGTATTTACTGAGCAAGACGTTTTGTCTGATGGTCTCATGCCCCCTACTTGCAGCTGGCAAATCACGGATGTTTCTGGAGAGCCTATGCGTTCAAAAAGCAGACCGCTCCTCAGCAGTAAGAAGGTCAAATATGTGGGGCAGCCGATGGCTATGATCGTTGCCACCTCCCGGAAAGTCGCGCAGCAAGCGCTAAAGAAAATCAAAGTCCACTACAGTGAATCCAGACCGGTTATCGATCTTAATTCGGCATTAAAATGATTAATATTGTAGACAGCAACGCTGCTTTCAATTGGCAATTGGGGGATGAAGAAACAGTCGAACGGGCGTTTAGCTGTGCGGAGCACGTTTCAGCGACGCAGATAGTGAATAACCGTTTAATAGCGGCACCATTGGAGACGCGAGCAGCCAATGGTAAATATGACGAATCTACCGGGCGATACACCCTTTATGCCACCACCCAGAACCCGCACATATTGAGGCGAGTTCTGGCTGAAGAGGTAGGTATAGCGCCAGAGCATATGATCGACGTGCTCTCAAAGGATGTTGGAGGTAGTTTCGGTTCTAAAATCTTTGTCTACGGGGAGGAATGTCTTTGCCTGTGGGCGGCGCGAAAGTTAAATGCGCCGGTCAAGTGGTCTGCAACCAGAGGAGAAAGCTTTGCAGCTGATGTTCATGGAAGAGACCACCTTACGGAGGCGGCTATAGCGCTTGATAAAGATGCTCTTATTACCGCAATCAAAGTCAATACACTGGCCAATTTAGGCGCGTACCTTTCACCGTTTGGTTCGCTAGTTCCCACCTATAACTACGCAATGATGCTAGCGGGGCCTTACTCAATTCCCAATGTCTTTGCGGAGGTGACAGGTATGTATACGAACACCTCACCCGTCGACGCCTATCGCGGAGCGGGAAGGCCAGAGGCAACCTTCGTAGTTGAAACGCTCATTGATAATGCCGCGAATGAGCTAGGTCTGGATCCTGTTGAGTTAAGGACTCGGAATTTAATTCAGCCCGAGCAAATTCCGTATCAAACGCCGACAGGTCTTGTTTTTGATTCTGGAGACTTTCCAGCACACTTTGAAAAAGCGATTGAGCGTGCCAAATATTTTCAATTTAACGAAAGACAACAAAAAAGCTTAAGGCAGGGCAAGAGACGTGGTGTTGGAATTTCAAACTATGTCGAAGCTTGCGCAATAGGGCCTTCTGCTATCGCAGGTGTCCTGGGCGCTGATTACGGTCTATGGGAATCAGCCACTGTTAGGTTCCTACCCACGGCTAAACTTGAGGTTGTTACGGGGTCCCATTCTCAAGGGCAAGGTCACGAAACCACTTTTGCTCAGGTTGCGAGCAGTGCGCTTGGGATACCGCTAGCAGATATTTCTGTGCTCCACGGTGACACTCGCTGTACCCCTGTGGGTATGGGGACGTATGGCTCAAGATCTCTCTCAGTTGGTGGTTCGGCCGTTGTTTTAGCCGCCGAAAAACTCATCGAGAAGGGACGAGCGATTGCAGCCCATTTTTTTTACTGCCAATCATCGGAAGTGGAGTTTGCGTCTGGTGTATTCAAGCACGCCGATGGTGAGGATCAAATGTCGATTCAAGAAATAGTCCGCATCGCCCATGCTCCTCACAATTACCCTGAGGATCTTGAGCCCGGGATGGAGGCTACCGCGTTTTACGATCCGAAAAACTTCACCTATCCGTCCGGTACACACATTTGTGAGGTGGAGATTGACCCTGATACTGGATCAGTAGCAGTGGTTAACTACACAGCGGTCGACGACTTCGGTGTGGTAGTGAATAAATCTATCGTAGAGGGGCAGTTGCATGGCGGTATCGCTCAGGGTATCGGCCAAGCGCTATGGGAGCATGTGAAATACGATTGCGAGACAGGAGAATTGATTACCAAGTCTTTCAAAGAATATGCCGTTCCGAGGGCCGAGCAGCTTCCCTCATTTGATATCTCTTTTACCCAGACTCCCTGTGAACATAACCCTCTTGGAGTAAAAGGTTGCGGAGAGTCAGGAGCAATAGCAGCACCACCAGCGGTAATGAATGCTATTTACTCCGCGTTGGGAGAGCGCGTATCAATGCCCGCGACTCCTGAAAAGATTTGGCGCTGTATCAAAAAGTCTGCAGGGGGGGGCTGAACATCTCCTCGATATTCCATAGCCCTGCAACGATCATCGATGCTGAGGCAATTTATCGCGAGGCTAAAAAGCCGATTTATCTGCACGGTGGTCAAGAGGTGGTTCTGCGTCTTCAAAATGACTTGGCAGATATCTCTGACTTAATAGACATATCCAATATCGATGAGTTGCATGGCCTTCACAAAGAGGGCTCCACCCTATCAATTGGTGCGGGCGAAAATCATGCTGCGATAGCGGGGTCAGGCCTGGTTGCTCAAAAAGCCCCGGTATTGTGCGAGCTTGCCTCGAACATTGGTGATTCACAAACGAGAAATAGAGGAACGATAGGTGGCGCTATAGCGTCTAAAACACGGTCTTCAGACTGGAACGCAGCTTTGCTTGCCTTGGATGCAACGATCCACACAACAAAAACCAGTCACATGGCTGAAGACTACTTTTCCAGAGGAGGTTTAACAGCGGGAGAGCTCATAACCAAAATATGCTTTGAAATTCCGTCTAAGGGCATTTATTTGAAACAAACTAGAGCGTCTAGCACCGATGCTTTAATAGGTGTTTTAGTGAGCAGATTGGAGAAAAAATGTCGAGTCGCTATCGTCGGGTCGCAGAGAGTAGCCTTTCTGTGCCCAGCGCTGGAGGCTGCTTTAAGTGCAAAATTTCATCAGGATGTGTATGACCAGAGTCATATTCCTGAGGGCATATTGGCTGACAATGCCGACGCTAGCCTAGAGTACCAACTGAATCTAGTAGAGGTCCTCTGTAAAAGAGCTATCAGTAGTTGTGCTTAAGACATCGGTTTTAACGCAGTGATTAAAGCGGAGGTGCATAGCGTGATCTCGCAGATTACAGATCATTACTCATCGATTGCTGCCACTGTGGTCGACAACGAGAAGCGTTTTGTCACGGGACAGAACCAAAACTCCAGCCATGACCGCTCAGAAGATCATGGCCATTTTGGAGGAGCTTGTTCAATAAGAAGTCGTCTGACGGCAGATTTTCTGGGGATGGACCCCTGAGACGAGCACTTTATATCTGATAATTGCCCGACAGCGTTTCAATTCATCAATCACTACCTTTGCGCGGTAGCGTCCACGCACAGAAACACGCCAAAACGCACGATTGTGCGATCTATAGTGTTTTCAATGACTTACAGTTCATTTGGTAGGACCAGGCGGATTCGAACCGCCGACCTCTACCATGTCAAGGACGACTGGCCACACCAAGACACGCGTGGACTCCCCTTGAAATAGCAGGATTCGAGGCGATTAAGTCAGAATTCCAACCCTTTTATTTTCGGGGGCTTGGTAGAAAAAAAGTGCTACCGATAGGTTATTGGTCTTTCCAAATCGGTGATCTTTTTTCAAGAAATGCATTTATGGCTTCCCTCGCGTCCGCCGTACCCGCAACAAGCGCTTGCTGGCGGTCTTCAAGTGCCATAGCGGCATCCAATGACGGGGCGTCAATACTTAAGTTCAAGCCGTCCTTGGTTAATCGCAACCCCATTGGGGAAGTGAGAAGCATCTCGGCAATATAACTCTCGGCTGCGGCTGTCAGCTCTTCCTCAGCGACCACGTCAGATACTAGGTTAATCCTCAACGCACGGTCCGCATCAATGAACCTTCCGGTCATCATTAGTTCACTGGCTACTGATAAACCGACCAGTCGCGGTAACAGGTAACTGCAACCCATATCGCATGCAGTTAAACCGGCGCGGATATAAGCGGCATTCATTTTTGCGGTGGTTGCAGCAATCCGAATGTCTGAGGCGAGTGCGAGACTAAATCCACCGCCGCAAGCGGCGCCTTGGATCAATGAAATAATGGGCTGCGGGCAACGGCGCATCGCTCGATAAATATCAGAAATGTTACGCTGCATGGCGAGTAGCGCGCTCGGTGAATCGCTAGTTCCCCATCCTTCCGATTGCAAATCCAGCCCTGCACAGAAGGCCTTGCCATTGGCTCGGAGTACGACAATGCGCACATCTTGTCGGGCTTTGAGAGTATCAAATGTCTCTCTCAAAGCGCTGACCAAAGGTTCATTCATTGCATTTAACGCTTTGGGCCGATTCATAGTCAGCCAAAGCGTTTCGCCTTTAAGCTCTCTCAGCAGTGTGTCAGTCACGGTGTCTTGTCCCTGCAGGATGGTGAATGCTTGAGTCGGTTAGCGCTTTTTACAGTGAGCGCGCTATCAAGAGTCGCATAATCTCTGATGTGCCTCCATGAATAGTATCGATACGCGAGTCTTTGTATAACTGTGCAATCGGGTATTCATTCATCCAGCCGTAGCCACCGAAAAACTGTACGCAGCGGTTTATACCGTCTACCTCGCGCTCGGTTATCCATAGCTTAGCCATGGAGGCAGTAGCAGCATCTAACTCGCCCTGAAGTAATAAATTCGTGCAGTGATCGAGAAAGGCTCTGCCAATCGTGACTTCGGTTTTTATATCGGCCAAAGAGAACGCGGTATTTTGAAAATCCAGTAATGACTGACCAAAGGCCTGACGCTCTTTGGTGTACTCAACCGTAAGGGTCAGCGCACGTTCGAGCATACCAAGGCCCATCACCGCGATACCGAGTCGCTCCTGTGGCAATAACGCCATCAATTGCGCAAAACCTTTACCGGGCACGCCACTCAGAACGTTACCGAGAGGGAGTCTTACATCTTCAAAAAAAAGCTCCGATGTGTCTTGTGCATCGCGGCCGACCTTATCGAGATTTTTGCCGCGCGTGAAGCCTGCTCGGTCACCCTCCACGAGGAAAATAGAGATCTTGTCTGGGCCGTCCTCCATTTCGGTTTTGGCACAAAGCAATACCAAATTCGCCATCTGGCCATTAGAGATAAATACTTTACTTCCGTTGATGACCCACTCGTCACCATCCCGAACTGCGCGGGTTCGCATGCCTTGGAGGTCCGAGCCTGCTCCGGGTTCAGTCATGGCAATGGCTAAAATCGCATCGCCAGAGACCACTTTGGGTAACCACTGGGTTTTCTGATCGGGTGTGCCATGCTCTATCAAATAAGGCGCCGCGATCATGTTATGAACGGGTACGCCCCAACCTTCAAGGCCGCGCTCGGCAAAAGCTTCCATAATTGCCCGCTCGTAGCGGAAATCCACACCCAAGCCGCCGTGTTCCTCCGGTACCAGAACCCCGAGCATCCCAAACTCGCCAGCTGCTAACCACGCATCGCGATCTACTTGCTTATTTTGATTCCAGCGTTCAATGGTCTTTGGTGGCGCGGTCTTGTTTAGGAAAGCCGAAAGGCTATTCCGAAAAATAGCCAGTGCTTCATCACTTTCTGTGGGCATTATGCATTCTCGTTAATGAAAAGGGCTCAGTCTAGTTTGGTCATATGCGCAAAAAGGTCGTTTCTTAGCGCCTCAATAGTCAGATCTCCGGCCAGAGTGCTAAGGACCTGATTGCCGCCGCGGTCACTGCGCCAATAGGCGCTAATCCGATCGTCAAAATCGCGTTGCAAGATCCGCATCAGTAAGCGACGACGTCTGGAGAGCAGCTTTTGCTCAATTAATCCGACCGCTTGTGCGTCCTTTAAGTAATCTTTTATTCCTTGCCATAGCGACTCAACACCATCTTGCTTGACTGCAATGGTATCGAAAATCTGAATCGGCACCGGAGAGTGCATTAGTGATAGAGAATCCTGAAGGTCGGCACGAGTTTGTTGGGCGCCATCTTTGTCGGCTTTGTTAATGACGAACACATCGCCGGCTTCCGTGAGGCCGGCTTTGTTTGCTTGAAAGGTATCTCCCCAGCCTGGATTTAATATGACAGTAACCACTGTCGCTAAATCCATCACTTCCAGCTCTACCTGACCGATGCCGAGTGTCTCCAGCAGAATCAGTGGCCAACCACAGGCCTCGAGCAACTGAATGGCAGTTGATGTGGCTCTCGCCAAACCACCACTCTCGCCTCTCGATGCCATTGATCGGATGAACACCCGATCTCCCAGACCATGGCTTTGCATGCGGACACGGTCACCCAATAATGCCCCGCCGGAGAATGGCGATGACGGGTCCACCGCCAGCACCGCTGTTTTTTCATAGGATGCAGTGGTGTGAGAAAGCAGGGCGCTGATAAGGGTAGACTTACCGGCACCAGGTGGCCCCGTGATACCAATAACAAGCGATGTGGCTTGCCCGCCTGCTAATGAGGTGCGTATCTCATTTTCTACTTTTGAATCCCGCTCGATTTTGCTCAGAAGACGGGCAAGGCTGGAACGTTCTCCCTCCACAGCAGATTTGAGTAACGTCTGCGTCGTTGGCTCGCCCATGGTTGTTATTTGATACCGGTCAGCTGCTCTGCGGCATCCACAATATGCATATATTCTGCGCCGATAGATAAACCTCTACACCCAGCGCTTCGAGTTGTTTGGCGGCGTGGGGCGGGATTGTGCCGCCAGCGAATATGGGTAGGCCAGGGCGTACCGCTTGGACGTTTTCTATTGATCTAATAGCCACGTCAATGTGGCCGCCGATATTGAGACCTACAAGGTCTACGTCTTCGTCGACGGCTGAGGTAACGATATCGTCGGTGTTGGCCATACCAATCATGATGACCTCGAAACCGGCATCGCGTAAGGCTCTGGCGACAATTGTTGGTCCGCGCCAGTGCCCATCAAGGCCCGTCTTGGCCATTAATATCCGTTTTTGCACCCTAGTCTCCCCAAGCAGACATCACGTTTGTATCGGTGTATCCCAGTTTCCAAAAACGTCCCTATAAACGTCACCAATCTCACCCAACGTCACTTCGGCAGACATAGCTTCCATCATCGCAGGCATAATATTCGCATCACTTCGGCAATCAGCCTCTAGCTGTTTTAGCGCGGAGGCGGCGCCTGCCTCATGACGCGTTCTTAGCACTTCTTTAAGGCGCTGTGTTGCCACATCAAAGGCATCATCGGTTCCCATAAAGCCATCAACCTCGAAGGGAGATCCGTCGTCCTTAAAGCAATTCACGCCAATGACCTGTTGATCGCCGCGCTCCATATCCATGAACTCCTGATACTGATTCTCGGAAGCGCACGCGTGTAACCATCCTGAATCCAAAGCAGCCAGATAACCTCCTTGCTTCTGGATCTCATCAAAAAATATCCACGCCTTTTCAGCTAGTTGAGCAGTGAGTGTTTCAATGTAGTAAGAACCGCCCAAAGGATCAGTCACGTTGGATATCCCGGTCTCTTCCTGCAAGATTTGCTGAATTCTGACTGACATCTGATGTGCATGCTCAGAAGGAATTGACAGGGCCTCGTCGTAACCTGAAACACCCAGCGACTGCACACCTCCAAAAACGGCACCCAGTGCCATCAAGGTTCCCCTGACAATATTATTGAGCGGCTGTTGGTAGGTCATTTTGGATCCGGCCGTGACACAGTGAATGCGCAGATTAGCCACTTTAGGGTCACTAATACCGTAGCGTTTGTGCAAGAGGTCGGCCCACATGAGCCTCGCGGCCCTCATCTTACAGGCCTCCTCAATGAACTCGATTGATGCTCTGAAACTGACCCCACCGCAGGCCCGGGCAGCTCTAGCTAAATCGACGCTACCTCTGCGCCTGATCTCGTCCAGATACTCAACGGCATTGGCGAATAAGACACCTAACTCTTGGTCCGGAGTCAGTCCCGTGTCCGCAGCGTTATAACCGGCGATTGATACTGGTACCCAGTAAGGCAGATAGCGATCACAGAATTCGATAATGTCTGCATTAAACCGCAGGCCCGGCTGAGTAGGGATCTGCTCTTTTGTGACGCACCCCAAGTAAGTGAGGTTAAAATCGCTCTGTCCAGTGCCGGGTAATTTTTCGAGATCGAAACCCCGCTGTTTTGCGACTGTCCAATAAGATGCAAGGGCGAATGGCGCGTGTTGAACAACAGCGCCCCCTGCATGACCAAAACTGCTGCCTATGGGCAAGCCATCCATGCAGATAGCCGTATCACGAATACTTTGCATGACGGCACCTGTTAATCCCACATCTTCACGTCGTGCCACTACCTCCGGGTGGTCCACGTTGTAACAGTGATCGCCAGTGTTGCGATCATGTTCCATGATGAACCCCGTTTCGCCATTTTTTAGCAGAAACTTTATCCGTTCATTCTCGTCTTCCGGCTTACCAAATCCGCTGAGCTGGAAAATCCGCCAGGGTTTACTGCGATAGCCTGACGGATGAAAGCCACGATGGTAGGGCGCATCGCCGGGGTTCGACGTTACTCTGGACCTGTGTTCTTGTGGGATATCACTCTCGGTATAAAAGGATTTCAGCTCGATACCAGAGCGCGAGTAGACGGCTTTATCGGTAGGCGATTTCTGCATTTTTCTGCCGCTTTTTTAATTTTTTAGGTCGGTTGATACTCGAAGCATACAATAATTTACTTATCAGTACTGCATTGATACTCTCTGGTTATAAATACAAGAAGAGGAGCGTTAATGTTTTCTGCTGATAATGCCACGCTGGGCCTGACGGCAACTGAGCGAGTTCATATAGGCCGCAGGGTGGCCGACACGTTGGCAGGAGAAGTCCGGACTTTGGGCGCCAAACGTGTATTCCTTCTGGTCAGCACCACTCTCAGAAACTCCACAGACGAAATCAGTGAAATAGAAGCTGCATTGGGAGATTCGGTAGCATGTGTATTCGATGGTATCAGGGCCCATGCTCCGAGATCAGATGTCCTCGCTGCCCTTGAGGCGGCTCGAGCAGCAGACACTGACCTAATCATTACCGTAGGGGGTGGCTCCGTTACTGACGCGGGTAAGGTCATTGCGCTAGGCTTGAAACACGGCTTCCAGAAACACGAGGACTTCGAGGGTTTCTATGTCTACGTCAACGAGACCGGTGAGACGGTAGTCCCGCAGTTTGACGCGCCGGAGATCAGGGTCATTTGTTGCCCAACGACTCTCTCGGGTGGCGAATTTAACACTATGGGAGGCGTCACGGACGACAAGGACAACAAAAAGCAGGGCTATACACACAGGATGATGGCTCCGATAGCAATTGTCCTTGATCCTGCTCTGACGATTCATACCCCTGAGTGGCTCTGGTTTTCTACCGGCGTTAGAGCGCTTGATCACGCTTTAGAGGCGCTTGGGTCGACCCACTCAAATCACTTTTGTGACGGAATCGCAGGAAGCGCAATCAGATTATTAAGCAGCGCGCTGCCCGATGTAAAAGCTAACGGTGCAGATCTCGACGCGCGTTTGCGTTGTCAGGTAGGGGCCTGGCAATCCATGATTCCAGTCATTGGGGGTGTGCCAATGGGCGCGAGCCATGCGATTGGGCATGTGCTGGGCGGCACTGCTGACGTGCCTCACGGTTATTGCTCTTGCGTAATGGCTCCCTCGGTGCTCGCCTTCAACGAATCAGTCAATGGCGATAAGCAAAAGCAGATTAGTATTTGCATGGGCCAGCCAGATCGCGCTGCCAGTGAAGTTGTTGATGAATTTATCACAGCATTGGGAATGCCACGAAGTTTAACGGCTGTCGGTATTACCGAGGAGCAATTAGATCTCATTGCTGAATATACCATGCTGGATTTTTGGTCTCGCACGAATCCGAGGGAGATAGAGGGTCCGGCAGACGTACGGGGTATTTTAGAGATGGCCCTCTGACCGATGAACAACGCAGCTACCAAGACTGATCTTGATCTCAAAAGCGAAGTATCAGACTTCAAGAGAAGACGCATTCGCGAGGAGGCATGTGACCTTTTTTATGAGATGGGTTACGAGAGCACAACTCTTGACGCTATTGCGCAACGGCTCAAAGTTACCAAGCCTTATCTCTACAAGCATTACGCGAATAAGCGAGAGCTCCTGTATGACATTTGCAGGACTGGTATTGCGCGCTCATTAGAGGCTGTCACGGCTTCTTGCTTTCAAGGAAGATCCTGTTCAGAAAAACTTCAGGGGCTGGCTGAGTCAGTGCTGGAAGTTATTTTCGAACACCAGAAATTTATTGTCGTGTACACGCGAGAAGAGAAAAATCTGCAGCCAGACGAAGTGAGGGCAATTAGAGATCAGCGGAAACTGTTCGATCACCAGTTGGCGGAGTTGCTTCGAGAGGGCGATCAAGCTGGCGAATTTCAGGTTTCTGATCCCCTTCTCACTGCCAATACAATTGGCGGCGTTGTCACCTGGATAGCGCTGTGGTACTCGCCGGATGGCAAAAGATCAAAATTGGAGATACTTACACATACGCTGGAGATGATCTCTAAGGTTGTTACACCAAAAACCCCGCTTCACCCCTTGAACAACCGATCCCAGCAACCAGCCCAATATTCTGGCGTTGCATCGATTAGTGCTAAGCGAGGCAAGGCAGATGAGTGAGGGGCGGACTGTGATTGCTGATCCCAGGGTGGTTCCCCGAGATCGCTGTGTCACTCGGTATTTGCTTGATGACTTCGCACAGACGCAACCAAATAAAGAGTTCGCCGTATTCCAAGACGGAGATGTTTGGTCTTACGAAACCGTGAGGGAAAAGGTCCGTGCACTCGCCGCGGGCTTTGCCAAGCAGGGAGTTGCGCAAGGCGATCACGTGGCAGTCTGGATGTTTGATAGTAAAGAAGCCATTCTGACTTTTTTCGCGATCAATTACTTGGGTGCAGTTTTTGTTCCTCTTAATACCGCATTTAAGGGGCAGGTCCTCAGTCACGTCTTAACCGTCTCGGACGCATCGCTCATGGTGGCGCATGGACAGTTGCTCGAGCGCCTTGACGCGACAGAGGCGGCCAGTATTTCTAAAATCATTTACTTGGGCGCCAACACCGGCGCATCTGGTCTTGAACTCGTCGAATACTCAACGGTCTCAGGTGAGATTACGGCGCCTCCAGCGTTATTGAAGCCCATTGAGCCGTGGGACACGCAATCGATCATTTTCACCAGTGGCACAACCGGGCCCTCAAAAGGCGTGCTGTCGTCGTATCTCCATATTTTCACAAATGCTGGACCAGAAATAGGTGTTGCTTCAACGAAAGCCTTTCCTCATTAATATGCCGATTTTCCATATTGGTGGCATGGGCGTCATTTTTGTCATGTTGTGTCGTGGCGGATCGATTGCGGTCATGGATGGATTCGATACCGAGCAGTTTTGGCCTTTTGTAAAGGAAAGTCAGACCAGCGCTTTTTTCCTGCTCGGTGTTATGACTACATTCTTACTTAAAAAAGAGCCATCGGAGCAAGACAAGGACCACAATGTCCGACTCGCCTTTATGGTGCCACTGACCGAGACCTGCACCGAATTCCATGAGAGATTCGGAATTGATGTTTATACGATTTTTAATATGACCGAAATCTCATCGCCAATTGTTTCTGATCCCAATCCGACCAAACGTGGCACGTGCGGTAAGAAAAGGGATGGTGTGGACGTGAGGCTCGTCGATGAAAACGATTGCGAAGTGGCGCTTGGTGAGATCGGTGAAATGATTGTAAGAACTGATCGGCCGTGGGGCATGAATAGCGGCTATTACAAAAACCCAGTGGCTACAGCAGAGGCTTGGCGTAACGGGTGGTTTCATACAGGAGACTGCTTTCGTCAGGACGATGAGGGCTATTTTTACTTCGTTGATAGAATGAAAGACGCGATGCGTCGTCGAGGTGAGAATATCTCGTCATTCGAGGTGGAAGCCGAGGTGGTCGCTTATACCGACGTGAGGGAAGCCGCTGCCTACGCTGTCCCCAGTGACATTGGTGAGGACGACGTCATGATCTCGGTGGCGCCCGTCGCAGGTAAAGAAATTGATCACGCTACGTTGCTGAATTTTTTGGGGGATCGTATGCCTTATTTCATGATTCCTCGGTATATCAGAGTCCTTGATGAATTACCAAAAACGCCTTCAGCCAAGGTCATGAAGCACGTTCTTAGGTCTGAGGGAGTGACACCTGAGACTTGGGACCGCGAACAGCACAAAAAAATTTTAAAAGAGAAAAAAAATTAGATGACGCGTAACCAACGAATATAATGTGATAAGGGATAAATCATGACAAATAAAAACTGTACACAGGCATTGGGTTTAGGACTGTTATTTATCGCCAATTCGTGGAGTGCCCTGGCTCAGGAAAGCGCCTTAGAAGAGGTAGTGGTGACGGCTACCAAGCGTTCTGTGGCATTACAGGATCTTGCTGGCTCCGCCAATGTATTGGGAGCCGACAAATTGGGGCCAGGTGGTATCCAAGAGGTTCGGGATATGCAAGTCGATATCCCCAATCTGTCTATAGGCGATCAATTCGGTTTTGCCCGGGTATTCATGCGCGGTATTGGCATGACAAGTATTGATATTGGTGGAGAGGGTGCGGTCGCTTTTCTTCAGGACGGCGCAATTATTCCCAGACCGGCAGCTCAATTAATGGGTATGTTTGATCTGGATCAGGTGGAGGTACTGCGTGGTCCGCAGGGCACCCTCTACGGCCGAGGTGCAACAGGGGGTGCAATCAACATGGTGACCGCGAAACCCGGTGAAGAGTTTGGCGGGTATCTGAGCGTAACCGCGGGCAACTATAGCCTCGCCCAGTTTAAAGGCGCCATCGATGTGCCGATGGGGGATGCGTTATCGATGCGTATAGCGGCTAGCCTCGATAGCAGGGATGGATACGGCAACAATATCTTCACGGGTTCAGATATCAACGACCGCGATGCTAGTGCTTATCGAGCAACCTTTGTTTATGACGATGGCGGACCCCTTAAGGCGACTCTCTCTGCACAATACTACGAGGAGGATGATAATAACTATGCCTTCAGTTACTTCGGTCAGTCGCAGGGATCAAGTATACCTGTCCCCTTCGGAGTGCCGATCCTCGGTGGCAATACCGTCGGAATGGTGGGTGGCGACTTCTACGATATTAATTCCGATCAGGAACCTATCAATGATCGCGATGGTCAGCTAATCAACCTGACGATTGACTATGCTTTTGACGATAGCTGGAGTCTGAAGTCCATCACTTCTTCGCAAAGTATGGATCGATTTCTCCGGGATGATCTCGACTCAACTGACGCCAATTTGTTTGGGCAGAATAACTACACCGAGGAGAGTGACTCGTTGGGTCAAGAGCTAATCCTTAACTTTTCGAACGATCGGCTCGATGTGCTTAGCGGGGTGATGTATTTCGAGGAGGAGCTATACGGGGAGGTTAGAGTCCCGCTTACCAATCTATGTTTTCTTCTCGCACCCGATGCCTGTGGTACCCCGGTGGGAGAATTCCTTAACAGCGGAAACTACCTTCAGGACGGAGATATAGATATCGAAGCCTGGGGTGCTTATGTTGAAGGCACCTATAGTCTGTCCGATGCTTGGTCAGTTATTGCTGGTCTGAGGTATAACTACGAAGAGAGGGATGGAACGGGCTCCTTTATATTTGATGCTATCGGTCTTGATGTTCCAACGAATCAGCGCGAAAGTTGGAATGATTTAACGCCTAGGGTGACCCTTCAATACTCCCCCAATGACAATATGATGCTTTATGCCACCTACACTGAGGCGTTCAAGTCCGGAGTGATTAATACCGGTAGTACGAGCCCACCCCTAGATCCAGAGACTGTTGACGCATTTGAGATAGGCCTTAAAGGCCAGAATGGCAGTG
This sequence comes from uncultured Luminiphilus sp., assembly GCA_905182485.1. Lineage (GTDB taxonomy): Bacteria > Pseudomonadota > Gammaproteobacteria > Pseudomonadales > Halieaceae > Luminiphilus. The sequence goes on from CAJJBO010000036.1 coordinate 21,910, forward strand.
GTACCTTGAGATACTCTGTCGCCGCGTTTTTCTATGATTATCAGGACATGCAGATATCCTTTGTCGACGAGACAAGCACGGTGTCAACAATCAATGCTGCAGAGGCCGAGAACACAGGCCTAGAACTGGAGTTGGAAGGAAACTTTGAGAACGGGTTCTCCTTTGATTTTTATCTGACTTACCTTAGCGCGGAGTATCAGGAGTTTTTCAACGGTGATTACGCTAATGGCTTCGCGATTGCTGATCTTAGCGGCAATAACCTGCCGAACGCACCGGAGAGCACGGCAAAACTAGGACTAAATTGGGAGGGTCAAGTGGGTAACGGTGTCCTGCGACTGCGTGGTGAGGCTTATTACCAAGACGATGTCTACTTCACGGAATGGAATCGACCAGATGCATACCAAGCTTCTTACGAGCAATACAATGCATCGGCCGAGTACTCGTGGAATGACCAGTGGCAACTGAGCGTCTGGGGACGGAATCTAAGTGATGAAGAAGTGATGTCTAATAATATTATCACTGCCCCACTTTATGACTCTCTCCGAGTGGGTGCGGTATTACCTCCGCGTACCTATGGAGCTACCCTTACCCTCCAGTTCTAGAGCCTATTAGCTGGAGAGGATGTCAGCACATGACACACTTTAGTTTTAATCCGATGGATCCTGAAATGCTTCAGGATCCTTATCCCACCTTCCAGAAACTGCGCGATACAGACCCTATTCACCGATCTGATCTTGGCTTCTGGGTCGCCACTCGCTACGAAGACTGTCGCTCTGTCCTGATAGATAAAGAATTTGGACAGGGCGACTTCTCCAAAAACATTCAGCTCTTCTATGACGATTCTTTCGATGTATTAGCCCAGCCGGCATACGCTTGGCTTTCCCGCGTTTTCGTGATGCAAGATCCGCCCCAGCACACTAGAGTCCGGGACCTTGTTGCTGGAGCGCTGACACACAAACGCGTTAGGGAAATGGCTCCTCGAATACGGCAATTGGCGAGGCAACAGCTACATCAATTCGCTAAAAGCGACGACGGAAATTTTATTACTGACTTCGCCTACTTGTTTCCTACTCTGGTGATGTGTGACATGTTGGGGATGGAGGAGGGGGAGTTTTCTTGGGAGTTGTTAGCTGAACTCAATCAAGCAGTAGCAGACACCTTTCCCGTTTTTGAAACGCGAGCGCTGGCGCCAGAAGAGCTTGCCCTGGCAAATAGCCAGATGGAGTTCCTGACTGAGTTTTTTGACGACCTGTTTCAACGGCGTAAGAAAAATCCCCGAGACGATCTCACAACAGCTATGGTCAAGGCAGGTGATGGCGGCGATGCGTTAACAAAAGAAGAACTGAGCACCTCCGTTATTGGCCTTTTCGGCGCTGGATTTGAGACGACGGCCCACATGATAGGGAACGGACTTTTTTGTCTTGGAGACAATCCGGACCAACGGCGTAAATTGCAGGGCAACATCGATTTGGTCGACGCCGCCGTGGAAGAAATTCTACGCTATGAATCATCTTTGCAAGCGACATATAGAACCGCTCTGGAGCCGAGAGAAATTGCGGGGCAGAAAATCGAGGTCGGTGATCGCGTGTTGACTATTGTCGCGGCGGCCAATCGAGACGAGCGTCATTTCGATAATCCAGAAGCATTTGACATCAGCCCAAGAGAACAGAAACCCTTAACTTTTGGCGGCGGGATCCATTACTGCGTTGGCGCTGCACTAGCTCGGTTGGAGGGCAGAATATTTTTGGAGGAACTTTTTTCACAATACCCCAATTTTTCAGTAGATGTAGAGTCAGCGCGTCTCCGTGGAGCTTTTTTATTTCGCGGTTATCAGGATTTAAGGGTGCAGCTGAGGGGTTGAGCGATGCGATCTGAACAGCATCAGAAACTGGCTCTTGGGCTCTTTATGCCCAATTGTTCAAACATGCCCTCAATTTCAACTCACCGCGTTGTGGAAGACCAATGGACTTATGAACACAACGAAGCCATAGCACTCGCTGCAGAGGGTTATGGCTTTGATTATTTGTTTCCGGTATCACGCTGGCGAGGTTTTGGTGGGGAGACCAATTTCCTGGGTACCTCTCTTGAAACGACGACTTGGGCAGCAGCCCTTTTGCGAGCAACTAGCTCGATTCAAGTATTTTCAACCGTTCATATTCCGCTCTTTCATCCCTTTGTCGTTGCAAAAATGGGTTCTACGCTGGCGCAGATGAGCGGTAATCGGTGGGGATTAAATATCGTGAGCGGATGGAGTCAAAGAGAATTCGGCATGATGGGAGTGCCCAAAGCGAACGTTTTGTCGCCGTTACGAGCGGACCAGTTGTTTTGTGGAAATTCTCAGAAAACTTTGGACGGCCAGCGAGCAACCCTTTGACTACGAATGTGACTGGTATTCGGTGAAGGGCGGAGAGTCCTCGCCTGTGCCAGATAGTCACCCCATGATCGCTAATGCAGGTGTATCCGAGGACGCAAAAAACATGACGGCTCGATTGTGCGATTGGGCCTTTATCTCTACTCCTTCTGTCGAGGCAGTTAGGCCGACGATTATAGATATTACTCAAAAAGCGAGGGAGCACGGGCGCTCAGTCAAAACCGCGATATTTCCATTCCTGATCTGGGGGCAATCGAGGGCTGAGGCTGAGGAGCGCCTGGCCGCGATAATCGCAGAAAAGGACGGGGTTGCCACCGCAAATTGGCTGAATGACCTAACTGCTGGCAGTGGATCGTTCGACACGTTTACATCTGACATGTTGGCGGCCTCCGGGGGCGGGGTGCACATGGTTGGCACCGCAGACGATGTTGCCGAGCAACTTGTAGAAGCCCACCGGTTGGGAGTGAATGCGGTGATGCTGACATTCCCAGAATATCTTGCTGATCTGCATCGATTTGCAAAAGATATCCAACCCATCCTGTCGAGGGCTGGTTGTATTTGAGTGGATGGGGCGACGAGGCCGCAGATCTGCCGGGTCATTACCTTCACGCAGTAGTGTCCACGCACAGAAACACGACAAAACGCACCGTCTCAAATAATAGTAAAGTTCATGGCAATAGAGACGTAAGAATTTGTTAGGACTAGGTGGGTTGTCTTAAATCGTCATTGCCTCTGGCGATTGAAATCTGCGGGCGCCTGTGCGTCGCTCCGGTGGACAAAAACGCTCATTTGGTCGCGTTTGTTGAGCCGCTGGCCTCTGCGATGTCAAGTCCGATTGCCCGCACCAAGACACTTGCCCGCGCATAAGGGGCGGGTCGTTTTCTGATAATGACGCTCCGTCAACGGGCCCTGCGCTATCCAGCCGATACCTTTGCGCGGTAGTGTCTATGCAAAGAAACACGTCAAAACTCGCGATTTCGAAAAAATAAAGGTTAATAAAAAAAGAGGCTTAAAAAATTGGTAGGACCAGGCGGATTCGAACCGCCGACTGCTACCATGTTAAGGCCGATTGGCCGCACCAACACACGCGTAGACATCGGAAGCCCTTGAGTAATCTTGGGGCGAATTAAAAGCAGTGGGTCGTCATTTTGCATCGGCGAGAATGCATAAGGCATCGCTTGTGCACATCTGCGCGCTTTCTGCCGAGGACCCCATTTTTGCGTCATTACATGGAGGCTAATCGCTTCAACACCGGTTTTTACAAATCTTTTTTTCTGTGGTGCCGACGCGGCTTTTATTGGGCCAAAAATCCTCCGTCAACAGGATATACGCTGCCGGTGCAGAAAGATGCGTCGTCGCTCGCTAGGAAGGCCACCATCGCCGCCACCTCGTCATCCGTTCCATATCGCTTCATAGCAATTAGCGACTCGAAACCTTCTTTAGCAGCGTCGGGCGCGCCTGGCGCCGCCTGCTCCTCTATGGATCTCATCATTGCGTTGTCGATTGGGGCAGGTGCTATTGCGTTCACACGGACTCCCTGCTCTGCGAGTTCGAGCGCTGCGACTTCAACAAGACCGACGATCGCATGCTTGCTTGCCGTATAGGCACCCAAACCCGGAACACCAACTTTTCCCGTCACGGAACTCGTCACTATCACGGACCCTCCACTGTGCAGCATGTGTGGGATACAGTGCTTCATCGTTAGCCAAGTTCCGCGAATGTTTGTATTTTGCACCGCGTCGAATTCGTCTTGCTCTATTTCCAGAAGCGGCTTAATGGAACCCTCAAAACCTGCGTTGCAGAACAAAATATCAATTCCCCCCATCTCGGAGATGCTCTGCTCCGCTAGTGCTTTGCAGTCCGCTTCGCTAGATATATCAGCTGGACATATATGGACCCTATCGTTATCTAATTTGTCCGCAAGTTCCGATAACCGGTTACTTGATCGTGCAGCAAGCATCACTGTAGCTCCCTCCGCAAGTAGCCGTCGCGCTGTAGCCTCACCTATGCCGCCAGTTGCTCCTGTAATTACAGCCCTTTTGTCATTGAGTCGCGTTATTTCCATAATCTTTCCTAGTGTTTTTGCGTCCTGGTCAGTCGTTCTCTTCAGCCCAAGCTTTGAGTTGCTCTAAGTAAGGGTCCTCAGCGACTGAGCTAAGAAGTTTGCCTAAATAGACCTCTCCGGTACTGCCATTAACGGTGATGGTATCTCCTGCTTGGACTTTGACTGTGCCAAACGCCAAGCCATCTTTAGTGAACTGCATGGCTGCGGCGCCAACTACAGCGGGCAGGTTCCAATCTCGGGCGACAACTGCGGCATGACTCATTAAGCCGCCAAGTGAGGTGAGTATGCCGTTCGCAACCGCCATGCCATGAACGTCAGCGGGCGAAGTCTCGCGTCGAACCAGCACGACTTCTTTGCCTTCTTCTGTTGCCTCAATTGCCTCCTCAGAGGTGAATACAGCAATACCGCAGGCAACACCGGCCGACGCCGCGATACCCGTAGTTATTGGTTTTTTCTTATCAGCAAGGATTTTTGTGGAGGGCTGTTCCGCCGCAAGTGACGCAGCCACTTTGGCAAGCGCCTCCTTCTTATTGAGATTAAAACGATTCGATTTCGCCAGTTCTACCGCAATTCGTGATGCAGCCCCGGCGGTCCGTTTGCCAACTCGCGCTTGCAAGATCCAAAGTTTGTCCTGCTCCACAGTGAATTCCACGTCGACCATATCCTGATAAAAAATTTCCAGATGTTCGAGGTGAAGCTCGAGTTCCTGATATGCCGAGGGAAGCGTAGTGGCGAATTCAGAAATGTCTGAAGTCATACTGTCGCCTGCCACGACATCATCACCTTGAGCATTGCTGATCCAATCGCCGCAAACTTTTTGTTCGCCGGTATTGGGATCGCGGCTAAATGCCACGCCAGTTCCTGAGTTTGCACCTTTATTGCCAAATACCATCGCTTGCACGGTCACGGCTGTGCCCAGCGAGTCGGGCAAGCCTGTTTTTTTCCGATAAGCCTGCGCAGTTGAGCTGTGACTAGATCGGATGACCGCATGAATACACTGGTCAAGTAAATAGCGGGTGTCACATAGGCGTTCGGCACCAATCTTCCCACTTGCGAGAGTTTCTAGTTGTTCTGTGTGGTCGGCTAGATCCTTATTTTCTTGCGCTTGCGCGTCGAGCACAGAATGGTCGATGCACAATATAGATTTGCAGAAACCTTCAAGAAACCGCTGATAGGAGTCCAAAGCAAAAGGACGATTGCCTGTGATGTCGGTCAGTGCTGGCAGTGTCAGCGGCGTGACGCCGACGTTTAATATTGTCTCCATCATTCCCGGCATTGAAATACTTGCTCCTGACCTCACTGCGAGGAGGAGTGGGTTGTCGGCGTCGCCCAGCCCTCTACCAGTTTCTTTCTCCAGTCTAGCGATCGCAGTATCTAATGCCGCGGTGAAGTCCTCAGTGACGCCGGTTGTGTCCAAGACCCGGCAGGCGTCCACCCCAATTGTGAACCCGGCAGGCGTTGGAAGACGAAGCTTCGATGTCATTGCCCAAAGACTTGCTCCTTTGCCACCAACAACCTCTGAAACCTCAGCAATGGTGCCGGGGTGGGGATGATCAAAGTGGAAGATCATCTCGTCGTTCATTCGAGAATAGTGACGGTGCCGGTGCTACCGTTGACCTCGATCAGTGCCCCGTCCGGTATCAGGCTGGTCGCATTTGTCGCTGAAGTAACGCATGGCACACCCAGTTCTCTCGCGACGATCACGGCATGGCTGATGGTAGCTCCAACGTCTACCACGACCGCCGATACGGCTGAAAATAGCGGGGTCCAAGAAGGATCAGTGTGTCGCGCGACGAGCACGTCTTGTGGTTGCAGATCCCCAGGATTCGACGGATCAGAAATCACCTTAGCTCTGCCTATGTAGGTCCCCGCGCAGCCAGGTTGACCCGTAATGATCTGAGTTGATGAGTGGTCTGTTGCCTCTCTCTCACGCCATTTGTTGAGCGGTGGGACGATAGAGTCAATGATGAAAGGTGGGTCCAGACTTGCCAGCCGTTCACTCTCTTTTTTTCGATTACTGACTAATTCCCTAGCGTTAAGGGAGTTATCAAGGAGCTGCGTCCACTCGTTGACCATCAGCATTGAGAAGTCCTGTGGAGCGCTGAACACGTCTTCTGCGGCGTATCTTGCCCCGAGTTCCCACATTGGCATTCGCATTTCGTGAGTAAGAATTGCGCAGTTTGTTCGAGTTCGCTCTCTGGCAGCGAAAAAAGTACGAGCAGCAGCCAAGGCGGCACTGAACTGACCGAGTAGCTCGGTGTCCTCTTTGAGTCTTGATTGGACTTCCGCGATAGCGGCTTCCCTGTGCTCACGTCGGCTCGCCAGCCTGGCGTCAGGAGAGGCATCTTCTTCTCCTTTGGCCATGATGGTTAAGGCAGACAGGGGTGCTGTGGGATCGAGTTCCCAGCACCTGGATGCAACTTCCCATTCATTCGGACCTCGAAATCCAAATTCATCGATGAAGATTTGAAATTTGAACCGGAACTCCTGGCAGTCTGGATTCGGATCAGTAGCAATAACATCCAAAGTCGCGGGGTGTATGTCGTCGAGATACCGAGACAAGCGTTCGCTAGCTCGCACTAGTCTTCCCAGCTCCCAAAGTCGCTTTGCGGGAAGTGCAGAGTCCACTTCTCCGTCCACTGTCAATATGTCAGCACAGAGCTCGCTAGCGCCTATGGCGTCGCAAACCTGAGCAATCACGCCACTGGGTATCATCGAATGGTAAGTAGCCATGATGTGTCGAATCCACAAAGGCTCCCAATGCTGTTCACAGATGTCGAGACAACGCTGGAAGAGGTCCCTATCTGAGAGCTGTCCTAAGTTGGGTCGCTCATTGCGAAGCTTTATTAATTTGCCTCGGGTTTCCAATAGCTCCGGCATGCTCGGAGATGATAGGACCCAAGAAATTGTCTCGGAAAGTTGTTGCTCATGTTTAGCGGATGAGTGCGAGATCTCTGCCACATAGGGAGGCACGTCGGGCTGTTCTCCAAAAAAACTGGCATCAATAGCCTCAGGGGACAGTCCTGGTGCCCGTGTCCCAAAAATTCTCGACGCCGATACATTGAGGTAGCCGTAGCCGCCAAAAACACTCAGCATTTCCATGCGATTAGGAGTGAACTCTTCAAGATCGAAAGCACCAAGATTAACCAGAGCTTGCCGCCACCCGGGTTCTGAGTGGGGGATGCCCCACAAAGTCCATGAAAAGGGTTTTACGACCTCCGGAAATACCTCGCCAATGTTAGCTCTTGTAAATATCGGGAACTGGGAGGAGGGCTCATTGTCGACGGGCCACCTGCTTTTCGACAGGCTGTCCCTAGTGATATCTGCGACAGCTACGTTTCGATCGTAACCCATCGAATTTGCTCCAAAAAATTAATGATATTGACATCAGTGTCACTGAAAGGTATACCTAATTCGGTGCGTTGGCAATCCATAGTCCGCGTACTTTGAATATTCGACGCAGTGTCTCGCGATATCCAGAATTGGAAACAGTCCATGACCTCACATTTAATTAAACAGGCACCAGAGTCGAATAGGAACGCTACTGCAGGGCGCGATGAGGGATACCCTCGCCAGCTCAGCGGAAGGCAAGCGTTGAGTGACCCTGACCTTCGCACAGTCATCGGGATAGAGGAGGTCACGCTTAAGAGCCGCAAAGCAAGACAGATGCAAGAAAGGCTTCTGAAATCAGCTGCTGTTGTTTTCTCCCGCAAGGGTTACACGGCTACGTGCATAGCTGATATCACAGCTGTCGCTGGAGTTGCTCACGGCTCCTTTTACCGCTATTTCGAACATAAAGATGGCGTACTGCAAGAATTGCTAGTGGGGCTCTATGCGGAATTGGCGCAGGCAACAAGAGATGCTTCGAGTGCCGAGGATGACGATATGCCGCCAAGCGAGAGCCGCTTACGGGGATTCAACATCCGTTTTTTTCATGAGTATGCAAGTCGCCGAGGACTCCTAAGGGTGGCGAGGGAGGCGGCAGCTAGTTCTGTAGATGGGCGATTCAGAGACATTTGGTTCCTAATGAGAGGAAGATTCATTGATCGCACGAAGAAGCTGATTCAGCGCATGCAATCTTATGGTATGGCCATGGGATTGGACGCAGAGCTGACAGCCGAGGCTCTTGGGTCGACCTCAGAACAAATGGCTTACGTTTTGGTGGGCTTGCCAGAATCTGTTCCAGACAGCGACCGACTCACGGCAATAGGTTTGGCGTGTCATGAAGTTTGGTCTCGAACGTTGTTTCCTTCAGCTGACAATGCGCTTACTGAAACTGAAGATGTCCTCTAGCTTACCCAGTTTATTGGACGTGGAGCTCTTCACCGATCGCAAGGAGCATGACTGTTTTGATCTCTATCGTGCACAGTCCAAACCCCCTCATCACATTGGCCCCGAGCCTAATGAGGGCTTCTATGTGCTGACTCGGCACAGCGACGTTTGGGAGGCGGCAACTAATACTGAGAAATTTAAGTCCGGGCTAGGCACGCAGATAGCGAATAAACGGGCTGAGGGAAATGGTGCGCCAAGTGTGCATAACGCTGATGCGCCGTATCACAGGCATTTGCGCGACTTTGGACGCCGCGCTTTGGCGCAGCCGCTGTTAGATATCCGCCGGCCGCGGATCCGAGAAATCGTCCGCTCTGTAATTTTGGCTGCGCCAAAAAATGAAGAATTCGATTTCGTTGAACGAGTGGCATTGGAAATTCCAATGACTGTTTTTGGCGAGGTGTTAGGCATTCCAGCTGAAGACAGAGCAAAATTGGTTAGAGCGGCGAATACTATGAGTAGCGTACTCGCCACGCCGGGCGAGCAGGATCGGTGCAGGTCTGAGCTGTTTTCGTACTTTCGTGAACTAGCAGCTGAGCGTCGCAGGCGACCGGGTGACGATGTTGCTTCTGTTTTGGTTTCACCCAATGACTCCGGTGAGCAACTGAGTGATGAGGAGCTAGATGCGTATTTCTTGTTATTGGTTATCGCCGGTAATGAAACAACCCGATTTCTTCTGGCGGGTGGCTTTGAGCAACTTCTATTGCAACCCGGCGCTATGGAGCAGCTCCGCAGAGAGCCATCGCTAATTCCAAGCGCTATAGAGGAGATGATTAGGTGGGTAACGCCTGTCATTCACATGAGAAGGACGGTAACAGAAGATACGCAAGCTTTTGGGATGGATGTAGCGGCCGGCTCAAAGTTTGTACTCTATTTCAGCGCAGCAAATAGAGATCCTGAAGTCTTTGATAGCCCTCACACCTTCCGCTTAGATCGAACGCCGAACAAGCATGTGGGGTTTGGTGCTGGCCATCACTTTTGCATGGGCGCCTACTTAGCAAGGTTGGAGGCGCAGATTTTTCTGGAAGAATTCCTGTCGATAACCCGCAACTGCGAGCTTACTGCTGGGGGCGAGCGCATTCCGTCTTATTGGTTTGCGGGTTTGCAGCGCCTCCCTGTGAGGTGGTCTTGAGCTTTGAAAATAAACACATGTTAGTGGTTGGCGCGGCGACTGGTATTGGTGCCGCCTTGGCGGCATCGCTGCGCGCCAACGGTGCCAACGTAGTAGGGATGGATTGCCAAAAGATGGAGGGCTCATCCTCCATCGCTATGGATTTAGCGCAGCCGGAATCTATTGAATCCGCTGTTCGTAAATTGCCAGCTGATATAGATGCTGTGGCCTACGTGGCGGGCGTGCCTGCTACCGCTGACCCCGCCGATATTCTGCAAGTTAACTTTTTAGGGTTGAGATCGCTTTTTTTGGCTCTGCGTCCGAAGCTGTCTGCGCAGTCATCTGCGGTTTTTGTTTCTTCAATTACCGCACGCCGGTGTGATTGGTCGGATGAGGATTTAGAGGCCTTGATCGCGGCTCCAGCTAAAGTTGCACTCGAAATGTTGCGTTCAAAGAGTTTAGACGGGGTGGCTGCTTACCAGTTATCCAAGCGGATGCTTAACTATTGGGTAAAGAGCCGCTTAAGGGCCTTCGTGGCCGAGGGCATCAGAGCGAACATTGTAAGCCCGGGGCCCGTTCAGACAAAAATCCTAAAGGATTTTGAGGAGAGTATGGGCAGATCTCGTATTGAGGCGGCATCGAAACTAGTGGGCAGACATGGACAGCCAGGGGAGATCGCAGAGGTGATTACTTTTCTTTTGAGTGAACACGCATGTTGGATCTCGGGAGAAGATCTTCGAGTGGACGGAGGGTTTTCTTCGCTACGAGAGGCAAATGATCATGGTCCGGGGCTGGACCTAGGGTAGCTGAGGGGCCTTCATATGCAACTGATACTGATTCGCCATGGTGAGCCCGACTTGTCCGCTAGCAGCGTTGACCCGCCGCTATCGGAGAAGGGAATTCGGCAAGCACAAGAGACTGCCGCGAGACTGTCACAAGAGGCAATTGACGCGCTTTTCACCAGCCCACTCTTGCGAGCACGTCAGACACTTGAGCCCTTAGCGAAAAGAATCGGGCTTACTCCAGAGGTTGTGGAAGGTGTAGCCGAAATCGACTATTGGGGCGGTCGCTATCTCAGCGTAGAGGAGCTCCGTAAAGCTGGTGGTGCTGCATGGGAAAGCTTTCTGCGCGACCCTGTCGGCACTCTTGGCGGAGATGAGAAAGCCTTTCGTCAAACGGTCACCAATGCGGTGAGAGGTTTGACACAACGGGGTGTTAAGCGTGTCGCTGTTGCTACTCATGGCTTTCCCATCAATGTCATGCTTTCTGAACTCTTGACCATGGATGGGTTGACCAATTTTACACCACATCACGGCTCGGTAACGCGATTACATGCAGACGAAGCGGGTCATTTGCGTGTTTTGAGCATTAACGAAATGACGCATATCACCAGGGATGCTCACTGATGCACTTGAGTGTGGTTGCGACAGAAACACCGCATAAGACAGCGGTGGTGCTTGGTAACACTCGAGTAAGTTACGGCGCTTTGGATGCGGCGTCTCGGCGTATCGCGGTGTCTTCACGGCACTCTGGGTTGAGCCGCGGGGATGTTATGGGGGTCATGATGTCCACCGGCCCTGAAGTCGTTGCAGCTATTGCCGCTGGGCAAAGATCAGGGCTTTACTGCCTCCCGTTAGGGCCCAAACTTACAGCGTCAGAACTCAGGTACATCCTCGAAGACAGCGGTGCAAAGCTTCTGATCACCGACAGCGAGAATGAGGACAAGGTTTTTGCCGCTGCCCTCGGTATTCCTGGGCTGACAGTCACCTCTATTGCCACCATTGATCATTTATTTAAATTAGAGGACTGCCCTCTCGATCCTGACCCGGTGGAGGGGGGAGATATCCTCTACACGTCAGGGACCACTGGCTTGCCCAAAGGTGTGCGACGTCCGTTAGGGTTTAAACCGCTCGGTTCTGACTTGAGAAGAGCGCAGAGGCTTCGTGAGTTGTTTGCTATGGATGCCGACACCGTATTTTTTTCGCCTGCGCCCCTCCATCATGCCGCCCCGCTGCGCTTTTCTATGGATCTACTCCGGTTGGGCGGCACTTTGGTGTTGAACTCCCACTTTAATGCCAAGGCCGCATTACGCCTCCTCGTGAAAGAGAGAGTGACGCACAGCCAATGGGTACCAACCATGTTTGTCAGGATCTTGGCGGAGCGTGACGCGAATTTCGGAGCGCCGTCGCACAGAGTAGCGATTCACGCTGGAGCGCCCTGCTCAGTTGAACTCAAGAAGGAGATGATTTCTTGGTGGGGACCAATACTTCATGAGTATTACTCGGGCACGGAAAGCATTGGATTCACGCACATCACCAGCGAAGAGTGGTTAAAAAAAATGGGTTCGGTCGGTCGCCCGTCGGGTTGCGACATACACATTCTTAATGACGAAGCGGTGCCGCTACCGGCAGGCCACAGAGGTAAAGTATTTTTTTCTGGTCGTGAGGCAGTTGCTTACCACAACGACGCGAAAAAAACTGCCGCGGCACTCTCTCCACAGGGTTATTCCACCATGGGCGATCTGGGCTATCTAGATGACGATGGATACTTGTTCTTAACCGACAGAGAGGCGTTCACGATCATATCGGGTGGTGTCAACGTGTATCCGAGAGAAGTTGAGGAGGCTATCAGCAATGACAGCCGAGTAGCCGAAGCTGCGGTGTTTGGTTCCCCTGATACTGACTTGGGTGAGGTGGTCACGGCGGTCGTGGAGTTGCAACAGGGTTGCGAGCCGACGCTAGAAGTTGCAAAAACGATAAGAGAGCGCCTCAGAGCTCAGCTATCCCCTTATAAATTGCCCCGTAAATTAGCTTTTGTTGACCAGATGCCACTGACCGATAGCGGCAAAATTCACAAAGCGCGCATACGTAACACTTGGGAATCTCAATGTGACCATGTCTACGGGCGCACTGCGTTGGATGAGAAATAGGTATGCGGGACCAATTAATTCACGTTTTATCGATTAAGGGTTTTGCACGGGAGGAAATCCTTGCGAAGTCGCTCGGGCTGGGAGTCGCGGAATTGGAGTCGATGGCAGAGAGCCTTACCCAGGAAGGTCTTCTGGAGAACTCTCGAATAGGCATAAAGTTGACCGAAAAAGGCAAGGCTGCTGCTGCCAAAATCTCGGAGGACGTCAGAGAAAAGGCGGATCTGGCGGCTTTGGAAGCTTTTTATCTGGAATTCACGCCAATCAATCAAGATTACAAAAAGGGCGTTAGCGCTTGGCAGATCAAAACGGTAGGGGAATCCGCAGAGCCAAACGACCATAAAGATGCGGCATACGATCAGCAAGTTTTGGCAGAGATGTTCAAGGGTCACGATTCGCTCAATGACCTTATAGCCATCCGCCTGACTTCATGCCCTTTGCTGGAGGATTATGCCCGCCGACTTAACCAAGCCTATGCAAATATAAATGCAGGTGATCACCAATTTGTTACCGGTGCACTAATCGACAGTTACCACACTGTCTGGTTTGAGTTCCATGAGGCCTTGATTCGTTTGTCAGGTAGGGATCGAGCAACTGAAGCTGCAGCAGGCAGGGCAGATTAGAGATGGCGTTCATAGGACATCTGCTGGGTGAGCAACTGGATTTTCCCGGGGAGGATCACCAACGGCAGTCTACCGTAGATGATTCAAGCTTGCGGCCGTGGACTGAGGCCGCGCCCGATGTCTTTGATCCGTTACTTGGGCAATTGAAAACTCTGAACCTAAGGGCAGAGGCCGATCTAACAGCCCGGAGCGCAGCACTGCTTCAGCTTGCGACGGACCTTGAACGTGACGCAGCCCTCCTAGCACGGCTGATCACTATGGAAAACGGCTGCCCCAATGCTCAGTCCGAGGCTTTGCAGGTGCAATCCGCGGTAGCCCTGATTCGGTCACTGGTGGACCAGGCTAGCGAGTTTGCTTTTACCGAGGTGCGGAGCGGTGCTCGTGGCGGGAAAGTCAGAATTGACCGGCTCCCGATTGGCATCGCCTTAGGCATCGTGCCCTGTAATGTTCCAATCTTTTTGGCTTGTCTGAAGCTCGCCACTGCTCTGCTTGCGGGTTGCCCGGTGGTTTTGAAACCCAGCCCTGAGAATGTCGACTCGATGGCTTGTTTCAGCCGTTACCTTGCACGTATGGATTTGCCGGCGGGCGCGGTCAATTTAATTTTAGGTGGCCGTATTTTAGGTGATCACTTGGTGCGCAATGACGTATTCCGAAAGGTCAGCTTTACGGGCAGTTCTGCGTCCGGGCTCGCAGTCGCTCAGTTGTGTGCGCAACGCTTTGCTCGCGTGACGCTAGAGTTAGGTGGCAAATCTAGTGCGATTTTACTCGATGACGTAGATTTTACCGAGGTGAAGGATCAGCTTTGGCTGGCGATGCTGCAGAACAATGGGCAGGTGTGTGGCGCTCAGAGTCGAGTCCTCATTCCGAAATCCCGCGCGCCCGAACTACGGGCAGCCCTTCGTGAGATGTTCGAGGAGACGGTGGTTGGAGACCCGCGATTACCTGAAACCGGGGTTGGGCCAGTAGTGACCGCGGCGGCAGCTAACAGAATTAGAAATACCTGTACCGAGTCCGCCAGCCAAGGTGCGGTGCTGGTCAGCGGCACTAGGGAAGAATCGGATGAATCCGCAACGGTGTCCCCAAGATTGTACGAAGTTGAGGATTCTGTTGCGGACGTTTGGAATGAGGAATTATTTGGTCCAGTTGCGTGTCTGCGCGTCTACGACACCGAAGAGGAAGCGGCTGGATGGGCAAACCAGTCACGTTATGGACTGTCAGGGTCGGTTTGGTCAAGCAATACCGATCGTGCGCTTCGGGTGGCGCAACAGCTGAAAACCGGAACAGTCGCTGTGAACTCTAAAAAAATTCTGGATTTTGTGGCGCCTTTTGGCGGCTGGGGCCAAGGGGGATAGCATGAACAATATTTTACTTAAACCTCTTTTTGAAAAGAAAGCAGATCCATTAACCTTATTACTAAGGGACATCTTTAAAGACAATAAATATGCAATGTCATATTTAGGTGCTTTATCCATTGGCCTTGGTTTTTCTCAAATTAATACTCTAAATGCTGAAGAAGCTGATTCGAGTGTAGAAGAAATAATAGTTACAGCTTCAAAAAGAGCAACTAATATTCAAGATTTACCTATGGCAGTTCAAGCTATTGGTGCAGAAGAATTGTAGAGACTAGCGACCTAATGGGTGCCATACCCAATATTCAGGTCACTAGTGCTTACGGACGAACCCAGCCAAATTTTTCAATAAGAGGTATATCGGTTGCTAATGAGTTCTCTGCGGCAACGGCATCGCCCGTTGGGGTCTACGTTGATGAGGTTTATCAGAGCTTTAGAGCATCGCATGGGCAACAGCTATTCGATCTGGAAAGCGTCGAAGTTTTAAGGGGTCCACAGGGCACGCTCTATGGCCGAAATACGACAGGCGGTGCGGTCAACGTGAACACCATCAAGCCGAGTCTTGATGAAGGGATGTCAGGCTTTCTGAATGCCAGACTGGGCAACTACTCATACACAGACTTCACCGGAGCAGTGGAAGCGACGATCATTCCAGGTGAGCTCGGCGTGAGGCTATCGGGCGCAGTGTCGGAGGCAGATGGTTATGTGGACAACACATTGCTGGGCACTGATCACCCTCAGACCTCGTCCACTGCGGGCCGCCTCTCAGTTTTGTGGCGTCCCTCCGATAAGACTGACATTCACGCAAAGGTTTATTGGGCAGAAAATGATCCACGGCAGGATATTGCGTTTGGTGCTGGCTACCTTGAGGGTGGTGCGAACGCTACTGGTGTGCCGCTGATCGCCAGCCCAGATATGGAGTCTGTGGCCTCTGACACGTCTGGTGTGTATTTCACAAGCAGCGAGGGGGTCAGCTTGACTGTAGAGCATGAGATAAACGACTCATGGTCTTTCACAGGCATATTCGGTTACGACGAGGGCGAGTACCAATTATCACCGTTTGAGTGTGACGGCTCCGCGGTCGACGTATGCGCGATCCGATATTATTCCGAGAGCGAAAGTTACAATGTTGACCTGCGGTTGGATTTTAAGAGTGATCGACTGAGTTTTATTGGCGGTATTTACACGGGATCCGATGAAATTTTCACTGCTAATGAGCCGGACTTTTTTGGCTTCCTACAGCCTTTACTCTCCTCTTTCGGCGTGCCTGATAACTACTTTAATCCATCGATCGCCGTTGGCAACTCATTGTCCACCGTGCCTCTCTTCGCGGCGGTGCCGGGGCTGGACCCGACTGATCCTGCTAATTGCGCGCCGATCAACGTTAACCCAAACGGATTCTTTGATGCGCGATCGCTCATTGCATTTAATACTGACGTTGCACTGACTAACAGCGCTGG
>CAJJBO010000037.1 GCA_905182485.1 uncultured Luminiphilus sp.
AGATCGGGTCGAGGGTCTCGTGGCGATCCACTCTGCAGCGCTTGGCTATGCGCCAGATGGCGCCTATGGTGAGGATGACCAAGCGCTCGGACGCAGTATGAAAATCCTTCCCAGCGAGCGAGCACGTGATATCGCATGCGCATCCATTGATTCGGACGCACCGGGAGAATGGCAGCAAGGCCCTGTTTTCCTCCGCCGCCTACATCACCGGGTTCGAGGGGGTAGGCGCGTGAGGAGAGCGAGGCGCTGTTGGTGTCGCTCTACGCTCACCAGACCCAGCCCGAGTTTATTTATACCCATCGGTGGGAGGCGGGCATGGTGGTGATGTGGGATAACCGTTCGTTGCTACACGCGGCTACCGGCGGTTACGACGGTCACGATCGACTACTGCACCGCACAACCATTGCCGATACCCAGTTTTAAGCACATGTTTTGTGCTAACGAATTAGAGCACTTGATGCAGCGCGTCGAGCATGGCGTTAGGCGCCTCAACCATGATCGTATGGCCCGCCCCGGGGAGTATCTCAACCTTGGCTGAGGTCAGCGCTGACTGAAGTGCTTGCGTGCTCCGGACGGGGGTGAGTCTGTCTTCAGCACCCAGCAGGAGTAGAGCAGGGCAGGTCACTCGGCTCGCTTGTTCAATGCCTGATTGGTAGTCGTTACAGGCTCGCATGTCATGAAACAAAACGTCCGGCCCAGACTGCTCATACAGCCTGAGGGTATTGCCAATCATCCAAATGCCTGAGCTGCGGTTGCCGCCAAACTGGTGTCGCTTACTAAATCCCCACTGGGTGAGCATGTCAAACGCTGAGTGATCATTCGCCTTGGCGGCGTCAAGGATCGCGTCTGAAACGGGCATGGGGGAGGTCGTGCCAACCAGCGCAATGGCCCTGATGCGACTCGCGTGCGCGGCCGCACTTTCCAGCGCAATGAGGCTGCCGAGGCTATGGCCAACTAATGCCGCTTGCTCAATCTTGAGCGTGTCGAGCAGGGCAATGACCCAATCGGCCATGGCCTCAATGGTGGCTAACGGTGCGCCGCCGGAACGACCGTGACCGGGTAAATCCAACGAGATGACGTTATTACCATGCCGGGCAAAATGTCTGCTGGCTAAAGTCCAAACGCAGTGGTCCATGCCTGAGCCGTGAATAAAAACGATATTGGGTTTTGCCGGATCGATGTCACGAGAATTGGTATAGCAATAAACGGCTTGCTCATTGACAGTGATCATCATGAGCGACTGCCTCCAGCCGCCTTGCCAGCAGCACGCAGTCCTTGTTTCAGGTCCGCGATCAAGTCCTTGATGTCCTCCAGCCCGATAGAAAGCCGGATCGTACCCTCGCCAATTCCACCCGCTGCGAGTGCTTCGGCATTCATGCGATGATGAGTGGTGCTAGCAGGATGAATCACCAGCGACTTAGCATCACCAATATTGGCCAAATGCGAGAAGACATTGAGTGCGTCGACAAAGGCAATGCCCGCTGGTCGACCACCGCTCAAGTCGAAGCTGAAGACGGCGCCACAGCCCTTGGGCAAGAGCGTTGCAGCCAGAGACTGATCGGGGTGTCCCTCTAGCTCGGGATAGCCCACTCGATCGACTTGTGGGTGCTCCATCAAGAAGTTGACGATCTCACGGGTGTTATCGACGTGCCGATTCATCCGCACGCTCAGTGTTTCGATGCCTTGCAAAATATGGAACGCGGAGGTCGGTGCCATACAGGCGCCAAAGTCACGCAGCCCCTCTTTGCGGGCTCTTTGGATAAAGGCGGTAGGCCCAAACTCCTCAGTGAATATGAGGTTGTGAAAGCCCTCGTAAGGCTCTGTAAGCGTTGGGAATTTGCCAGACGCTTCCCAATCGAAATGACCGCTGTCGACCAGCAATCCGCCGATCACAATGCCGTGTCCGCTGAGAAACTTGGTGGCGGAGTGCTGAATGATATCGGCACCGAGTTCAAAGGGTTTTATGAGATACGGCGTCGTGAACGTTGAATCGACCATCAGTGGCAGTCCTGCCTGATGCGCGACGTCAGCGATGGCGGGGATATTCAGTACATCGAGTCCCGGATTACCCAGCGTTTCACCAAAAATGAGCCGCGTATTGTCTTGAATCGCCGCGGCAAATGCCTGCGGATCGCGAGGATCAACAAAGGTGGTTTCAATACCAAAGCGGGGTAGAGTGTAAGCAAATAAATTGTGGCTTCCTCCGTACAGGGCAGCGGAGGCGACAATGTGTGAGCCAGCGCCCATCAGGGTAATGATGGCGAGATGCAGCGCCGCCTGTCCGCTGGCGGTAGCAATCGCGCCCACGCCACCCTCTAGTGCGGCGATACGCTCCTCCAGCACCGCATTAGTCGGGTTGCTGAGTCGAGAGTAAACGTGTCCTGCTCGCTCAATATTAAAAAGCGATGCGGCATGATCTGAATCCGGAAAACAAAAGGACGCCGTTTGATAGATCGGGGTGGCTCTGGCGCCCGTTGCAGGATCAGGCTGAGCGCCTGCATGCAGAGCCAGTGTATCGAGACCTGGATAATCCGATGCTGCCATGGAAGTGTTCCTCGTGTTAGTGGGGCAACTAGATACTGAGTCCGCCGAGCTTGGTCTCGAGGTACTCTTCGATACCTTCGCGGGCGCCTTCTCGACCCAACCCGCTTTCCTTCATGCCGCCAAAAGGCGCAGCGGCGCTGGTGGGGTTGATATCGTTGATGCCGATGATACCAAACTGTAGTTGCTCAAACGTCCGCAGTGCGCGGGATAAGTTCTGTGTGTAAACGTAGGCCGCCAGGCCGTACCGCGTATCGTTCGCCATTGCGATAACGTCATCGTCATCGTCAAATGGCACTACAGCGGCAACGGGGCCAAATGTTTCTTCGCGATAAATCAGCATATCAGCGCTGATATTGCTGAGTAATGTGGCGCCGTAAAAATGACCATTAGCGAGTTCGCCATCGCTGAGTCGAGCGCCACCACTGAGCAGAGTCGCCCCTTTGGCGATGGCATCTTGCACCTGTCGATCCACCTTAACAATTGCCGCTTCATTAATCAGGGGGCCAATGCTGTTGGCTGGGTCCAATCCGTTACCAGCTCGTAATTTACCCACTCGCTCCTGAAGCGTGGCGAGAAAGGGCTCAAGAATGCGGCGCTGAACAAAGATACGATTGGGGCTGATGCAGGCTTGGCCCGTGTTAAGAAACTTAACGAGTGAGACGCCTTTGGCTGCATGTACGGGGTCAGCGTCGTCAAAAACGATAAACGGCGCGTGGCCGCCGAGCTCCATCGAGACGCGCTTCAGTTGCGGCGCCGCGGCTTGTGCGAGGTGTTTTCCGACAGCGGTAGAGCCTGTGAACGTGAGTTTGCGTACGCTGGGATGGGTGCAAAACACATCGCCAATGGGTTTAGGGTCACTGGTCGTGACAAGGTTGGCAACGCCGGGTGGAAAGCCTACCTCATGCAAAATATCGAAGACGGCCATCGCACATAACGGTGTGCTCTCGGCAGGCTTGAGCACGACGGTGCACCCCGCTGCCAAAGCTGGCCCTAATTTACGCGTGAGCATTGAGATGGGGTAGTTCCAGGGGGTGATAGCCGCGACCACACCAACGGCTTGTTTGTGGACCAAAAACCGCTGGTCAGCGCGTGCTGAAGGGATGGTCTCTCCATATACTCGCTTGGCTTCTTCGGCAAACCACAGCAAAAAGTCGGCCGCATATTTGACCTCGTTCATAGCCGCTTTGAGCGGTTTTCCTTGCTCGCGCGTCATGAGATTCGCAAGCGCTGCCTGTCGCTCCAACATCAAACCATGAGCGCGAGTCAGTAATTCGGAGCGCTTGTATGCGGTTTCACCTGCCCAGCTATGCTGCGCCTGTTCTGCGGCTTCGATAGCCTGTTGGGCGTGCTCCGCATTGCCATCGAACACTTCGCCCAGTGTTTCGCCGGTTGCGGGGTTGTGAACAGAGAATGTGGGGCCGTCTGTCAGCCACTCGCCATTAACGTACATCGATGCCTCTCCTCATTCTGTTTGCGCAGGGTCCAAAGTGTGACGCCAAAAACCGGCGCAGAATATCATGGTTGAGGTTCGCAAACGTGACTTTACGAGCGGATTTTCAGGGGAGACCGACCATTTGACGGGCCTGGCGGCAGCAGCGTGCGAACGTGTTTTTGGGGTGTTAGGGCAGCGCGGCTTCCTCTTCCATAAGCAGTGAGCGAACGTCATTGGCTACCGTATCGGCATGCAAAAAAGAGGTGCTGTAGATATTGCGAATGTTGCGGTTCTTGTCGATCAAAAATACCCGCAAGATATGTGACATGGTGCCCGTGTAGTCGCCGTTATCATCGTAGTCTCGGATGACCCATTGGCCATAGGCACTCAAAATGGGGTCAAGTGCCTCTGGGCCCGATGTTGTCAGGAATTGCCAATCGAAATTGTCGGTACGAAACTGCGATCCATAGGCGTCGATGACATCAGGGGTGTCGAAAACAGGATCGAAGCTGAAGCTGACGAGACGCGCTTTGTCTGCGGTGCCTGGGTCTGCCTGCAGCGCATCCTGAACGCTTCTCATCACATAGGTCGCAAGCGGGCACCCATTCACATCATCGCAGGTCGTAAAAATGAAACTCAGTACGGTGGGTTTATCCCCTAGGTAGTCGTGTAGGGGGGTAGCGCGGCCCTGGCTGTCCAGCACTTGGCCATCGCCGGCCACTCCCATCGCAGGTAACCCATACGTTCCCGGCCCCGGAGGGGTAAAAGAGAGCGGCGCGTAGCCCGGCGCCATGACGACGGGCTCCTTGTGATGATGTGGCGCACTGAGCACAACCGCACTCACCACCCACAGCAGCAGGATAACGTTACCGCGCATCACAATGTCAGTGTGCGGTCGGTGAAGCCAATCCTGAAGGGGACTGAGCGCTAGCGCCGCCATAGAGCGCATGAGCGCCAAAACGCATTTGATGCGGCGCCCCTAAACCCAGCTCAATAAAATCAAGATTGAACTCCGGCGTGAGCGTTTCACCATCCCAGTTGTAGAGCTTGAAATACTGCAAGTCATTGCCCTCGGATGCGGTCGTCTTATCCCAACTAGCAAGCAGAGACGAGGTAAAATAAACGCGCTCTCCATCCCAGCTCTGCGAGACCATGTTGACCTGTTCGCCAATCTGCTCTTCCATGACTTGAACGGGGGCATGGGGGTTAGAGATGTCGTACAGCCGAACTTTGCCATCATTCCAGGTGTTCACCCAAAGATGATTGTCATCGGCTGAAATAGAGATGTCGACAGGCAATGGAATCTTGCTGGCGTCGCCAATATCAGCGACCGCTTTCGCTTGCCATTCACCGGCATCATCTTCGTAGATTAGCCATACCTTAGACGTGAGGGCAGTTGTGGTGAAGCAATAATCAGACTGTGAGCCCCATGCACACCGAATTTCCAATGGTGCACCGGGCACATCAAGAATTTTCTTGGGCGTGCGCGCGTGAAGGTCCCAGATGACGACGGTATTGCCAAAGCGTTTCATCGCCTCGGCGTCACCCATCATTTTGCCCAGATTCATCATGTAGTTATTCCACCCCGTAAAGGAGGAGGTCACTAGTGCATTACGGCGGGGTAGGGCTCGTGCGTCATAGCCGTAGCCATCGGCAAAGTTGCCAGATTTCACAGCCCCTTGCAGATTGTCGTCCGTGGGCATCCAAACGCTCGTAATGAAGTCGCCCTCGTTGGTGTACTCGGCCATGCCGGTGCGTCCACCATGATCGCGATTGTTAGAGAGCCCGGTAATCAGCATACGCCCTGGCAGTGCGTAACTGGTGTGGGGGCCGACTACGCCGCCTGTTTTGCTCACAAAATCGTCAATGGTGCGATGCAAGCTGGGTGCGGCAGGGTCAGTATGCACATCGAAGATGAAAATTTTGTTGGTGTCCAATCCTGATGCCCACAAAAATCTTCGATCATCCGTGAGCCCCGAGTGGTGCGCTTCGTTGCGCCCGCCCATCGATAGTGAGTGGATAACCGTGCCGTAGGTTTCTGAGTCGGGATTCACATCTACAGTGACCAGCTTGTCTTCCCCATTTCCAACCCCTTCGAGGCCCAAGGTCCAGATGTAGACATAGTCCTCTTGCCCAACGATTTTCGCCATGTACGGTGACATGCAGGTTTCGTCAGCCGAGGTGGGCTGCACCAGTAAGAGGGCGGCTACGACGCTAGAAATTAGCATTTTCCAGATCATTATTTTTTCTCCGTATTTTTCTGCCACAATTGATTGATGCTACCACCAGAAAATACAGCAATGCACCTCTTTTCGACAGGGTTCCGACGTCGGGTTCAGGCTACTGTGCTGTTGTTTTTTGTCTCGCTCATCTCCGTCGCCGCAGTGGTCGCAACAGAGCTAGAGCTTTTTGTTGATTCTCCTCACCGTGTCGGGCTAGCTGATTCGAGGATCGGCTACGAATCAGAGACTTACCGCACTGATTCAAAAGTCGTTATCGAAGTGTCGGGTATTCGCCAAGCCCTAGACAAACTGAGCACTGAAAGGCCTTTGGGTTTGCCGGCCGTGGGGGACGGCGCGAAGGCGGAAGAAATTGATTTGGGTCGGCAGCTGTTTTTCGATCGGCGTCTTTCTGCCAACGACACCCTTTCCTGCGCGATGTGTCACATACCGGAGCAGGGGTTTACGCAGAACGAGCTAGCGACGCCAGTGGGACACCAAGGAAAAGGCGTCCGCCGTAATGTGCCGTCTTTGTACAACGTCGTCTTCGTTCAGCAGCTATTTTTAGATGGGCGGGAGTCTTCTCTGGCCGAGCAAGTTTGGTCTCCCTTGTTGGCCCACAACGAAATGGCCAATCAGGATCGGCAGTCAGTCATCGCAAAAATAGCGTCCGTCGAGACTTACGCTCAACAATTCGAGGGGCTGTATCCAGACGGATTGTCTGAGCGCAGCTTGGGATTGGCGCTGTCCGCTTATCAACGGGCACTATTATCGGGCGATTCCGATTTTGATCGTTGGTACTTTGCAGGCGGCGCCCGGTCGATGGATAACTACTCTGCAGAAGCGGCTTTAGGCTTCGCTTTGTTTCGAGAAAAGGGCTGTATTGGCTGTCACCAGTTGGGCGATGACAGTAGCTTGTTTTCGGACGGCGGCTTTTATAACACGGGAGTGGGGTACCTCCGTCAGCAACGAGGCGTAAGGCTCGATAAAGTGCAACTCGCTCCTGGGGTCTACGTGGTGCCTCTAGTCAGCGCTGAGACGGAGACGTTTATTGATGATGGACGTGCAGAGGTCACGGGCAGAGTGAGGATCGTTGGCGGTACCGCACCCCGAGTTTACGCAATGTCGCGATCACCTTCCCTTACATGCATGATGGGTCGCTCCCCACCCTCGAGAGTGTGGTGGCGTACTACGCGGGAAATGGCAGCGATGACCCGTTACAAGATGTGAGAATTAGCGACATGACGATTACGGTGGACGAGCAGCAAGCACTCGTTGCCTTTCTCAGGACGCTGACATCAAATCAAGTGGATGCACTAGTGTCGGATGCGCGCAGCGTCGAGATAGGCGAGAGGGAAGCCGCAGGGCTTTGAGCGAGGCCCTTTGCGGAGGTGCAACCGAATGAGTCAGGGAAGAGGCCTCACTCACGCCGGCGTTGCATTATTGTGACAGTGAGCTGTTCAAATGTAGCTATACCGCATGCCAAGACCTCGCTTACAGTTTGCTTTTAGGTGTGATTATGGTCAGCTTTGAGGACGAATAACATGACAGGTGATGAGCGATGAGACGCAACGGCATGAGCGTGGTATTGGCCGGGCTATTTTGGGTGCTCTATGGCTGCAGCGATCCCGTCGCGGTAGAGCAGTCTGCTGAGGTCAAGCAAACGTTGGCGCAACGTGCCGGTGCGCCGTTGTTTAAAGGGATGGGGGCTTTCCACATGCCCATTACCACCCGCGATACCGACGCTCAGCGCTACTTTGATCAGGGGATGGTGCTGGCTTTTGGGTTTAACCACGCAGAATCGATTCGCAGCTTTCGTGCCGCTCAGACATTGGATTCAGACTGCGCCATGTGCTTTTGGGGTGAGGCATTAGCCACTGGGCCCAATATCAACGTCACCAATAACGGTAAGGCGGTGATGACCCCCGAAGAGCGAGCGAGTGCGCGTGCAGCGATCGATCACGCCTTGACGTTAGTCGATGGCGTTACCCAAAAGAGCGGAGCTGGATTCTGGCGCTGGATAAGCGTTACGACGGTCAACGTGAGACGCCGCGCGATCCACTTGATCGTGCGTGGGCAGATGCGTTGGCTGATATGGTTGGTGCCTATCCCGACGACATGACGGTGGCCTCTGTTTACGCGGAGGCGCTCATGAATACGATGCCTTGGGATTATTGGGGTCCGAGTGGGGAGGCGAAGCCAGATACGCAGGCAGTGATTAAGAGTCTTGAGCGGGTGATGGCAGCAGAGCCAGAGCACCCATTGGCCCTCCACTTATATATCCACGCGCTGGAGGCTTCGTCGAACGCCCAAAAGGCTGAAGGTGCCGCTGATGCGCTCGCCAATCTCGTGCCGGGATCGGGGCATTTGGTCCACATGCCAAGCCACATCTATTTTCGGGTTGGCCGATATCAGGACGCGGCGCTCGCCAATATTCGCGCTGCCGATATTGATGAAGCTTATATTGCCGAATGCAATGCGCAAGGCTTCTATCCCGCGTTGTATTACCCCCACAACATTCACTTTTTATGGGCCTCAGCAACCATGCAAGGTCAGAGTGAACTGTCATTGAAGAGCGCTCGTCGGGTAGTAGAAAATGTGCGTATAGAGCAAGTAGAGCAATTCCCGACGATCCAATTCTTTCGCACTGTTCCTATGTTGTCGCTGGTTCGATTTGCCCGCTGGGAGGAGATTCTGTCTGAGCCAGAGCCTCACGCTCCTTTCGCCTTTGCACGTGCCATTTGGCACTACGGTCGCGGGGTGGCTTATGCATCGATGGAAAATAAGGAATCTGCCCTGAACGAATTGGCCGCGATTGAGCGTCTTGAGCCTGAGGTTGATGACATTTTTATGGGTAATGTCTATCCCGCAAAAAGCCTGATTGGCGTCGCCAAATCGTTGTTGCGCGGCGAGATTGCATTTCGATCAGGCGCTATGGCGGCGGCAGTGACATCCTTTGAAGAAGCAGTGGCGATGCAGGACGCGTTGCCCTATACGGAGCCGCCTTTTTGGTACTACCCGACGCGACAATCCCTTGGCGCCGCATTGCTAGCAGATGGCCGCGCTGCCGAGGCTCAACTGGTTTTTGAGGCGGATCTTGAGCAATACCCGATGAACGGCTGGTCACTCTATGGATTGACCGAGGCGCTCACCGCGCAAGGGCTTACTGCTCCGGCTGAGGCGGCGCGCCAGCGCTTCGAGACCGTCTGGCAATTTTCAGATGTGACGTTATCGTCTTCCGTCTTATGAGCAAGCAGCGGTCGGTGGGACTATTGGGGCGGTTCAGTTGAGTCATTCGGTGCAGTCGTAAGAGGGTTTTTTTATCCTTATGATCAAGTTGATCACATTACTGACTCGAAAGGTGGGCCTAACGCGAGAGGCGTTTATTGAGCACTACGAAACCCACCACAGAAAGATCGGCGAAAAATACTTGAGTGGCTTCGCGGCTAAGTACCAGCGCCGCTATCTCAGCGTTGCCGAGTCGGCTAACCACGCCCCGTTAGACCTGCCTTTTGATGTGCTGATGGAGATCTGGTTTCCGGATCAAGCTCGAATGGACGAGGCTATGGCTCTAATCGCCTCAGAATCGGCGCAAGTTGAAATCAACGCTGACGAAGCCCGCCTTTTTGAGCGAGACAAAACGCGCAGTTACGTGGTTGAAGAATATGAGTCAGATATGCCGACGCCGTAGCGTCTGAGCCATTTGATCAGTCAGACAGCATGCCGGCTCCCGGCATCGGACATTGTGGTGCATCAGTCGAACCAATGTAGTTGTATCGACCCTTTTTCGGCCCCGTCGCGCGCTAAGCGCTCCGCGTCCTCGCCAAACGTATTTTCGATTTGCTCTCGACGTATTTTCATCGTTGGCGTGAGGATCTCATTTTCAATGGTCCAGGGCGTTTGACTGAAAATGATGGCGCCGATGCGGGCATGTTTTTCAATGTCGGCGTTAATGGATTCGACCGTTGCGAGAGCGGCAGCTTCTATTTCCTCTCTTGGCAATAGGCGGGAGGGCTCGTTGAGCACCGTTATCATCACGGTTTTTGAGTAGCCTCGCCCCAGCAGACATTGCTGCTCGGAGTGAGGGTTGTCGGCAAAGAGCCCCTCGATCGGTGGCGGCGCGACGAATTTTCCCTGAATCGTTTTGAAGTAGTCTTTGACCCGTCCAGTAATAAAGATAAAGCCGTCGTCATCGATCCGGACTTTGTCACCGGTGTGCAGCCATCCGTCTTGCCACAGTTCAGCGGTTTTATCAGGGCGGTTGTAGTAACCCGGCGTGCAGTCCGTCTGCTTTGATCAGGAGCTCGTCGTTACCGCCAATCTTTACCTTCAACCTCGCCGGCTGGTTGGCCAATAGAACCGATTCGACGATTCTCTGGGTCAGTTATGATGAGTCCCATTGCCTCAGTTTGGCCAAAACCCTCACACAGCTTAACCCCGACAGCGTCCCACCACTTGATCAGTGCAGGCGGGGTCGGCGCGGCAGCGGTCAGACAGTACTCAACCTCATCGAGTCCCAATGCGTTGGTGACCAAAGCTTGCACACCCGCCTGATCGTTTGCAATGGCAGCGTCAAGTGCCTCAGCGCCGCCAAACTTTGCGGTCACCGATTGCCTGAGTTGCTCCCAGACTCTGGGTGGACCAAAAAAGATGTGCGGCCGGCAGCGCGGAAGATCGGTGGCAAGCGTTGCCAGCGATTCGTTGAACCAGATTTCCCCGCCAGTGTTGATGGATGAGAATTCCACAATCTGACGCTCAGCGATATGCGATAGAGGCAGGTAGCTAAACCAACGCGGTTGCTCCCGCTGTGTGAATAAATATTGGCAGCGACGCATGGGGATGAGGTTAGTGGCGTGGGTCTGGATGACGCCTTTGGGCAAGCCCGTGGTACCAGAGGTGAAGACAAGTGAGACGGTATCATCGGCGAGGGGTACGTAAGCCGGCGCGTCACTGGGCGCCTCGGCAACGAGCTGTTCCCACTTCGTGTGAGGTAGGTCGCAGTCCGCGCCAGGCAAGGTGACGATCAGGCAGTCCTCTGGGAGGACAGCTTTCACGCCTTCCCAATTTTCAGTTTCACCGAGGAACAGTACTTGCGTATCGGTGAAATCGAGAATGTACTCAGCCGTCGCTTGCGCGTGAGTGGTAAACAGGGGGACCGTGACATTACCTGAGTGGATGATGCCCATATCCGCCATGATCCAGTGTGCCCGGTTTCGACTCAGTAGCGCCATGTGTTGCCCATGAGCAAACTCAGCCTCCAGCCATGCCGCTACACGGTCAAGTTCTGCGACGGCGGCACCCCAAGTGTAATCAGTCGACCCCCCTTCAAAGAGGTCTCGCATCCAGATGGTTTCGGGTTGTACCTTTGCCCAGTGCCGGGCTTGCTCGGTTAGGGTGCTGCATTGCATGACTGACGGCCCTCTATCGGTCATTAGTTGGAGCGCTGGGCGCTGTGGGGTTCTCGTAGCATCATGCTTTTTGCGTAGTTGGTCGCAAACGGGCACTCGCGGTTTGAGCTAACCATAGTCGCTCCCCCCCATCAATGCCAGCCACATGACGCAGCCCGCATAAACCGGAGGAGATCAGTGAAGTCAATGTGACCTAAGGTTATAGTGATAGCCTGCGAGTCACTTAATGTGCTTCGATAATCCGAGGAATCTCTATGACGCCGTTACTTGAGATCACTGTTTACTTCACTATTTTGACCTTCATTACCGTGGCACTCGGAGCGGTTATCCGCAACCGTGAGTGGACCGCTGACGGGCTGACGATCGGTTTGGGAAATCGCGACAATTTAAACGATCCCTCGCCCTTGGGTGGCCGAGCAGAGCGGGCGGCCAAAAATGCAATCGAAGCGTCGGTTTTTTTTGTGCCGCTGGCACTGGTGGCGCATGCGGCAGGTTTGGATGCTGAGGTGTTGTTCGGGGCACAAATCGCGTTTTGGGCGCGAGTGGCCTATGTCCCCATCTATCTTGCCGGCATTAAGGTTGTCCGCAGTCTGGTTTGGATGGTCGGTGCGGCCGGATACGTCCGGATGGCGACTGAGCTTGTCTGAGAAGCACTGGTCCTTGGCTGCACAGGGGTGCGCCGCCGAGATGGTGGCAGTCGATATGAGCGTGATGTGGGAGGGACTGGTGAGCGTCGGACGCACCTTGAGGCCTCTCGCTAACGTTATGGGTCGATGAAGATGGAGTTAAGGGTGAAGGGATGTATGCACTACTCAATGTTGCTTCTAAGTTTCTTCATGTGTTTTACCGGCGCGGCCCATGCGGCAGATGTGCTCCGTATCATGCTGGAAGAGCCGGTTGCAGGTGAGATTCATGGTGGCGTGGGAAACCTCCGAGGCTGGGCAGTAGCGACCGACGGTATCGACAAGATAGAGATCATGATCGATGGAGTGTATGCCTTTGATGCGCCTTATGGCGGCGCCAGAGGTGACGTCGGCGAGCGCTTTTCCGGAGGTGGCCAATGCGAGCCTGAGTCGGGTTTTTCGCTGGCCTATGCGTACAGCAACTTATCGCCGGGCAGCCATACGATATCGGCGGTCGCGCACACCCGAGCAGGGTGAGACGCAGACCAGCTCAGCGACCTTTGAGACCGTCAGGTTTAAGCAGTCCTTTATCAGCGGAGCCTGACGCGGTCGATCTGGCGGCGACCAGCTGCACGGTTGCGGGCGATGAGATTTCGGCCAGCAATGCCCTCATCGGCGGCGATCGTTACGACATGGTGCTCGACTGGCGCACGGCGGAGCAGGGATTTGAGATCATCGAAATTGTAGGGCAGCAGCGCCGATGACAATGGAACAGACGGCAGCGGCGACGACGTTATCTTCAGTGACTCGGATTTGTCGTTTAGCTTCGCCAGTAATCTTGACGATGCGTTGTTTTATATTGGCGACACGATTACTTGGACAGTGTTAATCACAAATCGCTCAGCTGCAGATGCCCCCGCTTTTCTACTAACTGAGTCAGGCAACGACCCTTCGTTTGATCGGTTTGGCAAATACGCTGAGTGGCTGGAAATACCGTCCATTTGCACGGTCGCGGACGGGAGTATTGGCTACCCCTACGACAACGGGCTGGTTTGTGCCATTGACAGTGTGCCGGCCAAATCCACGAAGTCTCTCGTTTTTGTGACGAAGATGCGGGCCGATGCGCTGGACATTATTCCGGGTGGCGGCATCCCAAACCCTTGGTTCGATATCACTACGCCAGTCGAAGGCAACTACGTGGTGCTTGACAACAGCTCCAATGCTCACAACCCGATTGAAGATGTGTTAACGGACTCAGATGGGGACGGCGTATCTGATTTTAATGAGGCCCTTGTGGGGACAAACCCTAACGATGCCAGTTCACTCTCAACCCGTGACTCCGTGATCGATGTTGCCATTTTATATACGCAGGTCATTTACCGCCGATATCTCTCGTTTGCAATCAGCCACAACCTTATATTGACGATTTAATTAGCGGCGTGAATAAAATCTTACGGTGATACTAGCGAGACAGGCATTCAGTTTAGGGCCGTGCACTATCAAGAGCTAGCGTATGAAAACCCTAAT
The DNA here is from genome assembly GCA_905182485.1 of uncultured Luminiphilus sp. Taxonomy (GTDB): domain Bacteria; phylum Pseudomonadota; class Gammaproteobacteria; order Pseudomonadales; family Halieaceae; genus Luminiphilus. The sequence continues at coordinate 13,754 of CAJJBO010000037.1, forward strand.
GCGAACTCGAGTTGGAACAGCGTGACCCATCTGATGGATCAATACGGCGCGCCTAAAAAGAACCAGTGGGCCGTCAGCGAGAAAATTCGAGCGATGTCGGGTGCTGATTTAGTGGTCATTCTTGATGGCCAGCCGGGTGAGGATGAATCCTCAGGATTCGCGAGGGGCACTTTTGGTTCGCGGGGTTACTTTTCCAATAACCGTCAGAGAACTGCAGTGATGCATACCACTAATTTTAATGAAGAAGAGTCCACTCTGGCCCACGAATTAGGCCATGTATTTGGTCTTGCGCATGGTGCGCGGCAGTCAGGAGAGGGAATTTTCGGCTGGGCAAGAGGTTTTGGCGTTGATAATGAATTTGCCACCATCATGGCTTACTCAGGTCTTTACAATGTGACGCCTTATACCGATCTGACCAAGCGTTTCTCAAACCCGCGCAGCATGGCCTGTGAGGGATTGGCTTGTGGAGGTAACTACGCCATCGCGTGGTACCTCGGCGTCGTGTCCATCGCGTGGCTCGCGGTGATGTTCCTGGTGGACGCCTTCGACGCGAGTCTCACGTCGACGTCGGCGCAGCGCAACGTGACGATACTGACCTCCATACCGTGCATCAGTTTTGACGATAGTTTCAGTTGCGAAGATACCGTCACCGTCGCCTCAACGATACGTCTTGCCGAAGAGCACGTCGGGTTAATGGGGTCTGCTCACGCAATGGTGAGCGCAGACTCCCTGGGAGTTTTTTATGCTAATGCGCAGGGCGAGCTGGAGAAGATGGCGGACGCGGCGAAGTGAATGCTGACAATCGTGAAGCGCTATTTTCTCAGGCGGCTCAAGGACGTGCGGTACCGCTCAACACAGTAGAAATGCCACTGGCACTTGATGAGTTGAAAACCAAAGCTGGTCTTTTTGAGTCAGCGGAACTCGCGATTTATTTCGGTTATACCCTCGTTGACAGTGATCTCGTAGTGATGAGTCAAAGCCCCTTGAGCGTGAGATTCGATTGCCCATGAACCGATCACCTCTCCTGTCAGTAGCCCCTAACCTGCTCTCGTTCTTTTTAGGATTGTGTGCTGCCTTATCTCCGCCGGTTAGCGCAGATGTTGTGCTTCGTATCATGCTGGAAGAGCCGGTGGCGGGTGAAATTCATGGTGGCGTGGGCAATCTCAGAGGCTGGGCGATAGCGACCGACGGCATCGACAAGATCGAGATCATGATCGATGGGGTGTACGCCTTTGATGCACCTTATGGCGGCGCCAGAGGGGACGTCGGGAGCGCTTTTCCAGAGGTTGCCAATGCGAGTGAGTCTGGTTTTTCGCTGGCCTATGCGTATAGCAACTTATCGCCGGGTAGCCATACGATATCGGCGGTCGCGCACACCCTAGAGGGTGATACACAAACCAGCTCAGCGACTTTTGAGACCGTCAGGTTTAAGCAGTCCTTTATCAGCGGAGCCGATGCGGTCGATCTGGCGGCAACCAGTTGCACGGTTGCGGGGGATGAGATTTCAGCCAGTAATGCGCTCATCGGCGGTGATCGTTATGACATGGTGCTCGACTGGCGTACGGCTGAGCAGGGATTCGAGATTATCAAGGTCGTCGAAGACGTTAACGCGGTCAGTGTGGACAATGATTCGGACAGCGACACTGCCAATGATAATGCCGCCACGTGGCAGCCACCCGCTAACGTCGAGTGGATTGAATACAATTTTAATGTGACTGATACGTTTTGCGATGACCCAGAAGGCTTTTGTGCGGGTTGGTTGGAAAATGCCTCCCAAGAGTGCAAAGACAATTATCAATTAGGTGATTCAGCTCAAAATACTCAGACACGACTACAGTACGAATCCTGCGTTGATGAAATGGTGTTCAAACCCTACATCTCGTCAGTCGCAGATAGGACAACGACGCCACTCACCGACGCCCAGCGCAGCAATGCCGCTACTTTGCAGTCGGCAGGATGGGATCAGCCGGTATCACAGGCAGTGCAATTTAGAGTGGCTGCAGACATACCCACTCCGATAGTAGAAGCCTCCAAAGAGGGCATGCTCGCCGCCATTGATCTGCTGGGCAATTACGGACCACTTCGGGTTTATCTCGTCGGTAACGATCTCGATTTAGCTGACGAATTAGCCAATGACTTCTGTGATTATAACTATCGACCCGATGAGAAATCGCGATGCCTCGCTGATCAAGGCGAATCAATCAGAGAAATGGCCTACATCTACCCCGGTGGTAATGGTTTCCAGCAGTCATCGTGGAATTTGGCGCCACCTGTGCAGTCGTTTGTGCACAACCCTTATGCCGACGAGAACAATCAACACAGTGTGGCTGAGGGCGAGCTCGTGAACGATAAAATAGTGAACGCACATGAGTACTTTCACGTTTATCAAGGGGCACATAATATTCATCGAGGCGCCGATGATCTGTCGTTTGGTTGGAGCACCACTCGATGGGTTGAGGAGGGCGCCGCTGTCTATTTTGAGCAGTTCATTTCAGCAAGGCTAGGCTGGCAGACTGAGCAAGTGGTAAAAAATCGGGTAGTGGATGACCTGAAGGCCATGAAATCTTTTGCCGCACGATTTCCCGATATTTCAATAAGAGATGTCGACACCAGCGCCCAAACGAGTCGGTTGCTGTCTTATTGCGGCGAGCTGTGCATCGGCGCTCTGCAATACGAATTTGGTCACATCGCCTTTCGATACCTGGAGGCTAAAACCTCTCAAGATGCAGTTCTTTTCAATTACTGGGATGAGTACACTCATCTGGGTTGGGCTGAGGCCTTTAACAAGGTGTTTGGTCAGTCTGTCGCCGAGTTTTACACCGAATTCGAGACCTTTTTATTGCTCAGTGTTGAGGAGCAATTGCCGATATTGGGTATCGATGATTACGAGCCGTAAACGGACCAATTTGGGCCATTCATTATTCGAGATGCTCGGTACAGCAGTCTTGCCATCGCTCGATGAGCCGCTCTATACCCAGTTGATTTAGGGTGTCCGTGTTGCGCTCAGTGATGAGGGCAATATTCTCACCGGCTTCAAGGGCCCGCGTCACGCTGGATTCGCGCAGAATATGCACCATGGGGTAGGGGGACCGATTGGTATAGTTTTCCGCGTCCTCTGGGTCTGTTCCCGCAAACTGATGATGGGGGTGAAAGCCCACGAGCTGGTAGGTACCCACCCAGTCCATCATTTCGAGTAGTGATTGGCCCATTGCTAGCCAGTCGTTAAACTCACGAAAGCCTTTCATACCCTTGGTCAGTATGAGAAAACTGGTCTCGGCGACTTGGTCACCATCGAGATAGCTGATCTCCTCATGAAGGGCGTGCAAGATCTCGTGCGGCGCTTCGCTGTCGCTGACGGTGTAATGAATAGCGTCGCTTTTATTGACTTGATGCGCAAAAGGACACAGATTGAGGTCTATGACAAATGACTCGATCCAGCGCTGAGTTATTGTTATCGCAGTAGTAATAAGCCTCTTCCTCTCTGCCCATGATGGCAGCGGTATTCTGTCTACCAAAGCCCCAGGCGCGGTTACCTTTGCTATGGTACGCGAAGGCGCGGCTGTCGATAAGGCGAGATGAGAGCAGGATCATGGTTTGGATGTGTCCACATTGCACGCAGTCGCTAGAGGTAGTTGAATCCGGTTTGGTTTGTGTCAGCGGTCATCGTTTTGATCGTGCCAAAGAAGGTTACGTCAACCTGCTTCCCGTACAGCACAAACGTAGCAGCAACCCTGGAGATAGCGATGAGATGATTCGCAGTCGTCAGCGTTTTTTAAATGCAGGCTATTACCACAGCTTGGTCAGCGCCATTATTGAGCAGATCCCTGAGATGAACACGCTGCTTGATGTGGGCTGCGGTGAGGGCTACTACGACGGGATGCTGTCTGAGCGGCTACCGGGGCTGTCGGTTTATGGGATCGATATCGCGAAAAGCGCCGTGAGATTGGCAGCGAAGCACTATCGCAAGCACCACTATGCGGTGGCGAGCGCGCGGCAACTTCCCGTGATGTCCTCCACCATCGATCTGGCAATCTGCATTTTCTCGCCTGTGAGTGATGCCGAAATCGCTCGTGCGGTGCGGCCTAGCGGATTCTATTTAGAAGTCGGACCTGCCGCTCGACATCTGTGGGAGTTAAAGACAGCACTCTATGAACAGCCCCGCGAGCATGCCTCACTGAGGCGTACTATCCCTGATGGGGAGCTCTTGCGCGAGGGCGAGTGTCACTATGAAAAACAACTCAACAATGCAGAGCTGCTAGCTTTAGTGGCAGCAACACCATTTGCGTTTCGAGGTTATCGCGAAAAACGAGAAGCGTTGCAGGAGCGGTCTGACTTGACTATCTCGCTCGGATTTTCTTGGCGCCTTTTTAAGCTAGCTGATTGGCAGGACGCGCCCGTTAGCCGCGCAGATTCAGACGGCGCACTCGAATCGAACGGCCTTTGATCTTGCCCTGAGTCAGATAATTCATGGCCTGCCGCAGTGCCGGTCTGGCCACCGCGACATAACTACTATTATCTAGAATTTTGATTTTCCCGATCTGCTCGCCCGCTAGGCCGGCGTCGCCGGTCAGCGCGCCTAAAATATCGCCGGGGCGCAGCTTCTGTTTTCGACCCGCGTCAAATTGAAGCGTCGCCATGTCACCCTGCAATTGGTAATTAGGATTACGATTTAACGACGCCAAGACGTCACACAAGCAGTTGGTGTGCAGATGGTCTTCGATGACACGCAATCGTGGCGCCTCTGCGGGAGTGACTAGGCTAAAGGCTTGGCCTGTCTCGCCGGCTCGCCCAGTCCGTCCAATTCGATGAACATAGGTATCACCATCGCGGGGGAGCTCAAAGTTCACAACCATCGCAAGGGCGGGGATGTCGAGGCCTCTTGCAGCCACATCGCTCGCGACCAATACGGGGCAGGTATTATTGGTGAACTGCAGTAGCACCTGATCCCGATCCCGCTGCTCTAAGTCGCCATGGATCGCGGCAGCTTCGATATCATGCTCTTGAAGAAATGCCGCCACCTCAGCACATTGTTTTTTGGTGTTGCAAAACACCATCGCGTTACCGGGCTGGTAATGCTCAAAGAGCGCCAGCAAGGCTGTATTGCGTTCGTGTTTTTGGATCTCGAAAAAGAGCTGCTCAAGCACCGCCTCATCGTGTGTGAGGACGTTATCCACTTTGACCTCTATTGGTTGACGCTGGATAGAGCGACTCATTTTCTTAATATCGTCGGGAAAGGTTGCCGAGAGCAACAGTGTTTGCCTCGCCTTCGGCAGTGCCGCGGTAATGGTGGCCATCACCTCAGCAAAACCCATGTCCAGCATCCGGTCCGCTTCGTCAAGGACAAAGGTCGTGACGCCCGTCAGATCCAGTGTCTGCCGCTGTAAGTGATCCTGAATACGTCCGGGTGTCCCTACGACAATATGAGCACCGTGCTCCAGTGAGTCACGTTGAGGGCCAAAGGGCTTGCCGCCGCATAGCATCACCACCTTGATGTTGCGCATACGACTCGCCAGCTGACGGATGGCCTCACCCACTTGCTCAGCAAGCTCTCGGGTCGGGCACATGACCATCGCTTGTACACCAAAAAATCGAGGGTTCAAGTGATGCAGCAGCCTGATGCCAAAGGCTGCAGTTTTATCATCAGCGGTGCTGAGGGCTACAAATTGATCCGCGGGGTTGGCCACGCTCTGCCCCATCCAGCGCAATGCGGTTTCCGCAGCCCCTCCAGCGCCTCGAGTTGAGCTGGAGCAAGGGGTAGCGTCGAAAACAAGGCGGGTGTCATAGCGGGCGGTATCAGTTAGAGATCGTGGACCCTATCAGACTCTTACCCACTGTAGGCTGAGTGAGGCCTTAGATGCGACGCAATACCCAATACATTGGTCGTTAAGCCAGTCGTTCAATGATAATCGCCGGCGCCATACCGCCGGCCGCACACATGGTCACGAGGCCATAGCGCTTTTGCTGTCGCTCCAGCTCATCAAGCAGTGTACCAATCAAGATAGATCCCGTTGCGCCAATGGGGTGCCCTAATGCCATCGCGCCACCGTTGACATTGACCTTGCTCCGATCTAACTCGAGGTCGCGGATGAATTTTTCTGCCACGACAGCAAAGGCTTCGTTGATTTCCCATAGGTCGATATCACCGACGGTCAGTCCGGCTTTGGCCAGTACTTTCCGCGCTGCGGGTACCGGTGCGTTGAGCATCAGCGTAGGGCAATCACCTTGGTTTGCAGTCGCGACGATGCGGGCACGGGGCGTTAATCCGCGGCGCTCAACATACTGCTCAGACGCCAACAACAGTGCCGCAGCACCATCGACCACTCCCGAAGAATTGCCCGCATGATGGATATGATTAAAAGTGTCTAGATCGGGATACTTTTGTTGGATGAGTTGCCCGTAAGTGGTGCCGGCCTCATCGACTGGAACATCTCGCACGACGTCGAAGACAGTTTTCAAGCCCGCCAAACTTTCGAGAGTGGTTTCTGAGCGGGGAAATTCTTCGTGGTCGAGTGCGACCGAGCCGTCGGGGTTGTGAACCGTGATCAATGATCGATCAAACCGCCCCTCTGCAATGGCTAGCGCCGCGCGCTGCTGACTGGTGAGGGCCAGTTGATCGACCGCTTCTCGGTCGATGCCCTCCAGCGTGGCGATGGCATCGGCACAAACCCCTTGCTGCGACTGGGGATGCATGTCGCGTAACGCTAAGTTGCCGGAATCCAGCATGGGCGGCACCCCGGGCTCGCCGATAGAGGGGAAATAGCTCATCATCTCGGTGCCCCCCGCAATGACGAGATCTTCCATTCCCGACATCACCTGGGCCGCTGCTAAGCTCACGGTGGTGATGCCTGAGCCGCAAAACCGATCCAACGTGACGCCCGAGGAACGAATATCAAAACCGGCGTTCAATGCGGCCATCCGCCCAAGATCGCCAGACTGTTTGCCACTTTGCGACGAGGTTCCCCAGATCACGTCATCGACCTCGGCGGTGTTCAGCGCGTTGCGCTCTGCCAGGGCCTTTAGGACCGTAGAGCCAAGATAAGAGGGATGGAGGTGTGCGAGTGCACCTTTTCCGACTTTTCCAATTCCGCGAGGTGTTCGGCAGGCATCGACAATGTAGGCATTTGGCACAGTGGTCTCCTAGATAAGGCAGGTCATTAAGCTGAGTGCGTGACGCTACGTGGATTAATGGGGTCGGGTCAAGTCGAGGATAGAACGGATCGCGATACTGCCTCGACACATCGACACACGCTCGCGAAAGCAAATGGGCATCGAGGCTGTAGTGGTGGAGCGCGACCCACTCTCGATCTAGCGGATGACGCGATGTCACGGGGGTTGGTGTCTCATAAGCTGGCCGCTGACACCCGGTGTTGCGTCATCGCGAGGTTAGTAGCCTTGGACGGACGAAAACTGTCTGTCTGGCCGGTAGTTGGAAAGATGAGGGGAGGGAGTCCGTGTTAACAACTCTTGTGCAACCAGTTGGCCAACGATGGGGGCTAGGGTAATGCCACTGTGCATGATCGCAAGGTAACTCGCAGGTGATGCGCCCGGTGTGCCGATAACGGGATGCCCATCGATTGGCATGGGTCGCCAGCCGATCAGGACTTCATCGACCTCTGCGCCCGCTGCCGCAGGCAGATAGTGTCGAGTGATAGCTAGCATTCTCTCTGCGTGTGCCAACGCCGTCGCCTCAGTGGGAAAACGCGTGGGGCGCCCTCGGAGCCGCATCGTGTGTGCGCTATTATCGGGTGCGCCGCTTTGCTCGCCGATCACCAGCTTGCCATCGTCTCGCTGATGGAGATGAATGCCTGGAGCGGCAATGACCCGGTGAATGAGGCGGGGGAGGGGCTTGGTCATCACGATAACACCGGGCGTCGATCTCTGAGGAATCGTAACGCCCGCGAGTGTTTGTGTTGCCAACGAATCGGCACCGGTAGCCACTACGTAACGGTCTGCAACTAGGTCACCAAGACTGGTTGACAGCGTGACGCTCCCCTCGTCATTCGACAACGCCGAACGGACCTCGCAGTGCTCCAAGATCCTCGCCTGATACTGCTGAGCGCCGGCGGCTAATCGCTGACAGGCGACCACTGGATCGAGTGCGCCATCCCCGCCAGAATACGCAACGGCGTCGTCAGCACTGACGGTTAAATTTGGCTCTAATGCGCTGACTTCGATCCCCGACAGCATCTCAGCGGCCTCACCCCAACTGGCTTGCTCTTCGATATCGGCTGCCAGCGTGACTTGCCGCTCGTGACTCGAAAACCATTCCAGAGAGCCGCCCCAACGGATGGGAATATCGAGCGCTTGCTCAAGCTCATGCCAGCCGTCGAGGCCCATTTGATTGAGACGATGGTAGTGTCGAGGTTGCTTGGCCCACGTCGCATTAATCCAAGCAAAGGTGCCACGACTGGCCTTGCTGGCGAGAGTGTCCCGTTCTACCAACGTGACTTGAGCGCCCGCTTGAGCAAGGTAATAGCTGATGGCGCAACCGATGATCACCTGCGCCAATCACCACAATCCGCTGCGGGGGTAGCGCGGAAACGCGTCTATTTCGTGTTGATAACCAGAGCGCTGCCGCTAGCTTTAGGGCGGTTCGCCTCTCGATTAACTGCCGTCCCGCTCGTGTCACGATATTGCCCCCTCCGTTGATCAACAATGGTTTGGCCCAACATCCGCAGTGTCGCAGGCTGATGCCTGCCCAGTGACTCAATGCAGGCTTCTAACGCTAACGAATGCGGCTTTCGCGCTTGCAATACTGTCTACCACCCTCGTACTCAAGCGAGGGCAAGCTGAGTCTGTGACAGACCGAGCGCGAGGTCCAGTGGGCGACACCAAGATCGTGACTGAATCTGAACGTACGATACAGAAGCGCTCTTTGCTCAGCCGCTCATCGGTGGCTGAGCGAGGCTAGAGCGGGAGTTCTGTCGTGTGCTTCATCGTTTCCATGACAAAGCTGGCGCTGACATCATAAAGGTCCGCCTTGATGAGCTGTTGATACAGCGCATCGTAGCCTGGCATGTCGGGGACGACTGCTTTCAGCAGGTAGTCGATCTCCCCTCCGAGGCGATGCACTTCGAGCACCCCGGGCAGCTGCTCTACGACCGCCTGAAATTGCCGAGACCAGGCCGAGTTGTGTTGGTTAGTTTTGATGGTAATAAAGACCGTTAACCCCAAGCCCAGCTTGCTCTGCGATAGCAGGGCCACCGTTCGCTCAATGACGCCCAGTACTTCCGCTAGTCGCGCAATCCGGCGTGCCGCAAGGCCGAGCTATGCGACAGGCCGCAGTCGCGCGGCAAGGTCTGCTATCGGTTCGGCGCTGTCTCGCTGCAACGCCCGCAGAATCTTACGATCCAGTGCGTCTATGACTCTTTATTTGCGTCATACCTCTGGCTAATCTGCGTTTTTTGTCCGATATAGATAGCAAATAAGCGCGGATACGTGCAAACGAAAGACTTCTTCTTCGGCAGTCGATGTCGCGCCCATCGCGCGCGACCGAACGCATTACGCTTACGGCGACAGTCCCCTTCGAGCGGCGTCGCGCCGTTGCCCACTGTCAGCAATGACGAGTCGATCCGACGACCCCCGAGAGCCTGCGCCAGATCTGATCGAACCACCTGACGGCAACAGATCATTGGTCGTGAGGCAGTCATTCAAACGCCGTATGGATCCAGGCCGCTCGTCTATTGCGACCACACTGCCAGCGGCCGGGGGCTGGCCTCCATTGAAAACGTGATAACACAAGAGGTATTGCCTTACTACGCCAACACACACTCAGAAGCCTCACATACGGGCCGGCACACCGGGCAGCTGCGGGAGTGGGCGCGGCAAACGATCAAAGAGGTCAT
>CAJJBO010000038.1 GCA_905182485.1 uncultured Luminiphilus sp.
CCCCGACGTATTGCTGCTGGAGACCGGCAAAATCCTCGTTGACGCCATCTCCTTAAGACCCAGAGACATCGTGGCTAGCCGGGTTGCGCCCAAGCCTTAGTCCGTCAGTGGCGGTTCATTAACCGACGGTTAGGGATTGATCTCGGTCTGGCCCCCCAGATAGCCCCGTAGCGCGATGGGAATATCAATACCCCCGTCTTCACGTTGGCCATTTTCTAGCAGCGCCACCAAGGTTCTGCCCACCGCAAGGCCCGAGCCATTTAACGTGTGCACCAGCTCTGGCTTGCCCGTTTCAGGATTACGCCAACGCGCCTGCAGCCTGCGTGCTTGGAAATCTCGAAAGTTAGAGCAACTAGAAATCTCCCGATAGGCTGACTGCCCAGGCAACCACACCTCTAAATCGTAGGTGAGCGCCGCACTAAAGCCGAGATCGCCGCCGCAGAGCATCACTTTACGATAGGGTAATTCCAGCGACTGCAGTATGCCCTCAGCATGGCCAGTCAACGCCTCTAAGGCAGCCTCTGATTGTCCTGCCCGAACGATCTGCACCAGCTCAACTTTCTCAAACTGGTGCTGTCGAATGAGCCCCCGCGTATCGCGCCCGTAACTACCCGCCTCGCTTCTAAAGCAAGGCGTGTGGGCCACATACATCAGGCCCGAGGGACTGAGGGCTTCGGCGTCAAAAATCTTATCCCGTACGATATTCGTAATGGGCACTTCGGCCGTTGGGGCGAGGTAATACCCCTGATCACCCTCAAGCCGAAAAAGATCCTCTGCAAATTTGGGTAATTGGCCCGTCCCGGTTAACGAGGCTTCATTTACAATGTAGGGAACATAAAGCTCGGTATAGCCATTTTGTTGAGTATGACAATCGAGCATGAACTGTATCAATGCACGATGCATTCTTGCCAGGTCGCCCGATAACAGAGAGAAGCGAGACCCTGCAATCCGCCCTGCCGCTTCTAGATCCATTAGCCCAAGGGCTTCGCCGAGATCGACGTGATCTCGTGGTGAAATGAGAAGACTCTCGGGGTTCCCCACTGGGTTATCTCTTTGTTTTCAGCCTCAGAAACGCCCTCGGGCACACAATGATCGGGCAGGTTAGGTGTTTCCCGCAGTAACGCTATCGAGATCAGCTTGTGCTGCATCGGCCTCTAGCGTGGCCGAGGCCAACTCCTCTGCAAGCCGAGACAGTATCTCATTTACCTCACTTTTTGCTTCCTCAACCGACCGCCCCTCTGCAACGAGCACGCCGATTTTCTTAGACGCCGATTTACGCTCAGCTAAAAGGCCTTGCGCACGGACGTCCGCCGCCTTGCGACGCGCGTCAAGTGACTCGAAGCGTGCTAAATCAAACGCCACACCGCGCTTGGCTAAGGCGGCAACCACAGCACTCGCGTCATGGCGGATAGCTTTGAGGTCAAGCATGACAACATTTCTCTGGAAAAACGGCGCGAGTATAACGCGAAATACCAATCCGCTGAGAGGAGGTCTTTTTGTCAGATTTGCAGCGAAGCTTATCGCAGCAGCCAAATACCCAGCCCTGCTCCCGAAACAGGCAGCAGAGCGCATGCTCAACGCCAGATAACCTGCCGGCCCATCCCCAAGCACCTTGCTGGATCAATTGCACCGTCTCGAGGGAAAAGGTTGAGAAGGTCGTGAAGCCTCCCAGCACGCCGGTCATCAAAAAAGCAGGTACAGCAAAGCAGGAATCTCCGTTGACCGCGAGAAATAACCCCACGCCATGCCGATCATCGAGGGAGCCTATTACGTTGACCAGCAAAGGTGGCGATCAGGGAAAGTAGCCCGTCGGCCCCACCCAGAGGGTCACGGCCGCCCTCCCGAGCGCGCCGACACGCGCCGCCCGCAGCGACCACCACCCAATAACCACCCGTCACGGCTTATGCCCTCGGCCTGTGGGCCGCTTTGTTTAGGTCTCGCAGCTGAGCGAGCTTTTCGGCCACCACTTTCTCCAGCCCTCGCTGGGTGGGCTGATAGAACTGAATCGGCTCCATCCCATCCGGGAAATAACGCTCGCCCAGCGGCAAACCCATCCGCTTTCATTGTGCGCATAACGATACCCCTCGCCGTGCCCCTCCTCTCGCATTAACGTGGTCGGCGCGTTGCGCAGACGCAAAGGCACCTCGAGCGACCCGGAGGATTCGGCCGCTGCCATGGCCGCGCTGAACGGCGGTGTACGTCGGCATTGCTTTTCGCCGCGCAGGCCAGGTAGACGATGGCCTGGGCTAACGCCAGCTCGCCCTCGGGGCTGCCCAGTCGCTCTTGCACAGACACCGCATCTAGCGCGAGCTGCAATGCCCTCGCGGATCGGCAATGCCAATGTCCTCAGATGCCATTCTGAATGCAGCGCCGACCGATGATATAACGGATCACACCCGCCATCTAGCATTCTGGCAAACCAATACAGTGAGGCATCGGGGTCACTGCCGCGAACCGCTTTGTGCAACGCGCTGATCTGGTCGAAAAATACGTCTCCCCCCTTGTCGAAGCGACGCGCTACCCGTACTCGCCAACTCCTTGAGAATCGGCCTCATCGAGCCGATGTGGAACGCCCTCGCTGCAGCGCACATATCAGTGGCCAGCTCGAGCAAGTTCAGGCACTGCCGCACGTCTCCATCGGCTAGCCGCGCCAGCTCAACCAGGCTCTCGGGCGCCGACGTCGATATCCGGATAGCAGCGCGCCACAGTGCGCGCCAGTAATTTTTCGAGCACCTCCGCCGTCACCGGCCTGAGACGATAAACTCGCAATCGCGACAGTAACGCACTGTTCACTTCAAATGAGGGGTTTTCAGTGGTCGCACCGACGAAACAAATTGTACCGTCCTCTATGTGTGGCAGAGAAGGCATCCTGCTGACTTTTGTTAAAACGGTGTACTTCGTCGACAAATAAGACCGCACTGTTCTTGCGCCTGTGTCGCTGCCTAGTACGCCGCCTGCTCCACCGCCAGCGCGAATGTCCTTTACCCCTGCGAAGCACGGCCGATAATTGGACGGAAAATCCACTTGGGTACAGAGTGAGACGAGCCGCGCCCAGCGCCATGGTTCTTCCAGATCGCTCGCTGGAGCGCCGGCCGACAGAATCAACGCATGGTGGCTGCACCGTCTCAATCGCATGCCGGAGCGGCTGCCCTGCCCCCAGCAAGTGTTCCTGACCCACCATCTCCTCGAGCGACTGCGGCCGCAGTGCGCGCGGCTAGCGGCGCAGAGGTCCGGCGCTGTTGCAGCGAACAAATCAGTCCCCTGGCGGCTGGTACGGCCGCCCGGTCCACCTCAGAAATTCACCGAGGGCACCGAGGAAATCGCCCGGGGCTAACCGTCGCCTCTGGCGACCCTGACAGCGCGAGGTCGATCGATTGCCCACGCCTGATCCAGCAACGTGACCCGCCATAGGTCAGGGCCCTCCTGGGCCACCTCCACACGCTGGTAGTAGGCCGAGGCGTCTCGGGGCGTCAGCGTCACCGCTGCCCCTCGTGGCATCCAGCGTAAACGCCGCGAGCAAGGTCTCGCGCGGTGCGAGCAGCCAGTAAAACGGGCTTCTTTCCGTGTCCGACAATTGCCGCTCAACCGTGACCTCTAGGTCCCAGTCAATCTGCGTCAGGCTCTTGTCGATGCCGCCACCATCAGTTGATTATCGGGCGCGGTAATGTGCCACCAGAAGAAGTGCGGCTTCAGTAACTTAAAGTCACCGGAGCTCTGATCCAGCACCGCCCCCTCAGGGACTCAGTATGCGCTGGGTGAACTGGCCCGTTATCCCGTCCCGCGCGACAAATTGTTGCAGGACGTCGGCCGCTGCGGGCTGTCGCCAGGACAGACAATCCCATGACATAAGCAACCAGTAGCGGCGCGAGCAGCCGTCGTTCGCGCATCGCTAGTGCTCCGGCGGCGCTGGCGCGAGCACCTCGCGCTGCCCGTTACTGCCCATTTCTGTGACGACGCCTGCCACCTCCATAGTCTCAATCAGACGAGCAGCCCGGTTGTAGCCGATTCGCAGCTTACGCTGCACCGAGGAGATCGATGCGCGGCGACTCCGGCAGACGTAATCAACCGCTTCGTCATACAGTGCGTCCGACTCAGGATCTTCATCTCCAGACGTCGCTGATTGAATTTCATTTGCGGTAACGGGCGTTTGCCCTCCTTCATCCAGCAATCCATCGATATACTGTGGGTCGCCACGACGTTGCCAGTCTGCAACAACGCGATGCACTTCATCATCTGAACAAAAAGCGCCATGCACTCGCACCGGCACGCTGGAACCTGCTGGCAGATAGAGCATGTCTCCGTAGCCTAGTAATTGGTCGGCGCCGCCCTGATCTAAAATCGTACGTGAATCGACTTTTGAGCTCACAGCAAACGCGATTCTTGAGGGGATGTTCGCTTTAATTAAGCCGGTAATCACATCTACTGAAGGCCGCTGAGTTGCCAGCACCAAGTGGATACCAGCGGCGCGCGCTTTTTGCGCAATGCGGGCGATCAATTGCTCTACTTTTTTGCCGACAATCATCATCATATCGGCGAACTCATCGATCACCACCACAATGGAGGGCAGCTTCTCGAGTGTGGGATGCTCTTGATCTTCGCCCGTCAGTTCCAGGACCGGATCCGGACTCCACATCGGATCTAGTATCGGGCTCCCCTGCTTCTCAGCATCCGTCACTTTACGGTTATACCCTTGTAAGTTGCGAACCCCTAACAGAGACATCAGCTTATAACGCCGCTCCATTTCCGCCACGCACCAACGGAGTCCATTGGCCGCATCCTTCATGTCGGTGATCACCGGCGTCAGTAAATGAGGAATGCCGTCGTAAACAGACAGTTCCAGCATCTTCGGGTCCACTAATATCAGTCGTACATCCGCGGGCGTCGCTTTGTACAGCAGGCTGACCAACATGCAATTAACACCCACTGACTTACCCGACCCCGTGGTGCCCGCCACCAGCACATGCGGCATTTTGCTCAAGTCAGCGACGACCGGAGAGCCTGCAATGTCATGGCCTAACGCGACGGTGAGCGGCGACTTACTCTCTTCAAACGTCGTGGAGGCCAGCACGTCCTTAAAATTGACCGTTTGTCGGTCGGCATTGGGTATCTCGATCCCCACCACACTCTTGCCGGGAATCACTTCCACTACTCGAACAGAAATAACGGCCAGCGAACGCGCCAAGTCTTTGGCAAGATTCGATATGCGTGACACTTTAACGCCGGCTGCCGGTTGAATTTCAAAGCGTGTCACCACCGGACCCGGATAAACAGCAACGACCTCAGCGACGACACTGAAATCTTTGAGCTTGAGCTCTAATAGACGCGACAACGACTCTAATTCATCTGCCGAATAACCCCGCTGCGCCACGTCGCTCGGCGGTGCATCCAGCAAATCCAGCGGCGGCACCTCACCCGATATCGGCAGATCGAACAGCGGCTTTTGCTTCTCCTGCTCAAACTTGACCCCTGCCGCCACGGGTTCCTTGGGCGGTTTGATCTTGGGCGGCGTGCGTTTCTTTTCGCTGGCGACATGCCGCTCAATTTTTACCTTGCGCTCTTCGAGCTGTTTTTCGCGCGCGCGCCGGTCACGAAATTGATCAAGCTTAGCCGCTGCCATTTGACGTATCGCGCTCGCAGCGCTCAACACGCGCTGCCCAATCCAATCAATAACACTGAGCCAGCTAATATCTGCAAACAAAGTCAGACCTAACAAAAAAACGGCTACCAAGACTAGCCGAGCACCCACGGGATTAAAGGCCTGATCAAAACCCAACCCAATTGCGGCACCGACAATCCCGCCAGCGCCCTGAGGTAAGCCTGACACTCCTACGTCATTGAGTGCACGTAACGCCGTTGCAGCCATAACAGCCAGCAACAAACCAAACGCGCGCAAGCCCAACATCTGCCAATCCACGGGGTCGTATCGGCCTTCCGCAAGCAGCAATGATATGGCGCGGTAGGCGAGCAGCAGAGGGATCAGATAAGCCGCGGAACCAACCAGAGAGAGAAATACATCGGCGATAAAAGCACCTGTTATGCCACCGAGGTTTTGAATGGCATCGCCCGTTCCGCTTGCAGACCACCCAGGATCTTGGTCGCTGTAGGTCAGCAGCGACATTAAGACGAAGAGGCATGCTGCCCCCACACTGATAAACAGGACATCGCGTAACCGGCGACGGGCAAACGTCTGCGTCGTCAATTCCGACTGTGCTGTCTCCGACTTCGCTCTGCCTGCCACGCCTCTACAACCACCGGTGGAAATGGCTATGCTAGCACACACGACACCTCGTAATGGCCAACAATCAGTCGCAAATTCATGGGTTTATCCACGGTTCCGCCCGCCGATACATCTCAACACCGCAACAACACTGGCCTCATGACATTGGCTAGGATATTCTCTTATCATTGTGGTCGGCGTGGCGCTTCACCGCCGCAACAGCATAGGTAATAGAACGTCTCACACAGCACCTTTCGAAATCGATAACGGAACCTTTTCATGAGTGACCCATCACACCACCGCCTGATCATTTTAGGCTCAGGGCCTGCGGGGTATACCGCCGCTGTTTACGCGGCACGCGCCAACCTCAATCCGATTGTGATTACGGGTTTGCAGCAAGGCGGTCAGCTGACGACGACGACCGAGGTCGAAAATTGGCCCGGCGGGGACCATGATTTGCAAGGGCCACAGTTGATGTCGCAAATGCAGGCGCATGTGGAGCGACTCGAGGCCAGCGTGGTCTTCGATCATGTTGAGTCGGTAGATCTGGCCGCCAAGCCGTTCAAATTGCAGGGCACCTCCGCTTACACCTGCGATGCATTGGTTATTGCAACTGGCGCATCTGCACAGTATCTCGGCCTACCCTCTGAGTCAGCTTTCATGGGGAAAGGCGTCAGTGCCTGTGCAACCTGTGACGGATTCTTTTATCGCAACCAAGAAGTCGCGGTAGTGGGCGGGGGAAACACCGCGGTAGAGGAGGCGCTTTATCTCAGCAATCTTTGCTCCACCGTGCATCTCATTCACCGTCGAGATTCGCTTCGCGCCGAGAAGATATTACAAGACCGTTTGATGCAGCGTGTCAGTGAAGGCAAGGTCACACTCCACTGGCATACGACGCTGGATGAAGTTTTGGGCGATGAGTCTGGCGTCACCGGCATTCGCATCAAGTCTACCCTCGAAGGCGGAGCCACGCGCTCACTAGACCTATCGGGTGTGTTCATTGCAATAGGCCACAAACCCAATACGGAACTGTTCATAGACCAGTTAGCGATGCACGGGGGCTATCTCACTGTTCACTCTGGTACCGAGGGCACAGCAACACACACTAGCCTACCAGGCGTCTTTGCAGCAGGCGATGTGGCGGACCATATTTATCGACAGGCTATTACGTCAGCTGGCTTTGGCTGCATGGCGGCCCTGGATGCGGAGAAATATCTGGATGGAATGGGCAGCTAAACTTGCCCAACCCTTTTCCGCCTACTTCACAAGCACTGGCTGAGCCAAACGGGTTACTCGCCGTCGGTGGTGACCTGCACTCTGAAACGCTGATCAGTGCTTATGCCCAAGGTATCTTTCCTTGGTTCGAGCCCGGGCAAGAAATCTTATGGTGGTCTCCAGACCCTAGATCAGTCCTCTTCCCTGATCGTATTCATATCAGTCGCTCACTCAATAAGTTCCTGCGAAAAAGCACCTGGCGGATCAGTTGCGATACACGCTTTACGGAGGTTGTGACTCGCTGCGCAAGCGCACTGCGTCATGACGATCACAACACCGAGCACAGCACTTGGATTTCGTCTGAAATGCTGCAGGCATATGCTGCGCTGAACCAATTGGGTGTCGCGCATTCCATTGAAATATCTGACGGGGATCAATTGCTCGGCGGTCTATACGGCGTCATGCTTGAAAACGTCTTTTTCGGAGAATCCATGTTCTCCGACCACACCAATGGATCAAAGGTGGCGTTAATTGCTTTGGCGCGTTTGTGTCAAGACAATGGAGTTGTGATGATCGACTGTCAGGTCCACAATCCCCATCTTGAGACCATGGGCGCGGAGCTTGTTTCTCGTCAGGTCTTTGAAAAACACCTCGAGGGCGCTATAAAGGCACCTATGAATGCCGTTTTATCCAATCCTACTTGTCTGGCCCCCGCCACGAAGGCATCACTTGAGGAGCGCCTACTCGTCCCCCTGAAGCGATTTGCGGCGGAATTGCTGTGACAGCGTCACTGCGGGAGATCAAGGTTTACACCACCTTTCCTCATCGGTGCTCTTATCTCGACAATGAGGAAGCCACCACATTATTTGTCGATCCACGGCAGACACTCAGCACGGAACTCTACACGCAGTTATCACTGCTCGGGTTTCGACGCAGCGGTGATCATGTGTACCGCCCCCACTGTGCTAACTGCAACGCTTGTATTGCCTCTCGAGTGCGAGTCGATCAATTTGTGCCCAGTCGAACGCAGCGGCGTATTAGTCGCCGCAATAGCGATTTAAGACTCGAGATCACCGAGTCGATCGCCGATGACGAGGCCTACGATTTGTACCGTTACTATATTGAAGCGCGTCACGCGGATGGCGATATGTACCCGCCGGCGCGCGACCAGTACGATTCTTTCCTGAACGATGGGTTGGGTTGTGCGACCTATTACCGACTCTACGAAGGCAGTCGGCTTGTTGCGGTGACTGTGGCTGACAGAATGCTGGACGGTCTGGCCGCCATCTACACCTTCTTCGACCCCGACCAACCCAAAAGAAGTCTGGGTACAGAGGCCATACTCCTGCAGATCAGAGAGGCTCAGGCGATGGGGCTCCCTTTTGTGTACCTTGGCTACTGGATAGATGGCTGTCGTAAGATGTCTTATAAAGCAAACTACGCGCCACTTGAATTATTCGTCGACGGACAGTGGCAACAACAGAAGACTGAGCAGCAAAGTGGCCCTAGCACAGACGCCATCATTGACCTCTTAGCCCCCGGCAACCCCCATCATGGACTCGAAGAAGGATAAGAGGCGCTTTCCACGCACCTCACTTTTCGATACAGTGCCGCCCACCTCATAAACAAAGGCTACGCCTTGATGGCAAAAGAAGACCAGATCGAAATGGAAGGGGAGATTGTCGATACCCTGCCGAATACGACTTTCCGAGTGAAATTGGAAAACGGGCACCTTGTGACGGCGCACATCTCAGGGAAAATGCGGAAGAACTACATTCGCATTCTGACAGGCGACAAAGTCAGAGTTGAGCTCACACCTTACGATCTCACGAAGGGTCGCATCACCTACCGCGAGCGATGAGTGGGGCGCAGCGAGTGGGCTGCGCGTTGCCGTCACGCTCTCCACCGGCTCTCTGCATCGACTAGCGCCTCGACCACCAAGCTGAGTCGTCTTCGTTCACCGTCACGCTTGCCAGCCGCCTTTTGCCAGTGAGCCGAATAACACCATATCTCGGCAATGGCTTTCTTGATGTGTTCTTGTATGACGCGCTCCATAGGGCGCGCGCCCATCGTCGCATCGTAGCCTTGGTCAACCAACCACAGTCTCGCCGCCTCGTCGACTCTACCTGAACCTGCACTTGTTCGATCAAGCTGAGCTTTGCAGCTCCATCAAAAACTTATCCACGACTGTCTTAAATGACCTCCTCGCTCAGCTGGCCAAACTGGATAATGCTGTCCAAGCGGTTACGGAATTCCGGGCTGAATGCTTTTTTAATCATCTCCATCCCATCGCTCGAATGATCTTGTTCGCTGAATCCAATCGACGCCCGTGACATCTCCTGCGCACCCGCATTGGTCGTCATGATTAAGATGACATTACGGAAATCTGTTTTGCGTCCATTGTTATCGGTGAGCGTTCCGTGATCCATCACCTGCAGTAACAGATTGAAGACCTCCGGATGCGCTTTTTCGATTTCGTCGAGCAACACCACGCTGTGGGGATGCTTAGTCACTTGGTCGGTCAGCAGCCCGCCTTGGTCATAACCTACGTAACCCGGCGGCGCACCAATCAAGCGCGACACCGTGTGCCGCTCCATGTATTCCGACATATCAAACCGCAACAGCTCTAGACCCATTTGCAGTGCCAACTGACGAGTCAGCTCAGTCTTCCCAACACCAGTGGGGCCTGCTAATAGAAACGAGCCGATCGGCTTCTGGCCCGCACGCAATCCCGCCCGGGCCAGTTTAATAGCGCTCACCATCTGAGAAACGGCGGCGTCCTGACCAAACACGGTCATCTTAAGGTTGGCCTCTAATTTACTCAGCAGGGTTTTGTCGTCGCTGCTCACGGTCTTGGGTGGTATGCGCGCTATTTTCGCCACGACGGCTTCAATATCGCCAGGGCCCAATACCTTTTTTCGCTTACTCGGAGACTGCCATCCGCAAACGGCTGGCCGCCTCGTCCACGAGGTCAATGGCCTTGTCGGGCAAAAAACGATCCGTGATATAGCGGTTTGACAGGGTCGCCGCCGCCACAAGCGCCGCATCAGCGATGCGCACGCCATGGTGTAGCTCGTATTTCTCCTTGATCCCACGCAGGATCGAGATGGTATCGGTTACGCTCGGCTCTTCGACCTGGAGCGGTTGAAAGCGCCGGGCAAGGGCGGCATCTTTTTCAACATATTTGCGGTATTCATCCAGCGTGGTCGCCCCGATGCAGTGCAATTCACCGCGGGCCAGAGCCGGTTTGATCAAATTGGCCGCATCCATAGCGCCATCGCCTTTGCCCGCGCCCACAAGCGTGTGCATCTCATCGATGAACAATAGGATTTCGCCCGCCGCAGCTGTCACCTCATTCAAAACCGCCTTGAGACGTTCTTCAAATTCGCCGCGATACTTCGCCCCGGCAATCAAGGCACCCATATCCAGCGCTAACAGCCGCTTATTGCGCAGGCTTTCGGGCACGTCACCGTTGACAATGCGCAACGCCATGCCCTCGGCAATCGCCGTTTTCCCGACGCCCGGCTCGCCGATTAACACGGGGTTGTTCTTGGTGCGCCGCGATAGCACCTGCATCGCACGTCGAATCTCTTCATCGCGGCCAATAATGGGGTCAATCTTGCCCGCCTCGGCTTCGACGTTAAGATTTGTCGCATAGGCATCAAGTGGCCGCTTTTCAGCAGCCTCTTCGCCAGCTTCTGCTTCACCAGTGAATTCTTCTTGACCGCCCAGCTCTTCCCCGTCCTTGCCATAGGAGATATAGCGCCAGTCTTGATTGATGACCGCGAACTCACCGGGATCCATATAGGGCAGATAGACATCGCGGCCTTGGCCCCAGTGACCTCCTGCTTACCCGAGCTTTGCACGTGGAATACGGCACGTTGCAGTACACGTTGAAACCCCAAAGTGGGCTGCGTGTCGCGGCCGTCATCGCTGTCGGTTAGCAGCGGCGTCGTAGAGTCAATAAATTCTACCAACTCACCGCGCAATTCATCCATATTGACCTGACACGCATTCAATACAGCTGTCGCCGCAGCATCATCAAGTAATGCGAGCAACAGATGCTCGACCGTAATAAATTCATGGCGTCGAGCCCGGGCCATTCTGAAGGTTTCATTAAGTGTATTTTCAAGTTCTTTGCTGAGCATTTAGCTATCCTCATCATCGGCAGAGGGTTCTACTTCACACAATAATGGATGACCGTTATCGCGAGCAGATTGGTTGACTTGGGAGGCTTTGGTTTCAGCAATATCTTGGGGGTAGATACCACAGACACCCTTACCTTGCGTGTGCACCGCGAGCATCACCTGAGTCGCCTGCTCGCGGTTCATCGTAAAAAACGTTTCTAGTACTTCGACAACGAACTCCATAGGGGTGTAGTCGTCATTCAGTAAGATAACGCGGTAAAGAGCGGGACGCTTGAGCTTGGGTTTCGCGGGCGCAACCGCCAACCCACCAGCGTCATCGAGGTCGCTGTCATCGGGCTTCGCCGCGCTGACGACCCGCTTTACTGCCGACATCTCTCTCCACCTCCTGTTCCTCATGGCCTTAGTATAATCCACCCTCTGGCAAATAAAGCGGTTTCACGACAGATCCGACCTAATTTATTCTTCGCCGCGATCTGGACAATACAACGGGCAAAAAAAAGCCCGCCAGCAGCGGGCTCTCAATCGGCGAAACTCTCACATATGAGCGATAACGCTGTCTCCAAAAGCAGAGCATGACACCAATGTGGCCCCGTCCATCAGACGTTCAAAATCGTAAGTCACGGTTTTGGCTTGAATCGCACCATTCATGCCATCGATGATTAAATCCGCCGCCTCGTTCCAGCCCAGGTGGCGCAGCATCATTTCAGCAGAGAGGATGAGCGAACCTGGATTCACTTTATCCTGCCCAGCATATTTGGGTGCTGTGCCGTGAGTTGCCTCAAACAAGGCAATGGTATCCGTTGAGGTTCGCACCTGGTGCAATACCGATTCCGCCCACTTGGGCTGCGAGCGCATCGGATAGGTAATCACCGTTTAAGTTGAGCGTCGCAACCACACTGTAGTCACGTGGGCGAGTCAGCACTTGCTGCAACATCGCGTCGGCAATCACATCTTTTATAACAATATCGTTACCGGTTCGCGGATTCTTGATGCTCACCCAAGGGCCTCCATCGAGCAACTCACCACCAAACTCCTTCTGCGCTAATTCGTATCCCCAATCGCGGAAGGCGCCCTCGGTGAATTTCATAATATTCCCCTTATGCACCAACGTCACCGAGGGGAGGTCTTGCTCAATAGCATACTGAATAGCCTTGCGAACCAGCCGCTGGGTACCCTCCTCTGATACGGGTTTGATGCCAATACCCACATTTTCAGGGAAGCGGATTTTAGTGGCGCCCATCTCACCGATAATAAAATCGACGACCTTTTGCGCTTCAGGCGTGCCCGCCTGATATTCGATGCCCGCATAAATATCCTCAGAGTTCTCTCTGAAGATCACCATATTGCAATCTCCGGGCTTCTTGACCGGAGATGGTACGCCCTCGAACCAGCGCACTGGCCGCAGGCAAGTGTAGAGATCGAGCTCCTGCCGCAACGCAACATTAAGCGAACGGAATCCTCCCCCCACCGGAGTCGTCAGCGGCCCTTTAATGGCAACGCTATAGGCTTTAATCGCATTCAGCGTCTCTTCTGGAAACCAATCGCCGTCATACAGCTCAGCCGCCTTCTCACCGGTATAAATTTCCATCCAAGAAATCTTCTTAGCCCCGTCGTAAGCCTTTGCGACGGCCGCATCCACGACGGAGATCATCACGGGAGAGATGTCCACACCAATACCATCTCCCTCAATGTAGGGAATGATGGGGTTATTGGGAACGTCGATGCTGTTGTCGTCATTGACGACAATCATCTCTCCGGTGTCAGGTATTTTGATGTGCTGATAGGCCATGCTGAAACTCCCCCAAAAATAAAAAAACGGCTTCCCTCGCAAGCGATGGGACCACGTCAATACTCCCTGCAACAATGCAGATCGGACCAGACGCGGGTTATGCGTACATTTTAACACCAAATGAGGCAGACTAGGCACATGGCGTCTCTTATTGTGTTCAATAAACCCTTTCAAGTCCTCAGCCAATTCACTGATCGCGATCGACCCAAAGCCCCACGAAGCACTCTGGCTGATTTCCTAGAAGCCCCTCGGTTTCGTGCAGCGGGCAGGTTGGATTACGACTCCGAAGGGCTACTCTTACTCACGGCGGATGGTCACTTACAGCAGCAGATCGCGCACCCTCAGCACCGCCAATGGAAAACATATTGGGTTCAGGTCGAAGGCAACATTGACCAGATAGCCTGCGATGCGCTGGCCAGGGGCGTGCTTTTGCGTGATGGCATCACCCAATCTGCGCGCGCTCAGTTAATCGCAGCGCCTGAAGTGTGGCCGCGCCATCCACCAATCCGCGAGCGCAAAACCGTGAGTGACTCTTGGCTCCAGATATCGATCACCGAAGGGCGCAATCGCCAAGTGCGCCGGATGACCGCTGCGGTCGGCTTTCCCACCCTGCGACTGATTCGGACCGCTATTGGGCCCTGGCAGATCGATGGGTTGAAGCCCGGAGAGCACCGCTTTGCGTCGGTTGATGATTTCAAGCGTTGACCCAGCGCACGCCTGCCATCATCCTTCGATCCCATTGCCGCTGGCTAGGAACCCACAAACATCGTGAACAGCAATCCTCAAACCGCTCAACAAACCGTCATAGTCGGGATGTCAGGTGGCGTCGACTCATCGGTCGCAGCACTGCTGTTGCTCGAGGCAGGCTATCGCGTTGAAGGGTTGTTCATGAAAAATTGGGAAGAAGATGACGGCACAGAATACTGTACCGCCAAGGCGGATCTAGCCGATGCAGAAGCCGTAGCGCAGACACTCGACATTCCGCTGCACAGCGCTAATTTCGCTGCCGAATATTGGGACAGTGTTTTTGCCCACTTTCTCAAGGAGTACGAGGCCGGCCGCACACCAAACCCCGACATCTTGTGTAACCGAGAAATTAAATTCCGCGCCTTTCTCGACTATGCGACCCACTTGGGCGCCGACCTGATCGCAACGGGCCATTATGTTCGATCGCGCGCGCATCAGGGAACAACCCAGTTGCTAAAGGGGACTGATAACAATAAGGACCAGAGCTACTTCCTCCATCAAGTGGACCATCGAGCGCTTAAGCGAACCCTATTTCCGGTTGGTGAAGTCACGAAAGATGTCGTGCGAGCCAAAGCCGAGTCAGTAGGTTTCACTAATGCGCGTAAAAAAGACAGCACGGGGATCTGTTTTATCGGGGAGCGGCGCTTTACCGATTTTCTCGGTCAATACCTCCCGGCACGGCCGGGGCCAATTTGCGCCAGCGATGGCGAACTGCTTGGCGAGCATCAGGGCTTGATGTATCACACCATAGGCCAACGTCAGGGTCTCGGTATTGGCGGGCTATCGGCCCATCCGGAGGCACCGTGGTACGTGGTGGAAAAACAGCTGGCAACTAACACGTTAGTCGTGGCGCAGGGTAACCATCACCCCGCCTTGTTCCGCGACAAACTGATCGCCGCTGAGGTGATATGGATCAACGGTGAGGCCCCGGCGATGCCGCTTTCCTGCCATGCCAAAATTCGCTACCGCCAACCCGACCAGGCCTGTGTCGTCAGTCAGCGAGATGACAGATTCATCGTGTCTTTTGAGACACCACAGCGCGCAGTCACGCCAGGCCAGTCAGTCGTCTTTTATGAGGGGGAGGTTTGCCTCGGCGGTGGCGTGATCGAGACCGCACTATGACTGAGCGCACCGTGATCGAGCAGCGCACCCTCGCCCTAGCGGGTGTTGCCCAGGCGGCACGCATCGTCGACCTAGCCGCCAAAACGGGTAGCTGGCCAACGCCTTTCGTAGAAACCTCTATTCACTCGTTGTTTTGTTTCGAGCCGGAAGCCGTTGACGCGGTTTTTGGTACCCCACAGGGTATTCGTCTGGGATTAGAGCAATTATCGGCCAGTTTGAGCTTATCGCCGGACGAGTCTGGCGCACAGACGCTTCGCTACACGCTGGCAATGCTGCAGCTAGAGAAGCGATTTGCTAAACGCGACGACCTGCTGAGCATCGTTCACACTAGGCTCAAACACGCCGCCTACAGCGCAGATAATTTTTCTAATAATATCAACACGATAAGCTCTAATATTGCTGCAATTTATCAGGATACGCTCAGCACACTGCCTTACCGAATTAAAGTCACCGGCAGCGCACAGCACCTCAACAACCCTCACGTAGCAGACTTGGTTCGCGCACTGCTACTTTGTGGTGTGCGCGCGGCGTTCCTTTGGCGCCAGCTCGGCGGATCACGACTTAAGCTCATGCTGAGCCGCGGCGAGATCAGAGACACCGCCGCCCGGCTTGCTCGGGATGTCAGCGCACCCCATTGACGTACTCCATTAGGGCAAGCTAGCGGCGCGCCATGTTAAACTGGTCGCTTCCGACTGCCGAGCAGATGCCATGACCCCCTCCCCACTGACTGCCCTATCCCCCCTTGATGGTCGATACTGCAACAAAGTGGACTCACTTCGCGGTATTTTCAGCGAATACGGCTTGATCTATCGGCGCGTCGCGGTAGAAGTCGCCTGGCTGAATCAACTTGCCGCTTGCCCAGCGGTATCAGAAGTGCCCCCCTTTAGCGACGAGGCAAGCGACCTCCTCGGGGGATTAGTCAGTGGCTTTTCGGAGACTGACGCGCAGCGAATTAAGGCAATCGAGGCGACCACAAACCATGACGTCAAGGCGGTCGAGTACGTCATCAAAGACAGGCTCGTCCAACATTCCAGAACTGGATGCCGTCAACGAATTTATCCACTTTGCCTGCACCAGCGAGGACATCAACAATCTCGCCCATGCCCTGATGATTAAAGACGGGCATCAGGCGATGAAAGCGGCTTACGACGAAGTCACCTCAGTCTTGATGCATCTCGCGAGGGAATTCGCGGCGCAACCGATGCTTTCGCGCACCCACGGCCAAGCAGCCACGCCCACGACGCTGGGTAAAGAATTCGCCAACGTGGTAGCGCGTCTCAATCGGCAGCGAGACATCGTGAATGCACTGCAGCCACTCGGCAAACTCAATGGCGCCGTCGGCAATTACAACGCCCACAGTGTCGCCTACCCAGAGATAGATTGGCAGGCGATCTCTGAGCAATTTGTGACGTCCCTAGGTTTGCAATGGAATCCCTACACCACCCAGATCGAGCCTCATGATTATATGGCAGAGTTATTTGATGGGCTGGCCAGAAGTAACCAAATTCTTGTCGATTTTGCTCGTGATATTTGGTCCTACATTTCGCTGGGGTACTTCAAACAAAAAGTGATCGAGGGCGAAGTGGGCTCCTCAACGATGCCGCATAAGGTTAATCCCATTGACTTTGAGAACGCCGAGGGCAATTTTGGGCTCTCGAACGCGCTACTGACCTATCTGGCGCAGAAGTTACCCGTTAGCCGATGGCAGCGGGACCTAACGGACAGCACGGTACTGAGGAACATGGGCGTTGCCGTGGGTTACTCGCTACTGGCTTTGCAATCGTTACAAAAGGGCATTAGCAAACTCGAGGTTGCCAGTGCACCGATACTGGCAGATCTTGATGACGCCTGGGAAGTCCTCGGCGAGGCAGTTCAGACCGTCATGCGGCGTTACGGCGTGCCGGAACCCTACGAGAAACTCAAAGCCCTTACACGAGGTCGACGCCTTGACGCTGACGCGTTACAAGATTTCATCCAATCCCTCGACATACCAGACGACGCAAAGGATCGACTCGCCGCGCTCACGCCTCAAACCTATACGGGCTATGCGGCTGATCTTGCCGCCAAAATTAGCGATTAGGCAAGCCGATCACCAAGATGAAGCTGCCCATTTCAGCGCAACAGTTCCTTGCAGAGTATTGGCAGCAAAAACCCTTGTATCTGCCGCAGGCAATACCTGGTTTTCGGTCCCCTATCACCCCAGATGAACTCGCGGGATTTGCCCTAGACGCAGACATCGAAAGCCGACTGATCTGGCAAGACAAGGGGATCTGGGGTCAGGCTGATGGCCCCTTTACCGACACCAGCTTTCAGCGTCAGGACTTGTGGACCTTGTTAGTGCAACAGATGGATCGCTGGCATCCGGCGATCCATCAGCTGCGCCTCAGTCTCTCTTTTTTACCCAACTGGCGCTTTGATGACGTGATGGTGAGCTACGCGGTGGAAGGCGCTGGCGTGGGACCGCACTTCGATCGTTACGACGTGTTCTTGCTGCAAGGGTTGGGTCAACGGGAATGGCGCTTGGGTCCGGTGTGCGACGAGAACACCCCGCAGCTTGGTGGCAATGGCCTCAACCTCATTCCCGAATTCGAGCCGGAGGCCACATTTCTATTGAACCCCGGCGATGTGCTGTATGTGCCGCCGGGGATTGCCCACTGGGGGATTGCTCGTAGCGCTAATATGACCTTTTCGATTGGCCTTCGGGCGCCTCCCATCGGCGCACTGTTAGCGCGTCGCACTGACAATGTACTAGAGCGCCTTTCCAGCACACTACTGTTAGAAGACGGCGCCACCGCCGTGCTCGACAATAGACCGGGGGAAATCACCGCGGCGCACCTCGCCAATGCGAGAGACGCTGTCGCCAATGCGATAGACGCACTTGACGACGGCCGGTGGCTGGGTGAAATACTGACCGAGCAAAGTGATTCGGTAGCAGACAAGATGGCGTGTTTCGCGACTCCCTCGTACACCGGAAAGGTGAGACTGTCTGCAGACACGCGATTAGCATGGCGGGAGCGCAACGATAGTCTCGACGTTTTTATTGATGGCGACTGCATCGCCGTGTCCTCGCATGCACTGCCCCACCTAATGGCGCTCTGTAGCGGCGATACAATAGCGCAGCAAGCCCTTGACACTGCCTGCCCGACCCTCAGTGAGGCGTTGTCCGAATGTCAGGCGCTGGTCGCCGACCCCGTTGAATAAAGCTGACTCCCGTGGCAGTGATGTCGGCCCGGCTCAGAACAAAATGTGCACGGCGGCACGAATCCCAGTTCAGCCGGGCTGCCGAGACAGTGCCAAGATACTCTGCGCGGCAGCTAGCGGTGTCGTTTTTGCCTGTCTCACCTCAGCTTCGACATCGGCCATTGCTGACTGTACCGAAGGATGACCCGAGACCGACGCGCGCAGGAGCTCGTCGATGAGCTGATGCATCCATGTTAAGTTCTGATCGGCCCGCGCTTGCTCGAACGCTCCTTGAGCGCGAGCCAGATCGGCATATTGAGCGATCATTTCCCAAATAGCCTCAAGCCCCAGGCCGTTGAGCGCAGAGCATGTCATTACCTGTGGCTCCCAGAATCCGTCGTGACTCAGCAACGACATCGCCGCACGATAATGCTGTTGTGTGATGCGTGCCATTGACTCGCTGGCCCCATCGGCCTTGTTCACCACGATAGCATCGGCCAACTCAAGAATGCCTTTCTTAATGCCCTGCAACTCATCGCCACCCCCGGGCAGCATCAGTAACAGGAAAAAGTCGACCATGCTCGCGACCTGATGCTCAGATTGCCCAACACCCACTGTCTCGACCAATATCACATCAAACCCCGCGGCCTCACATAACAACAACGATTCGCGGGTTTTAGCCGCCACCCCACCCAACGCCCGACCCGCCGGTGAAGGCCGGATAAAAGCGGCTTCAGCACGAGACAGGGTTTCCATTCGGGTTTTGTCACCTAGAATCGAGCCACCCGCAACAGGAGAACTCGGATCGACTGCTAAAACGGCCAGACGATGGCCCTGCTCGATCACTTGAGAACCAAAAGCTTCAATGAACGTTGATTTGCCCACGCCGGGAACGCCGCTGATCCCGACCCGAATACTGCCTCCGGTATGAGGCAATAACGCGGTCAATAACTGCTGTGCCGACTGACGATCTTCAACGCGTTGGCTCTCTACGAGCGTGATGGCTTTTGCCAATGCGCGACGATCACCCGAGAGAATGGCCTCAGCTGTTGGCGTTAATGGCATCGAGCACTTTTCTCGCGGCATCAGGAATCGGCGTACCCGGACCAAAGATCAGCGCCACACCACTTTGCTCCAAGAAATCATAGTCCTGAGCGGGAATAACGCCGCCAGCAATAACGATAATATCGTCTGCACCTTGCTCTCGAAGTGCTGCGATAAGCTCGGGAACGAGGGTCTTATGGCCGGCCGCAAGACTCGATGCACCCACTGCATGCACATCATTTTCGATCGCTTGACGCGCCACTTCGCTTGGCGTGGAGAACATCGGTGAGAGGTCCACATCAAAACCCACATCGGCAAACGCGGTGGCAACGACTTTGGCACCTCGATCGTGCCCATCTTGGCCCATCTTCGCGACTAGCATTCGAGGTCGCCGCCCATGCGCCGCGACAAAGGCATCTATGTCCATTGAGATCTTCTCCCAGTCAGCATCACCTTTATACGCCGCCCCATAAACACCAGACACTGTCTGCGAATTGGCGGTAAAACGTCCAAACACCTGCTCCATCGCATCTGAGATCTCGCCTACCGTTGCACGGCACCGAGTCGCCTCAACCGCCAGCTCTAACAGGTTGCCCTGCCCAGAGCGGGCCGCCTCTGTCAGCGCACTCAGTGCTGCTGTAACCGCCTTATCGTCCCGCGACGCTCGGATATTAGCGAGGCGACGTAATTGGGCCTCTCGCACTTGCTCGTTATCGATCTCGAGAATATCAACGACATCCTGCTCGTCGATTTGGAACTTATTAACGCCCACGATGACATCTTCGCCACGATCAATTCGAGCCTGCTTTTTCGCCGCCGCTTCTTCAATCCTCAGCTTGGGGACCCCGCTCTCGATGGCTGCCGACATGCCGCCAAGCTCGTCGATTTCAACGATTAATTCCCGCGCCTTGGCTGCCATTTCGTTTGTTAGGTGCTCCATCATGTACGACCCACCCCAAGGATCTACAACCTGCCCAATCCCGGTCTCTTCTTGCAGGATTAACTGAGTATTGCGGGCAATACGGGCCGCAAAATCAGACGGCAACGCAATGGCCTCATCGAGCGCGTTGGTGTGCAGCGACTGCGTCCCACCAAACACCGCTGCCATCGCTTCAAAAGCCGTGCGCACGATATTGTTGTAAGGATCCTGCTCTGTCAGTGACCATCCAGATGTTTGGCAATGCGTCCGCAGCATCGAGCTTTTCGGATTGGTCGGCGCAAAACCTGCCACAATTTCGGCCCACAGCAATCGGGCAGCCCGCATTTTTGCGATTTCCATATAAAAATTCATGCCGATGCCCCAGAAGAAACTGAGCCTCGGTGCAAATTCATCAATCTTCAATCCAGCAGCGATCGCAGTTTGGATATATTCCTTTCCATCCGCCAACGTGTAGGCCAGCTCTAGAGAAGCATTCGCGCCCGCCTCCTGAATATGATATCCAGAAATTGAAATCGTATTGAATTTTGGCAAGTTAGCGGAGCAGTAAGCGATGATGTCGCCGATAATTTTCATACTGGGTGTCGGCGGATAAATGTAGGTATTGCGGACCATGAACTCTTTCAAAATATCATTTTGAATCGTTCCTGATAGCGCAGCTTGCTCGACCCCCTGCTCTTCCGCTGCAACGATATAACCCGCCAGCACAGGCAAAACAGCGCCATTCATGGTCATCGACACCGAGACCTTATCGAGTGGTATAGCGTCGAAAAGAATTTTCATGTCCTCAACAGAATCGATAGCGACGCCCGCTTTACCGACATCACCAGACACCCGCGGGTGATCTGAGTCGTAGCCGCGATGTGTGGCTAGGTCAAAGGCGACTGAAATGCCCTGACCCCCCGCCGCAAGCGCCTTGCGGTAAAACGCGTTAGATGCCTCCGCGGTCGAGAATCCCGCGTACTGTCGAATTGTCCAGCGGCGACCGGCATACATGGTCGCCTGCGGCCCGCGAATATAGGGGGAGAACCCGGGTAACGTATTGGTGTAGGGGAGTTCCTGAATATCCTCAGCGGTGTAGAGGGTTTTCAGCGGAATGCCCTCGGGGGTGTGGCGCAAATGAACTCCTCTGGCGTAATGCCCTTACTCTGCTTTTCTACCAGCTGTCCCCAGGCGCTAAGGGTCGACTCCTCCGGGTCATAAACACTCATGCGACGCCCTCTGCCGGCTGCGACAACTCAATTAAGACACCACCACAACTCTTCGGGTGAATGAAGATGACCCTGGCACCATGCGCTCCCGGTGAGGGGTTATCACCTATAAATTGATAACCCTTATCGCGGAGCCTCACGACATCCGCATCGATATCGTCGGTTCGAAAGCATAAGTGATGTAACCCCCCGCCGCGCTTTTCCAAGTAGCTGGCAATCGGGCCGGTGCCCGCTAACGGCGCAACGAGTTCGATGTGCGTCGCCGGCACGCTAAAAAAAGCCGTTGCGGTTGTTTTCAGCCTCTACCACCTCGTCACCGTCATATTGCAGGCCAAAGTCCCCCAAAAAAACGGGCCCACGGCTGTTTCTAATTCAGGGACGGGCAATGGCGATATGGTCAAGTGCAGTAATCATTCGGTGGATATCCTAATTCATCGCTAGATAAAGAGCTTAACGAGCTCTGTGGTGTGCGCTCTCCGCGATAAGGCTATTTCCTCGTCAGAGATAATTTCTACCTTCTCGTCGGGGCGGTGACTCGAAAGTAGCGGGCTGCCCTTTGGCGATGATGACGCCATCACCCTCGACCAGTACCTCGTCGATCGTGCCGGGCAAAAGGGGCGAATACCTTGTTGAACAGTCTTCATGACCTCAACAAGATAACAGCGGTTTCACCTGCCTCAAAATGCTGCCCCTGCTCCACATACAGTGGCGCTTCGGGCGCCTCGCGACCGTAAAAACATCCCGCCACTCTCAGCAACAATCTCGTTAGATTTGGCAACCGGCGGCGGCGCAAGCGCCTTACCCATCGCCTTCTGATGCGTCTCATCTAATAGGCGTTCAGGAAACGCGATGGTCATATCTGCGTTCACGTCAAGATCGTAAAAGCCGGTAAAGCGCGCCATTGCCGGCAGGCACTCTAGTATCTCCATTCCCGCTTGGTAGCCACTGTGGGCCGCCTGTATCGCTACCCAGTCAGCCCCCGTTACGCCCTCTGGCGCCTCTTGAGTCATCAGCCGGTGACAGTGCAGCCCAGTCATCGCATTCAAATCGCCGCGATAGCTCAGCATAAAAATCTTCTGCGTCAGTCAAAATCTGATGGTCATGATCCCAGATGGTGCTGGACGCTGGCAGCGTCTCGTTCCAGTCAAGACGCAAGAAATGATAAGTGTCGGCAAGGCACCTCCACCGGATTATCTGCCCACTCAAAATGCCCTTGCTCAAATCGAAAGGCGTGTTGATTCTGACTGAGCCAGCCAGAGAGCAAATGAGGCGATGCCATTAACTGCATGATAGGCCTGATCAACAAACTTTCCTTCGCCGCCAATACCGATTTTAGAGCGGCACCCTCGGGCGCCCGCTGCAGCGACTCTGGTTGCGCACAATTGCTCCCAGGCGATTTTGATATCGACTCTGCCCGCTTCCTGCGCTAACTCACCCACTGCAGTGAGGTAAGGCACAATGAAACGCGTGGTCGGCCGAGCGTTCACCGTACGCCCTAAAAACCAGTGCACCAGACCGTAGTGAAAGGCGAGATTGGTCTGTAAATCTCTGCCGCGAAGTCGCGCGTCGAGGCGCAGCACTTCTGCCATTTGCTCATAGGCTGTTTCCCGCGCCCCCCCCACTGTCAGCAGGAGTGCCACGTTCGAATCATAGGCGCCCGCCAACGGTGTATTCCCATGAAACACATCTGTGGTCAGGGTTGTGCAAGCTGATTCCCTGATCGTCACGAATCTCACCAGCAATAGGGTCCGACCAGAACTCCACCATGCCCCCTGCGCTGGGCTGGAGCGCGTCGTTAGTGGCGTTAAGCCGAGCCTCCAAGCTATCTGAGAGCCTCGGAACACGCTCAGGCCTAGGTAACTGTTGTCCGTGCGCCGCCAGTAGCACCATCGCCTCTACCAATGATTCGACAACAAAGCCATCCTCAGCATCATCAGGATTCGAGAAGCGCAAGGCGTAGCACAACTCAGAGACGCGGTGCTCTACTTGAATCCGAGTATTCATTTCCATGAAAAAATGCTGATCTCGGTCGACAATGCACTCAAAGGTCGAGACAGAATCCAGTCCAACGGCCTCTCCGAAACGCGTTGCCTCATCTTCCATCGCATCTAACGTGACAATATCCTGAGCCAGAACGGCCGCCTCTTCCTCCGCGCCAGAATGCTTCGCTCTTTGCTGCGCCGCGAGCAATGACTCGCGAGTGACCGATACCTCAAGCAGTTTCTGCTCATGCATCTGTAACGAGCAGTCTCTGCCGCCCAGCGTGATGCACCAATCGCCATTGCCGATAACCTGAATTTCCTGATGTCGGGTTGTTTCGATATTCAACTCAACCAACACATTTTTGTTGTCACCCACGCCGGTTGTCTTGACCTCATTCAGGATTTCTCGGACTAACTCAGGGGTTTTTTCAGCGTCACCGAGGGCGACGATTCGCTGTCCTTTACCGCCGCCGCCACCAATGGCTTTTAAGCGGACACGATTTTGAGGATATTGCTCGCTCATCTTGATCACGGCTTCGGTCAGCGTTTCACTCAGCTCATCGACGGTATAGAGGTCAAGGCCCTTTCTATAGCTGGCCATCAAAACACGCTCAGCAAAGCTCTCGAGCTGCTCGTCAGGAGTGTCACTGGGCGCTAACACCAACCTCATGTTCTGCGACCACAGACTCTAGCGCGGCTCTATCCGGATGCTTTTTCAGCAACGTCAGAGTAGTACCGTTATCAATGCCCGGCGTGACCGAGACGCCTACACGGAGCGCAGTGCGTTTCGCCTCATCTTTTAATCCCGCCTGCCTAACGGTTCGCGAACAAGGACCAATAAAAATCAGACCAGCCGCTTCCATCGCCGCAACCATCTGCTCATCTTCAGCCATAAATCCATAACCAGCGAAAATAGCGTTGTAGCCATGCTGTCGGGCGATGTGGATGATGTCGGTAATCCGCTGCTCACGCTCTTCTTGGTCGCGCCGCTGTAATCGGGCACGCGGTGCACTCGGTCAGGGTCGGTCAGCACCCTCAGCTCGGGCGCCAACGCGCCGCGATACACAATCGAGTCCTTTTCTGATAATAAGATGCCGTACTGATCGATGCCCATTTCCGTGAACACGTCCATGGCTTCTTTACGAATCGGGCCACGGCAGATAATCAGCGGTCTTAAGTCGTTACATAAAAAACGCTCACACCACGGCGACGCGGACAGCTTGTCGCGCCGATCCGCGTGAATAAGGGGATTATTGAGATAGTGCTTAATACCCAAAACGATGTCTCTCCCAACCACTGATCAATGAAATTCGCGCTGCGCCGACTGCATCGGCCCAGGCTGGTAATGACGCAAACAAATGCCATCTGGCGCGCCAACACTTGGCGTAGGTCCGCGGGCATAACAATCTCAGAAATGGAACCCAAACTCAGCGCTTCGTCGGGATTCATGATTTCCTGTTCGTAACGTTGAGCCAGAGACGCCTCTTCTGCTTTAATCAGCGCATCAACGGCAAGGGCGGCCTCTTTGCTCGCCTCTGTGACGGACAGACCCTGAGCCACACGAGCCTCGCTTTCAGTTTGAATACGTGCGTCGCGATTCGCCCGAATTTTTTTGAGCTCGTCCTTATACACGTACTCCACGCCCGCGGGTCCCATGACCGCGACCCGCGTTGTCGGCAGCGCCACGACAAAATCCGCACCCGTCGCATAATTATTGTAGGACGCATAAGCGCCGCCGAAAGCATTCCGCACCAGCACCAAAAAACGAGGCGTGCGCAGATCGACAATCGCATCCAGCATCGCGCGACCCGCCTGCACGATGCCCCTGTGCTCCTGTTCTCGACCCGGCAAAAACCCAGTCGTATCTTCAAGGAAGATCACGGGGATGTTGTACAAATTACAAAAGCGAATAAAGCGGGCATTTTTATACGCGGCATCGATGTCGATTTGCCCGGAGGCAACGGCAGAATTGTTGGCGACGAACCCCACCACATTACCGCCCATGCGGCCTAGTGCTGTGACCGTATTGCGCGCTCTATCCGCCTGCGTTTCCAGAAAATCGCCGTGATCACACAGCTGCTGAATCATGATGCTGATGTCAAAGGGCGTATTGAATCCCGTGGGAGAGTTAAACGCCTTCTTTAAGAGTATATCCACGTCAACTGTGCGACGGTCTATCGGATCAGAGGTCTCCCTATAGGGGGCCAGCGACTGATTCGAGTCAGGCAAATAGCGCAACAGCTCTTTTACCTTTCGGAGGGCTGCCACTTCATCTTCAACGACAAAATCTGTCACACCGGTCTGGCTGTGCACCATTGGCCCACCCAGTTCGTCGGGCGTAATATCCTCGCCCAAAACGCTTTTAACAACGCCCGGCCCGGTCAGTCCGAAAAAGGTCTCCTTCGGCTGAATCAAAAAACTACCTTGCCGCGGCAAGTAACTGCCACCCCCCGCATTGAAACCAAACATGCACATGATACTGGGCACAATGCCGCTGATTTTACGCAGCGCGGTAAAGGCGTCAGCATAACCATCGAGGCCGCCGACACCAGCGGGAATATAAGCGCCCGCAGAATCATTTAAACCGACCACTGGAATCCGACGCTTAGCAGCCAACTCAAAAAGCCGCGCTAGTTTCTTGCCATTCGTGGCATCCATCGATCCCGCGCGCACGGTAAAATCGTGCCCATAAACCGCAACATCACGTCCGTTGACCGACATGATCGCCGTGACCAATGAGGCACCATCCAGATTCGGCCCCAGTTTTGATAGAGCACATGGGGTGTATCGTCAGCCAAATAACGATTCGCTCCCAAACCGTCATCCGCCCCTTGAGGTGCTGACGAAGGCGATTACGCGATCCGGCCGCCATGAGGGGCTTTTGCGCAGCTCTGCACCACGGCGCAGCGTCGCCTCATAACGGCCAGCTGGGTCAGTCTCGACCGGAGCGGCTGTAAACGGGTTCTTTAGTGACACGGTCACACCCTCGCGGGTGCCCTTCTCGGTACCATTGTTCATTGACGGGCTCTCAGATAAAAAACGGTGCGCTCTCATGCACAGCGGTGCTGATCAACCGATAAGTGTACACCGCGCTGTGCATAGACCGCGACATTACTTATCCTTACCACTTCCTGTCAATTTTACCCCTGTTGCTGAAAGGGTTATTTATGTCGCTAACAGAGCGCATCGTTTCACTGCCTTATGAGGCTAGCTTGGTCGAATGGGCGGGCTTGTTTGCTCACTTGCCCGGCTTTGCCTACCTAGATAGTGGTAATCAAACCGGTGGCACCGAGCGAGAATTGCTCACCGCCTTACCAAGTGCCCGCCATACCTTGCAGCATTATTCAGATGATATGAGCCGTTGGATGGCAGCAATCGAAGCAGCGCTCGCTCACGCCCACCACTCGGATGAGGCCGCGCAATCCTCGGATAGCATGGGGGGCTGCCTCGCCATCGGTCACCTCGATTACGATACCCCCGCCCGTTATCTCATTGGCGAGGCTGCGGAGACTGGCGCATCAGCAGCGCATATTTACCACTGGGTGATGGTGTCGGATTTCGCCGCGCGTTCGACTCAGGTGGTTTTCCACACCGACTGTCCCAAAGCCACTCGGCACGCCGTCAGTGCCATTCTGCAGAATGGCACTGACGCGTTGCAGGGTGGCGAAGCCAAGTACCAAACCGCCTTTTCGATCACTGCACCCTTTGAGCCCTCCATCAGCAAAACTGATTACCGCGACGCCATACGACGCATACAGGACTACATTGTTGCGGGCGATTGCTACCAGGTGAACTATGCACAGCGATTCAAAGCAACGCTGCAAGGGGATACTTGGGCGGCTTATCAGGCAGTGAGAGACAACCTGGCGGGGGGCTTCTCTGGCTTCTTGCGCCATGGAGAGGATCACACGATCCTCTCACTCTCCCCCGAGCGCTTCTTACAAGTCCATGATGGCGTAATCACGACACAGCCCATCAAAGGCACCTCTGCTCGCCATCTTGATGTGACTGCCGACCGGGCATCAGCCGTCTCACTGCTGAGCTCAGATAAAGATCGCGCCGAGAATGTCATGATCACCGATCTCCTGCGCAATGACTTAGGTCGGTTCTGTGAGCCGGGCTCTGTCAAAGTCACTGAGCTGTGCGGTCTCTATAGCTTTGACAATGTCCATCACTTGATTAGCACGATTACCGGGCGGCTTGCCAGCGGCATCAGCGCTGGCAACGTCATGATTGCCTCATCACCCGGCGGCTCGATTACCGGCGCACCCAAAAAGCGGGCGGTCGAAATCATCGCCGAACTCGAGCCACATGCTCGAGGGGCCTATTGCGGCTCACTGTTTGCGATGACCGGTGATGGCTGGCTGCAAAGCAGTATTGCCATCCGCACGCTCGAGGCCAAAGGCACCTCACTTTATTGCTGGGGCGGCGGCGGCATCACTGCCAGCTCTCACTGGGAGGCCGAATATCAGGAAACACTCGATAAAATCGGACCGATTATGAAGGCCTTAGAGGCACCTCATTAATGCTCAGGAAGTTCGATACCCTCGTATAAGGCGACTCTATCAATCAGCTTCGCCCGAGATAGCGCCTCCTGAACCAACTCCCGCCCCAAGTGCGGCGCCAGCTCATGTATGAAATCGTGCATATAGCCACGCAAAAAGGTTCCCTTGCGGAATCCAAGACTGGTCACAGAGCTGGCAAACAAATGCGAGGCATCAATCTTCACAAGATCATGATCCAGCTGCTCGTCGTAGGCCATGCCCGCAATCAGGCCAATCCCCAAACCAAGCCGAACATAGGTTTTGATGACATCGGCGTCGACTGCGGTAAAAACGACTTTAGGCTGCAAGCCTCTATCATTAAAGGCCTCGTCTAACTTCGTGCGACCTGTGAATCCGGTTGTATAGGTCACGATGGGGTGTTCAGCAATCGCTTCCAAGGAACAATGTTGAAGCTCGGCAAGCGGATGCCCTTGGGGTACCACTACACAACGGTTCCAGCGATAACAAGGCAGCGTAATGAGGCTC
>CAJJBO010000039.1 GCA_905182485.1 uncultured Luminiphilus sp.
ATGGATCATAGTTTGATGTAGGCCCATTGATGGCTGACTTGAAGGCGCGCTAACTCCGCGACACCTGAAGGGATTGTCTCTACCCCCAATGCCAAATCGTCTGCGCTGAGGTCATAGCTGGTCAACGTCGTTTCGCAGGCAAAGATACGGATGCCGGCAGCAATGAGTTGCTCCATTTGGGCGCTGTAAGCGCCTCCGTTCGAATCAGTGGCGTTGTCGAGTGCGGCTTTGACACCCTCTGCGATGAGAATGACTCGGGTTGGCATGGCATGATTGGCGGCGTGGTGTCGTCCAACCTGTCTCAGCATGTGATTCATCTTAGTGTCAGAATCCACATGAAATACGACGCCATAGCGATCGGCGTCGCTGCCATGCGATGACCAAGGCGCAAGCAACAAAAGCAATAGTGCGAGTGGCGTCAAGACAGAACGAGACATGACCTGCTCCTAGCTGAATGGCTTATCGGTATCGAGATGAAACACCTTAAGCGATTGTTTTGATGCTGTATCGGGATTCGTAGCCCCAGCAGTCGACAACCATTGTAGTCACCAACAAGGCGGCTCGATAGCGTGTTGGTTGAGTTGGTGTCAGGCCGGTTGCTAGCGCAGCGGTGACACATTAGCATAGTGTTATTCTTTAAAAGAATATCGCATCGCAGTGCAATCCAATCACTATCCCGATCAGAGGATGCCCGATTGGTGGGGGAAGCAGCGTGACAAGCCGAGACAATCAAGAAAGAGGACGCTTAGCGCCGGCTCCCGAGTCATTTTTAGACGCGGATTTGGTTGATGAAATCCATCTAGGTGGTGTGAATACGGCTCGCAGACAGCTATTGAAGGGGGCTTTGGCCGCCGCTACTGCTACTGCAATCGCGCCCATTCACGCTGCAGATGACCCCGACATACTGACCCTGCCGAGTTGGAGTCGGACCTTAGGCAAGCCGGTGGTGACAACCCCCTATGGCCAGCCATCCCCTTTGAAGCTCAGGTGATTAAGCGACAAAGCCCCGGTCTGACTCAAACCAATCAGGCAAGCGTTGCGTTTACGCCCTTACAGAATTTGTTTGGCATGATCACCCCGAGCGGTCTGCACTTCGAGCGCCATCATCAAGGGTGGGTCGACATCGATCCGCGACGACACAGATTGATGATCAACGGCCTGGTAGAGACGCCGCTGGTATTCACCATGGAAGAACTGCTCCGCATGCCCAGCGTGTCGCGCATCCACTTCCTTGAGTGTGGCGCCAATACGGGGCTCGAGTGGGGTAACGTGGCGGTGCCAACCGTGCAGTACAGCCACGGCATGTTGTCAGCCTCCGAATTCACCGGTGTCCCGGTCTCCTTATTGCTGGAGCGCGCGGGTTTCGATCGTAAACGCGCCACCGTCTTGCTGGCCGAAGGTGCTGACGGCTCCAGCATGACGCGCACCATCAATTTGGAGAACGCATTAGACGATGCGCTGGTGGCGTATGGTCAAAATGGCGAGATGTTGCGCCCTGAAAACGGATATCCGCTGCGCCTTGTGGTGCCTGGTGTGCAGGGCGTGTCATGGGTCAAGTGGCTGCGTCGACTCGAGGTGGGTAATGCGCCCTGGGGCCACCAAAGACGAAGTAGCGCACTATGTTGATTTAATGCCCGATGGTACCCACCGACAGTACACCTCTATTCAGGAGGCGAAGTCGGTGATCACGGCGCCCTCGGGTGGGCAAAAGTTATTGACGCAGGGCTACTACGACATTACTGGCTT
The DNA here is from genome assembly GCA_905182485.1 of uncultured Luminiphilus sp. GTDB lineage: Bacteria > Pseudomonadota > Gammaproteobacteria > Pseudomonadales > Halieaceae > Luminiphilus. Next base: position 1,747 of record CAJJBO010000039.1, read on the forward strand.
AGCCTGGAGTGGCCGCGGCACGGTGGAGCGGGTCGAGGTATCTGTTGACGGAGGACGCAATTGGCGGAAGCTCGGCTCGAGGGCCCGCTCTTGCCCAAGGCCCTGACCCGTTTTCACTTTGACTGGGTCTGGCAGGGCAACGAGGCGATGCTGCAGTCCCGAGTGACGGACAGCAGCGGCTATATTCAGCCCAGCCGCGCACAGCTGGTAGAGGTACGCGGCACGCGATCCGTCTACCACAACAATGCTATACAGACCTGGCGGGTCGGCAGTGACGGTGAGGTGCATAATGTCCAGCTGGGCTAGAGCCGCGATCCTTTTGCTCCCCATGTTATTCATGCCATCGTCGACGATGGCGATGCCCGAGGGCGTCGCCGCTTTGGGTAGACTCTGCGACTGATAATGAGGTGTTGCCTGGGATATCGACGTGCGTCCCTGATTTCGCTGGATTGCCGCCAGGCAGCGGTGACGTCTGGGCGGGAGAGGAGGTCTGGTTGGCGCAGTGCGCCTCTTGCCATGGTGATTTCGGCGATTCCAATGAGGTTTTTGCACCGCTGGTGCTGGGTAATATTACTGAGGAGGACATCGCTACGGCCGGGTGGCCTCACTCAACGACCCCGCTGTGACCCGGACCACCTTGATGAAGGTGCCGACCTTGTCGACTCTCTGGGACTATATCTATCGCGCTATGCCATGGAACGCGCCCAAATCTCTGACGCCCGATGAGGTCTACGCGGTAGTCGCTTATATCTTAAATCTGGGCTACGTGGTCGACGAAGACTTTACGCTCTCAGACACCAACATGACGGAGACTCAGGCGCGGATGCCCAACCGAAATGGCATGAGCCAAGGACCATGGTCTATGGTCGGTATCGGGTCTGCCGGATGTGAGTGGCTCGTCCTGCACCGCTGACTGCGACGTAGCAATGAGTGTGACGTCATTCCTACCTGCCTACGCAATGAATGCTCACGGGAATCTCGCCGAGCAGGTGCGTAGCTGGGGGCCTTTTCCCGGTCTATGGACCGAGACGGGGCCTGAGCCGATTGCATCGGCCAGTGCGGTTGCCGAGGTGCCGATGGCGCCCGATGCCGCGCTCAGAGCAGGTGGCTGCGCCGGTTGTCATCAAATGGCGGATCAGCTTCATCGGGCCTGGTTTTGATGCCATCCGAGCGAAGTACGCCGGGCAGGAGCACGCTGCCTATTTGCGTGACAACGATAGTGAATGGTGGCGCCGGCGTTTGGGGGGCTATGCCTATGCCGCCCATGCCCGCAGTGGGTGACGACGCGCTGCAACAGATTGTGGCCTGGTTAACCTCAGGTGAAGAATCAGAAAGGAGTGATTGAGACGATGACAAGGGTCGATTCAAATGGGATCTCGCGCCGAGCTTGGCTGCGGCTGGAGTGTGATGTTGAGTGCTGCAGCGGCACTGCCTGGGCGTGTTTGGTCAGCTGTGATCCGTCCGGAGGCGGCTTTCGACGCGACAGCGCTCGATCAGGCGTTGATGGCACTGGGGGAGACCCCAACACGGCATGAGGGGGTTATCTTTACGACGCCTGATATTGCTGAAAACGGTGCTGTGGTGCCGATTCGTGTCGAGGTAGATCAAACCGTTTTGCCTAACGTGAGCAAAGTCTCGGTATTGGTGGAAATGAATCCCAATCCACTGGCCGCGGTTTTTGACATTGCTCCGGGCACCGAGGTTTATATCGAAACTCGCGTCAAAGGTGGCTCAAACCGGCAATCTCTATGCGGTCGTTGAGTCTGACGGACAATTATTCATGGCATCGAGAGAGACCAAAGTCACTCTTGGTGGCTGTGGCGGCTGAGGAGATCACAATGGCAGGTCGAATAAAAATTCGTGCGCAGAAGAAAGGCGAACTGACAGAGGTCAAAGCGTTGATGCGTCACCCCATGGAAACGGGAATGCGCAAAGATCAGGCCGGGGAGTCTATTCCTGCACACTTCATTACAGAAGTCGCGGTGTTGCATGGTGATCAAACGGTCATGCAGGCGCATTGGGGCGCCGCTGTGTCGGCCAATCCCTTTTTAGGCGTGCGCTTTCAAGGCGGTCAAGCAGGTGATGCGGTGCGGGTGGTGTGGACCGACAATCAGGGAGGCACGGGCGAGGGTGAGACGACAATCCGATAACGCAATCACTTTGTACCATCTTGTGATGATGATACCGCGGTGGTGCCTGCTGTTGATGGTCGTCCCTGCCTGGGCTGATGAGGGCATTTTTGATCAATACCGGGATTTGATGGGCGATGATAATCCTGCCATTTTCGTGATTGATGAGGGACAGGAGTTCTGGGTCCAATCTCAGGGTCCCAGCGCTGCGACACTGGAAGCGTGTGATCTTGGCCTGGGTGCTGGCGTCACCCGAGGTGCCTATGCACAGTTTCCGCGTTATTTCGCCGATACCGACCGCGTGATGGATATTGAGACGCGATTAATTCACTGCATGGAGACGCTGCAGGGCCGGGATCGCACAGTGACGACTGCCAAGCCTTACTCGCTGAGAGGTGATTTTGGCACCGAATTGGAAGCATTAGTGACTTGGCTCGCGGCCGAGTCTGAGGGGGTGGTCCATCGCGCCTGAACAGGGACATCCCAAAGAACGGGCGATGTATGCCATCGGCGAAGAGATTTTCTTTTATCGCGCAGGGCCGCATGATTTTTCTTGTGCGACTTGTCACGAGCAATCAAACAAGCGAATACGGCTGCAACAGTTACCGAACCTCACAGAGCATACCGAGGTTGCTGAGGCTTATGGCAGTTGGCCTGCGTATCGCATGTCACAAGGGTTGGTGAGAACGATGGGTTGGCGGCTTCAAGATTGCTTTCGGCAGCAGCGTTGGCCGGGACTGACATTTGGGTCTGAGGTGAGCATTGCGTTGCAAACTTATATGGCAGTCAATGCAGCGGGTGGCGTCATGACAGCGCCGGGGTTAAAGCGATGAGGGCGACGCTTCGCAGGATCACTTTAGTGGTGTGGATTGGGGTCGCTCCGGTAGCGCTGTCGGAAGATCTGGCGTCCGTGATACACGCTTCGTTCTCAGACAGCGGTCAGGCGACGTTGCTGAGGTTGGAGCAGGACCCCTTGCAACAACGATGTAGTCAGCCGCGTGATGAGCGAGTTGACGACGACATCTCGATGGCCCTCCGTCAGGAGCGATTAAATGCCGTCGTGTTCCCAGAGGACGGAAATTTTCTGGGTGATTGGCAGCGCGGCGCAGCGGTGGCTGCGAGTGGGCGAGGCCTGCAGTCCAACGATGATCCGAGTATTGCCAATGGGGGTAACTGTTACGCCTGTCACCAGTTGGCACCGACAGAAGTGGCGTACGGAACGCTGGGGCCCTCGTTGACGCAATATGGTTTGCGAGGCCAATCCGACGCCATGCTGCGTTATACCTGGACCAAGTTGTGGGATACTCACGCCTTTAACCTTTGTTCGCATATGCCGCGCTTCGGCGCGCAAAAAATATTGACTGAACAGCAACTCAAGGATGTTATGGCATTTCTGTTAGACCCAAACTCATCGGTGAATCCACCCACCGAAGGATCGAGTAGCGCCCATTAAACGGCGCGAGTTCCACCAGATGTTGGCGCTTGCCGCCGCATCGGGGCTGCCGTTACCTTCGATAGCGCGTACCTCCGAGGCGCCCTCGGATCCTTATTCTATCCCCACGATAGGCAACGTTCACCTGATGCATATCACCGATGTGCATGCGCAGCTATTGCCCGTGCACTACCGCGAACCCGCAGTGAATATTGGTGTTCACGGGGCTCTCAATCGACCGCCTCACTTGGTGGGAGAAGCGTTACTGAAGCATTTTACGATCGCGCCGGGATCGCGCACTGCGCATGCGCTAAGCCACCTCGATTATGTCGCCGCCGCAGCGCAGTACGGTCGCGTGGGTGGCTTTTCCCACCTTGCCACGCTGATAAAAAGACTGCGTGCGGATCGGCCCGGTGCCTTGCTGCTCGATGGGGGCGATCTGTGGCAAGGATCGGCCACAGCATTGTGGACAAAGGGTCAAGATATGGTCGATGCCAGCCAATTGCTGGGCGTCGATATCATGACAGGGCATTGGGAATTCACCTTAGGTGCTGAGCGCGTGATGGATATTCTCGATAACGAACTGAAGGGCCAGGTCGAGTTTATCGCTCACAATGTGAAGGACATGGATTTTGGTGACCCGATTTTTGCAAGCCACACCTTGCGAGAGATGAATGGTGTGCCGGTCGCCATTATCGGTCAGGCTTTTCCCTACACGCCTATCGCTAACCCCGCTTACTTTACGCCCGACTGGACTTTTGGGATCCAAGAGCGTGAGCTGCAAGAAAAGGTGAATGAGGTCAAAGCAGCGGGTGCGCAAGTGGTGGTGTTACTGTCGCACAATGGTGCGGACACTGATATCAAGTTAGCGTCACGCCTGACCGGTATCGATGCCATTTTGGGAGGTCATACGCATGACGCGATACCTCGGGCGCTTGAGATCGCTAATCCCGGCGGCGTTACGTTAGTGACCAATGCAGGTTCGAATGGCAAGTTTATCGGCGTACTCGACTTCGCGGTGCGCGGTGGACGAATCCGAGATTGGTCCTACGAGCTGTTGCCAGTCTTTGCGGAGCTACTACCCCCCGATTCAGACATGGAGGCGTTGATTGCACGTATCAGGGCGCCTTTTTTGACTCAGCTGAACGAGCCGTTGGCAAAAACTGATGCGCTGCTGTACCGACGCGGTAATTTCAACGGCAGTGTGGATCAATTGATTTGTGACGCGCTAATGGAAGAAATGGATGCGCCATTGCATTGTCACCAGGTGTGCGTTGGGGGCCATCTATTTTGCCTGGTCAGAATATCACCCGTGAAGATATTTGGAACGTCACTTCGATGAGTTACGGTGAAGCATACCGTACAGAAATGACCGGTGAATTCTTGCATGTTGTTCTAGAGGATGTGGCTGATAACCTGTTTAACCCTGATCCATTCTATCAGCAAGGTGGTGACATGGTTCGGGTTGGCGGGGTTGCAGTATGCCATCGCGCCGTTGGCATCAGTCGGTTCGCGCATTACTGATTTATCACTCAACGGTGAACCGATTGAAGCTGATAAAACTTATAAAGTGGCGGGCTGGGCGTCGATACAAAAAACGCAGGGCGAGGCGATATGGGACGTTGTATCCCGCTGGTTGCGTCGCGAGGGGCAGATTGGAGCGCTCACGCCTAATGTGCCGGTTGTGACGGGTTTAGCGAATAATCTGGGTCTTGATTAGGTTTGTTGGGCAGTCCGTATGCACACCGTGACGATTTTACAATCTGCGCCAAGTGATCGACCCGTCTGGGTCAGTCGGTGCATGGGTTCGGTGGAGCAATGGGCGGCTGGATCAGGGTATGGGTACGAAACCCTTGCCGATGACCTGTTTGATTGGGTGGCTCCCGAGCGGCGAAAAAAATTGATGGGTCGCACTCCCGTCTTGGCCGATCTAGCGCGCTTGCGTTGGATTGAATCAGTCCTCTCACAGCGTGGTGGACTGGTTGTTTGGATCGATGCCGACTCGTTGTGTCTTGATCCGTCGTGGCGGCTCCCTACCACCGAACATACTTTTTTTGGCGAAGAGTGCTGGGTGCAAAAAAATGCCCAAGGTCGGTGGCGCACGTATTGTTCGCCTCACAATGCTTTCATGGGCTTCACGGCGGCGTCGCCCGTGCTCGCTTTTCTCGCCTATTTATCCGAGTCCATTATTGACCGAGCGGATCCCACCCGCATTGCTCCTCAGATGATTGGTCCGAAGCTGTTGAAAACCCTGAATAGCTTGGCTGATTTCACGTTAGTGCCTGAGGCGGGCGCCGTGAGTCCGGTATTGTTAGCGGAATGGGTTGGCGAGCGAGGTGACGCAGTGGCGTGTTATGAGCGTGCGAGTAGACCGCCGCTGGCGATGGTTAATTTGTGTTCTTCACTGGTGAAGTCGGTTGCGGACACACAGCACGTCACGTCGCTGCTCGATAAGATCTTAGCGTGATGGTCAGTGGCATACGGGTCGATGTTGGTGCGTAAAAACTGAAGCGACAGAAGCAAAACAGCATCGAAGCGCAGTGAATCGGGTCAGGAAGAAAATCAAACAGCAACAGCAAAACGCACTGAGCGGCGGCTGCCTGGCGCAGTGTTGCGAGTCGACGCCACAGGCATCAAGATAATCGGAGTCCATTCGCAACGGGTTGGTCGGGAGCGATCAACACGACAGAGCCGTCTTCTTGAGGAAACCCAGTCACTAAGCATTGAGACTGGATGTGGCCAATCTGTTTCGGCGGAAAGTTCACGACGCAGACGACTTGTCGATCGATTAAGTCATCGGGCTCATAGAGATCGGTGATTTGTGCGCTGGACTTGAGGATCCCCAGTTCGGCGCCACAATCGATGTGTAGGATGTAGGCGGGGTTGCGCGCGTTTTCGAACACCTCGGCAGAGACGACCGTGCCGACCCGCAACTCCACCCGTGCAAATTCATCCCAGCTAATGGTATCCATAGTCAGTGTGTCTCCTTAGACGCCTGATCATAAGTTAACCACACGCTGTCAGACTGAGTACACTCAGATAGCTGGGGTTTGCCCGGGTTTTTTGCCGGCCAGAGAAGCAAAGTGGTGAGCTGAAGGATAGCGGTGGGCTGGAGCATGCAGAGTCGCTCGACGTGGCAGCGATGAGGGTGGATGTGCGAGCGGGTTTATTTTACGGTTGGGTAGTGTCGACGGAGAGATGAAAAATGAGGCATCGGCAAAGTAGTAGCAAGGCAACCCTTTGGTGCCTAGCGGCAGTGCTCATGTGTGGTTCTGGCGCCTCACTAGCGGACAATGCCACTTTGAGGGTGTCAATCGAAGGCGGGGCATTCAATAGCAAGTTTAAGTTTTTTGATGCCAGTGCCGGATGCCCGAGTTACAACGATATTCCCGGCGCAAAACAATTTTTGGGGGGCGTGAGGGCGTCTGACAAGGGGGCGAGTAAACCATTGCCGCTGGGCGAGCCCGTCCATGTGTTTTTGTTTCGACCCAAGGATACCCCTGGCATTTCTGCTGCCGGGGGCGCGCCAGAGATCAGACGGCGTGCCCTACAAGTAACACTAATGAGTGACGCGACCCTTAGGTATACCGAGATCGCCGACCATATTCCCAGTTGGGAGGCGACGGGGGATATGCGGGTCGAGCCTGCTGTGGCTTGCTTGCCTGCAGATGACGCTGAGACACCAGCCAAGGAATTGGCTGAGGCGCCTACTGAAGCGTCTGGGGTGAGCGATACGCCAGCGGCGCCTGAGGACGCCGACGAATAGATTAAGAAATGGGGGCAAAAAAGGTGCACCATCGTGCGGCCTCGACAACGGAGCTCTGTCTGCTCCACGGTGGCTGAGAAATGCTGCTTGGTGAGCAAAGCTTAAGTCTGCGTCTTAGACGGACGTCATCGCCCCAGGTTTAATCGGCTAGCAGAACACTCGACCACCGGTCGTGCGTTCCACCAGTTGGCTATAGTGCGTGCATGTCACGAAGAACTTATGAAAAAGACGGAACCCGCGCTACCTCAGCGGATGATCTCGATGAATTGGTTACCGATAAACGGCAGGGATGGCGAGCCACTCCCGCCAAGGCGAGGCGTCGACAGCGAAGGTACGGCAAGCGGCTCACAAAAGAACTCCGATATAGCGAGGTGCTTTAACGACTCATATGCGGGGTCTTTCGAAGGATTGCTTTACCGAGAGCGATGTTTGAGGGGCGCTTTGAGAAGTGCTGTGGAGGTTGCTTTGAAACTTCGTGAAGCTTCGGGAAGAGAGTGCCATGCATAACAGCCACCGAAGTGACTGATATACATGGTCGTACTACTTTGAATATGGCTCCGTCTGCTGGGCTCGAACCAGCGACCCGCTGATTAACAGTCAGCTGCTCTACCAACTGAGCTAAGACGGAAGGGTCTCTCAAAGAGGTGCGAAGTGTACACAGGCCGTTTTCGGGCCGTCAACCTCTGATCTAATCAAACCTATTCGTTGCTAGATCCGTTATCCTACAATTTTGAGCGATTTACCTGCCGTGACGCGACCTTTTGAACTCCAATCAAGCTATTCGCCAGCGGGAGACCAGCCGGCCGCGATTGAGCAGTTGATCGCTGGAGCTAATTCGGGGCTGGCATCTCAGACCTTACTGGGTGTGACCGGTTCGGGTAAAACGTTCACCATGGCCAACATGGTGCAAGCCCTGCAACGTCCCACCATTGTCATGGCGCACAACAAAACATTGGCTGCCCAGCTTTATGGCGAATTTAAAGAGTTTTTCCCTCACAACGCCGTCGAGTATTTTGTCTCGTACTATGACTATTATCAGCCCGAGGCCTATGTCCCGTCGTCCGATACCTTTATTGAGAAAGATGCGCAGGTTAATGATCACATCGAACAAATGCGCTTGTCCGCGACCAAGGCGCTGCTGGAACGTAAGGACTGCTTAGTCGTTTCGACAGTTTCGTCTATTTATGGCCTGGGAGACCCCCAGTCGTATTTCAAAATGGTGATGCACCTCTCACGAGGCGAGATTATCGATCAGCGCGGTGTGTTGAGGCAGCTCGCTGAACTCCAGTACACACGCAATGACATCGATTTCAAAAGAGGGACCTATCGCGTCAGAGGCGACGTGATCGATATCTTTCCGGCTGAATCGGGTGAGCTGGCTATTCGGATTGAGCTATTCGATGAGGAGATCGAGAATCTTTGTTCTTTTGACCCACTGACGGGCGCGATTGAAGAACGCCTGCCACGCGTCACCATTTTCCCTAAGAGCCACTATGTGGCCTCAAGAGACACGATGCTGGGTGCGATTGACCTCATTGAGGAGGAGCTTGCTGCGCGAGTGAAGCAACTCAAAGAGCAGGAAAAGTTGCTCGAGGCACAGCGTATCCAGCAGCGCACGCGCTATGACATTGAGATGATCCGAGAGCTGGGGTATTGCCAGGGAATTGAAAATTACTCGCGCTACCTATCGGGTCGAGCGCCCGGTGAGGCGCCGCCCACCTTGTTCGAGTATATCCCTTCTAATGCGCTGGTTTTAATCGACGAATCTCACGTGACCATTCCACAGATTGGTGGGATGTATAAAGGGGATCGCAGTCGCAAAGAGACGCTAGTGGAATATGGTTTTCGGCTGCCCTCAGCACTGGATAATCGACCACTCAAATTCGAAGAATGGGAAGTTCTTTGTCCACAAGCCGTTTATGTTTCGGCGACCCCGGGAGCGTATGAGGCAGAACACTCAGGCCAAACGGTAGAGCAAGTCGTGAGGCCCACCGGTCTGCTGGACCCTCCAGTCGAAATCAGACCGGCGAGAACGCAGGTTGATGATCTGCTGTCAGAAATTCACATAACCGTCGCCGCCGGAGATCGAGTGCTAGTAACCACTCTAACGAAGCGCATGGCGGAGGACCTCACTGAGTTCCTTGCGGAGCACACGGTGTGCGGGTGCGCTATCTGCATTCTGATATCGATACGGTAGAAAGAGTGGAGATTATCCGTGATTTACGTCTGGGTGAGTTCGATGTGCTGGTCGGTATTAATTTGTTGAGAGAGGGCCTCGATATGCCCGAGGTGTCGTTGGTTGCCATTTTGGATGCGGATAAAGAAGGCTTCTTGCGCAGTGATCGGTCTCTGATTCAAACAATGGGCCGCGCTGCCCGACACATCGATGGCCGTGCGATTCTCTATGCGGATCGAGAGACAGGCTCTATGACCCGAGCCATTGCAGAAACTGCGCGGCGGCGTGAAAAGCAAATCGCCCACAACAAAGCGCACAATATTACGCCTCAAGGGATTCACAAATCGGTACAGGATATCCTCGAGGGAGCGCGGCGGATGCCCACCAAGGCAAAAGGCGGCAAAGGTCGTGCCGCAGCGGGTGATCGCGCGGCATTGGCGGCTGATATGAACTTGAGTCCGGCGGCGTTGGGCCGGAAGATTGCGGATCTTGAGCAAAAAATGCTCGACCACGCTAAGAATTTAGAGTTCGAAGAGGCAGCATCGCTGCGAGATGTGGTCACCGAATTGAAACAGGCCGCATTTGTCAGCTAGCCACCAACGGCGATCGCTGAGCCGTTTGGTTGTAAGCGTTCCGTCCGATTCGTCTCGTAACTTTGCACATTGCATTTCAGCCTCGCTCTGACACACTTCACGTCTTCGCACGCGGCCTCTGGTAACGGCCGCCACTGGATAAGGAGTGCTCATGCCTGTTATTACCCTTCCTGATGGTTCTGAACGCAATTTTGATGCGTCAATTAGCGTGCATGATGTTGCTGCAGACATTGGCGCCGGCCTTGCGAAGGCCGCGCTCGCTGGGGTCGTCGATGGTCGCGAGGTCGACACCTCTTATGTCATCAATGGTGATGTCTCCCTCAGTATTGTGACTGACCGAGACGACGCCGCGATCGAGATTATTCGGCACTCAACCGCCCATTTGCTGGCGCAAGCCGTGCAGCAATTATTCCCCGGCACTCAGGTTACGATTGGTCCAACAGTCGAGGATGGTTTCTACTACGATTTTGCATCGGGTCATAATTTTACGCTCGAGGATCTCGATAAAATTGAGGCGCGCATGGTCGAGCTCGCCGCCGACGATTTGAGCGTTGAGCGGATTGTGGCCCCGCGCGATAAAGCGATCGAAATCTTCCGCAACATGGGGGAGCATTATAAAGTCCAAATCATCGAGGACTTGCCCGAGGACGAGGAGATCTCGATCTATCGGCAGGGTGAGTGGATGGATTTGTGTCGCGGTCCCCATGTACCCAGCACGGGCAAATTGCAGGCCTTTAAATTGACCAAGGTGGCAGGGGCTTATTGGCGCGGCGATGCAATAATAGCCATGTTACAGCGCATTTACGGCACCGCATGGCCCAATAAGAAGCAGCTAAAAGCCTATCTCAATCGCATCGCCGAAGCCGAGAAGCGGGATCACCGTAAGATCGCCAAAAAACTCAATCTGTTTCACACTCAGGAAGAAGCGCCGGGCATGGTGTTTTGGCATCCTGCTGGTTGGACCATTTATCAGACCATCGAACGCTATATGCGTGAGAAGCAACACGCTTACGACTATCAAGAGATCAAAACGCCTCAGGTTGTGGATATTAGCCTTTGGCAACGCTCCGGTCATGCAGACAAGTTCGCGGAGGGGATGTTTACGTTAGAGACTGAAGAGCGTCAGTTTGCGGTAAAACCAATGAACTGCCCCTGCCACGTGCAGGTCTTCAATCAGGGACTCAAGTCTTACCGTGATCTGCCCTTGCGCCTTGCTGAGTTTGGCAGTTGTCATCGCAATGAACCCTCCGGCTCACTGCACGGGATTATGCGTGTGCGTGGCTTTACGCAGGACGATGCCCATATTTTTTGCACAGAGGAACAAATTCAGCCCGAAGTGTCGCAGTTTATTGACATGTTGCACGAGGTCTATGCGGACTTTGGTTTCAGCGAAGTGATCTATCGCCTTTCGACGAGGCCATCCCAGCGAGTGGGCACCGATGAGGATTGGGATCGCGCTGAGGCGGCTCTAGCCGAGGCGCTGAATGCGCAGGGTTTGCCATGGGAAGAGTTGCCCGGAGAGGGCGCCTTCTATGGTCCCAAAATCGAGTTTTCTTTGAAGGATTGTATTGGACGGGTTTGGCAATTGGGTACCATACAGGTGGATTTTTCGATGCCGGGTCGTCTGGATGCGCAATATGTTGCCGAGGACGGTAGCCGCAAAATACCGGTGATGCTTCATCGCGCGGTATTGGGCTCTTTTGAGCGCTTTATTGGCATATTGATTGAGCACTATGAGGGCGCGTTTCCCGTTTGGCTGGCACCCCGTCAGGCTGTGGTAGTCAATATCACCGACAAGCAATCAGACTACGCTCGCCAGGTCGCGGCGCAGCTTCAAGAAGCGGGTTATCGCGTCGAGACCGATCTACGCAATGAAAAAATCGGCTTTAAGATCCGTGAGCTAGAGATGGGCAAGGTGCCCTATGTAGTGGTGGTTGGCGATAAAGAGATGGAGTCCGGTAGTGTGTCGGTGCGTGCCCGTCATGGCCAGGACTTGGGCATCCTCTCGCTGGATGAGTTCCTGGAGACGTTAGCGGTATCAGAAGGACGCAAGGGTCGCGATCACGCTACCTGATCATTAACTGATAAGTGGTGACGGGCGTTGGTAAGCATCACCCGTCGCACAGCATGCTCACTTGAGCGATATGACGAGCAGTCTCGTCCACCTTGTCTGCCTCAGTCGGCTGATTTTTTGTCGTTTGGCACAGTGCTGCGATGTCCCGATGGTATCTCGTGAGTGCGGGCGTTAGGGGTTGATTAGCCGGATTGCAAAATTCAGGATGGACCCGGCGCAAATTTAAATAGTCCTGCCCCCGCTCGATGGCTGCACAGTGACCGGGTTTGACGCTGAGTTGTGCGCTGATGACCGAAACCATGCCTTGTTCTCCCAGATCGATCTCGTAAAGGACAGCGGAGAGTGTCTCCGGTGCATCTTGTCCAGTGAGATCGTCTCTACCCTCCGTAAGCGTTTGGCTTGAGTCTGATGAGTTGGCAGCAGCCATCGCACCTTTGCCGTCCCCAACGGCAGCCGGTGGTGCGCCCCGTAGGATATTAATGGGCAGTTGGGGATGATCCCACTCAACACGGTGGTACGTCGCCACTGTGCCGTACTCAATGCGGGTAATGGGCATGATCTCTGCTGCGAGGTTTTGTACTGCACCCATCTGGGCGAGTAACACCAACACGTTGATTGGTTTGAAAGCGCTTTGCAGCAACGTAGTTCGGTCGGGGTAATGCAGCGTGCCGAGGGCGCTGTTAGGGTGAATGCGATTGGTTTTGCCCCAATTAAGGCCGAGAAACATAGTGAAACCCTTGCAGCGCATAGTTCCGGGAATTATGCCTGAGTGCCTAAGCGCTGGGCACCCCCGCGCAGGAGGGCCCGCGTAGTTTTATGCCAACAAATGTCCATTTTGATGCGGAAAGGCTTGTTGGTGTGTGGTATCTTTTTCGGTTAACTGTTGCAGATTAAGCCAGTGCCGTTATGCCAAGACAAGCGCCGTTATACAAAGAGAGGCAAGAGTAAGCACTATGGGGCACTCAGTCAGCACCTCAGCCATTTGGGGTGCAAACAGTCTTTCACCCAGTCCTGACTTCTCCCGTCGCTGCGCCGCTGTGGTTGAGTCGGCAGTTTTTGAGCACCGTTTGACGCCGATGTTGCACTTGAAAGACGTCGTGACTGTGTTCGATGGGCTTTGTGTCGAGTCAGATGTCACCATGTTACGACTTGCTGAGATTCAGGGCAGGCATTGCGCCGGTTTGATGGCGCCAATGATAGAAGGTGCGGAAACGGTGTCCGACGCCCTCAAAGTACTGCTGACCTTTAATTGCCTTCATGCGCAACCGATTTATTGGACACCTAGCATGCGCGGTGACCATGTGTCCTTTGCCATCTGGATTGACCGACCTGCAGGGGTATCTGTCAGGCAGTCTGAGCAGCTGGCAGCGATGGGAATATTGCAATTTTGTGCTGGTTTCCGCGATTTGCTTGGCGACAGTTTTAAGCCAACGGTCCTGCGCTTCAAGCCCTCGCAGGTCGGTGCCGACTGGCCGAGTCAGTTTGTGGGCATTCCCATCGAGCGCAGCGCAACCCAAACCGAGGTATTGATTCCCCGTTCTTGTTTGTTGCTTCCGAACCCACTGAAAAATCAAGACGTGGACAACCCGCCTCAGGTTGAAGCTGAATTAGCGCGGTATCGAGAACAATCCTCAGAGCAGTTATTGCGAAATGAGACCTGCAGTTGGATCCAAACACACTTAGCAACCGGTGACTGCGATCTCGAGAACATAGCCCATCGCATGAACTGCGATAAGCGCACCTTGCAGCGCAGATATAAACGGGAGCTTTCCTGCCGTTTTTCTGACATGGTCGATGATGTTCGAGCGGACGTCTGTTTGCCGCTGCTTGAGAGCGCTATTTTCCCTATGCAAATGATTGCGGAGCAGCTGGGTTATGCAACCTCCGGTAATTTCAGTCGTTTTTTCCAGCGACGCTTCGATTGCACGCCACGCGATTGGATGCGCGCCGCGGACGAAGAGCAGGCGCAAGCAGCCCGGGCCGTCTAATATATGGGCCGTCGAGACACCCCCCGGGCTCTGATGAATTGCGTACTAGTGCATAGGTAGCCTATGGCGATGCGCGGTCAGGGCTCGCTGATCGTTATCGACGACAGGGCGCCGGAAAGCCTTAATTGATCCCCTCTTTTTTGCTTGTGAATCCGCCTTTCGGGCAGTAAACTCCCGTCCCTGTTTAACTGGAGGAAGCGCCCGATTGTCTGATGTGATGTCGTTTACAGCCTCCAGCAGTAAAACCTTAATGGGAGAGAGGCAATATTAAGAGCGAAAGCAGCAGTAAAAAGGCACTGACCAACGATCAGATCACGGCTGAGAAAGTACGGCTGGTTGATTTTGATGGTACGCAGGTAGGCATCGTGTCTAATGCCGAGGCTGCGGCTGCAGAAGCAGCGGGCATGGACCTAGTCATGATGGCGGAGAACGACCCGCCAGTCTGCAAGGTCATGGACTACGGAAAGCATGTCTTTGAGTCCAAAAAGCAAAAGGCAGCTCAGCGTAAGAAAGCCAAGCGCACCCAAGTAAAGGAAATGAAATTTCGACCCGGAACTGACCAGGGTGACTATGATATTAAGTTACGTAATTTGGTTCGGTTTTTGGAAAATGGTGATAAAGCTAAAGTTACTCTGCGTTTTCGTGGACGTGAAATGGCTCACCAACAGCTTGGTATGGAAATGATGAAACGTGTAGAAGCGGATCTCACTGAGCTGGCACAAGTGGAGCAGTACCCTAAGATGGAAGGTCGTCAGATGACCATGGTATTAGCCCCACGCAGCAAGAAGACATAGAGTTAAAAAGCGGAGTTAGTGGCCCGTGAATGCCCTAACCTCCGATTAAGCCAACCACGATCGATTGAATCGATGCGTGCCAATGCGGAGAAGTAACTATGCCGAAAGCAAAAATTCACAGCGGGGCCGCCAAGCGGTTTAAAAAAACGGCAGGTGGTTATAAGCGCAAAAGCGCTCATAAAAGCCACATCCTGACCAAAATGACCACAAAGCGTAAGCGCCAGTTGCGGGGAACTTCGATGATTCATAAATCGGATGAGGTTTTGATTGATCGCATGCTGCGCGCCAAATAACGCTTACCTTTTTCAGGAGTACTGACCTATGCCTCGCGTAAAACGTGGTGTGACGGCGCATCGTCGTCATAAAAAAATATTGAAGCAAGCCAAAGGCTATTATGGCGCCCGATCAAGAGTATTTCGGGTTGCTAAACAAGCGGTGACGAAAGCGGGGCAGTATGCTTATCGCGATCGACGACAGAGAAAGCGTCAGTTCAGAGCGCTCTGGATTACCCGCATCAACGCACAGTCTCGGGCCAATGGCTTGACCTATAGCCGCCTGATCAACGGGCTGAAGCGCGCAGAGATCGCGCTGGATCGAAGAGTCCTGGCCGATCTCGCCGTCTATGACAAAGAGGCATTTGCTGCGGTAGTAGAACGTGCCCGCACGGCATTGGCCGCTTGATTGGCGTATTCTGTTATTGATTGAGTCACGATGAGGGAGGCGATGGTCTCCCTTTTTCGTGTGGACGCGCCAAAGAATCAACCTGTACTGGGAAGCCGATGCAAGCTCTTGATACCTTAAAAGCAGAAGCCACCACTGCGATTTCGTCTGCCGAAGATGCCTCTGCGCTGGAAAAATTGCGGGTAGAGCTGCTGGGAAAGAAAGGCCGCGTGACTGACTTGTTAAAGTCGCTGGGGCAGTTAGACGCAAGCGAGCGGCCGAAGGCGGGCGCTGAAATCAATGCCTTAAAACAGCATCTCAACAGTTTGATCAGTGAGCGCAAGCAGATACTGCAGTCGGCTGCGCTCGCCGAACAACTCGCCAACGAACGCCTTGATGTGACGTTACCAGGCCGCGGTGAGCAAACCGGTTCGTTGCATCCGATTACGCGCACCATAGAACGCATGGCGGCGTTTTTTGCCACCCTAGGCTTCGATGTCGTGGAGGGGCCTGAGGTCGAAGACGACTATCACAATTTCGAAGCGCTCAATATTCCAGCGCACCATCCGGCGCGGGCGATGCATGACACCTTTTACGTGGATGATAATCACGTGTTGCGGACTCATACCTCAGGCGTTCAGGTACGTACCATGGAGCGGTTAGCGCCACCGATTAGGGTCATCTGCCCTGGACGGGTCTATCGGTGTGATTCCGACCTGACCCATTCGCCCATGTTTCATCAGGTAGAGGGGTTGTTAGTCGATCAAAATGTGAACTTTGGTCAACTCAAGGGCATCATCCAGCAATTTTTGGCTGCGTTCTTTGAGCAAGATGATCTGGCGGTGCGTTTTAGACCCTCTTACTTTCCTTTCACTGAGCCCTCCGCCGAGGTTGATATTCAGTGTGTAAAGTGTGCGGGAGAGGGATGTCGTATTTGTAGCGGGACCGGGTGGCTCGAAGTAATGGGCTGCGGGATGGTGCATCCGCGCGTGCTCGAAATGAGTGGTATTGATGGTGAGCGATTTCCTGGTTTCGCCTTTGGTATGGGTGTTGAGCGGTTGGCGATGCTGCGTTATGGCATTGGAGATCTGCGATTGAACTTTGAAAACGACCTTCGTTTTCTCTCTCAGTTTCGATGAGGCGGCCACATGATTTTATCTGAAAGTTGGCTTCGCGAGTGGGTGAACCCTGATCTAGATTCCGATGAATTAGCGCACCGTTTAACGATGGCCGGTCTTGAAGTCGATGCCGTGACGCCGCTGGCAGAGGGGTTGAGTGGTGTGATCGTG
Source organism: uncultured Luminiphilus sp. (assembly GCA_905182485.1). Lineage (GTDB taxonomy): Bacteria > Pseudomonadota > Gammaproteobacteria > Pseudomonadales > Halieaceae > Luminiphilus. The sequence continues at coordinate 18,648 of CAJJBO010000039.1, forward strand.
GCCGAGATTGTCGCTGCACAGCAGCACCCAGATGCTGACAAACTTAAGGTTTGCTCGGTGAACACAGGGAGTGACATCGTACAAATAGTCTGTGGCGCGCCCAATGCCGAGGTGGGCTTGAAGGCGCCGTTGGCGCAGCCGGGAGACAAGCTACCGGGTGGTGTGAAAATTAAGAAAGCCAAACTCCGCGGCGTTGAATCACAAGGCATGCTGTGCTCCGCTGCCGAACTCACGCTCTCAGAGGATCACGATGGACTGCTAGCACTGGCATCTGACGCGCCGGTTGGCACAGACATTACCGAGTATCTCGATCTGGATGATCGACTGATCGAAATTGGGTTGACGCCAAATCGGGCCGATTGTTTGAGTGTGCTGGGCGTGGCGAGGGATTTAGCGGTCGTCGTCGATCTACCTTTTAATGGTGAGGCTACCGCGCCGGTTGAGCCTGCACTCGACGAGACCTTCCCCGTCACTGTGCTGAGCCCCGAAAAGTGTCCTCGGTACCTAGGTCGGGTTATCAGAGACGTCGACATTAATCGGCCAACCCCACTGTTTATGGTTGAGCGGCTAAGACGATCAGGTATCCGCTCGATCGATCCCGTAGTCGACATTACCAATTATGTGATGTTGGAGATCGGTCAGCCGCTGCATGCGTTCAACCTTGAGGCTTTAGAGGGCGGTATTGTTGTGCGCGAGGCCCAGCCTAATGAGGCCCTGACCTTACTGGACGGGCAATCGAGAGAGATGACGGCGGGCACGCTCATGATTGCGGATGAGGTTAAGCCACTTGCCATGGCCGGCATTATGGGGGGTGAAGGGAGCGGTGTAGATCAGCAGACCCGCCACTTATTTCTCGAAGCCGCTTTTTTTACGCCAGAGCTGATGGCTGGGCGCGCTCGGCAGTGCGGGTTGCACACCGACGCATCTCATCGATACGAGCGAGGCGTTGATCCAGAACTGCCTTATCGTGCGATAGAGCGTGCAACGACGCTACTGATGGAGTGGGTCGGCGGAAAGCCGGGGCCGATTACCGATATTTCTGCCACCGAGCATTTACCGGTTCGGGCCGGCGTAACGTTGCGTGCCTCTGCTATTAAGGGAATGCTGGGCATTGAGGTGCCAGCGGACGAGGTCACGCGGATACTCAAGGGACTCGGGTTTGAGGTGGTGGTCGACTCAGCCGCTCAAGAGTGGTGCTGTACCGCGCCGAGCTGGCGGTTTGACATGGGCCTTGAGGCAGACCTGATCGAGGAGATAGCCCGTATTTTTGGCTATGACAATATCCCCACACTGCCGGTTCAGGGAGCGTCGCAAGCAGGCGTGAACAGTGAAGCGACGGCCTCCCTCGCTGATATCCGACATCGACTCGTATCGAGAGGCTTCAATGAGGCGATTACGTTTAGCTTCGTAAGCCCCGCTGCTCAAGCACTTTTCGATCCTGATTGGGTGCCGGTTGCATTGAAAAACCCCATCTCATCGGATCTTGCCGTGATGCGAACGTCCTTGCTGCCCGGGTTAGCGGGAGCCGCGGCGCACAACATTAAGCGCCAGATAACGCGCGTTCGTTTTTTTGAGACCGGGCTCCGTTTTTTACCCGAAGCTAACGGCTTAATGCAAACGCCGACCTTAGCCCTCATTCTGTGCGGCGCTCGCACGCCAGAAGGTTGGTCTGCGCAATCTGAATCCGTCGATTTTTATGATCTTAAAGGCGAGATCGAGGCACTGCTCGCCGCAGCGGCTAAGCCAGTCACGTTTCGGTCTGTCGTTAGGGCAGGTCTGCACGACGGACAGACCGCTGAGGTGGTGCTCGGTGATTCCGTGATAGGCGTCATGGGTCGGTTGCACCCCACGGCGGCGAGTGAGCTGGATTTGCCTGACAAAACATTTGTCGCCGAGTTAGATTTGGCGGAGGTGCTGCAACGCGCCATGCCTGATTATCACGATATCTCACGTTATCCAGAGGTGCGACGGGACCTTGCGGTAGTGCTCGATAAGCAGGTTGCGGCCAGCGCGGCTGTGGACTTAGTTAAGGCGGCGGCTGGGGAATACTTAGCTGACGTTGTCGTCTTCGATCTCTACGAGGGCGAGGGAGTGGCGGAAAATGAGAAAAGTCTCGCGATGGGTTTGACTTTCCGAGATCAAAGTCGCACTCTCACTGACGAGGAAGTCAGTAATGCGCTGGCTCAAGTAATTGATTCTCTGACAGAAAAGTTGGGCGCTCGCCTGAGGCACTGATTGAGTAGATGACCGCACTAACCAAATCCGAAATGGCTGATCGACTTCATGAACGCCTCGGCTTAAATAAGCGTGAGGCCAAGGAGTTAGTGGAGCAGTTCTTTGAGGAAATCCGATTGTGCTTGGAGAACAACGAGCAGGTGAAGCTCTCGGGTTTTGGCAATTTTGATTTGCGGGATAAGCGGCAGCGGCCAGGTCGAAACCCGAAGACAGGGGAAGAAATTCCGATTTTGGCGCGACGAGTCGTGACGTTTAAAGCGGGCCAGAAGCTGAAAGAAAGAGTGGATCTGAGCATGGGTGACGAAGGGCTAACGGATGTTTGATGCAACCCACAATGATGAGTTGCCGGCTATTCCAGGTAAGCGCTACTTTACCATTGGTGAGGTGAGCGAACTGTGTGCCGTCAAGCCGCACGTACTGCGTTATTGGGAGCAGGAGTTCTCACAGCTGAGCCCTGTGAAGCGGCGTGGCAATCGACGTTATTACCAGCGCGAAGATGTTGAGTTAGTGCGTACCATTCGCAGTTTGCTTTATGCTCAGGGCTATACTATCGGTGGTGCGCGTCAACGTTTAAGTAACGAGCGCCGTGATCCCACGCCGGTGGAAGTACAGGCGGCTATTCGTGAGAGTCTGAGTGATCTAGAAAAAGCACGTACGCTGCTTTCTTCGGTTTAAACCCCCACCAAATTTGGGTATGATTCGCGTCGATTCGGGGCGTAGCGCAGCCTGGTAGCGCACCACACTGGGGGTGTGGTGGTCGCAGGTTCAAATCCTGCCGTCCCGACCAATTTTTCCCTCAATAAATTAATGGTTTACAGGCTAAAAAGCACTGCTCGGTGGCGATCTGATTTACCCAGCATTTATCCGGGTACATCCCTTTAGCGCCTAATAGGCCCTCGTTCCTGAGCCTTCAGAAAAATCTGCATTGATAAATAATCAAGGAGATTCAATTGGCAAGTGGTGGCGCTAAACCCAATGCGTGACGTTGCTGAATAAGACAGGTTTGCCACTGAACGTATCAGTTGACGTCGTTCTACTGACATTAAGTTATGGAGGTTTGGCTTGTGCCTAAAAGGCTCGATTTGCGTTATCGCACCTCCGCGGAGAATGATAGCGACCGTGCAAACGCAATTTTTTCTGGTGCTGTATTAGTTTACCGCTCAATGCCAGCGATGCATGAGCTTGTAGATTGTCTCCGTGAAATCACTCAACGAGAAGTTGGCCTGAGTGATCCTTGTTTGGCGGAATCGATACTGAAATCCGAAGAGTTTCGACACCGTGCTAGCTCTGCTCGAAAAATTGTTAGGGAACATGACGACGTAGCAAGGCTTTATAAGCAGGTATTGCTCGAGGCGGGTGTGGATATTTCTGCCGTGTTCTATGACCACTTTAAGCTGCGTTTTCAACCATCAGACGACGCTTCAAAAACTCGATATATGCGCGACTTGCCAGCGCATCGAGATACATGGGGATCCAATATTCATGCACAAATCAATTGGTGGGCACCTGTTTGGCCTGTGACAGCCGACCGAACGATCGGGATTTTTCCAGCGCTGTGGAATGTGCCGGTGCCAAACCTCAGTGCTGAATGGAGCTATCGGGAACTGATGCAGCGCCTCAAGGGTGACAAGAGCACAGGGTACCCCATGCTGCCACAGTGCCTGGCTCCGCCGTCACCCACTGAGGCAGAGCCCATCGTCATACATCCTGGTGACATCATGGCTTTCTCGGGTGCGCATTTACATTGCTCTATGCCAAATCAGTCTGGGCTAGTTCGGGTTAGTACTGAAACGCGTACCGTGTCAGCTCACGATTTACTCTACTCACGTTCCGCTAAAAATGTTGATTGCGGAGCATCAGTCAGCCATTTTGATTGGTTCCATCATATAGAGACGGGCGATTCGCTGGCTCATCATGCGCTGGGAGGTCAAACCGCGTGATCCTGCCCAGTCTATTCCGCGCCTAATGTATCCGGGCGGTTACCATTGAATCCGTGCAACCCTCCAGTGGTCGGCATAAGGGCAGCATTCCTCTGAGCCGCATTAGCAAAAACCGGTTGATATCGGTTCGGATCTAAACAGGAGCCCGTGTTGCACCTTGGCCCTATTTCGGGTTCGATACATCGGATCAGTCGTTTCGATCTGCGGAGGGCGACCCATGACACCGCCAGAGAGTCACTCAAATACCGTCTCGTGCCCGCATGAGCTTAACGATGTCGATCTGTTTTCTGCCGGTGCGCAGGAACACTGGTACGACGCTTACTCCATATTACATCGCGAAGCGCCGGTGCACCGGTTGGCAGGAGAGGGCCTCACTCCCCAAACCGACGCCTTTATTCTTAGCCGCTACGACGACATTAATCGGGTAGTCAAGGATCCGCTGCGTTTTACGCCAATTACCTCGCTGATGCTCGAGCAATTGGCGGCCTCCGACACGCCGCCTGAGCAAATGGATTACATCAATATGATGATGGTTTCCATGCTCACCCTGAGGCCCACGGTTGAGTTGTGGCGGGCACACCGAAAGGAACTCACCGACCCTTGGGTTGGTCCGGGTGCAGAACGTCATCGCGACATGATTACCCGGCGTGTGGATGCATTGATCGATCAGCTCCCGAGTGAGGGCGACATCGACTTCGTGCAGGCCTTCGCGCGACCGCTGCCGCAGCAAGTGATGGCCGAGGTGCTGGGCTTTCCGGAAGCAGATATTCCTCAGCTGGCGGCTTGGGGTGAAGCTCAGGTCATGCCGTTTGTTTATGGGGCAGGCCACTTAAATCGCCTCACCAACGAACAACTCAACGCGCAGTTTGAAAAGCTCGAAGGGTTTAAGGAGTACGTTCAGGAAGTCGTCAAAGCAAAGCGCGTGAAGCCCGGCAATGACATGATCAGTTTTCTGACTCAGGTCACTTATAGCGCACTGGACCGAAAACTCACCGACCTCGAGATTAACGGCATTGTCTATGCAATGGTGCTGGGCGGATTAGAGACCACGCAGTATGCACTGGAGCAGCAAGCCCAATTGATTTGTGATCAACCAGAGCGCTTTGCCGCTCTGAAGGAGGATCCAGATCTACTCCGGGTGTTCATTGAGGAGTCGTTAAGACTGAGAGCGCCCACACAGGGGCTCTCTACCCGGCTCACCAGTCAGGATGAAATGTTCGGTGACGTCGAGGTACCAAGGGGGTCAGTGCTCCACCTTAGGTGGGCGGCAGCGAATATCGACGCCGCCGAATTTGATTGCCCGCTGGATCTCAGGCTGGACCGCAAGGCGGCCAGCCGGCATCTGTCTTTTTCGGCAGGGCCGCGAGTGTGTCCGGGTGCGGGTATTTCGCGGTTGGAGCAACAAATAGCGTGGACCCGCCTTGTCGAGCGCTGCGATAGTATTCGGTACGGTACCGACAACGCCTTTTTGCATCAACCTGGCATTATGTTGGGGACCTTGGAATTGAATCTGAATATTGTCAAATCGCCAGACTGAACGGGAGCTCACAAATATGGCCACGATCCTCGCTCACCTCGAAATCAAGCCGGGAATGGAAGCTCAATGGGAGACGATCATGTCTGACATGGTCCGAGAGACCTTCGAAAAAGAAGCGCGGGTACTGCGTTATGAGTACTTTAAGGGCCAAAAGCCCCTCCATTATTATTGCCTGCTTTCGTTTGAAGACAAGTGGGCGTTCTACCTTCATCAGGCCTCGGATTATCATGAGGGACATGACTTTGAGGGAGTGCTGGCCAAGGTTGAGTTGGAGTACCTAGATCCGGTTCAAGGTGCCAACGCCTTGCCGGCAACCGAAAACCTGCCACTGCCTGATGATGCCTCCGATACCCTACGCAACACCGAGGCATTGTTTCCGATTCTGATACCCAAATGGTGGGTGTCCAGAGCTTAGCGGTCTGGGAGGGTTGCTATGTCGGTGTGAGCTCGAGGTGGAGTGATTTCATCGCCCGCAACAAATAGCGTGGATGGTAGCTGAAATCAGTCGTGCCCTCAGAGAACCGCACTGTGTCGATCTGGTCGATCAATGCCTTGAACGACGGGTGCCTTGAACGACCAGTGCAGCCCCCCTCGGGCAAGTGGAGCGCCGAGGCAATGGTTTTTGCCTGAGGCAAGGGCTATCAGGGCTCCCGGCTCGAGGGCGATCCAGATCCAGATCTAAATCGAGGGTGTGAGGATTTTCAAAGCGCTGTTCGTCGCGATTCTCGGCCGCAAACCTTGCATTAATCTGGCTGCCCGCGGGAATCATGACACCACTGAGTTCAACATCCTTTGCTGTCGCCCGCATGAGGCTCTGTACCGGCGACTCGAGGCGCAGCACCTCTTCGATAATGCCCTTGAGGTGACGGTCTGGGGGCGGACTTCAGTTGCTCCCAAGCGAGCGAATGCTCGATCAAGAGCGTCACACCGGGAGAGATCGCGTTGGTGGCGGTCGCAGGTTCAAAGCCTGTCGTCCCGAGGGATTTATCTAACGGCATTAAAATCTACAATAGTGCCGTAGATCGTCCGCTCCTATCGGTCACGAAATAAAATCGATTAGTAGCCTTTGATAGCGTTATCTTCGCACCCGGAGAGGCCCTGCGGTCTCATCCAGTGCGATAGCCTGGGCCTTTGAGTCGTTACTGAGCCGCGTCGTATGCCGCCTGAATAGCAGGGATCATCTCGTCGATAAAAAAGGCAGGTGGCGCGCCAGCATCACGATCGCTGTAGTCATCAATGGCCATATAGCCACCAATGCCTCGGTTAACGTCAATAAAGCTCACTGCGCCAAAAGCGCCGGGGTCGGTAAAGACACCGGGGTTTTCACTGCGTATCCACCAACCCATGCCATAAGGGGTGGGATTTGTTTGCACCAGGCTGCCTCGGTCGCTCCGCATGCTCGCAATGGCAGCATCGCTCAGTATGCGCGTGTCGCCACAAAAACCACCGTTTAAATGTGCGTTGGAGCACGCTTGCCGCAGTCAGCCATATTGGTGATCGCGCCGCCTCCGAAATATGTGGGTTGCTGGCATGCCCGCTAAGCTGCTGAGGCTCGCCCGTCCAGGCAGTGACGTCCTCAAACGGGTTGCCAAAGGTGAACACATCCAGCCCACACGGCTCACCCAAATAGCGATCTACGAGTCGGTTCCAGGTTGAGTTGGCGGCGAGCGGCGGCAGTGACGCCCGCGATCTGCCACTGACTCCCGCCGTAATCAAAGCCGCGGCCGGCCGGTCGCGAAGTCGGGCAACTCGTTCTGCAACAAGCGTTCGCCCGCACGCCTCAAAATCGAAGATGGGATTGCGAGCCGAACTGGCAGAGGTGGTTGTAGTCGTGCAAGAGTGGGCCCGACCGGTGAACCGTACAGCCCAATGAGCCGGAGGCCGGGAATACCCGAGGTATTGCTGATCATTTGCTCGACGCTTCGATCAGCGTAAAACGCCATCGTAAGGAAGGTAGGTGCTGGCCGGCGCACTGATTGAGAAAGTCGACGTTTGGATCCTCCTGTAGGGCGAGCAGTGTCATGACAGAGGGTACCTTGCTGGTAGACGCCAGCAGGACAATGGTTGCTGCCGTATGGTCACCAAAAACCTGTTGGTGGATCACGCCTTGTCCGTATCAACCAATACGTAACTGATCCCATCGAAAACGCCATTGCCATCGATAAACGCTTGAAATGACTTATCCACGCCCGAAAAATCGGGTTCTGCTATTGTCGCCACCCCCTGACTGAATCTCCTCCACCATCGGCTAGCGGGCGCTTCGATCTTGATCAATCTTGATACGATCTCAAAGCCTTGCTCTGCCGTCCGCCAAGTCGAGGGTTACGTCGTAAGCGTCGCCCTCGACCTGCGCGTTACCCACCGATATCTCATCGGTACCCACACTGCAGCTGGTGCCCGTGAGATCCACGGCATCAGGATCATTGATAAACGCCTGCTTGAACTTCACCACCTCGAAGGTCGCCGCACTCTCCTTCGTCGTGCCCACGGTCGTATGCGCTAGCGCCGCAATAGTATGGGTGCCTGATGACAGCAAGCTGTAAGCATAGGCCGATGAAAATCCTGACTGAGGCGGCATTGGGCACTTCAGGGAAGGCGCCACCTACATCACCGCGGGCTCCCCCATAGGGCGCATCAAAAGCATATTCGCCGTCGATGAAAATCTCGACCTTATCAATCCCCTCTGACGCCACCGCCCAACCCCGGAGGTTACCCACGCCGCCATGGATCTCACCGTTAATGGGCTCCTCTAGCATCAGCCGGAACACGTCCTCTGCGCTGGCACTACTCGCGAAACCAACCCAGGCAACACACAGCAAGCTCGAATTGCCGCAGTGCCCATCGCCTTTTTACGGTGATCGCCAAATCTCTACCCTCTCGGTCCACCACGCCCCGATTATGGTCTTTTTTTATTTCTGGTCAGCAGCTGGGCGCTTACGTGGCTTCCTGGGTTTTGAGTCAGCGCCTCGATGCGCTTTTGGTTTACCTTTTTCGGCGGGCTTATTTTTCTTGCCTTTA
>CAJJBO010000040.1 GCA_905182485.1 uncultured Luminiphilus sp.
ACCTGCTCTAGTCGCGCCATCTGTTCCTGTAATGTCTGCGCTTCGTCGCGTGTCCAGCAAATCACCATCTTGTGCCAAGGCAACGCGCAAGCCCTCGAGCAACGCCTCCGCTTCGACACCCGCTTCTGCCAGCTTTCTGGCCACCATATCCTCGGCCGCAAACTCATAGCTGGCTCTCAGCATGTCGGTAATATCACGCTCATCCAGACCAAACGCCGGCTTCACTACGACTTCGCTGCGCGCACCAGTCTGCTGCTCTACTGCCGACACCTCAAAATACCGTCAGCGTCGACTCGAAAGGTCACTCGATTCTCGCCGCACCCGCCACCATGGGTGGAATACCGCTTGAGCTCAAAGCGTGCCAGCGAGCGACAATCCGCGACCCGTTCGCGTTCACCTTGAACAACGTGGACGACTAAACCGGTTTGCCCGTCTCGTGCAGTCGTAAATTCCTGCGCTCGCGCGATAGGGATCGTGCTATTTCGATCGATAATGCGTTCTGCTAGTCCACCGTAAGTCTCAAGGCCTAGGGATAGAGGGAATGACATCCAGCAATAACGCGTCGTTATCGCTGCGATTGCCAATCAGAATATCGGCCTGCCTGGCTGCGCCCATCGCCACCACCTGATCCGGATCGAGGGTACACAACGGCGTCTGGCCAAAGCACCCCGCAACAGCCTGAGCCACAGCAGGAGTGCGGGTTGAGCCACCGACCAGCACCACCCGATCAACCGACTCAACGCCGGCGTCGTTTAATGCCTGCCGACACGCTATGAGCGTGCGCTCAATGTAGGGCTCAATCAAAGTCTCTAAGGTATGCCGTGTCAGCGAGAGCGGCGGCACATCGCTACCCAAGGCGCTACCGTCAATCTGAACCTCGGACGATTCACTCAATGTCTGCTTGGCGTCCCGAGCAAGACCCAACAACGTGCGACGCTGCCGCGGTGTCGGGTCCGTCATTGCCCAACTCGGTCGTCGCATAGCGGGCGATTTCGCGATCAAAGTCATCGCCGCCCAATGCGCTGTCGCCTCCGGTTGCGAGCACTTCAAATAACCCTGCGCGCATTCTGAGGATCGAGATATCAAACGTGCCGCCACCAAGATCATAAACAGCTAGCAAAGAGGATTCCTCTGCCTGCTCGTCCAAACCATAGGCCACCGCCGCTGCAGTGGGTTCATTCAGTAAGCGGCAGCACCTGAATACCCGCTAATTGTGCCGCATCTTTGGTGGCCTGACGCTGCGCGTCATCAAAATAAGCTGGCACGGTAATCACCGCACCTTCTTCGGTGAGTCTCGGTCTGCTCGACTTGATGATGCGTTAAGAATGCAGCAGAGACCTCTACGGGTGTTTTTTTGCCCTGATCCGTTGCAAACGCCAGCGCACCGTCAGTCGTTCAGAGTGGCATAGGGATCATCGGCAACGTCTTCGCGTGCGCGGCCCAGCATGCGCTTCGCGGAGGCAATCGTATTCTCGGGCTGCTCATTGGCTAATGCCAGCGCCGCCCCACCCACTTGAGTCGACTCGGCGCCGTAGTGCACGACCGAGGGCAACGACGGCTGACCTGACTGCGCCCTCAAAAACGCGCACCTGCGCACCATCGAACTGCGCAATCAAGCTATTCGTCGTCCCCAGGTCGATACCCACTGCGATGCTGCGCGTAGCGGTGAGGTCCGGCGATTCGCCTGGCTCCGATATCTGAAGAAGCACCATCTAACGACCCCGAGAACCCGTCGCATCGACCAACTTTTCGAGATAGCACATCTCCTGCCAGTAGCGGGCAGCGTCACGCCACGACGCTGCCTGTGCTGCTTCGGCAAAGCGCTCACGACTCGCGCCATAGTGCTCGTCGACATCGCGCACCAGCGCTTGGCGGCTCGCCGGATCCGATTCGAGCAATCGATTCAAGGCGCTCACGCAACAGTATTTGTGTCATCAAAAAATCCGCTCCGACGCCCTCACGCTCAGCCGCCGAAGATCGACGCCGCTGTGCTGCAGTAAATATTGTGCTCGGTGACCTCGCCCAAAGCGTGCGGTATCCCGCATTAATGTCTGCGCAGAGTTGCGCTGCCACACGCTGCTCCACTTGCGGTTTGCCGGCATAGCGATCAGGGTGGAATTGTGACAATAAGGAGTGATACACCTGCTCCAATACAGTTTCATCAATCGTGAAACTGGGCTCTACGTTAAACAACGAAAAATAGTCGCGCGCCGCTGCGCCCGCCGTCGCGCCCACAGTCAGACCGTGAAGCTCTCGCCACAACCACACTCACCTGCCACGTTGGGGTTGCGAAATTCAAGCCCTCGTTGAGGCCCTCTTTGGCAAAGTCCACCACCGTCCCGTCGAGGTAGACAAGGCTTTTAGGATCTACAAACACTTTGACCCCATCGGACTCGAAAGCGGTGTCCTCTGGTTCCGCCTGATCGACGAATTCCAAAACGTAAGCCAGCCCAGAACATCCCGACGTTTTCACCGCAATACGGATGCCCTCGCCCTTACCGCGGCTCGATAACTGCCGGCTTACGTGCTGCGCCGCTTCGTTAGTGAGACTAATAGTCATTTAGCTATCCCGCTTCTCGCGATAGTTTTGTACGGCAGCTTTAATGGCATCTTCAGCCAATACAGAGCAGTGAATTTTCACGGGCGGCAAGGAGAGCTCCTGTGCAATTTCTGTATTTTTAATCGAGGCCGCCTCATCTAAATTCTTACCCTTGACCCATTCGGTGAGCAGAGAGCTTGAGGCGATCGCTGACCCACAACCGTAGGTCTTAAATTTAGCATCTTCGATAATGCCCTCGTCACTGACCTGAATTTGCAGTCGCATCACGTCGCCGCACGCTGGAGCGCCAACCATTCCCGTACCGATACTGTCGTCAGCTTCGTCAAACTTACCCACGTTACGAGGGTTCTCATAGTGGTCAATCACTTTGTCACTGTACGCCATGGTTATCTCCCTGAGGCCTTAAAAGGCTACTTTAATGCGCAGCCCATTCGATTGTATTGAGATCAACGCCGTCTTGGAACATGTCCCAAAGCGGCGAGAGCTCTCGTAATTTTTCTACGGCATGGCGCACACACTTTACGGCATGATCCACTTCGGCTTCGGTGGTAAACCGGCCAAAACTAAAGCGCAAAGAACTATGCGCCATTTCGTCATTCAGCCCCAGTGCACGCAGCACGTAAGAAGGCTCCAAACTGGCTGAGGTGCAGGCCGATCCACTCGAAATAGCCAAATCTCGCAGTGACATAATCAGCGATTCCCCCTCAACAAACGCAAAACTCACATTGAGTGCTCCGGGCAAGCGCTGCTCTCGATCACCGTTAATGTAGACCTCTGGAATGTCACTGATAGCGTCCCAAAATCGCTCACGAAGCGCCTCTGACTGCGCTGACTCTGTCGCCATCTCCTCGTGCGCTATCCGAGCGGCCTCGCCGAAGCCCACCAGCTGATGAGTGGCCAAAGTGCCCGATCGCATGCCGCGCTCGTGGCCACCACCGTGCATCTGCGCTTCCAGGCGAACGCGGGGTTTGCGGCGGACATAGAGTGCCCCTACGCCCTTTGGCCCATACATCTTGTGCGCCGACATCGACAAAAGATCGACCTTCATCTGCTCCAGATCGACCGGTATCTTGCCCACGCTTTGAGCGCCGTCAACGTGAAACAACACGCCTGCAGCGCGGCAAATTTCACCGATTCCCGCGATATCATTGACGACACCAATCTCGTTATTGGCGTGCATCACGCTCGCCAAGATCGTGTCCTCGCGCAGCGCAGCTTGCACCATCTCAGGCGTTGTCAGCCCCTGCTCATCAGGATCAAGATAGGTCACCTCGTAGCCCTCGCGCTCGAGTTGGCGACAGGTATCCAGTACCGCCTTGTGCTCAATCTTAGAGGTAATAATGTGCTTACCCTTCTTGTGATAGAAGTGCGCCACACCCTTTAATCGCCAAGTTGTCTGACTCGGTGGCACCCGAAGTCCACACAATCTCGCGAGGATCCGCATTGATCAACTCCGCGACTTGACTGCGCGCATTCTCAACCGCTTCTTCTGCTTTCCATCCAAACATGAGAGCGCGATGCCGCGTTGCCTAAACACCCTCGGTCGACATGCAGGCGGTCATGCGGCAACGACTCTAGGGTCTACCGGTGTCGTCGACAGATAATCGAGATAAATCGGGGTACTGACAGTGACTGGTGCATTCATCGCTTTTTTTCTCACTCGAGCCAACTGGCTCATTCTATTTACCGTAAAGGATTGCTCTACTGAACCACCCTGAATAAGTCATCCTAAGGACAACGTTTGCAATAGGCCTTCCGCCGGTCGAGAAGCGATTCGTTCTCGCTGGCGCCGTTCCATGAGATCGCCGAGGCTGATCTGGCTCAGAAAATCGTGTATCTGGCCTGATAAGTCCTCCCACAAATCGTGTGTCAAGCAAGTCTCTCCATGATGGCAGTTGCCTTTACCCTGGCAATTCGTGACATCAACCGCTTCGTCCACTGCATCAATAATCTGTGCCACAAAGATGTCGGTGCCGCTTCTTGCTAACCGATATCCGCCACCCGGGCCCCGCGCGCTGGTTACCAATTTGCCTCGCCGCAACTTGGCAAATAACTGCTCTAGGTAAGACAGGGATATCTCCTGTCTTCCCGATATATCTGCCAATGACACCGGCTTGGGACCCCCATTAATGGCAAGATCCAACATGGCCGTGACGGCATAGCGTCCGCGCGTTGTTAACTTCATGGTCGGCGATTGTCCTATTCCTGAGTATTTTAGTCAAGAATAGCCGAAAGTGGTTTAACTTCTTGTGCGGCGGGCCGTATTTTGCGTTTCGGTGAGTATGCCGCGCAGAATATTGAGCTCCATTTCATCGAGTCGAACCCGATTAAATAAGCGGTTTAACCTCGGCATTAACTGTTTAGGCGCCGCGGGATCCAAAAACCCGATATCGACCAACGTGGTTTCAAGGTGTTCATAAAACCGCGCCATGTCGTCTGCTTTGGCGAAGGGAGTATCCCAATCGGCGTCTTCGGGCAACCCTGCCTGTCCGCCCATCTGCAACATCCGCAACTCATAGGCGACAATTTGCACCGCCATCGCCAGATTCAAACTCGAATACGCTTCATGAGTGGGAATGTGACAATGCAAATTGCATCGCTGCAACTCCTCGTTCAGCAATCCTCGATCCTCGCGACCAAACAAAATGGCCACGCGCTCGGTAGCAGAATGTTGTGCAATACGCTGAGCACATTGCTGCGCATCCTGAATCGGCCAAGGGATGCGCCGGGCTCTCGCACTGGTACCGACCACAAACTGACACTCTGCGATGGCCTCATCGAGCGTTTCTACCACATGCGCGTTTTCGAGGACATCGCCTGCTGATGCAGCGCGCCAAACGGCCTCTGGTGCAGGGTATTTCAGTGGCGCCACGAGGGTGAGGCGCGTCAAACCCATATTTTTCATCGCGCGCGCAACGCCACCAATGTTGCCACTGTGGGTGGTGTTAACTAAAACAATGTCGATGTTCTCGGCATTCATGGTTTGATGTCCCTAGTGTGGTCTGCCCGACTCAAGTCTCGTCGCCAAAAGAGCACTCAGCGCCTCGCTGACGTCGCGACCTTGCCGACCCAAGTCGTGTCATGAATCGATATTCGCGCAGAGTTTAGCAGAGGCGTATCCGCGTCCCTCTCCCCCTGTTATCATCCGCCGCCACACCAGTTCGAGATACGGCATGGAACCGACCGCCACCATGGCGCTGCGCGCCGCCCGCAAAGCGGGAGACCTGATCATGCGTGCTTCCGACGACATGGATCGAGTCGGCTTTCGTCATAAAGCAGCCGCAGATTACGTCACCGACGTTGACATCGCGGCAGAAAAAGAAATTCTGTACCACCTCAATAAAGCCTATCCAGAACATCGCTTCCTCTGCGAGGAAAGCGGTCTATCAGGTAATGGGGACTCCGAATACACCTGGATCATTGACCCACTCGATGGCACCAGCAACTTTATGCGTGGCATACCTCACTATGCGATCAGTATTGCCTGTGTGCATCGAGGCAAGATTGAGCATGCGGTGGTCTACGATCCCGTCAGACAGGAAGAGTTTATTGCCTCTCGAGGCCGGGGCGCACAGCTCAATGGCCATCGCATCCGGGTGTCCGACCGCAAAGAGCTTCAGGAGACCCTTCTGGGCACCGGTATCCCGTTCTTAGGGCACTGCGATGAGCACTTAGACTGGTATACACAATCGCTCGCTGCAGTGACTGGCCGCTCCATGGGCGTCCGGCGGGGTGGCTCAGCCGCCCTTGACCTGGCTTATGTCGCGGCAGGCAGACTGGACGGCTTTTGGGAAATGGGACTCAGTGAATGGGATATCGCCGCAGGGGCACTCTTGATCCGCGAGGCCGGCGGATTGATCACTGATTTATCAGGCGGAGAGCACTGGTATGACAGCGGCAATGTGGTGTGCGGTAACAGCAAGCTGATGCGTCAGTTATTACCCCTTGTAAGGTGGTCAGGCAGAGTCTGAGCATCCCGAACATAAAAGCTGACCGGGACAAACGACAGGATTAAGGCAGCATGCCCTCCTGGTCCGCTCCCTCTCGCTCTGGCACCATGACATCTTCTTTGCTCACGCCGAGTTGCAGTAAGGTGGTGGAGGCCACATACATCGAAGAGTAGGTCCCCACGGTCACACCCACTAGCAGCGCTACCGCGAAGCCAAAAATCATTTCTCCGCCGAATAAAGCTAGCGCAGCCAACACCAATAGCGTGGTTAGCGATGTCACCAATGTTCTACCCAAGGTCTCGGTCAGCGAGATATTAATCACATCAATCGCTTCAGCCCGGCGGATTTTGCGCAAATTTTCTCTTATCCGATCGGACACGACGATCGTGTCATTAAGCGAGTAGCCTATAATAGCTAGAATTGCAGCCAATACCGTTAAGTCGAATTCTAGTTGTAAGATAGAGAAAAAACCGAGTGTTAAGAGTACATCATGGGCTAGTGCGAGCACCGCGCCCAACGCAAATTTTATCTGGAAACGAAACGCAACGTAGAGCATTACGAGACCCAACGCCGTCAGCATCGCGATGCCCCCATCGTCCCTCAGCTCATCCCCCACCTGCGGCCCCACAAATTCAATGCGGCGCAATTCAATCGCCATATCGGTGCTGCTGCGCAGTTTATCCACCATCAGCGCGCCCTGCTCATCGGAATAACCGTCAGGTAAGCGCACCAAAACATCTCGGTCTGTGCCGAAGCTGACTACTACCGCGCCGTCGTAACCCTCCTCAGCCAATACAGATCGAATCGAGCTCAGATCGGCGCTGTCGCTGTAAGCCACCTCGATCAACGTACCGCCTGTAAAATCGAGGCCCCAGTTCAATTGCTGCAGGCTCAAAGAGGCGACCGCCGTGACAATGGCTAAGCCCGATAAGGCGATGGCGACCCAGCGCCACTTCATGAAAGGAATGGGATTCATTCCGCTGCCCCCTGTTGCACGACCTTGGTTCCGCCAACGCCCCCAATTGACAGTGCCTGCACCCTTCGGCCGCCATAAAATAAATTCACCAGTGCTCTCGTGCCAATAATGGAGGACAGCATGGAGGTGATAATGCCGACTGACAGTGTGACCGCAAACCCTTTGACCGGACCTGTTCCGATGGCATAAAGAATGATCGCCACGATCAAGGTGGTGATATTGGCATCGAGAATCGTGACAACTGCACGGTCAAAACCCTGACCAATCGCTGTTTGAGGGGGGGCGCCGCCCCGAATTTCTTCTCGAATACGCGCAAAGATCAACACATTGGCGTCAACTGCCATGCCAACGGTCAACACGATCCCGGCAATACCTGGCAGTGTCAGTGTGGCGCCCAGCAACGACATAATGGCCACCAACAGGACGAGATTGCCGCTCAGGGCAAGCACTGCCGCAACGCCAAAAACCCGGTAATACAGCATCATAAAGATCACGACGAGGGCCAACCCGACTTGCACTGATTTTGTACCCAAGCGAATATTTTCGGCCCCTAAAGAGGGCCCGACCGTGCGCTCTTCGACAAAAGTAATCGGCGCTGCCAGTGCGCCGGCACGCAACATTAGCGCCAGCTCTGACGACTCTCCGGGGTTGTCGAGTCCGGTAATCTGAAACTGCGCGCCCAGTGCCGACTGAATCACCGGCGCGGTCAGCAGCTTCTTTTCGTCGTAGGGAATCCGTTTGGCAACTTCTTCCCCGGATTCCGTCACCTCGTAACGCGTCCGATACTTGCGCTCGATAAACAATACGCCCATGCGTCGTTTCACATTGGCACGCGTCGCCCGCGACATCAGCATCCCACCTTCACCATCCAAACTAATGGAGACATTGGGCTGGCTGTTCTGATCAAAACCAGCCTGCGCGTTGGAAACACTCTCACCTGAGATAATCACGTCGCGCTCTAGCCACTCAGTCATGCCCTCGCGATCCGCGCTGCGATACTCAAATCGCTGTCGTTCCGATATCGGAGCATTGGCCTCGGCAACGAGCCGGAACTCCAAATTAGCCACCTTACCCAAAATGCGCTTCGCTTCTGCTGTATCTTGAATACCAGGCAGCTCTACCACAATGCGGTTGCGGCCTTGCCGCTGCACTAACGGCTCAGAAACACCTAACTCATTGACGCGATTACGAATCGTGGTCAGATTTTGGGTCACCGCATAGTCCACCAGTTCGGTAATCGTTTGCTCGGTGACGTTTCCGTATAACAACCAAGCATCCGCCTCATCGACTCGATCGAGGAACAACTCTGGGTAAAGCTCGGCAACCAGCTTGCGTGCGGCCTCCCGATCGGCCTCGGCACGAAATTGCATCACAGCGCGCTGGCCATCGAGACTGACTCGTCCGCGAACCCGCTCTTCACGCAGCCGCTTTTTAATACCGATCTCGTATTGCTCAAGCCGCCGTTCCGTTGCCGCGGCAACGTCAACTTCTAGCTTAAAATGAACGCCTCCGCTCAGATCAAGGCCTAACTTCATGGGCGTTGCACCGCCTTGCAGCAACCAGTCTGGTGTCGTCGGTGCCAAATTGAGCGCCACAATAAACGCGTCACCGAGCTCCCTCGCCACGACGGCCTGAGCCCGCAACTGCTGATCACGATCGGTCAATCTTAACAGCGCAGACTTACCCTGCTCCTGAATGACCTCGCCAAAAAAGGGTATTCCCGCGTCGGTCAGCGCCTGCTCAGCACGACCTAGTATGGGCTTGTCGATCGTCTGAGAGCTGCTGGCACCGGCAATCTGCAATGCAGGGTCGGGGGCATATAAATTGGGCGCGGCGTAAAAGAAGCCGCCGGCGACCACAATGAGGATCAACACATTTTTCCAAAGGGGGTAATGATTTATCATCGTTGTTGTCGCTGTTGTCGTTGTCGTGGTGACGTTAGGTCTATGAAATAGGCGCGGAGTGTACCGACTCAATGGCCGCAACACCACGCCGATGTCACCCGAGCCAGACGCGCGCATTGCGAAATAACCGCATCCAGCCCGAGTCCTGATCCCATTCAGAGGGTCGCCAAGACATCTGCGCCGCACGGAAGACGCGTTCCGGATGGGGCATCATAATCGAGACTCGACCATCGCTATTGCACAATCCAGTGACTCCGCCCGGTGAACCATTGGGATTGAAAGGGTAATTCTCTGTCACATTATGGTGGTGATCGATAAACCGGAGTGCGACCAAACCGGCTCCCTCAAGCGCGTTGGCATTGCTGGTCTGTGAAAACTGAGCGCGTCCTTCACCATGCGCCACGACAATCGGCAAATAAGAGCCCTCCATGTCTTTGAACAAAACAGACGGCGAGGACTCAATTCGCACCAACGACAGGCGCGCTTCGTACTGCTCAGAATAGTTGCGAGCAAAACGTGGCCAGTGATCGCTCCCCGGAATGATCGACTGTAATGCGGACATCATCTGACAGCCATTGCAGACACCCAGCGAAAAAGTATTCGTTCTGGCAAAAAACTGCTCAAAGCGCGCCCTGACGGCATCATTAAACAAAATACTCTTTGCCCATCCCTCGCCAGCGCCAAGCACATCGCCGTAAGAGAACCCGCCGCAGGCTGCCAAACCATGGCAGTCAGTCAAATCCTGTGTGCCCGCCATCACATCTTGCATATGAACATCAACTGCCTCAAACCCGGCTAGTGTAAACGCAGCAGCCATCTCCATCTGACCATTAACACCTTGCTCACGTAAGATGGCCACTCGAGGCCGACTGCCCGTCGCGATAAAAGGGGCCGCAATGTCTTCATCACAATCGTAGGTCAACGCCGCCGACAAACCAGGATCAGCTTGCTGGATCGCAGCTAATTCCTGATCGGCACAGTCGGCATTGTCACGCCGCCGCGCAATCGCATGGCTGGTCTCACTCCACAGCGCCTGCAACGCCCCTCGATTGCTATCCATCAGTTCAAACTGTGTATCTTGGCGCAGCTCGTCCAGTCGCGGCGTACCTACAGAGGACACCATGCCCTCGAGGCCCAACTCAGCCGCCAGCGACACGATCGCGTCGACGTGTTGCTTTGCGACCTGAATAACGACACCAATCTCTTCCGAGAAATAGCTCAGGTAAGAGGTCTGAAGTATAAATTTCTAAACCACAATGAGACGCAAACGCCATCTCTAATAGAGAGATTAGGGCGCCACCATCAGATCGATCGTGATAAGCACTAATTAAATTTTCGATTTGAGCGCCAACAAGAAATTAAAGAGTGCCCGCATGTCTTGTGGCATGACGTCTGGCGGTGTCTGTCCTAACTGACTCCATACCTGAGCCAACACCGAGCCCCCTAGACGGTCTTGTCCACGGCCGAGATCGATCAGTAACAGCACCGTATCTTCGCGCGGCGACAGTGCTGGCGTCAGTACCTTAAGGACATCACCACACGGCGCAAATGCGGAAACAATTAACGAAACCGGAGCGGTCACAGCGCGATCCTGTCCTGCGTCCTGCCAGGCGGTCCGCATCGACATAGAGTCCTTGCCGACGGGAATCGTGATCCCCAACGCAGGACAAAATTCAAGTCCTACCGCCGCCACGGTGTCATACAGGATCGCATCGTCACCGGCATGATCCGCCGCACACATCCAATTCGCCGACAGCTTGATATCAGTGAGCGACGCAACCGGCGCTGCCAACAAATTAGTGAGGGCCTCGGCCACCGCTATACGTCCCGAAGCAGGGCCGCTGAGCAAAGCAACAGGCGTCCGTTCGCCCATTGCCATCGCCTCTCCCTCATGCGAATCCAAAGACACCGTTGTCACCGCACAGTCAGCAACGGGAACTTGCCAAGGTCCCACCATTTGATCGCGCGCGACCATTCCAGTCACGCTGCGGTCACCGATCGTGATCAAAAAGCTTTTTGAACCCACCGCAGGGAAGGTCAATACCCGCTCGACCGATTCAGCCAACGACACGCCCTGGTGATCAAAGGCATCACCCAGCATCGAAGGCCGGGTGGTGCGACGATGCATTTTGGGGGGCTTACCAAATAACAGCGACATGGGCAGATCGATGGGCAGGTCTGTAAATGCGTCGTCAGTTAACGCCAAATGCATCGCCTGCGTCGCTTCGCCCACGACCGCAAAGGGGCAGCGCTCTCGTTCACAGATCTGCTCGAAGATTGCTAATTGCTCGGGCTCGACAGCCATGACGTAACGTTCTTGAGACTCGTTACACCAGATTTCGAGCGGCGTCATACCCGGCTCATCGTTGGGTATGTCGCGAAGCTCAAAACGCCCGCCCCGTCCGCCATCTTTAACCAGCTCGGGCAGGGCATTGCTCAAGCCACCCGCGCCGACATCGTGGATAAACGCAATGGGGTTGTGCTCGCCTAGGCTCCAGCAGGCATCGATCACCTCTTGACACCGGCGTTGGATTTCCGGGTTTTGTCTTTGTACCGAGGCAAAATCGAGATCCTCAGCACTGTCACCGCTTGCCATGGATGAAGCAGCGCCGCCGCCAAGGCCAATCAGCATTGCCGGCCCGCCCAGTACGATGAGTTTCGCACCGGCAGAGTACTCCCCTTTTTCAACGTGTTCTTGCCGGATATTGCCATAGCCGCCTGCGATCATAATGGGCTTGTGATAACCGCGAACCCCACTGACCTCATCTGACTCAAAAGTCCGAAAATATCCCGCAATATTAGGGCGACCGAATTCGTTATTAAACGCCGCGGCGCCAATGGGGCCATCGATCATGATCTGCAGTGGCGAAACGATGCGACCCGGCCTGCCATACTGAAGCTCCCAGGGTCGAGGCAGCTCGGGAATCTCCAAGTGAGAGACCGAAAATCCTGCCAATCCGACCTTCGGCCGCGAACCGCGGCCCACCGCACCCTCATCACGAATCTCTCCTCCCGCGCCCGTACCTGCCCCCGCAAAGGGTGCAATAGCGGTCGGATGATTGTGCGTCTCCACTTTCATCAACAGGTGTATTGCTTCGTCGTTGAAGCGCCAGACTTGATCAACCGGATCAGGGTAAAAGCGACCCGCAGTATGGCCAGCCACGACGGCGGCATTATCAGAGTAGGCCGATAACACATTCTCACCACCACACGCATTAGTATGCCGGATCATGGCGAACAGGGAATGGGTTTCATCAACCCCATCAATTTCCCAACTGGCATTGAAAATTTTGTGCCGACAATGCTCTGAGTTTGCCTGTGCAAACATCATCAGTTCGATATCGCGAGGATTTCTCCCAAGCGTTTTGAAGGCCTCGGCAAGGTAATCCAACTCGTCGTCAATCAGCGCCAAACCCAGTTGCGCATTAGCCGCTTCGAGTGCCTGCTGCCCCTGACCCAGCAGATCGATCTCGGTATAGGTCGCCGGTTCGGTGCGATCAAAGAGTGAAGCCACAGCGTCCATTGCATCGACAACCGTTTCCACCATACGATCATGAATCACCGCATCCAATGCGCTGCAATCGTCTCCTGACCGAAACCCATCGACGCCGACCACCGTCACTCGCTCGACACGTTGCACCTGCGCAAATCCGCAATTACGTGCGATATCGGTGGCTTTGCTCGACCAGGGTGAAATAGTGCCCAGACGAGGCATGACAATGCGCTGCCCTGGTCGAGTGAGCGCGCTGGCATCAGCTATCGCAGCAGTGCCAGGTTGCAACAGCGCGGCCAGTCGCTGTGCCTCAACCGACCCTTGCGCAGTAACATCAACCACATAAGCGTAAACCACCTCACGCAGTTGCCAGCCTCCTTCCAAAGCGGCGATTTCCGCCGCAAGCAGCTGAAAACGCGCGTTGGACAGCGCGGGAGATCCTGGCAGGACAAGCATCTGGAATTCCTGAACAACTGGGCAGCCGGAGTATACCCCTTCGGTGATTAAGGGTGCACACCCCCAGATGTGCGGAGGCAGCGAAGCCTTCATTATTCTGTCACCCGACGGCAGGACCCTCTACACTTACTCCATGGCGACTCGCTTTCTACTCATTATCCTGATGGCGCTGCTCTGCAGCTGCCAAGACACGTCGGATCTCGCACCCATAGCGCCAGGGGGTGAGCTCATTATGCTGACGCGCAATACGCCCACCACTTATTATTTTGAGGGTGACAACGAGGCAGGTCTCGACTACGAACTGGCGCAGGCGTTTGCCGAACAACACGGTATGACCCTGCGGGTAAAAGTCGCGTTCAGCCTACCCGAATTGTTTGCCATGCTAGCTCGCGGTGAGGGACACTTGGCCGCCGCCGGCCTCACTCAGAGCGCTCAACGCGATGAACAATTTCAGGCCTCTTCACCCTATCTACGGCAGCAGGCACTGGTGGCATACAAGTCAGGAAAGTTGCGTCCTCGATCGCTGCCACAATTGGTTGACCGTGATTTAGTCGTGGTCGCTGGAAGTGCTCATACCGAACTCTTAGAGGGCCTTCAGGTCGAGTTACCTCAGTTGTCATGGCGAGAAATCCACGCCGTGGATTCGCTGGAGTTGATGCAACTGGTTACCGAAGAAAAAGCAGAGCTGGCCGTCGTAAATTCTCTGGCGTTAAGTGTTGAACAGCGCCTTTTTCCCAGAATGGTGGCGGGGTTGGAGATCGGTGAGCCCACACCGGTAGTCTGGTATTTGCCTCAGTCTGCTGAAGACACAACATCACTGGATCTGATCAACCAATTTATCCAGCAGGCTCATCAGAACGGAGACCTCGCAAAACTAGAAAGACAGTACTTTGGACGTTACCAACATGCATCACGAGTTGGTTCGCTGACTTTTCAGCGTAAAATAGCCACCGACCTACCGCCATGGCAATCCCTGATTCAGACGGTGGCATTGGAATACCAAATGGACTGGCAATTGCTCGCCGCCATGGCTTATCAAGAATCTCACTGGAATCCCAAGGCACGATCTCCCACGGGTGTGAGAGGCATGATGATGCTCACCCGCAGTACTGCCGACGAGTTGGGCGTTGAGGACCGGACGAACGCACAGCAGAGCCTCCGAGGTGGCGCTCGATTTTTTAAAAATCTGCTCAGGCGACTCCCGGCAGATATAGAAGAACCCGACCGGACTTCAATGGCACTAGCCGCCTATAACATCGGCATGGGCCATTTAGAGGATGCCAGAATCATAGCGCAGCAGGCTGGGGGTGACCCGCACCTTTGGCCGGATGTGAGAGCGCAGCTGCCCCAACTGCAGCATCCCGAGTTTTTCCCCCTGACTAAATTCGGCTTCGCCCAGGGGCCGCAAGCGGTGACTTATGTCGACAATATTCGTCATTACGAAGGGATGTTGAAACTACAGACACTGCCAGAGAGTCGCATCGCACCGCCGATTGAAGTGGACACACTGCTGCCCGAATCGCTGCGCTCCATCACACTGCCCGTGCTTTGAGCGATCAACTGGCTGTCTACCGCCGCGCCTTGAAAAAGGCTCGTAATAGCGCCGCTGCCTCCGTCTCCTCCAATCCTTCCCGCCACTGCACCCGATGATTCAACAGCGGATTATCGAGCGTCTGAGCCGCACTAATCACTGCTCCAGAGCGCGGCTCACGCGTGCCGAAGATCAGCGTTGTAACCCGCGCGTGAATCAAGGCACCACAACACATCGTGCAGGGCTCCAAGCTGACATACAGCGTGGTTCCCGGCAATCGGTAATTGCCCTCTCTGACCGCCGCGTCGCGCAACACCCTGATCTCTGCGTGCGCCGTTGGATCATGGAGCTCAATTTGCGCATTGCCACTGTTGGCGAGCACATGTTGATCACGGGTCAGGACCGCGCCTACGGGCACCTCGCCGCGAATCGCCGCACGGCGCGCTTCGTCTAGCGCCAGAGTCATACATTGCCGATCCCACTCGCTGAAGCTCACAGCGGCGCCTCACTGTAAAAATGCCAACACAACAATGCTAAAGCGCTTCGATGGGGCGAGAACACGGCACCGCGCGCAATGACTTTTTTCTCATCGGGCCGCTCTGACCATGTCATGATACGGCCAAACCCCACTCGGACAGCCAAATCACCGCTAGGCCAGACATCGGGACGTCCCAGCGCAAACATCATGTACATATGCGCTGACCATCGGCCCAACCCTTTTACCCCAGTAATGGCCGACTCAACCTCATCATCGCTCAAACTAGGCAGCTCCTTAAGCGGCAGGGCATTGGAAGTCACTGCCTCCGACAGCGCTTGTAGATACGCTATTTTTTGCCGTGATAATCCGGCCTCTCGCAACACTTCTGGGGAGAGTGATTGCACCGAGGACGGCGTCAGCTCTGCGCCCGCCGCCGCCTCAACACGCGTGGTGATGGTCGCCGCAGCTTTAGTCGAGAGCTGCTGCCCGATAATGATGCGAGCCAGCGACCCGAATGAGTGATCGCGCCGTCGCGGTGCCGGATAACCCACCTGACTCAGCGCGACTTGTATTGGCACGTGATCCTGTGACAACTGGTCTAAGGCACGCCTGATGTGGCTATCCGTTAATGCGAAGCGTGTCGTCATCGCTGGGCTAACGTCCATTCAGCCATGAACGGGGTATCCGAGCCAACCGTGAACGTAGCCAACCAGCCCATAGATGACGATAGCGGCACTCAACGCACCCACCTCAGGCGCCCATGCGATCGGGCCTTGCTCCAGCACCGGCGGTTCTTCTTGCCGATTAATCAGTATCACGGCCAGCACCGCCCAGATCAGCAGACCACCAAAGAGCATCAGTGATGCAAGGTCCCCATTGACCAACACATGCGCGACAGCCCACAACTTGATCGCGGTCAATTGCGGATGCCGGATGAAACGGCTGATGCGCGCACCGATGATTGAACCCGCGATAATATAAAAACTGCCTAACACCAGCAGATTGTTGATGCCAACCAGGGCACTCTGCCGTGCCCACCATATGGGTCCTTCAGCCGGCTGGTAACCGAGGATCATCAGAACGACCGACAGGACAATCGATACAGCTACCAGCGGTCTGCCAGCGCTGCCCAATCGAGACCGCCATCCCGGTGCCACTCGCTTCATTAAATGGGCGAGACTCCATAGCAACACGCCTGATCCCAACCATCCCATGATTACCGCTCCCAGTCCTGTTAGTCACCGGCGAAACTTGAATTGGCGCCCACGCCCACGCCCCCTAGCACTATTGTTTCGCCGCTCGCTGTCGCAGTGCCGCCAGGCGCTCACCCATCTGGCTATAGTCGACAGTTTTGGCGAAAGCATTACCCCGCTCGCCCTCTAGCATTAGCGCATCGCCCAGGTTTTGTTTTGCGCCATCGTTCATCAGCGCCTTCAAGGCAACCACGGCTTTGGCATCGCCGTCAGCCACTTGGGCTGCGCTCGCCAACGTCTCGTCCATCAGGGTCTCTGGGCTACAAACTCGATTCACTAGACCCCAGGCCTCCGCACGATGAGCATCAATAAAATTACCCGCTAAACTCATTTCGCGAGCACGGTTGATGCCAATGATGCGAGCCAATTTTTGAGACAAACCCCATCCTGGTAAAATACCGACGCGCGCATGCGTATCGGCAAAACGAGCATGAGTGCTCGCAAACAAATAATCACACGCCAAGGCCAATTCAAAACCACCCGTCACGGCTGCACCATTGATCGCGCCTATGATGGGCTGCGGGCAGTGTTCTAATGCGGCGACGATAGGCGAATCTGGACCCAGCCCCATCCCCGTCGAGAGCATTTCTGGCTCATCCGATAAAGCCTTTAAATCAACGCCAGCGCAAAAACTGCGGCCCGCCCCGGTGAGCACAATAGCGCGCACCGTCGTCGAACCGGCAAGCTCAGTGAACGTTGTAATAATTGCCTCGGAAAGGGCTCGATTCAGCGCATTATTAGCGTCAGGACGATTCAGGGTGACCAGTGCAACACCCGACTGCTCTGCTATCGTTACGACAGACATATCGCTCTCCACGGTGACTGATTGGTCGGTGCGCTAGGCACACCTTTTGGCGCAAAATAATAGACACCGTGCAATGCGAATAGTCCTATTGGGCAACAAGAATAGTCTCATTCACGAGGGAAGATGCCCCCAGTAGCCCACCGACGGGCAGTATCACCAGGCTGGCTGCATACAAACCTGTTCAGGCATTGCATTTGGCTGGGTAGGCAATAAATACAATCGAGCGAAAGTCAGGCCGAACAGGGCGCCCAGCCCGAGCCGCTTCGCTTTAGCCACAATACTAGGTTTTCCTTCCAACGCGTCACGACCCATTTGCAATTCCCGCATTCGCTCAAGTCCAGCGCGGAAACGCGGGTCATCGGTATTGAGGGTCAGCGGGAAGACCTGTCGTGAAATCTCGGTTGTGATGTCAAAGACTTGATAGTCAAATTCTTTTACATCCATACCAAAGGCCTCGTAGAGCTTCGGTCGAGCATGATCTCTGACATACATCGTCGAATAAACAGCGACCAAAAAGAAACGAATCCAGAGCTTGTTCAAGCCCCGCAACAACTTGGGATCCGATCTCATAATAAGGGCGAACGCCTCACCGTGAGCAAACTCGTCATTGCACCATTCCAGAAACCATTTAAAGATCGGATGGAATCGCTTTTCTGGATGCCGCTCAAGATGTCGGAAGATGGTGATGTAACGCGCGTAACCAATCTTTTCGGACAAGTAGGTCGCGTAGTAAATAAACTTCGGCTTAAAAAAGGTGTATTCCTTCTCGCGCTTTAACACGCCCAAATCGACGGCCACACCGAGTTTATTTAACGCTTTATTAATAAAACCCGCATGGCGAGACTCGTCTCTCGCCATGTATCGCATCAGTTTAGCAATATCGGGGTTACTCACATTTTTTTCAATTTCTTGATAAAGCACACAACCGGAGTATTCGGCCGTAATCGACGATACCAAAAAATCCAGAAATTCCTCCTTGAGTGCTGGATCAGCATCTAAAATCGCGGGATCGTAATCATAGCTTTGCTTGAAGTGACCTCGATTCGTATCGAGTTCGAAAGCGCGCATCATTTGATCCCATTCCGCCCGAACCGGTGTGACATCAATATGCGCCATTGCCGGATAATCAGTGCAATAAAATCGAGGCGCTAACGCCCTACCCTCCAGCGCTTGCTGGGTCGTTAGATTTACCGCTGCGTCATCGCTCATTAACTCACTCATGGCATTCCCCCATTTGATCTTTACCCTCGCTACGGGCTCTTTAACCGAACTCCGCAACCAAGTGTCTAAATTTTTTACCTAATATATGTCAATTTTATTTGACTATTGACCCAGTAGCAAGCAACCTGCGCAAAAGTAGTCACCGCGTTGCAGTGACCTAACGCGCCACGAGCAGGGGCACCATGTCAGATAATACCCCCCAAGCAGACTCTCCGACAGATTCCCCACCAGACTCTCAACCAGATTCTCCGCCCAATTATAGCGGCTCGGCACGTCCCGAAAATGCGCTATTTCACCTATGTTACGTGAGCACAGAAACCGAGCACTTCACTCAAGAAGACCTTGTTGCACTGCTGGGAGTCGCGCGCACCGCCAATACCGAGCACGACGTGACGGGCTTACTACTCTATCGGGAAGGTTCTTTTTACCAACTGCTCGAGGGTAAACAGACCGCGGTGAACCACATCTTTGAGGTGATTAACCAAGATCCCCGGCACAAAGAAGTACGCATCTTGTTCAGCGGCGAAATAGAAACCCGCGAATTCTCTGACTGGCGAATGGGATTTTTGAATCTAGATGGCGTGAAGCAGGAAGCGCTTTCAGGCTTTTCAAATTTTTTAGAGGTGGACGCACACCCGCAGGAATTTCTCGAAAAGTTGAGCCGTGGAAAACGTTTGGCTCTGATGTTCAGGACGATGCTCTAGGCCGGGATCGGAACTGCGGCCGCCACACCCCCAGCGCCACGTTAGCGGTGGCAACCAAACCAATCAGCACCAGAGACGACTGTTCCGCCGACAGGTTCTGCGCCAGCAGTGCCATTTGAGCGGGATCAGCGAGCGCCGCCTCGGCACGACGCGCTTCTTTGACCATCGGACTCTGAATGCCCAGCAATGTCCCCTCCAGCATGACAACGGTTGTCACAAACTTAGCCCACGCCCATGGCGCATTGTGAAACCCTGTCACCACCGCCATCGAAAACAAACCAAAAAGCAAAGATAACACTAGCGAGGGTAGTAGTAGCAAGACGGCAATGCGTTCCATCGCCTGCCGACCGGCGGCATAAAGGCTGAGCGCTTCTTCAGGGTCAGGTAACTGTCGATGCAGCACCCACAGCACGGCAATCGCACCCAAAAAAGCGATCGCCGTCATCGAGTGACCAAATTTTAGTAGTTGCCTCATCTCTCATTCTCGCGTGCTACTGCAGATTAGCGCCCAAACACTATTCAATTGTGTTAAAAAAACGTCCTGATGCTGATCGACCGAGCAACCTCAAACTACGAGACGCCTTAACCATGAATTTGTCTTACCCCACATTACAATACGCCCACGACGAAGAAATTGGTTTACTCAGACAAACGCTCAGCCAATTTGCGGCGCAAGAAATTGGGCCTCGAGCCGCTGAGATCGATCGAAACAACGACTTCCCCAATGATTTATGGCCCAAGTTGGGTGAACTGGGGTTACTGGGCATTACGATTCCTGAGGAATATGGTGGCAGCGGCATGGGTTATCTCGCCCACGCCATCGCCATGGAGGAAATCTCTCGCGCTAGCGCGTCCGTGGGGCTTTCCTACGGTGCGCACTCCAATCTTTGTCTCAATCAGATTCGGTTAAATGGCACGGAGGCGCAAAAACAGCAGTATTTGCCTGCCTTGTGCAGTGGAGAGCACGTTGGCGCACTGGCGATGTCGGAACCCAATGCGGGATCTGATGTCGTGAGTATGCGACTGCGAGCGGAGCGTCAAGGTAGCGACTTTGTGCTGAACGGCAACAAGATGTGGATTACCAATGGCCCAGACGCGAATGTCTACGTCATTTACGCGAAAACAGACCCTGAAGCAGGCTCTAAGGGCATCACCGCTTTTATTGTGGAGCGTGATACACCCGGATTTTCACGATCACCCAAGCTCGACAAATTGGGGATGCGCGGATCCAATACCTGCGAGTTGGTCTTCGAAAACTGCCAAATCCCGGCGACACAGATCCTAGGTGAGGTCGGCGCTGGCGTCCGTGTGTTGATGTCAGGCCTAGACTACGAGCGCGCCGTGCTCGCGGGGGGACCTGTTGGCATACTGCAGGCCTGCCTTGATGTGGCATTGCCCTATGTACACGAGCGTGAACAGTTCGGACAATCCATTGGCGAGTTTCAATTGGTCCAAGGGAAATTGGCCGATATGTATGCGCGGTGCTCAGCCAGCAGGGCTTACTTATATGCGGTCTGTGGTGCCCTAGATCGTGGCGAGCAGAGTCGCAAGGATGCTGCCGCAGTGATTCTCTATACTGCCGAAGCGGCAACGCAATCTGCTCTTGACGCCATTCAGTTGCTCGGCGGCAACGGTTATATCAATGATTACCCAACCGGACGACTCCTAAGGGATGCCAAGCTGTATGAAATCGGTGCGGGTACGTCAGAGGTGCGCCGTATGCTCATTGGCAGAGAACTGTTTGCGGATACCGCCTAACTTTCTGAGGCTCTGTCCTTCTGAAGTTCTGACGCGATGCGGCAGCGCCTCGGTGGTCATGGGTTGACTCAGACGGCAGCAGTGCCAAAGGTATCCATCGCGTGGCCCAAAGCAGGGACGCCCGGCGGAACGCCCGACTGTCCACTGAGTGCCAAAGACTGCCTGAGGGACGACGCCAGCGCGGTCGTCAGTACCCTCTGCTGATAGGGAAGATGTCGCTCCCCACGCCTCAACAACGCCTCCCAGCTACCCGATTGTAAGAGCTGTTCCCTGATGCCGGTAAGATATTGCAACAGGGCATCATGCACTGGCGAGCCTTCTACGACCGATTGATCGAAGACCAGTGACCAAGTCATGTCAATCCGCAAATCGCAGCTACCCACATACGTACCGGGCAGTCGATGGCCCCACTCATCAGGGGAGATGAGTGACAGCTTCCATGCGTTCGCCTGAAGATAAAGGTAATAAGATTGCCCTGGCACCACCCGAAACCCAAACGCCGCAGACAGCACCAGCGCCGACCAGCAATAGTCTTGCGCGGCCTCGTCACTCGATTTGGCGCTCAGCTCAAACGGCGCTGCCGAGGACAGGTCTTGTAGCACCAAAACCAGACCTTTCCCTTGATGCGTATTTTTGCTGCGTTGTTCCACGCGCTTCTCGTTCTGCTGTTATCGGGCTCGAAGTGTGATGGATTCGCCCTCTGGAACCAACCGACCCCCATGCTCTCGGGGGATCAAGCTAGTTCCGGATGCCGCTCAATGAGCGCTGCGCGAAAACTCGTCGGCATTGCGGCACTCTTGCGCGTATTGCGATCAACAAAGACGTAGGTAAACGTCCCTCGACCTGTCGTTTCGTCGGTGCGGAGATTGCGCATGCTAAACCCAATCACGACGCTTGAATTACCGATGCGCTCAGACTTGACCTCGACTTCCAACGTGTCTCCGGCGAGGCTCTCACCCAGAAAGTCCATGTTGGCGTTGACGGTAAAAGTGAGATAGTCCTGATTGACCACATCTGATACATCCCAACCCAGCTCCGCCCAGTAGTCGCCGAGCACCTCGTCTGCGAAAACAAAATAATTGCCAAAAAAAGCATGCCCATTGGCATCGGTATCAGCGAAACGGACCTTGATGGTGCCACGATAAGGGTTTGACATAGTGCGGTCTCCCGGAGACGTCGATATTCATCAATATGACAGAGTGCAGAGTATGCCGAGTCGCGGCGTCGAGGTCATCTGCCCGATAATGAATCGGCTTAACTGTCCCCCACGAAGTGACGATAAAAACGTGACGACGCATTAGCATTTGTCATCTGGCACGCAGAAGCTTTATCATTCCGCGCTTCGAGTTGGAGGGTGCCGGTCTAACCGGCCCCCCTCTCCGTCATATTGCGTTACAAAGGAACTACAGAATGAACACCACCGGGCTAGTCGCCGCTTTTATTGTCATCATTTCCGGCCTCATTTGGGTGGGCACGCACAGCAACGATGCTGAGTGGACAGGGAATCGTAATCAATGCGTCGATGAATGCTACGACGATTGGAAGGCCACCAACGGCGGTGGTATTGCTGAAGTTGAGCAGGCCAAGCAGGTGGCGCTGGCAGCCGCGACGCCCGCCGCACTGGGCAAAAAATATTACGGACAATGTATTGCCTGTCACGGTGGCCGTGGCGAGGGCGGCATTGGTCCACAGCTTGCCGGACAAGCGACCACCGATATAGTGGCAAAATTGACCGCTTATCGAGCCGGTGAAGAGCGCGGGGCACAGTCCGCCATGATGTATCCGGTCGCCAAGCCGATGGCCGATCAGGACATCAACAATATCGCGGCCTACGTCTCAGGCCTGTAAGCGACTGCCCATGACGCGCTTGTCGGACGCCCAAGCACTGATCCAAGCGCCCTGGGCAGTGCCACACACCCGCCACCGCGCGGTCGCCTTGCTACTGGCGACAACGAGTCTGCTGTTCAGTCTAGCCGGCAATGCCTGGGAGGCAACGATTGAGCGGGACGCCCTTGGCGTCCCGCATATTTACGGCGACACCAATGCCAATATGGCATTTGGCCTCGCGTATGCCCAAGCGGAGGACGGCTGGGAGATTCTTGAGGAAACACTCCCCTATTATCGCGGACATGCGGCCCGCTTTTTTGGTAAGGACGCCGCCGCCACAGATTATTTAGTGCAGTGGTTAGATTTCTGGAACACCATTGAACGAGATTATGACGCTCAGCTCTCCCCCGATACAAAACGCTATCTCGATGCCTTCGCAACCGGTTTTAATGTCTTTGCGGCAGCGCACCCTGAACGGGTGACACTGGACATCTTGCCGGTGACCCCACAAGACGTGATCGCCGCACACATGTTCCGGCATCTCCTCTTTTACGGATTCGAGCAACCCATCACCGCACTGCGTGCCGATACCAGGCAATTTGAGGTCAGCCAACCACCGCACTTGCCCAACACAGCGATCACACTCGGCTCCAATGCCACCGCCATCGCACCCAGTCGCACACGAGACGGCTCCACGCTGTTAATGATCAATTCGCATCAACCCCTCACCGGCCCGGTCTCATGGTACGAGGTGCATCTGCAAAGTGGCGAGGGGCTCGACGTGATGGGGGGCCTGTTTATCGGCTCACCCGCGCTGGGCGTTGGCTTTAACCAGCATCACGGCTGGGGGGTTACGGTCAATCAACCTGATCTGGTCGATGTTTATGCGTTGGAGATGCATCCCCAGCACGACAATCAGTATCGCTTGGATGACGAGTGGCACGAGCTAGAGCACTTTGATATCCCGATTAAAGTGCGGCTGTGGGGGTGGTTCCCGTGGACGGTTCACGAAGACGGATATCGCTCTATTCACGGACCCGTGATGAAGACCGAACACGGCACCTACGCGGTGCGCTACGCAGGAATGGGCGAGATTCGACAAGTAGAGCAATGGTTGGCGCTTAGCGACGCGACCTCTTTCAAAGAGTGGCAAGCCGCGATGGCACTGCAGTACATCGCCAGCTTTAATTTTGTCTACGCCAATGAAGACGGCGTCATCCATTTTGTACACAATGCGATGATGCCGGACCGCGCCGAAGGGTGGCAGTGGGATCAATATCTTCCTGGTGATCGCAGCGATCTAATTTGGCAATCCTATTTACCCCCGGCAGCCTTGCCCAGTGTGACGAACCCCTCGTCAGGTTATGTCCACAGTGCCAATCAATCCCCTTTTCATATCAGCTCCGAGGGCAGCAACCCGATCCTCGCCGATTATCCCAAGGAGAGCGGCTGGCCCACACGGATGACCAATCGCGCGGTGCGAGGGTTAGAGCTACTCGACGCCAACACGGCGATCACGTTTGACGCTTTTTCGGATCTCAAGCACGACAATGCCTACTCACCCCGGTATCGCGGTTATCGCTATCTCAGTGCGGTGACCGCGCTCGAACCTGACGGACCGGAACAAACGGAAGCGCTGAGCCTGCTAGGGTCCTGGAATCTCCATACCGACAAAGACAATCGACAGGCCGCGCTCGGCGTATGTGTCTTGCTGGAAGAATGGTCGATCGAGCGTTCAAAAGAACCCCTCCCCCCCGCCAGAGACACGCTGGTTAAGTGTATGGCATCGGTCACGGACATATCAGGGCGCCTAGATCCTAAATGGGGCGAGATACAACGACATGGACGCGACGGACGCACTTGGGCAGCATCTGGAGGCCCTGACACCCTCCGCGCCATGTATGCAGAGCAGTTAAGCGATGATGATGACTATCTTACCGTCGTGGCCGGCGATGGCCTTTACTATCTCATTGAGTGGACCGCCGATGGTGAACAAATCATTCGTGGCACGCACCAGTACGGCAGTCACATGACAGACCCTTCCTCTGAGCACTATCTCGACCAAGCGGAAGCCTTCTCAAAGGAAACATTGCGCGCACCAGGATTCCACACAGCAAACCGAGCCAGTCCAACTCATGGTTATACTGTCTCCTCACCGGTGTCCGATTAAATTTTACAGTGCCAGATCAACCCGGTATCCACCGCGCACCCAAGAGACCAAAGGATTAAGCTATGAATGGTGCTGAATCACTGATCAATGCTCTCGCGGAGCATGGTATCGACGCCTGTTTTGCCAACCCGGGCACATCCGAGATGCAGTTGGTCGCTGCCCTTGATAAGCAGCCGCAGATTCGTGCCGTACTCTGCTTATTTGAAGGTGTGGTGACGGGAGCGGCAGATGGTTACGGACGCATGGCGGACAAGCCCGCACTCACCCTGCTGCACCTAGGCCCGGGCTTTGCCAACGGCATTGCCAACCTGCACAACGCGCAGCGAGCACACTCCCCCATTCTCAACATGGTCGGTGACCACGCAACCGATCACCTGCAATACGATGCACCATTGACCAGCGACATTCGCGGCATGGCCACGCCGGTATCACAGTCTTTTACCGTCTCGCCCAATGCGGAGGAGTTAGCACAAACAGGCCTTCAGGCGCTGTCCGACAGTCAGGTTTACCCGGGGTCCATCAGCACTTTCGTGGTGCCCGCCGATCACGCCTGGACGGATATTGCGCCGCCCGCCACGCAGCGCCCAAGCGTGACGACTGAGCGGGCCAGTGACGATACCATTGCTGAGGTGGCACAGCAGCTGCGTGACGCGCGCAACAGCAGCTTATTTTTAGGCGGTCGCGCATTGAGAGCAGATGCGCTCTACCAAGCCGGCCGTATTGCCGCAGCCACCGGCTGCCGGTTGGTCACTGAAACCTTTTTTGCCCGACAGGCACGCGGTATCGGCCGTGTGATCACGGAACGACTGGCCTACTTTGGTGAAATGGCTGTCGAGCAACTCGCCGACCTCGACACAGTCGTGCTCGTCGGCGCCAAGGCGCCGGTTTCCTTCTTTGCTTATCCGGACAAGCCAAGCATGTTATGGCCAGCCACTGCCTCCCTCGCCACCCTAGTCGATGTGCGAATCGACGCGCTCGATGCGCTCACACGGCTGGCAGACCTGCTTGATGCGCCGGCCCAACCCGTCACAGCGAGCGCCCAAGCGGCACAACCCCTTAATCACGGCAAAATTGATGCGGCCGAGCTGGGCAAAGTGGTGGCCAATCGGTTACCCGAACATGCCATTGTCTGCGACGAGGGCGCCACCAACAGCCTCGCCACCTTTTTACTCACCGCTAACGCACCGGCCCACGACTGGCTCACATTGACCGGTGGCGCAATTGGGCAGGGTTTACCGCTCGCGGTGGGCGCAGCAATCGCCTGCCCCGACCGACCCATCATCGCGCTAGAGGCGGATGGCTCAGGGATGTATACCGTTCAAGCGCTGTGGACGATGGTGAGAGAGCAATTGGATGTCACCGTGCTACTTTTGAATAACCGCTCTTACGCGATTCTGAATATTGAGCTGGCACGGGTGGGTGTTGAAGCGCCAGGACCGATCGCTTTATCCCTGCTTGATCTGAGTAACCCCGATCTCAACTGGGCCGACATTGCGCGCGGTATGGGTCTGCAGGCCTCAACCGTCGAGACGGTGGAGGCGCTCGACCAATCATTCGCAGAGGCCATGGCTCACAAAGGCCCCTCATTGATTGAGGTCATGCTATAGCAATTGCTAGGTAGAATCTGACTACTGCCCGACACCTTGGCCTCTGCTTGTTACCTGGCTATTGCTCTGACGATTGCTCTGACGAGTATCTCGCGGCCCCTACCATGCCGATCTGCTCAGCAACCCGGCCCAAACAATGCTCCCAACCCGTCTTCAACACAGGGACGAAAAGCCATGTTTTTGTGGGTTAAGTCTATGCGTTGGCGTCACGGCGAAAGTCGGCGCGCTGATCAACCGCCAACCAACTATCCCAACAAGCAGATAACCCCACTCGTCGGCACGCTGATCAATGAGCGCTTCTTCAACCCGAAGCGATTTAGCTAAAAGCCTCGCCCGCAGCAATCTTCTGAGCGACGATCTCGGGCGCCTCGAATCGGTCGCCATATTGGGCCGCCAGTGCCTCGCAGCGAGCGCTGAATTGCTCCAGTCCATAAGTGTTCACGAACTGAATCAGGCCACCCGTCCAGGCTGGCGCGCCGATGCCCATAATCGAGCCAATATTGCCATCTGCAACGGACCTCAAGACTCCTGTTTCGAGACACTTAAGAGCCTCAATCACCTGACGAAACATCAAGCGATCCTTAATATCCTCATCAGCGACAAAGGTATCTTCGTTGTAATAGAGGTCATACAAACCGGGCCAATATTCTTTGATCCATCTAGCATGGTACTCATAGTACCCGCCACCATGATGACGACCTCCACGACCATTATCGGTAATCATGTCTTGATAACTCGCGGGTGACGTTGCCATCACCCCAGTTATCCAGCACGCCCATCTCTGACCATGTCTACCCAGCCTTTCGGGACAGCTCCAAACTCACTTCGTCATAAACAGCAAGTGGCCCAACGGGCATACCAATGGCCTTACCCAGGTGTCAATTTTGACTGGGTGAACACCTTCGGTTAACAGCTGTAAGCCCTCATCTAGATAAGTACCGAAGGTTCTAGAGGTAAAGAACCCAAGGGAGTCATTCACGACAATCGGGGTTTTACGTATCTGCTGAGTGAAATCAAATGCCTTAGCCAACGCCTCATCGCTGGTTTTATCACCCACGATGATTTCAACCAGCGGCATTTTGTCCACTGGAGAGAAAGAAGTGGATGCCCACAAATTCTCGGCATTGGCTGGCTTCAGCTAACTGGCTAATCGGTAACGTTGAGGTATTGGATCCCCACACGCCGCCTTCGGCCAAACAGGGCTCGAGCTCCTTGGGTAATCTCGTGCTTGAGCGCCATATTTTCAAACACCGCCTCGATAATCAGATCGCAGCCCTGCAGATCATTCTTATCTGCCGTAGGCGTAATCAACGCTAATATCTGGCTGGCCTTTTCTTCGGACAGTCGGCCGCGACTAACCCGTTTTTGCAATAAGTCTTCCGTGTAGGCCTTGCCCTTGTCAGCCGCCTCTTGGAGATATCTTTGAGCACGACCTCGATACCCGCCATTGCAGAGACATAAGCGATACCCTGACCCATCATGCCAGCGCCGAGCACACCCACCTTTTTCGTGGTTGCGGCTCAATATCTTTTGGACGAGAGGCGCCCCCGTTGATCTGATTGAGATTGAAGAAGAACGTGTTGATCATGTTCTTCGCCACTGGTGTCAGTGCCAACTCGGTTAAACCCCGGCTCTCAATCCGCATCGCGGTCTCAAAGTCGACCCGCATGGCAGACACGGCCACATCCAAAATTTTGACCGGCGCGGGCAATAGCCCCCGCGTTTTTTGGGCAATCATGGCGGACGCGACCGGGAGCATAGGGGCCACTGCGGGTGATTGGCGTTGCCACCGGGGATCTTGTAGCCCTTGGTGTCCCAAGGTTGCGTGCAGGCCGCCTTCGTCGTCATGTTTGTCGGCAATCCACGCTTTAGCGCGCGGCACCAGATCGTCGAGCTCTCAACGGCTTCGATGAATGAAGCCCGCTTCCTTGGCCTTTAGCAGGCACGATGCGCTTACCCTCAATGAGGTATTCGTTGGCCGCCATCAATCCCATTAAATAAATGGTCTTCACCACGCCGCCACCGCCAGGCAATAATCCCAGCGTGACCTCGGGAAATCCTAGCTGTACCGCTTTATTGTCCCAAGCAATGCGATAGTGACAAGAGAGTGCCAGCTCAAATCCACCCCCTAATGCGGCACCATTAATCGCCGCCACAACCGGCTTGCCCAGTTTCTCCAAGCGACGCAAGTCAGCTTTGATCGCCTGTGCCTCATTGAAAAAGGTTTCTGCCGTCTCCGGTGTCACCTGATTGAGCGAGTTAAGATCACCGCCGGCAAAAAAGGTCTTTTTAGCCGATGTCAGTACCACACCCGTTAACTCTGATTCGGACTCTAATTTCTCGACTGTTTCTCTCAGCAATGGCAAGAACGCAGACGACATCGAGTTCACGGGCCCTTCCATATCCATCGTGACTGTGACAACGCCGTCTGGCGTCTTTTTCGTAGTTAAATCCACTCATGTTGCTTTCAATCCCTCTGACTGCGCCGTTTTAGACTCGTTCAATAATGGTAGAAATACCCATGCCACCACCCACACAGAGTGACAACATGGCGCGCTTCGCATCCGCCGCTCGAGCTCGTCGAGCACGGTACTCACCAAGCAGCCACCGCTTGCGCCTATGGGATGTCCCATGCAATAGCACCGCCGTTCACATTGGTGGTTTCTCATGTTGAGATACCAGATCTTCATATCACGCAGCCATCGGCACAGACGCAAAGGCTTCGTTGATCTCCCACAGATCAATGTCTGCGGCCGTCATGCCCGCCTTATCTAGGCATTTTTTGGCGGCCGGGCCGGGTCCGGTCAGCATGATGATGGGATCGGTCGACAGTACTGCGGTTGCCACAATGCGACCTCG
Organism: uncultured Luminiphilus sp.; assembly: GCA_905182485.1. GTDB lineage: Bacteria > Pseudomonadota > Gammaproteobacteria > Pseudomonadales > Halieaceae > Luminiphilus. The sequence continues at coordinate 29,553 of CAJJBO010000040.1, forward strand.
CGGCTTCAATCCCAGATCCTTGCCGGCCTTTTCACTACCGACCATCACCGCGCTAGCACCGTCGACAATGCCGGATGAATTGCCGGGGGTATGGACGTGGATAATTTTGTCCAACATGTTGTATTTGGCCAAGATGACGTCGTCGAAACCCATACCGCCGGGTACTTCGAAAGACGGCTTCAAGACCGGCCAACCCTTCGACCGTGGTATTCGGCTTGATAAAATCGTCGCGCTCAAGAATGGTCACGCCACTACTGTCTTTTACTGGGACGACGGAACCGTCGAACCAGCCATTATCCCGCGCATGCGCTGCACGCTGTCGCGCATCGCGACGGTCTTGATGGCCGCCGCGCACGCGCCGTCGCCGCGTGTCGTCCTTGCTGTTGCCGCCAATACCCTGGGGTACAAAGCCTGATTTAACAGCAAATTCTGGATCACTCGCCATGGCGCCACCGTTAGACCCCATGGGGACACGAGACATCGACTCGACGCCGCCCGCGACCACCAAATCCTCCCATCCCGATGCGATCTTTTGTGCCGCGATATTCACTGCCTCCAAACCGGAAGCGCAGAAGCGATCCAGCTGAACACCGGGAACCGATTCATCCCACTGAGCATTCTGCACAACCATCTTCGCCACATCCGAACCCTGCTCACCGATGGGTGACACACAGCCCATCACCACATCGTCGACGTAGCTGGTATCTAGGTCGTGCCGCTGCTGCAGCTCGACCAACAAACCCGCCGCTAAATCGATCGGCTTCACCTCATGGAGTGTGCCAGTGGATTTTCCTTTGCTGCGAGGAGTGCGAACGGCGTCGTAGATATAGACGGGATGGGGCATGGCGAGTTACCTGTGATCGTTATTTGAAAAAAACGGGGCATATGATGCGCGATAGACTAGCGGTTATGCCAATACTTTCATGCCCCTGTGATCCTGTCGGCTAAGCTGTAGATTCGGGCTTATCTGCTGCCCTGCTATGGATCTCATGTCCCCTACAATGGCGGTCAACGCGACAGCGTTGCCCGCTGCGCTTTCCCGATACAAGACGCGAAGCGTCGCCTGCGACGCGCCTGTCGCAACAGGGCAGCTCCCCCGTGATTTCCACCGCAGTGAGATGGACTCGCAGCATGAATTCAACAGACCAAAGTATTCTCAGTTGCTTGCTTGAGGCGCTTCAATCCCAGCAAAAACCTTGGTTGATCACGATTACTAAAACCATCGGATCTTCGCCCCGGCCCGTGGGATCACTGGTCGCCTTTAAACCCGATGGCTCGCAAACAGGCAGCGTATCCGGCGGCTGTGTCGAAGAAGACCTTATTGCTCGCCTCTCTGGCCGGCGAATTCGATGGCCCTCATGTTCATGTCACCGAGTATGGCGTCTCCGCAGAAGACAACGAAAAATGGGGGCTGCCCTGTGGTGGCCGCCTGGAACTCGCCGTGCAACAGCTCGATGAAAAAGACGTCGACTGGATTGAACTGGCACTCGGTGCAGTGATGGCGCGGCAGGTCATGGCGAGAGCCGTAGACCTCTTAACAGGGGAAACGCAGCTTGAACTCAGCGCCCAGTTTACGGCACTGCAACAAGATGAGATGAGACTGCAACACTGTTTTGGACCCCGACATCGATTACTCCTGGTGGGTGCTGGGCAGCTGGCCGCTAGTCTTAGCACCTTGGCCCTAGCGATGGATTACGAAGTCTTACTGGGGGATTCTCGCGAGTGGGCGCTAGATCAATGGCAAGGCCCTAGCGTACAAAAAGTATTGGGGTTACCCGACGACGTCGTCCGCCAACATGGAGACGATGAGCAATGTGCCATCATTACCCTCAGTCATGACCCGCGGGTCGACGACATGGCGTTGATGGAAGCACTTGAGACGAACGCTTGGTACGTTGGTGCATTGGGGTCGGTCCGCACCACTGCGACAAGGCTGGACCGGTTGCGCAAGCTGGGGCTCAGTGAGGCCGCCTTAAACCGGCTCCACGCACCCGTCGGTTTGGCGATCGGCTCTAAAACCGCCATGGAAATCGCCATCGCAATTATGGCCCAGTTGACTCAGTTGCGCCGCGCACCCGTCTCGACAGAGAATAAAACTGGCTCAGGAGCTGGCTAATAAATGATGGATAGGATTGTGTCTGAAGCGCTTGCGATTTTGCAGAACGATTGGGTGATTTACGCGGTGCCCGTGTTCTTGGCAGCGCTGGCCCTAGAATGGTGTATCGCCTGGCGTAAAGCGCTACCGCTGTATCACCGCCGTGATTTCTTTGCCTCTATGGGCGTGATGGGTCTCACGGTTGTCATTGATGTATTACCCAAACTCGTGGGCGTGATGCTCATGTTTATCTGCTGGGAAGCCTCACCCTTTAAAGATGTGATAAGCCATGCACCGCAGTGGTGGCTATTGCTCTTTTTTCTTGATGATCTCACCTATTATGGTTTTCATCGCGCCAACCACGAGGTCCGCTTTTTGTGGGCGGGTCACGTGCCACACCATAATTCGCAGTTTTATAACTACGGCACGGCGTTGCGGCAGGGTGTGGGCGAACGCTGCCTTAAGTATCTGTTTTGGTGTCCGTTGGCGCTGCTGGGTTTTGACCCGGTAATGATCGTGACCATGATGAGTGTCAGTCTGATCTATCAATTTTGGCTGCACACCGAAACCATCGACCGTATGCCCCACTGGTTCGAATGGTTGTTTAATACCCCGTCACATCACCGTGTGCATCATGGGTCGAATGTGCGGTATTTAGATCGTAATCACGCAGGTGTCCTCATTATCTGGGACCGTCTGTTTGGAACCTTCAGCGAGGAAACCCAGAAAGAACCGGTTCGCTATGGCCTGACCAACAACATTAATACCTTTCGGCCAACATCCATCGCCTTTGGCGAGTATGCAACGATAATAAAGGATCTGAGACGAACTCAGCGGTGGCAAGATGGTGTGCGCTACCTGCTGTTAGCGCCAGGCTGGGACCATCAGGGAGAAGACAAACGCTCCGACACCCTGCGAAGAGGCGAATACCTGAAAACCATGCGCTCTATTGCGGGATGGATCGTGTATCGCTCGATCCACCGACAATGACACGCCTTCGCAACACGCCTTGAAACAAGCCACACATCATGTCAGAGCGCGTCACGTCAGTGCACTGCTTCTCAAAGCATCTGCGAACCACATAGCAACCGCACGCCAAGCACTGCATCAATAGCGGCCATCCGCTTCAAAAGCGCCCTTCCCGGTCCCTGTCTGGAACGTCTTGGCGGCATTGTTATCGGTGCAACTGTGTCTCAGGCCTTAACCAGACTCACTCGTTTGCGCGCCAACTGCCATGAAAACCAAATGGTATGCGGTGGTCCAATCTCGCGGTGGCGATCGGTCCTTGTGACACCGCGGTAGCGTCCAAGATGACGAGTGAAGACGCTTGACTGGTGGCCTCGTAGACGGTTGCCAGTAACCATCCATCTCCCTCATCAGCACTCGCGTGGCGCGGCACAAATACCGGTTCTGAAACACCATTGCCCAGACCTGCATCCCACACTTGGGTTGCACCACTCTCCAGATTCAAATGGGTCACTTCGTGGAACAATCCGCCGTCGCCGCGCTGGCGCTGTGACGCGGTAGCCAGAAAAGCCTGTGTATGTTGCTTCATCGCATAGCGATCATCGATGCGCGGAAACTCGCAAGCCAGATCAAGTAGTGGCGTGCGCTCGACAGCGCACGTTGCTAAATCAAGTCGCCAACGAGTCAATGTGCCCTGAGCCTCAGCAAACCTCGGTAGATTGCCATCAGTATCGGGAAAGTTAGGCGCAACCGCAAAGTCGATGGCGTCAAAGGTGATCCGCTCGCCCTCGTTCCATGCGTTTAAGTAATGAAAGACGAAGCAGACTGGCGCCTCAATCCATCGGATCTCACTGACGGGAGCGCCCCTTTTTAACACGCCAATCACCGCACCGGCCTGAGGTTCAAAGGCAAACGGAGAGCCCAATTTCTCCATCCTCTTAAAATCGAACGTCAGAGGAAAGAGCGGAAACAGCACATAGTCTCTCGTGACCGCAAAATCATGCACCATGGCGGCAAAGGGAGCCGTAAAGGTGTCGGAGCGTGTAACAACACCTTGCTGGTCGACCACGTGATAACTCATGCCGGCACTGCCAAGGGCGTCGGACATGTAACCAAAACCATGTAACTCCCCCGTGATCGGATCAATTTTTGGATGCGCCGTCATCGGCCCTGACAGCCCATTGGCGTAGTGGCCATACCCTTCAGAGTCGAGCGTTTTCGGAGACAAGGTAAAGGGGTGACTCCCCTCCTCTAGCGCCAGTAGCTGATCGGCATGCCAGATAATATGGGTATTTGCTAAGCCGCTGCGTCGCTCCGATTGCAACTGTCCGGTCTCTGGATCAACCACAATACTCATTGGCAGCTCGTTCCGGCCGCCAACTCAGCCTCAAATTTGGGTGTCCGCACCCAGCGATTGACGTAATCAATTTTGCCTTCGTGCACGTGAAAAGCGTGCACCATGCCGGTGCCAAAAAACCAGTGGTAGCCTTGATCCGGCACAAACTTAGGGTTGGGGCCAATGCGGTAAAGCGATCCCGCAAGCCCCTCTGGCACCGCACCCTCTATGACTCAAGTCCTGACAAACCGCTTCAAAATTGATCGGCGCATAATTGCCGCGAAGCTGCGGGTGTTTGGGTAAGGGGCTCGCCATCAGTGCTAGCTCGTCGTCTCAGTAGGGCCCGAAAGTGTAACGCGAACAGCTTCATTACCGGTGCCACGCCCGTGCTCACTTTTTTAAAAGGGCCACACTTCCCTCGCAGGGCCCTGCCGACTATTATTTTAGAACCGCGGAACCAAAGGAAAGACCCCCTCATGACCAGCGAGACACAGCCGGCAGTCAACCTGTTTGACCTCAAGACACAACAGTGCCCTTACGGACGCTTATGAAACGCTGAGGAACGAGGCGCCGGTATACCAATGCCCCGTCACCAAGATGTTTGTGATCACACGCTTTGAGGATGTGCGCACCGTGCTCACAGATACCCAACGGTTTACCAGCGAAACCGCTTACCTCACTGACGCAACCGAACCGAGCCCTAGAGCAAAACGCGTCTGGAGCACGTTCGAGCAGGAAGGCTGGGTCCCTGCAAAAACGCTGAATGGACGTGACGACCCTGATCACAAGGCATTACGGGCTGTCTTTAACGACGCTTTTCGGCCCAAAAAAATTGAAGCTCTCGATGAGGAGGTTCGAGATTTAGCCTACCGGCTGATCGACGACTTTATCGAGGAAGGTCATTGCGACTGGGTCAGACAATTCGCCGTTCCCCTGCCGCTCCTCATCATCGGTCGGCAAATGGGGGCGAACCCGGATGATATCTGGCGAATCAAAGAGTGGACCGAGGCGTTCTTCCATCGCATTAGCTTAATGCAGTCAGAGGACGAGGAGTTGGTATCGGTGCGCAAAGAAATCGAAGCGCAACATTACTTTCAGCCGGTTTTCGATAAGCTCAGAGAAAACCCCAACGACTCCTTGCTGAGTACCTTAGTCAACACGGTCATCGAGGGCTGGGGGCGGCCACTCAGTGACAATGAACTGCATGCCGAGATGATGGCCGATACCTTTGTCGGGGGTTCTGAAACCACGACCAATGCGATTTCTGCTGGCGTGAAGTTGCTGATTGAGAATCCTCTGGTCTGGGCGCAACTCAAAAATGACCCCGATCGTTACCTCAAGGTCTTCATCGAGGAGGTTTTGCGATTGGAATCGCCTGTACAGAGCTTGATGCGAGCCACTGCCACAGACGTGGACTTAAGCGGCGTGCGCATCCCTGCGGGCAGTCTCATCAATGTGCGCTTTGGGGCAGCGAATCGAGATGAGCGGCGTTTTGAAAACCCTGAGCAGCTCGACCTCGAGCGCAGACACCCTGGTGGCCATATGGCATTTGGCTCTGGCAAGCATCATTGTCTGGGTGCGCCACTGGCGCGTCGCGAGCTCCACTGGTCTTTTACGGCACTAATCGATCGTATTGACAGCTTGTCTTTTGCCTCAGCAGAAACCGATATTACGTACCACCCCCACTATTTATTGCGTGCCATGAAGTCGCTTCCCATTACGTTCACTGCGCGAGAGCGGTGATGGGTAAATGAAGGGGAAGCATGCTGACTGCCTTTCCACCGAGATGGGCCGGAGCGAGATTATCTGCATTCATTGCGGGGGGTAAATAGCCTCAGCGCCGCGCAACGAGAGACGCAACTGCGACTCGGAGAGCAGGGATCAGCGCCGACACAGAGGGCACTGGCAGTGACGTCTTCCGCGCAGGGACAGGGTTTTCGCCGATTCAAGAAAATCGAGTGCGTAGCTAGCGTTTTGGCTTGATCCCATCGAGATAAGGTGATCAAACCAACTCGCCAATTTTGCTTTAGATCTGTCGCAGCGCCCTAGCGCGTGCCAAAAATAACCCAAAAAAACATATAAAAAATAGTCACGTAGGCGTATACTCCGCGGCCTCAATCTGGGGTCTTAAACACCCCAAGCCACAGGTAATTAATGTCATCCGTTGACTTCGAATCACTGGGTCTTTCTGCCCCCGTTCTCAAAGCCGTAAAGCAACTCGGTTACGAGCAGCCGACTCCCATTCAGGCGGGGTCCATTCCTCATATTCTTGAAGGCCGCGATGTCATCGGCTCTGCACAGACTGGTACTGGCAAGACTGCTGCCTACGCGCTGCCCATCTTGCATCGCCTAGGAGGTCACAGGCAAGGCGCTGCGCCTCGTTGCCTCGTGCCGGAGCTGGCCATTCAGGTGGCCGAAGCTTTCCAAAGCTACGCCAAACATATCAAAGGCTTTAATGTGCTGCCCATTTATGGTGGTGCTGATATTGGTGGCCAGCTGCGCAGTTTGAAGCGTGGTGTTCAGGTTGTGGTTGGTACGCCTGGTCGTATGCTTGACCATTTGCGTCGTCGCAGTTTGGATTTAAGCCAGATTAAAGGGCTAATTCTGGATGAAGCAGATGAAATGCTGCGCATGGGCTTTATTGATGATGTTGAAACTATTCTGGCGCAGACGCCGCCGGAATGTCAGCGCGCCCTGTTTTCGGCCACTATGCCGCCGACTATTCGTCGTGTTGCTGAGAAATATCTGGGCGATGCTGAGCGGGTTAATATTGAAGCCAAGACTAAAACTGTTGAGCGCATTGAACAGCAGTATGTCACGGTTAAGAGCCACCAGAAGATGGATGCTCTTACTCGCGTTTTGAAGTAGAAGCCTTTGATGGCATGATTATTTTTGTGCGCACCAAGTCTTCTACGGTAGATATTGCCGAGCGTTTGGAAGCGCGCGGATTTTCTGCTGCGGCACTGAATGGCGATTTAAGTCAGGCATTGCGTGAGCGCACGATCAACCGCCTTAAGAAGGGCCAGGTTGATGTGGTTGTGGCAACGGATGTTGCTGCTCGCGGTCTGGATGTTGAGCGCATCAGTCATGTCATCAATTTTGATATCCCTTACGACAATGAGTCCTATGTTCACCGTATTGGTCGAACCGGTCGCGCTGGGCAAGATGGCAAGGCTATTTTGTTTATTACGCCTAAGGAAACTCGCCTGCTGCGTTCGATTGAAAAGTCGACTCGCCAGACTATTGCGCCATTGACCATGCCCAGCAATGAGCAAGTAAGTGACCAGCGTATTATGCAGTTTACTAATCAGCTGGTTAAAACGCTTGAGACGCCTCGGCTGGATAAATTCCGCGATTTGATTACTAAGTTTGCGGCTGAGAATGAGCTGGATATGGCAGATATTGCTGCGGCTCTGACCTACGAGAACCAAAAAGAGCGTCCGCTGTTTCCTAAGTTAGACAACATTGTTGCTCCCCGTGAAACACCGTAACCGTGAAGTGGTCGTGATCGCAACCGTGACCGTGATAGAGGCGACAGGCGTGACCGCAAAGATAGCCGACCGAAATGAAGCACGTCCTAGATGCGTCCAAGAGCCTCGAGTTCGCGAAGAAGGTAGTGATGATGTCGCCATGGTCACTTACCGTATGGAAGTGGGCAACAATGATGGCATTACCCCGTCCAATATTGTTGGCGCCATTGCCAATGAAGCAGGCCTAGACGCCAGAAATATTGGGTCATATCACATTACATGATGACCACAGCACCGTTGATCTGCCGGAGGGCATGCCGAAAGAGTTGTTTGATCATCTTTACAAGGTAAGGGTGTGTCAAAAGCCACTAAAATTGAGTATTCATAATAGCTCCGCCGGTGAGCAGCGCCGCACCAAGCCAGCAGGTAAAGGCAAGAAAAATAAGCCTGCCGAAAAAGGTAAACCAAAAGCGCATCGCGGCGCTGACTCAAAACCAAAAAAGCCACGCAAACGCCCAACTGCTGATCGCAAGTAAACAGATGAAACGACTGACGACGCGGTATCCGCGCGTTGTATTGTCAGGGTGCTGACCTTAAGTAATAGCAATCGGGGCGACAGGTTAGGACGGCGGGACACCGTCGGAAGTTGGGGGATCATTGGTTCGCAGAGTGATACGGTGCAGTAACCCGTGTTCCGCTAACAGAGTTCAATGGTTTGGAGACAATAATGCTCGAGTTTTCTATTGATGCATAATAATGGACGGCGCTAACTGAGCACGCGGATTATGGCTATTCTTGATTCATTTCGCCTGGACGGTCAGGTAGCGGTGGTAACTGGCGGTGGTAAGGGCATAGGTCGCGGAATAGCGCTATGCCTGGCCGAGGCCGGTGCCGATGTCGCCGTCGCCTCGCGCAACGTGTCTGATCTAAATGCTGTTGTGCGTGAAATTGAGCAACGCGGCCGGAAGGGCCTCGCTGTGCCAAC
>CAJJBO010000041.1 GCA_905182485.1 uncultured Luminiphilus sp.
GACGATGGTAGTGCCGAGGTTGCTTGGCCCACGTGGCATTAATCCAAGCGAAAGGTGCCACGACTGGCCTTGCTGGCGAGACCGTCCCGTTCCACCAAGGTGACTTGGGCGCCGGCTTTAGCGAGGTAATAGCTGATGGCGCAACCGATGATGCCCCCGCCAATCACCACGATCCGCTGCGGGGCTGTATGCGCGACAACGCGTCGGTTTCGCGTTGCTAACCACAGCGCTGCCGCAGCTAGCTTTAGGGCGGTTCGCCTCTCGATTGACTGCCGTCCCGCTCGCGTGCCACGATGTGGCTCCTCTCGCGCTGACCGACAATGACGTTTGGTCAGAGCCGAGCGTAGTGTCGGCAGGTCTGCTGCCAGCTCAGCGACTGTCTGCTGGCTACCGCCCTCACGGTACCGATTGCGCGGTCCGCGCCTTGTGTATAGTGCCCGCCACCCTCGTATCTTCACGCGAGGGCAAACTCAGTTTGCGAATGACCGCCTTCAATCTCGAGGTCCGACGTGGTGCATCTTACATGGACGTGCACTGCACCGGGAGCGTACGATACAGAACGATCCGCCCCTCGCCAAGGCTCTGCTCATCGGTGGCTTGAGCAGAGGCTAGAGCGGGAGCTCTGTCGTGTGCTTCATCGTTTCCATGACAAACCGGGCGCTCACATCGGAGAGGTCCGCCTTGATGAGCTGTTGATACAGCGCATCGTAGCCTGGCATGTCGGGGACGACTGCTTTCAGCAGGTAGTCGATCTCCCCCCCGAGTGCGATGCTCCTCGAAGGGCGCTCACCGGGTTGCTGCTCCACGACCGATCTGAAATTGTCGAGACCAGAGCCGCGTTGTGTTGGTTGGTCTTGATGGTAACAAAGACCGTTAACCCCAAGCCCAGCTTGCTCTGCGATAGCAGGGCCACCGTTCGCTCAATGACGCCCAGTACTTCTGCTAGTCGCGCGATGCGTGCGGCTGCAAGGCCGAGCTATGCGACAGGCCGCAGTCGCGCGGCTAGGTCTGCTATCGGTTCGGCGCTGTCTCGCTGCAACGCCCGCAGAATCTTACGATCCAGTGCGTCTATGACTCTTTATTTGCGTCATTACCTCGGCTACCGTGCTATATTTTGTTCAATATAGATAGCAAATATGCGCGGATACGTGCAAACACAGACGCTTGCTTTAGCCAGTCGATTCGCGCCCATCGCGCGCGACTCAACGCATTACGCTGGACGGCGAGTCCCCTTAACCGAGCGGCGTCGCGCCGATGCCCACTTCGCAATGACGAGTCGACCACGACACCGCTTAGAGACTGCCAGCCCGATCTGGTTCAACCACCTGACGGCAACAGGTCATCGGGCGCGGGACGCAGTCATTCCAACGCCGTATGGGTCCAGGCCGCTCGTCTATTGCGACCACACCGCCAGCGGCCGGGGGCTGGCCTCCATCGAAAACGTGATGTCACGAGACGTATTGCCGCACTACGCCAACACACACTCTGAAGCCTCACACACCGGCCGGCACACCGGGCAGCTGCGGGAGTGGGCGCGGCAAACGATCAAAGAGGTCATTAACGCCGGCCCCGACGATGTCGTCATCTTTTGCGGATCCGGCGCCACCGCCGCCGTCAACACCTTGGTTCACCTACTGGGCTTGCGATCAGCCAGCGGGCGCCGGCGAACGAATCCCGCGGGCGTCGTCCGCTGGTCTTGGTGGGGCCCTACGAGCATCACTCCAACGAACTGCCCTGGCGCGAGGCGCTTAGCCGATGTCATCCGCCTACCCCTCGATCCCGAATGGCGGTATCGATCAAGCGGTGCTGGCCGACACGCTCGCCCAAAACGCATCACCGCCCCTTTATCGTGGGCAGTTTTTCTGCCGCCTCTAATGTCACGGGCGTCCTGTCCGATGTGTCAGGTATCACACGACGACTCAAAGACCAGGGTGCCCTCGCCGTGTGGGATTACGCAGCAGGCGCCCCGTACCTTTCCGTCGACATGAATGCACGCCGATGCGCCGCTCGACGCGCTTGTCTTTCTCGCCCCACAAGTTTATCGGGGGCCCCGGCAGCAGCGGCGTACTGGCGGTCAAACGCAAGCTGCTGCGCAATGACCGTGCCGGCGCAAATTGGCGGTGGGACCGTGCGCTACGTCACCCCCGACTGGCATGAGTGGCATCCGGACCCCGAGCACCGGGAGGAGGGCGGCACACCCAGGCATAGTGGAGTCCATCCGCGGTGCCATGGCGGTGAGTATTCCTAAAAAAGTCGGGTATCAACGGATCGCCGAAATTGAAAACCAACACAGACGAGAAGCCGAAAAACGATTTCAGATGACCTACGGATTGGAACGACTCGGCCCGCGACACGCAGATCAACTGCCTATTTTTTCGATGCGCTTTCGGTCCGATCACGGTGAGCTGCATTACGGTTACGTGGTGCGATTACTTAACGACCTGTTCGGTATTCAGGCGCGAGGCGGTTGTTCCTGCGCGGGGCCTTACGGTCATGCGTTGCTAGGGCTTACGCGGCAACAATCCGAAGCGCTAGCCGCTGGCGTGCAGCGAGGTTTTGGCTGCTTACGACCCGGTTGGGTCCGCTTTAATCTCCATTGGCTCTGTGACGATCAAGAGGTGGATTACATTCTCAGTGCCATGGCGCTGGTCGCCCAGTGGGGCGTCAAACTGCTGGCCTCATACACGTTGGATCCTCAATCAGGTCTGTGGCAGCACAGAGATGCACCGGCAACGCAGCCCGTCAGCCTGGATGTCTTCGCAGGTAGTGCGTTGATAACGGAGCCAGGCACCATCACAAAACCCCACCAAGTGCTGGAGGCTGCCGAGGACATTCTTCGGTCGGGCGCCCCGCAACGGCATCGTGAGCAGTCAGTCGATCATTTTCAACAGGCGCCTTGGCCCACTGAGATCGAATCCTTATGTTGGTTTTTGCGACCCCATGAAGGCGACTAAAGCAGGTTTGTTTTAAAGAGCTCAGTGGGCAGGTTTTTGCTGCAGGTGTGCCATAGCGCGGCGTTTTACAGGATCTTGTGCACAAAGAAGAAATGGCGGTGGGCGTAGGATTCGAACCTACGGAGGGTCACCCCTCAACGGTTTTCAAGACCGCCGCTTTCGACCACTCAGCCAGCCCACCAAAAAAAAGCCGCCAGAGAGACCCTGGCGGAGAGGGCGCATTATATCGTTGCGCCCGTTTCAATCAAGTTACTTTCCAGCCGCTGCCGCTTTGGGGCCGCGCGGATCGTTGCTGGCGCGCGGAGATATTCTGCGGCACCACGCCAACAGGAGGTGCCTCCGGTGCGGCAAATAGCTGGGTGAGCTCAGTCTGCACGGCGGTGTCGGTGACCGGTTTGGGCAAAATGCGTGGATCATTGACCGCTCGACCCTCTGCTGTCAGTCCACTCGTATCGACTTCTTCGACCGCTGTTTCCACTGCATCGACCGATATTAGCGCTCGCGGTGGTGACGACGACCTCCGGTGCACGTGCCGAGACTGGTGTCTCTACTGCGCTCGCTTTTTCAATTTGCTGCGCATCAGTGGTTGCTGAACTTTCCGCAGAGGCGCTGTAAGCCGCTGGCTCGGAAGGAGTCTCTGCCGCTTGCGGAGCCGATGCTTCATCTTGGCTCTCTGCAATGTCCTCTTGACTCTCGCTACTGAATGCAGCGCTGAGTGCCTCTGAGGAAGCCACATTCACATCAGCCACGGGCGCATCATTAGCGGCGGGGGCGTCAGCAGATTCCGTGTCCGTCACTGCGGCTGCTTCGGTTTCCTCGGTTGTGATCGCCTGACGCTCTCGACGTCGTCGGTTATCCTGCCGCTTATCGGCCGGTCGACGACGAGGAGCGCTGTCTGTATCAGCAGCAACGGTCTCTTCCTGAGCGTCAGTTACCACTGCCTCATCGGTAGTTTCTACCGCATCGTTGCTGGCTGGGTCATTGCGACGCTGGCCACCGCGTCGACCACGACGACGTCTTGCTCGCTTTGGTTGATCCTCGCTGTCCGAGTTATCGCTACTGTTGTTCTGCCCGCTGGGGCCGGTAGTTGCTGTGGTGGTGTTCTCTTCCTGATCGTCGTCTTGCTTGCGGTTTTCTGCCGCCACGTCGATCATTGCGGTCACGACGATTACGCTGTCCTGCCTCATCGCTGTTCTGATTTTCGCCACGTCGCCGATCGCCAGGCCGTCTGCGTGATCGACTGCGATTCTGTTCGCCCCCTCTGCGACCACCTCTGTCGTTCCCGGACGGTTTTTTAGGCGCCTCTGAAGGTCCAAAAAGCAGCGCCCAAAGGCGAGCGAGCAGGCCGGGTTGCGATGCCTTTCGATCATTGGACTGAGCAGCATCCCGCTTAGCGCGTTGTTGACGCGGCGCAGACTCGTCTGTCTTCGGTGCGGCCTCTGGAGCCCGTGCTTCTGGCGTGATGTCGCGCACAAGCGCTTCGGGCGCGCTGACTGGATTGTCAGAAGCGGCCTCTGCCGAGGGCGTCTCGGGCGTTGGCTTCTCAATATGAAAGCTTAAACGTCGTGACTCCTCAACTTCATCATCACGAAGTCGCCGCACCTCAAAGTGGGGCGTGTCCATGTAAGGACTGGCAACGACCACGGTCCTCACGCCGGTACTGGATTCTATCTCGTTGATATCGGCACGTTTCTCATTAAGCAAAAAGGTGGAAACGTCGACGGGGACAATGGCTTGTACTTCGCCAGTGCGCTCTTTTGCCGCTTCTTCCTGTATGAGTCGCAAAATGGCCAGCGCCAGTGACTTAGTATCTCGAATGGTGCCTTGTCCTGTGCAACGCGGACAGACCATGCCGCTGGTTTCACCTAATGAAGGGCGCAATCGCTGGCGTGACATTTCCAACAGCCCGAAGCGAGAAATGCGGCCTACCTGGATCCGGGCGCGATCAACCTCTAGCGCCTCGCGAATGCGATTCTCGACGGCGCGTTGGTTACGGTTTGCGGACATATCAATAAAATCGATAACAATTAGGCCGCCCATATCGCGTAATCGAAGCTGCCGAGCTACTTCATCCGCTGCCTCAAGGTTTGTTTGCAGCGCGGTTTGCTCGATGTCGCTCCCTTTGGTGGCGCGCGCCGAGTTGATATCAATCGACACCAACGCCTCAGTCGGATCGATAACGATCGACCCGCCGGAGGGTAGCCGCACTTCACGCTGAAAGGCAGTTTCTATTTGCCCTTCAATCTGGAAGCGATTAAATAAGGCCAATGGATCCTCGTACTGCTTGAGGCGACTTTTATAATGCGGCATGACCATGCCGACAAAATCCGCTGCACGCTGGTAGGCAGTGGTATCGTCAATCAGTACTTGGTCAATATCGTCGCGAAGGTAGTCACGGACTGCGCGAATGATGACGTCGCTTTCCTGATAGAGCAGGGTCGGTGGTTTACTGTCCTCGTTGGCCTGTGTGATGGCGTCCCATAACTGCAGTAAGTAATCGAGATCCCACTGTAGCTCTTCGGTCGTCCTGCCCACACCGGCGGTGCGAATAATGACGCCCATGCCATCTGGCAGATTGAGTTGTGACAGCGACGCCTTCAACTCGCTGCGATCTTCGCCTTCGATACGGCGCGAGATGCCACCCGCCTTGGGGTTGTTTGGCATCAGCACCATGTAACGCCCCGCCAAGCTGATGTAGGTGGTCAGAGCAGCGCCTTTGGTGCCACGCTCCTCCTTATCGACCTGAACAATCACCTCGGTGCCTTCTTTCAGCACGTCTTTTATACGGATTTTTCCCTCGTTCTCAGGCGCTTTGCTACGGTAGTACTCGGGAGCGATCTCTTTCAGCGGCAAGAACCCATGCCGATCAGCACCAAAATCGACAAACGCTGCCTCTAAGCTGGGCTCGACACGAGTGATTTTGGCTTTGTAGACATTCGCTTTAGTTTGAATGCGCTGGCGGTTTTCGATATCCAGGTCGTACAATCGCTGACCATCGACCATAGCAACTCTAACCTCTTCAGGCTGCGTTGCATTAATAAGCATTTTTTTCATGATTTTTATCCAGTTGACGACTCAACTGGGCGGTGCGAAGACAAAAGTGTCTCCTGTACATGCGGTCCCGCCGTCTCCGGCGAGTGATCATGATGGGAGGTTTCCTGATCCTCCGTTATCTGGTCACACAACCCTCAGTGACAACACTAGGGGCTTGATTCGCAATTCGCACCGCGCCATCTTGTGTCGCGGGTTTGTCTTTGTCTTCCGCACGCCACTCAAACGTCCATTAGGTCCGGAGGGGGTCACGCGGTAGACTCGTAATCCGTTCATCGGGTAAGTAGGAGCGGGAAAAGCTCGACTTGGGCCAGCGATTTTGTGCTGGTTCGGGTGCTCGTCGGTCAACGCCGCGCCACTTTTTCGAGGCATTAAGACGATGTCCGCGGGTACACCAGTACCCCGACCGACGAACGGTAGCACCAAGCGCCCGCTGATTCAACGATTAGATAATTGGTATAAAGTAGTGATTTCATGAGTGATTCTCCGAAACAACCGGTCCGATTTGTCTCCGTACTTGCTGAGGAGGCAGGGCAGCGGCTAGATAACTTTTTGCTTCGGCACGCGGGCGACGTCCCCAAAACACGCATTTATCGGGCGATACGGAAAGGTGAGGTGCGCGTGAATAAAGGCCGCTCGAAGGCCGACTATCGCGTCAAAGCTGAAGACAGCGTGAGGGTTCCTCCCTTAACCGTGGTGCCGCGAGAGGTGAGTAAGCAACCCTCTGCTGCCTGGGAGAAAAGAATTCGCAGCGCGATTATGTATGACGACACAGAATTGCTGGTCATCAATAAGCCCACGGGGCTCGCAGTTCATGGGGGCAGCGGAGTGCGCTTGGGTCTGATCGAGTCTCTTCGAAGTTTGCTGCCTGATGAGCGTTACTTGGAGTTGGTTCATCGGCTCGACCGAGACACCTCTGGTCTAGTCATGATTGCGAAGAATGCACGGACGTTAAGGGCACTGCATCAGCAACTCCGAGAAAATCGTATCCATAAGCGCTACATGGCGCTGGTGGCCGGTAAATGGCCGGCCTATCAACGAATGGTCTCGGCGCCCTTAGATCGTCGACATACGGCATCCGGTGAACGATTGGTCAAAGTATCCAATGAGGGTAAGGCAGCGAAAACTTACAAGGTTGTTCAAAGATTTGGTTATGTGACGGTAGTGAGTTGTAAACTTGAAACCGGCCGTACCCACCAAATCCGTGTTCATATGAAGCACTTAGGTCATCCATTGTTCAATGACGAACGCTATGGAGGGGATAAAATCCTGAAGGGCACTTCTTTTAGCAAATACAAACAGTTTATTTTTAATTGTTTTAAAGCATGTCCAAGACACGCCCTTCGAGTCAGTGCTCGGTAAGCTGCGCACTGAGCGGAAGTGATAGACCGTGACACCGCAGCAAATCGCACAGTGCAATCAGTGGTAAGCCCTCCAGTGCGGTGGGATCTTCTGTTTTGATGCGCTGGAATAAGGTAATCCCCAGCGACTCCCATTTAAAGCTGCCCGCACAGTCGAGCGGGTCGTCGGCTGCTACATAGTGCTCTATTTCTGGCAGAGTCAGCGGCCGCATCTGCACCTCGCTTGGGACCAGTCGCTGCTTATGGTGACCCGTCACCGTCGAGCGCACTGAGACCGCTGTCCAAAACACTAGGGTTCGATCCGAGCATCGCATCAGCTGCGCGATAGCGTTATCGGCCGAGCCAGGCTTTCTTAATATCTCGCCATTCAGGCACGCGACCTGATCTGAACCAATGATGAGGGCTTCGGTAGCGGAGGGGGCCTCACATTTGCTTTGCGCTAATCGGCTGGCACGTTGAACGGCGGACTCATCGGGCCGCAGCGACTCATCGATATCCGGGTCCATCGTGCTAAACGAGACCCGCAACCGCTCCATTAGGTTGCGACGATAAGGTGAGGTGGACGCTAGAATTAGTTGAAGTGGCGACATACCGACGTTTTCGTGAAAAATACCTTTGCGAGACGTCCTATGGTAACGGGGGGCAGATAGCTTTGACAGGGCAGATTACCGTCCGTATTATCCGCGGCCATGAGAAAAGGGGCGTTGCCAAGAGAGCTAGACCTTCGGGGATTAGCCGCTCGTGAGGCCAGTATCAGCGGCGTGGCCGCGATAACAGACCTTGGCCGACTTATGAGCGCTGGCGTCGGGCTGGTCGCGCCAGCTTCAGCCGCCTTCGAGTTTAGACGAGACGAGGAAGGGCGCTACGTTGTTGAGGCGCAGATTACCGCCGAGGTGGTGCTGGAATGTCAGCGTTGCCTCGGGGAGATGACTCAGGTGCTAGAGACGCGGACCGTAATGGCCTGCATATGGGATGATGAGGATGCAGCGCAGCTTCCGCCCAGCTACGAGCCATTGATCGTGCAAGAAACCGCTAATCTGAGTGACATTGTTGAGGAAGAGTTGCTGTTAGCAATACCCGCTAGTCCGATGCACGCTGAAGACTGTATTACCGACGCCCAGCGAGTGGCGCTGGGCAACGAGGAAGGGTGTATCGAAAGTGAGGGGCGCAAAGAAAGTCCCTTCGCCGTGCTGGCTAAGTTAAAATCTTAGACAGCAACAAGTACCGTATGAGTTAACAAGGTCCATGCGCACGGATGAGTGATCCGCAGGTGCCTGGAATATTTTTAAGGAGGCCTATCATGGCTGTACAAAAGAGCAAAGTAACCCGATCCAGACGGGGTATGCGCCGATCACATGACGCGATTGGTGGCCCGACTCTGACGGTAGACGAAACATCAGGTGAGACGCGGCGCCGGCACCATATGAGCGCCGATGGGTTTTACCGCGGGAAGAAGGTCGTTGAAACTGGCGACGACGAGTAAGCTTTCTTGGCCGGGCTGGCGTTCCTTTTTCCCGGGCAGGGCTCTCAATCAGTAGGGATGCTGGGAGAGATCGCTGCACGCTATCCCGTTGTCCAAGAAACCTTTGCGGAGTCCAGCGACGCACTGGGCTACGATTTGTGGGCATTAGTCTCTGACGGACCGGAAGATCAGCTCACCCTGACCGAATACACTCAGCCGGCCATCTTGACCGCGAGTACCGCTCTCTATCGCTGTTGGCGAGCAGAGTCGGGGGCTGCCCCCGAATTCGTCGCGGGGCACAGCCTCGGTGAATATTCTGCGCTCGTTGTTGCCGAGTCACTAACCTTGGCGGATGCAGCGAGGTTGGTTCAAATTCGTGGCAGAGCCATGCAATCAGCTGTCCCATCGGGTGAGGGTGCTATGTCAGCGGTGCTCGGGTTAGACGACAAATTAATCGATGACATCTGTTTGGGCCATTGCACAGAAGATACTTATGTGGGGGCCGTAAACTATAACTCCCCTGGTCAGGTAGTGATTGCGGGACACGCGCACGCGGTGCTTGCTGCCTCCGAATCGCTCAAAGAGTCGGGCGCCAAAAAAGTGCTGCCGCTGGCGGTTAGCGCACCCTTTCATACCCCTTTAATGCAGCCCGCCGCTGGGGCAATGGCAGAGGCATTTCACTCGGTCGCGTTGAATGACGCGCTCATGCCAGTGATCAGCAATGTCGATGCCCAACCGCACCGCAAGGCCATCGAAATCAGGCGTCGCCTCGTTAGGCAGGTGTCTGAACCGGTGATTTGGACACGGTGCGTGGCAACCCTTTTGCAGGCTGGGTGCGATCGGTTTTTAGAGTGCGGACCCGGGAAAGTGCTTTCAGGCCTCATGAAACGCATCGACAAATCGGTCGCATGCTCACCGCTGGAAGCAATCGATACTCTGCAATCGGCCTCAGGAGAGAGCCTATGAATCAAACCGATCGAAAAGTGGCGTTGGTCACCGGTGCGAGTCGAGGCATTGGTTCGGCGATCGCCACCAGTCTGGCGCAACGCGGCTTTGTGGTCGTGGGCACAGCAACCAGCGAGCAGGGGGCAGCCAGTATTTCGGCCCATTTGTCTGAATGGGGCGGTGTGGGCAGGGTGCTCAATGTCACCGACCCCGACTCGATTGCGGCCTGCCCAGTGCGCTTTAGACAACTTTGGCGGCATGGACATATTGGTCAACAACGCGGGTATCACTCAGGATAATCTCCTGATGCGCATGAAAGAAGAGGAGTGGCACTCGGTGGTGGATACCAACCTGAACGCTCTTTACCGTCTGTGTAAAGGGTGCCTGCGCGGCATGACGAAAGCCAGGTGGGGCAGGGTAATTAACATTACCTCGGTGGTCGGTTCTATGGGTAATGCCGGGCAGAGTAATTATGCCGCCACCAAGGCAGGCGCCGAAGGCATGGCACGATCATTGGCGCGAGAACTGGGTTCAAGGTCTATTACGGTTAATTGCGTGGCACCAGGGTTTATCGATACCGATATGACTCGCGCCTTGAGTGAGGCGCAACGCGCCGGGTTGCAGGCGCAAATTCCATTGGGGCGCCTGGGCTTGCCCGAAGATATCGCTGAGACAGTGATTTTTTTGGCCAGTGATGGTGCTCAGTATGTCACTGGAGAGACCATTCATGTTAACGGTGGTCTTTACATGGGCTGAGGATCCTTATCAAGAGGGATAAACAGAGTAAAAAGGGTTTTACTTGCGGCAAAAGCTTGTAAAATCCCCGTCGTGCAGGCGCAGTGCCTGACTAACTTGGGAGTATTGAGTACGTCATGAGCAATATCGAAGATCGAGTCAAGAAGATTGTCGCTGAGCAACTGGGCGTCAAGGAAGAGGAAGTAAAAGCGGAGGCATCTTTTGTTGATGATCTCGGCGCTGACTCCCTTGATACGGTAGAGTTAGTGATGGCGCTGGAGGAGGAGTTCGAAACCGAAATCCCCGACGAAGAGGCCGAGAAAATCACAACGGTTCAGCTGGCTATTAATTACATCAACGAAAATCTCGCTTAAGCGAGTCGCAGCAGCGAATCGAATCAAGGGCCGCTCTGCTTCAGCATTGCGGCCCTTTCGCTTTCATGGGTCAGTGAATTATTGATCGTATTGGTGTTAGTTGGTGACCTTGCAGAGGGAAGTCGACCTATCTGCTGATGCGCATTCAGCGATCGAGTCGCTCAACACACCATCGTTAAATGTAACAAGAGGGGCGAAGCATGAAAGGCAATAAAGTCGTTGTCACTGGGCTGGGCGCCGTGACGCCGCTGGGGCTCGATGTCGCGACCAGCTGGCAAGGGATTTGTGCTGGCGCCAGTGGCGCGGCCAACATTGATCAATTCGATGCGAGTGCCTTTACAACCCGTTTCAGTGCCAGTGTGAAATCGTTCTCTGTCGAGGGGTATCTAGAACCCCGCGATGCCCGCAGGATGGATCCTTTTATCCAATACGGGATGGTCGCCGGCATTCAGGCTTTTCGTGATTCTGGTTTTGAGGTGACTGACCAAAATGCCCATCGTGTCGGCTGTGCCATCGGCTCAGGCATTGGTGGTATTGGTTCTATTGAAGACACCGCCATGCTGGTCGAGCAGAAGGGGCCAAAACGCATATCACCGTTCTTTGTCCCAGGGGCCATCATTAATATGATCGCCGGTAATTTATCGATTCTCTATAACCTGCAGGGGCCCAACCTTGCCGTGGTCACCGCCTGTACCACGGGCACCCATAACATTGGTCTGGGCGCTCGGCTCATCGCGGCAGGCGATGTCGATGCGATGCTCGTCGGCGGAGCAGAAATGGCGACGACCCCGGTTGGCATCGGTGGGTTTGCAGCGGCGCGGGCATTGTCTACGCGCAACGATGATCCTGAGCGCGCGTCACGTCCTTGGGATGCTGACAGAGACGGCTTTGTTTTGGGAGACGGCGCCGGCATTCTCCTGCTGGAGTCATACGATAGCGACACATGCGAGCGAGCAAGTATTTGCTCGCTACCACTGCTCGTTACGCGCCGTGTTGGCTCTAGTTTTCGGCGCGTGGCCGCGGCGCGGCGGCGGCAATGCATCTCCTTGGGGATGCAGGACACATCATCCATGATCATCTACCAGGCACACTCACCCCAGCTGGTGACGCCGCTGAAACAGAGGCCGCTAAACTAGCTTTTGGTGCACACTCAAAAAATATTGTTATGAGCTCAACTAAATCAATGATTGGACATTTGCTGGGTGCGGCAGGCTCGGTGGAAGCTATTTTGACGATTCTTGCACTGCGAGATGGTGTGGCGCCACCCACGATTAATCTCGATAATCCCAGCCCGGGATGCGATTTGAATTACGTTCCTCACCACGCTCAAGAACGCGTGATGCGCCATGCTTTGTCGAATTCGTTTGGCTTTGGCGGCACCAATGGTTCTTTGATTTTTAGTCAGCTGGGTTGAGATCGCCATTGCCAACACCACACGAATGGGTTGATGGCAAAGCGGGAGCTAGCATCCCGCTTGACGATCGAGGGCTAAACTATGCTGACGGTGCCTTCGAGACGATGAGTTGCTTGAGTGGAAAAATTGCATGCCAGTCACTTCACTCAGATAGGCTCTCATTGGCACTTGAGGCACTGCGTTTTCCGCGTCCAGAAGCCATTGCGCAACGGGTTTTTGACGACATTTGTCGTTGCGTGGAGTCGGTGGGGCATACTGGCACGGCGCGTCTAACGGTGACCCGCGGTTCGGGTCCGCGCGGGTATGCACCATCCGATTCAGCATCGCCCAGACACATTCTGAGGCTGTTTTTGCCGCTAGGGCAGGCGCCTGATCGGCAGTCTTGTGGTATTGCGCAGATTCGCTGGGCGTCTCAGCCCGAGCTTGCCGGGCTCAAATTATTGGCCCGTACCGAGCAGGTTCTGGCGGCACAGGAGGCGGCTGCTCAGCAGTGGGATGACGCGCTCATGTTAGATGCACAAGGCCATGTCATCTCCACTTCCCGCGGCAATATTTTTGCTTTTTTTGGCAATCAGTGCATCACACCTGATTTGAGTCAGTGCGGTATCGCAGGAACCCGCAGACAGCTCCTCATCGAGACAGTGCTGCCCCAGCTCAACTATGTCATCGACGAACAGTCCATCACGCTAGCCGCGCTTCGACAAGCCGATGCCGTGCTGATCAGTAATACCGTAAGAGGCGTTGTTGCGATCTCTCGTATCGAAGGCCAGCAATATCCGGTAAGCACTTTACCCGAGCGTATTCAAGATGCACTGATGCAACAGGTGGCCTCGTGGGTCGCCCGCTAATTGCGCTAATCGGTGCGATGTCGCTCGTTGGGGCGATGGCTGCTTATGTGTTGTACGCGAGCTGGCAGCAGCCCCTTAAGCTTCAGCCCGAGGGAGCAGTATTGACCATTAGGCCCGGTGAGAGCCTGTATCAAGTGCTTCGGGGGCTGGCGAGCCAAGGTTGGATTACCAGAGCGCGATGGGTTGGCGTCATCGCGCAGGGTTTCGGGCTTGATAAGCAGATTAAGGCGGGAGAGTTCTTTATCGAGTCGCAGATGACGGTGTCGGAATTGCTGATGCGGCTCGCCAAGGGTGAGGTGCTGCAATACAGCGTGACCCTTCCTGAAGGTATTACCTTACGGGAAGCACTCGCACTGTTACACGGCCACGACAAATTAACGCAGACGGCCCCGGCTGCTTTGGCCTTGTCGTTGCGAGAGATGTCTGCGGGCGCAGACACTGCAGAGGGTTGGTTCTTGCCGGAAACGTGGTCCTTCACCGCGGGCGATCGTGATCTCGATATTTTAATGCGCTCCCACGACGCGATGCAGCAGTTGCTGACGCAGTTGTGGGCGGAGCGTGATCTCGACATGCCGCTCCGAACGTCCTACGAAGCACTGACCCTAGCATCGATCGTCGAAAAGGAGACGGGAGCACCGGAGGAGCGCCAGCAGATCGCGGGCGTTTTTTTGCGCCGATTGACAAAGGGCATGCGATTGCAAACAGACCCGACTGTCATTTATGGTTTAGGTGATCAATACGACGGTAATTTGAGGCGAGTGCACTTGCGCGACAAGACCAATATCTACAATACCTATTCGATCCCAGGATTGCCTCCCACTCCGATTGCGCTTCCGGGTGAGGCGGCCTTACGGGCAGTGTTTTCGCCGGATCGTTCCGACACGTTGTATTTCGTCGCCAAAGGCGATGGTACGCATGCATTTAGCCGAAGTTTGGCAGAGCATGAGCAAGCTGTGCGGCGCTACCAGTTGTCTCGTCGCGCAGATTATCAATCCAGCCCCCAAGCGCCGTCGCCACAGCACTGATGGCGCGCTTCATTACGATCGAAGGGGGAGAGGGCGCAGGCAAGTCCACTGCACAGCGCTTTATTGCCGACAGACTGGCCGAGCGTGGCATAACGACAGTGCAAACTCGAGAGCCTGGCGGTACGCCCCTCGCAGAGGCGATACGTCAGACATTACTCAGTATTGATGGTGAAGCGCCAGTCGAAATGACGGAGCTATTGCTGGTGTTTGCAGCGAGAGCGCAGCACCTTGCCAAAGTCATTGAGCCGGCACTATCGAGAGGCGATTGGGTGTTAAGCGATCGCTTCACCGATGCCACCTACGCTTATCAGGGCGCTGCCGCGAGGGCTATCGACAGCAACCATTTTACATCTTGAGCAGCTCGTTCAAGGCGGTCGACAGCCCGATAAAGTGCTGATTCTCGACCTACCGCCGAGAGATCGGCATGGCGAGAGCGCGATCCCGCGGCGAGCTTGATCGATTTGAACGCGAGGACCATGATTTTTATGAACGCGTGCGGGCAGGCTACTTAATGCGAGCCGAGGCGATGCCCGAACGATACAGCGTCATCGACGCCGGACAGGCGTTGCCGCAAGTCGAGTCAGCGCTGACGGCTGAAATAGAGGGGTGGTTTGATGAGCGCTGAGTCAACCGCCGTTGAGCCGGGATGGCTGCCTGCCACTCCCGACTGGTTTTTGGACGCACTGCAGCGGTGGGACGCATCTGGCAGGCAGAGCAATCGCGGCCACGCCTATTTAGTCGTCAGCGAGGAAGCGGCAGAGGCGAACCTGTTTAACCGCGTCCTAGCGGCGGCACTGCTCTGTTTGGAGGCTGATTCAAAAGAACCCTGCGGGGACTGCAAAGGGTGTCGTGCATACCGGCAAGGTGCGCATGGAGACCTGATGATTCTGGAGCGCGAGGAGGGTAAGCGAGCGATTGGGATCGAGCAGGTTCGGTCGGCGACGCGCTTTTTACAGCAGACTGCGCTCTACGGGGTGCGCAAAATATTGTTGGTGCAAGAGGCCGACCTGATGACCCCTGCAGCGGCCAATAGCTTGCTGAAGACCCTCGAGGAACCGTCGGGAAGCAGTCTATTACTGCTCTCGACCTCTGCAGCGTGGCGATTACCGCCTACCGTGCGGTCACGATGTCAAACGCTGCGTTTGCCCAAAGCATCACCTGAGAGTGCCGCGGTATGGCTTGCTGAGCAGAGCGGATGGCCGGCAAATGAGGTCGACAAGGCGCTGCGCATGACTGACGGCAATCCGGTCTCTGCCTTGGATAAAGCCAACCGTGACGCGATGTATTTTTCAGGAGCGCTCGAGGAAAGCTTCAGTGCCTTACTTGGGAGCACCGCCACTCATGTTGGTGTCCCGGAGGCGTGGTCCCGGGCTGAACCAGAGGTACTGCTCGAACGACTGCTGCCCTTCATCGAGACACATTGCCGGCGCGCAGACTCAAATTATCTTCGTCATGAGGGTGTCAGCTGGATGCTGTTGCATCACTGCGTCGCTGAGCTCCAGGGTCGCATTAAGAGGGGCGCTACCCCAGGCTCCGATATTCTGGCAGCCGAGGTGTATCGGCTCTGTCGTAGCCGCGAGCATGAAGAGTTTCCACGAGTGTCACGCGATTTCTTGGCGAACATTGGGAGGCTGGGCGTGGGGGGATGAGTTGATGTTATGCTCCGCGATATGAAACACGACAGCTTAACCCTCACCATCAAAGACCTGTCTGCCTTGCACGCCGCTTACATGTCTTTTCTGCGCCAAGGTGGGCTGTTTGTGCCGACAACAGCACGCTACCAACTCGGCGATCACGTAATTATTGTGTTATTGCTGTTGGATGAGCCGGAAACGGTGACGGTCACCGGACGCGTGGTTTGGATCACACCCAAGGGCGCCCAAGGGCATCGCGACACGGGAATAGGCGTCGAGTTCTCTGAACAAGACGCAACCGTCAGTCATAAGATTAAAAATTATCTGGGTGGCTCGCTGGCGTCATCGAGGCAAACGCACACTTTATAAACACTTGATGCTGGCCTACTGAGCGAACTGAGTAATGAGAGTGAACGGTTCTCCACACAGAATCGATCGCGTTTTGCGCCAATAGCGGTTCCGCCGTCGAGCCAATCGAAGTGATGGCGGCCCAAAAAAAATCGGGCCCCGAAGGGCCCGTAGGCATAGACTTTTAGGAGTGGTGCTCCCGCGGGCACATCGGCGAGAGCACAAACCAAGCACTTGGGATGCCCGGTGCCATTACGCTTTTTTTTAATGGGCGTTCCGGCAAAATTAGTATGCCCCATCAAAATAATTAATCCAATGCGTCAAGCCATTTTATTTGCTTCCTGCGTCAAATTACCCGATAACGCGCATTTATTGTCTTTTTCTACATGAGGATTATTCTTTAAGTAACTGTTTTAAATGTTATTTTTAATGAAGGCGCTTCCTCAAGTAAATTCTTGATTGTTGCCGACGACATGGGGGGCACGTCAGCGAGTGATTCTGCCTCGCGAATCCCCTGTTTCGGGCCGGAGTCGTTGAAAAGGCTCACATTCTGTGACACCATCCCGCGCCTCGTTTGTGCTCGGCGAATTGCTTTTCCAGGGTTCTGTGCGGAAGTGGCGAAATTGGTAGACGCGCTGGATTTAGGTTCCAGTGTCTTACGACGTGAGAGTTCGAGTCTCTCCTTCCGCACCATTAGTACCCTGCCATTGCGTCAGTAAAAGGGGCTGCCTAACAAGGGCCGCTTGTCTACCGAGCTAACATTTTTAGGATTTCAGGAGCAAGAAGATGCGGGTCTCAGTAGAAACAATGTCTGGGTTAGAGCGAAGAGTCACCGTTGGTGTGCCGGCAGACCGCGTTGACTCGGCGGTGCTGAAGCGTCTCAAAGAAGCGGCGAGCAACGTCAGGCTGCCTGGTTTCCGTCCCGGCAAGGTCCCGATGCGGGTCATGCAGCAACGTTTCGGCCCGGGTGTACGACAAGAGGTTCTGGGCGAAGTCATCAGCCAATCCTTTCAAGAAGCCGTCATGTCTGAAAACCTCCGCCCCGCCGGCCAGCCCAGCATCGAGGCGAGAAAAATGGGCGCCGGTCAGGACGTTGAGTACACCGCTACCTTTGAAATTTTCCCCAGCATTGAAGTGAAGGAAATCACCGATCTCGTGATCGAAAAACCGACTGCAACGGTCACGGATGCGGATGTCGATAACATCATTGAGGTGTTCCGAAAGCAGCAGGGAGAGCTGGTCGTCGCTGAGCGTGCCGCGGAAGAGGGTGATACCGTCGTCATCGATTTTGAGGGGTTTCGCGACGACGAACCCTTTGAGGGGGGCAAAGGTGAGGACACTTCGTTAGAGCTCGGTTCTGGTCGAATGATCCCAGGCTTTGAAGACGGGTTGGTGGGCGCAGCAGCAAACGACAACAGGGTGCTCAACCTGACCTTTCCAGAGGATTATCAGAGCGAGGACTTAGCGGGTGCCGCGGTAGAGTTTAAGGTGCTTGTCAAAGAGGTCAAGACACTCGAATTGGCGCCGATCGATAGTGCGCTCTTCTCACAATATGGGTTAGCAGACGGCACGGAAGAGGAGTTTCGTGTTGAGGTACGCGAGAATATGGAGCGCGAACTTCGCAATGCGGTGGAAGCGTCGGTGAAGACTCAGGTCATGGATGCAATTGCGGTGGCGCATGAAAGCATCGAGCTACCGACTTCGCTGATTACTCAAGAGACGCAGGCAATGCGACAGCAAATGTTCCAGCAGTTTGGGGGCGGTGTCCCACAGGACATGGACTTAACCTCCATTTTGCCGGACGAGATGTTCTCTGAGCAGGCTGAGAGGGGAGTGATACGGCATCTATCGTCATCGGTCAAATAGAGGATGCAGTCGCGGTAGAACGAATCGAGGAAATCGCCGCCGTGTCAGGCTTTGATGCGCTTTTTATCGGCCGTGCAGATTGAGCAGTTGGCGGGGATTGAATCACGCGTGCTTGAAGACGCGGTGGTTGACAAACTGGTGGCGGGCGCTGCGGTCCAAGACATCGAACTGAGTTATGAAGACGCGCTAGCCCGTGCGCGTCCACAGTCTGCAGAGCAGGCATAGATAGGAGTGAGTATGAGTCAGCACGATTTTCCGCTAGACCCTCAAAACCTCGGCTTGGTGCCGATGGTGATAGAGCAGACTTCGCGAGGGGAGCGTTCTTTTGACATTTATTCGCGGCTCTTGAAGGAGCGCGTGATCTTTATCGTAGGTGCGATCGAGGATCACATGGCAAATCTGATTGTCGCGCAGTTACTGTTCTTAGAGTCTGAAAACCCTGACAAGGACGTGCACCTATACATCAACAGCCCAGGCGGGTCCGTGACGGCGGGGCTGTCCATTTACGATACGATGCAGTTTATCAAGCCCGATGTCAGTACCATGTGCATCGGTCAGGCCGCCTCCATGGGTGCGTTTTTGCTCAGTGGTGGCGCTAAAAGCAAGCGCTTTATACTTCCCAATGCGCGAACCATGATTCATCAGCCCAGCGGCGGTGCCCAGGGGCAAGCGACTGACATAGAAATTCAAGCGAAAGAAATATTGTTCCTGAGAGAGAGGCTGAATTCGTTGATGGCTGACCACACCGGGCAGACCATTGATGTAATCGAACGAGACACAGAGCGAGACCGGTTTATGAGCTCGGAGCAAAGCGTAGAATACGGTCTGGTGGATGAAGTGATTAGCAGCCGATAGGGCCACTAAAGATCACTCAGACGGCGACTTGCAATCGCCGATAAAACCGATCAAGGTTAATTTTCGCGGCGACTAGGGCCGTAACAGGATAAAGGGATGACAGAAGAGACCACATCAGGCGACAGCGGAAAACTGCTCTATTGCTCTTTTTGTGGCAAAAGCCAAAATGAAGTGCGAAAACTGATCGCGGGGCCTTCCGTCTTTATTTGCGACGAGTGTGTTGACCTGTGCAATGATATTATTCGCGAAGAGATTCAAGAGTCCTCAGCGAAGATGGTAGCACCAAATTACCTATTCCTGCTGAAATCAATGAAATACTGAATCAATATGTGATTGGCCAAGAAAAGGCCAAGCGCGTGTTGGCGGTGGCGGTCTACAATCACTATAAGCGCTTGCGGAATGCCACACCGGCTGGCCAGACCTCGGACGAAGTCGAGCTGAGCAAGTCTAATATTTTGTTGGTCGGGCCGACAGGCTCGGGTAAGACCTTGCTCGCTGAAACCCTAGCGCGCCTGTTAGACGTGCCCTTTACCATTGCCGACGCGACCACGCTCACGGAGGCGGGCTATGTCGGTGAGGATGTTGAAAACATTATTCAAAAGCTCCTGCAGAAGTGCGATTACGATGTCGATCGCGCGCAAATGGGGATCGTGTACATTGACGAGATCGATAAGATTTCGCGAAAGTCCGATAACCCCTCGATCACTCGGGACGTTTCGGGCGAAGGGGTTCAGCAGGCGTTACTCAAGCTGATCGAAGGCACCGTGGCCTCGGTACCGCCACAAGGTGGACGCAAACATCCACAACAAGAATTCTTGCAGGTCGATACCAGTAATATCCTCTTTATCTGCGGCGGCGCTTTTTCCGGCCTTGACAAAGTGATTCGCAATCGCTCCGAAAAAGGCGGCATCGGCTTCGGCGCTGAGGTGAAGAGTAAAGATGAGACCAGCAACTTTGGTGAAACCCTCTCGGATTTGCAGCCAGAAGATCTTGTGCAGTACGGATTGATCCCCGAATTTGTGGGTCGATTACCCATTATCGCGACCCTGGAGGAGCTTGATTCTGAGGCGCTTATCCGCATTTTGACTGAGCCGAGAAACGCTCTGACCAAACAGTACGCAAAGATGTTCGAAATGGAAGGCGTCGAGATCGATTTCCGTGAGGATGGTCTGCAGGCCGTCGCTCTGCGAGCGATGGAGCGGAAGACCGGCGCACGGGGCTTGCGTTCCATCTTAGAGGGCATTTTGCTGGAATCCATGTATACGATTCCATCGCAGCCGAATGTGGCAAAAATTGTGGTCGATGAGTCCGTGGTGACGGGCGATTCTGAGCCACTACTGGTCTACGAAACGCCCGCTCCTGCAGTCGCTGCTGGCGAGGAATAAGCCGCCGCACAGAGCGACTAGATTACTCTTCCCGAAAAGCGATCCGGTCAGGACTCCTTGAGGTATCACTACTAGACAGGGTGGCCTTGAAATCGACTGCTGAGCCCCCACTTCATAGGTAGTGACGGAGGACAGCATGACTGAATCAGACCAACAACTACCACTACTGCCATTGCGCGACGTCGTACTCTGGCCTCACATGGCATTGCCGCTATATTGTCGGCCCAGGGAGCGTTCGATGAGGCGCTCGAGCATTGCATGTGGATAACAATCAGGTGACTGCTGGTAGCTCAGCGCAATGCATCTGACTGAACTTGAGCCCAGTTTCGCAGACGTTCTATACCCAAAACGTAACTAACAATATGTCTTCTGCTGAAGTTGCCCGACGGCACGATCAAGGCGCTGTGAGACCGTGCGGTCTCATCGCCCTAGATACGATGCTATAAGAGTGAAGAAGACGACATTCGCTGTCGCCACGGTGCGAGAAATAGAAACCGATACGTTGGCCGAGCGTGAGAGCGCGGCACTTTTAAAAACCACGGTCGAGCAGTTTGAGCGATATGTGGGTCTCAGTAAGAAAGTCCCGGCAGAAGTGCTCACCTCGTTATCTGGTATTGATGACCCAGGCCGGCTGGCCGATACTATTTCTGCACACATGAGCATGGCGCTGGATGAAAAGCAGCGCATTCTTGAGATCTCTGATATCGCAGAGCGCCTAGCGCATCTTCAGTCCTTGATGGATGCTGAAATTGATGTGTTTCAGGTTGAAAAACGGATTCGCGGCCGCGTTAAGAAGCAGATGGAGAAGAGTCA
The DNA here is from genome assembly GCA_905182485.1 of uncultured Luminiphilus sp. Classification (GTDB taxonomy): domain Bacteria; phylum Pseudomonadota; class Gammaproteobacteria; order Pseudomonadales; family Halieaceae; genus Luminiphilus. The sequence goes on from CAJJBO010000041.1 coordinate 21,071, forward strand.
GCGCGAGTACTATCTAAATGAGCAGATGAAGGCGATCCAGAAAGAACTTGGCGAGATGGACGACGCGCCAAACGAGATTGACGATCTGCAAAACAAAATTCACAAAGCAAGGATGTCGGAAGAAGCTTTCGAGAAGGCAAACGCAGAGCTGAGTAAGCTCAAAATGATGTCGCCTATGTCCGCAGAGGCGTCGGTGGTCCGAGGCTACCTGGACTGGATGGTGAGTATTCCGTGGTCAAAGCGCAGTAAGGTTCGGCACGACCTCAAGCGAGCACAGGGCGTGCTGGATGCTGATCACTTTGGATTAGAGGAAGTTAAAGAGCGGATTCTGGAGTATTTGGCCGTGCAAAAGCGGGTCAGGAAGTTAAAGGGTCCGGTTCTGTGCCTGGTGGGACCGCCCGGCGTGGGAAAGACGTCGCTGGGCGAGTCGATCGCGAGGGCGACTAATCGCAAGTTTATTCGTATGGCCGTTGGCGGTGTTAGGGACGAGGCGGAGATCAGAGGTCATCGGCGGACGTACATTGGTTCAATGCCAGGTAAGCTCATCCAGAAAATGTCTAAAGCAGGCGTTCGCAATCCGCTATTCTTGCTGGATGAGATCGATAAGATGGGAATGGATCACCGCGGTGATCCTGCCTCTGCGATGCTCGAGGTGCTCGATCCAGAACAGAATTCAACATTTAATGACCATTATCTCGAAATAGACTACGACCTGTCAGACGTCATGTTTGTCTGTACCTCTAACACCATGAATATTCCCGGGCCGCTGCTAGACCGAATGGAAGTGATTCGAATTCCTGGTTATACCGAGGATGAAAAGCTCAATATCGCACAGCGTTACCTAACGCCAAAGCAAACGAAGCTCAACGGATTAAAGCCCGAGGAAATGAGTCTGTCGGAGCAAGCCACGCTGGACATTATTCGTTACTACACGCGCGAGGCAGGCGTTCGCTCCCTCGAACGGCAGATCGCAAAAGTATGCCGCAAAATGGTCAAAGCCTTTGCGCTGGGGGAACTGGAGTCGGGACAGTCAGTCACTCCTGAGATGTTGTCAGACGTGTTGGGCGTCAGAAAATTCAATTTTGGTACCGCGGAGAAAGAGAACAAGGTCGGCCAGGTCACTGGGCTCGCATGGACATCGGTAGGGGGAGAACTCCTCACCATAGAAGTGGCATCTACCATGGGGAAAGGCCGTGTGGTCAAGACAGGATCGCTGGGCGACGTCATGCAAGAGTCAATTCAAGCGGCATTAACTGTCGTGCGCAGCCCAGGCCCTAGGTATTGCGGCCAAGCTCCATGATTCGCGGGATATGCACGTTCATGTTCCCGAGGGCGCAACGCCGAAAGACGGCCCCAGCGCGGGTATTGCGATGTGCACTGCGCTGGTGAGCAGCTTTACTGACATTCCCGTGCGGTCTGATGTCGCGATGACCGGAGAGATCACTCTCAGAGGTGAGGTGCTGCCAATTGGCGGGCTCAAAGAGAAGTTGTTGGCCGCTAAACGGGGCGGCATTGAGACGGTGATTATTCCCCACGAAAATGAGCGTGACTTGCAGGAGGTGCCCGATAACATCAAGGAGAACGTGGATATCCGGCCGGTAAAATGGATTGATGAGGTGCTATCGATCGCACTAGAGCGTTTGCCCGAGCCACTCGATGATGATGCCTACCTAAAGGGCATGACTTCAGTTGCGCAAGGTGAGGACGCGGAGGCAGACAAAACTGCCCCAAAACGGCCTAGACCTCATTGATTTCCAGCGTTTGGTGCGTTGACCAGTGGGGCCGCGGAGGAGTACGCTACAGGCTGGCTCTTGTAATTGGCCACTGAAGCTTAAGCTCAAAACACTCGAGGGGTAATAACGTGAACAAGAATGAATTGATTGATGCCATCGCCGCTGACGCGGATCTTTCGAAAGCCTCTGCAGGCCGAGCACTCGATGCGGCCATCGGAGCGATTACAGGGGCACTTGCCAAAGGCGGTAGTGTGTCGCTGGTAGGATTTGGTACGTTTGCTGTGAAGGCGCGAGCAGCCCGTCAGGGACGCAACCCCAGAACAGGTGAAACGATCCAGATTGCTGCCTCGAACACCCCCGGGTTTAAGGCGGGGAAAGCGTTAAAGGATGCGGTTAACAAGTAATATCGTTTGCTTCGCCATCCACTGGGTGGCGGTTCTTGGAAGGCGCCATAGTGCGCCTTCTTTATATATTGATTCCCGTTTTGCTGGCCAGCAAAGGAACAGCGCTTCGCAGGTGAACGTTGTTGCCAGCTTGTTGGTCGATAAGCGGAGACTGCCACTACAGAGTTAGCACACCATGCTTCAAACAATGCGCCAAAGCACGCAGAGTACGGCGGCCAAAGTGATTATTGGTCTGATCGTATTGTCCTTCGCCGCCTTCGGCTTGGAGACACTTCTGCCCGGCGGGGCGGGTACATCGGTCGCAGAGGTCAACGGCGAGGAAATCACACCTTTTGCGCTGCAAGAAGCGATTACCCAGCAGAAACGACAACTGATCAGTATTCTCGGTGATGACATCGATCCAGCGCTACTCGACGACGAGCGTTTGCGGCCGCGGGCGTTGGATTCATTGGTTCAGCGGGCGTTATTGTTGCAGAAGACGGCAGCACTTCAGTTGGTGGCTTCAGGGGCTCAGGTGAGCCAGTCAATCACCTCAATTGAGGCTTTCCAGTTCAACGGCGAGTTCTCCCCTGATGCTTATAAGAGTGTTCTAGGCAACGCTGGCTATACCCTCGAACGATTTCGGCGCGCTCAAGCGGACGATATCGTGCTTGCCCAACTGCAGGCGGCGATCAGTGAATCGGAATTTGTTACGAAGACCGAATTAAGTGCAACGGCCAACGTTATGGCAGAAGAGCGGGATGTGCGATTTTTAGTGGTGCCAAACAATACACTGTTAGACGACTCTGCATTATCAGACGACGCATTGCGGGATTTTTATACCGATAACGCATCGCTATTTTTCACGCAAGAGCAGTTGATTGTTGATTACATTGAACTGAATCTGGAGGGCTTTGATGTTCTAGTGGATGACGCGGTGGTGCGAGAGCAATATGAAGCCGTGAAAGATGAATATCAGGTATCAGAGCAAACCAGAGTCTCTCACATACTGCTCATGCGGGA
>CAJJBO010000042.1 GCA_905182485.1 uncultured Luminiphilus sp.
GTGGGGTTTGTGGTGGCTCGGACGGTCCCCCCGCAGCGATAGGTGATGAACTCCGCCAGGCCCGGAAGGGAGCAACGGTAGTCACTGATTCGGGTGCCGGGGTGTGGCTGTTCGAGTCGCCTCCCTATTGACGGATGGTGTCGCATGTCACATCAGGTTCTCGCCCGCAAATGGCGCCCCGGCACGTTTTCCGAAATGGTCGGACAGCAGCATGTGCTTCAGGCACTGGTGAATGCGCTGGAGACGGGTCGCTTACACCACGCCTATTTGTTTACCGGAACACGCGGCGTCGGAAAGACGACGGTGGCGAGAATTCTTGCCAAGTGTCTGAACTGTGACACCGGTGTGACCTCGACCCCCTGTGGTGAATGCGGTGCCTGTTTAGAAATCGCAGAGGGCCGCTCAGTCGACCTGATCGAGGTGGATGCGGCATCGAAGACCAAAGTTGAAGACACGCGGGAACTGCTTGAGAACGTGCAGTACACCCCGACTCGAGCGCGCTACAAGATCTATCTGATTGACGAAGTGCATATGTTGTCGAACCACAGCTTCAACGCGCTGTTGAAGACTTTGGAAGAGCCGCCGCCCCATGCCATGTTTCTCTTGGCCACGACCGATCCTCAGAAGTTGCCAGCGACCGTGCTGTCACGATGCCTGCAGTTCAACCTCAAAAACATGCAGCCAGAGCAAATTGTTGCGCACCTCACGCACATATTGAGCGCTGAGTCGGTGGACGCCGACGCCGAGGCGCGTGCGTTGGGTGCGCCGAGCTCAATGCGTGATGCGCTGAGCTTAAGTGACCAAGCGATTGCCTTCGGTGAGGGGCGGCTCGCCGGCGCTGAGGTGCGGGAAATGCTGGGGACCGTAGATCGAGGGCAGGTACTTGAGATTGTCGCGGCGATTCTTGAAGACGATCCCGCTACGGTGTTGTCTTTAGTCGCGCATATTGCTGAGCATGCTCCAGATTTTGTCTCGACACTCGACGAACTCGCCAGCATTTTGCACCAAATGACCATTGCGCAAACGGTCCCGGATGCGCTGGACACCAGCTGGCCCGATCAGGCGCGGATTGTGGAGTTAGCTGCACGCGCTACCATCGACGACACGCAGCTGTTTTGGCAAATGGCGACCTCAGGCCGACGAGACGTTTACCTTGCCTCCTCGGCGAGAGCGGGTCTTGAGATGGTGCTGCTTCGTATGATTGCGTTCCGGCCTGCGGTGGTGATTCAGCCCCAAGCCGCTGCAGGAGACCCCCCTGTAAAAAAGCCTGAACCGCCGGCGACGCCGGTGGTAAGAGAGGGGGGTTCGGAGGGCGCCCAACCAGCGGCGACCATTGCGCCCCGAAACGACCAAACTGTTCCGACCGACCAGACGGTACCCTCTAGCCCTTATCGCGCTTCGGTCTCCGCGACAGATGAAACAGCGGTGGAAATGCCCGAGAGCACTCCGCAGAGCAGCCCGCACAGCACCTCGCACACCACTTCGCACACCACTTCGCACACCACTTCGCACAGCAAAGACAACCCTTCGGCAACGGGCGCTGGCGACCCAGTCAGTATTGATCATTCAGAGGATGGAGCGGCACCCAGTGCCTCAGAGAGCGATGAGCGAGGTGTCTGAGGGTGATCGGGCTCTGACTGCTCCGCCGGGCCATCAAGACCCGCCTGCGCAACGGCAGTCTGGCATAAGGCAGTCTGACATAAGGCAGTCTGAGCCAGCGGGTCACGCCAGGGCGGCGCCGGTGGCTGCAGAGGCGCCAACAAACCACTCAGCAGACGCGCCGGCACTCGACGAAGAGCGCGTGACGTTGGCGGCCCTGAGCCCGGATCGGTGGCCACTGGTGTTTGATGCCCTGACCTTCGCTGGGATTCTGCACAATATTGCCTTGAACCTTGAGTTACGTTGAGGCTGTCAGCCCCTACGCTGCGGTTTGCGATCGCGCGGGCCGATGCGAGTCTGTTTAACGATCGGCATCCAGAGCAGCTGTCTCAGGCCTTGAGTCAGCAGATCGGACAGGCGGTACACGCCACGATCGAGAAGGTGCCGCAGACCAGCCGTTCGCCGGCCGGACCAGCGCGCAGGCAGTGGCGGCACAGCAGCTCGCGGAGGCCGAACAGGCCATTTCCAATGACGATGCGCTTGCAGCAGCTGATCAGGGCATTTGATGGCGAGATCATTCCCGGTAGCATTCGCCCCAATACTGCGGATGCCGGCTTCGATGGCCAGGCCGCAGCGTCGGAGGATTTGGCTTGATGGGTCGTTTTATGTGCGGTTTAAAACGTGACCTATGTTGGGATACTAGCCACATAAAGGATTGTTTTTTATGAAGTTAAGCCCATCTATACAGGGGCTGATTGATGGCTTGAGACACTTGCCAGGCGTCGGACCCAAATCAGCGCAAAGGATGACTTTACATTTGTTGGAGCGGGATCGAGAGGGCGCTCAGGAGATTGCGGAGGCCATCGAGACGGCGCTGGCCAAAGTGCGTAACTGCGAACGCTGTCGCAATTTCACTGAGCTTGCCATTTGTGAGATTTGTTCAGACCCCAAACGCGACGCGTCCACCCTCTGTGTTGTGGAGGCGCCTGCTGATGTCATGGCGATTGAGCAAAGTGGCAGTTTTCGGGGTCACTATTATGTGTTGATGGGGCATTTATCGCCGATCGATGGCATTGGCCCTGAGCAGCTGGGGCTGGATACGCTCTGTGCTGGATTCACCGCGGGGCAAGTTAGGGAGGTTATCTTGGCGACCAACCCGACTGTCGAAGGTGAGGCAACGGCCTATTACATCAGCCAGCGTGCCCGCAACGCGGCGGTGACGGTCTCTCGGATAGCGCACGGTGTGCCACTAGGGGGCGAGCTGGAATACACGGATTCGAGCACGCTGGCGCATGCGCTGAGTGGACGAACGGTCGTGCAGGAATGACGTCTACTTGGATTGAGACATCAGCAGACCTCGAGGCGCTGCTCTCTGCGCATCGAGGGCATGAGCAAGTGGCGGTGGATACCGAATTTCGCCGCCGCGATACGTTCTATCCCCAAGTCGCGCTGTTGCAATTGTGTTGGGGCGGCGCTGCTTACCTGATTGATCCGTTGCAACTAGACGAACTCGATGCCTTACGAGGGTTTTTGACGGATCCCGCTCAAGTTAAATGTCTTCACAGCGCCAGCGAGGATCTTGAGGTGTTCGAGCACTGGCTGCAGGTCTTGCCCTCGCCGTTGTTTGATACCCAGCGAGCGGCGGCATTATTGGGTTTGGGCGGTGGCCTGGGGTATCGCGCGATCGTGGCGCAGTTTTTTGAAGTAGATCTTCCCAAGGAAGAGACGCAGTCAGACTGGTTGCAGCGCCCGTTAACGCCCTCGCAAGTTGAGTATGCAGCGCAAGATGTGAGCTATCTCTATCCGATCGGGGTGCAGCTGCTCGAGCGTGCAGAGGGGATGGGTCGCAAAGGGTGGATTTTGGAGGAGGGCGCGCGGATGACCCCGGGTGGTAAGCCGCCGCTTAGTAAATTTAAAGCCGCTTACCGCTTGCCGCCTAAACAGCAGGCTGTATTGGCCGCCGTGGTCAATTGGCGCGAGACTGAGGCCCGAAAGCTTGACCGTCCGCGCAGCTGGATTCTGAACGACAAATTGGTGATGGCGTTGGCCCAAGCGATGCCTGCCTCGGTCAATGACTTGCATCGTGTTGAGGGGATACCAGCGGGGCTCATCCGCCGGGCTGGTGAAACCGTGTTGGCGCAAATCGCCCTTGCTGAGGCGGCGCCAGATGCCGCCATGCACAAAGATATCGTGGTGCCTTTGTCGCGCAATGACAGGGATGTGCTGAGCCGCCTGAGTGAGCGCCTCAAAACCCTTGCCGAAACGCTACAGATACCGCCAGAGGTGCTGATGCCAAAATCGGAGCTTGAGCGCTTGATTCGACAGCGTTCAGAGCCTGCGCTGGAGAGTCCAGCGGCATGGTCTGGTTGGCGTGAGACGACGGTGATTGATCCACTCAAGCAATTATTATTGAAAGAGGCGTAGCGTGATGGTGCCGGCAGAGATGGAGGTCGACGTGTTCAAAACGCCCCACCGGCCGAATACCTTTTTATACTTACCCAAGGATTTACATCTAGAGGATTGGCCAGAGGGGCTGGCCGCGATATTTTCAGAGCCGCCAGCCGACCTTTTCCTGGTTTTTTAAATTCTGGGCAATGCAAGCAGCGGCGGAGGTGATCAGTGCTCTGCAGGCACAGGGTTATTTTTTGCAAATGCCACCCCCGCCTCACGAGAGGGAGCAGTCAATATGCTAACGACGCAGTCTTTTATGGTCGCGGTCTGTGCCTATGGGCTGGCGGCGCTAGTGGGATTGGCGATGATTCGCAGGCTTTGGTTTCAGCGCTCAGCGAGCCTAGCCAGTTCAGTCGCGATGGGTCTCATTGGTGGGCTGCTGTTGACGCCGGCCTATCCGAGTAGTGAGGCCGCCTCGATTGCCCCCGCGCTCATTGTGGTGATCTTCAACGCCTTGTTTGGCGACGGGATCGCAGCGGCCCTGCAGCCGGCACTGTGGTTGGCGGCGGGCGGTCTGGCTGGTGCGCTGTTGGGCTGGTGGAGAGCACGTCGACGGGTCGCTACTGAGTCGCTGTGAGTGGTGTGTCGCACTGACTTCGGGTAGTCTGCCCGCCTTTAAGTCATCAGAAACGAGAGAATAACGGTATGAAGTTTGAGGGAACGGAACGCTACGTCGCCACAGATGATCTCAGAATGGCGGTCAATGCCGCAGTGGCGCTTGAGCGACCACTGCTCATCAAAGGTGAGCCAGGAACCGGTAAGACGATGCTGGCAGAAGAGGTGGCAGCCAGCTTAGGCAAAACACTGATTCAGTGGCACATTAAATCGACAACCAAAGCGCAGCAGGGTTTGTATGAGTACGACGCAGTCTCGCGGTTGCGCGATTCGCAGTTGGGCGATGGCAAGGTAGAGGATGTCAGTCGGTACATTAAGCACGGAAAGCTGTGGGAAGCATTCACCGCAGACGAGCAGGTCGTGTTACTGATTGACGAGGTCGATAAGGCGGATATCGAGTTCCCGAACGATTTGCTCGTCGAGTTGGACCGCATGGAGTTTTTTGTCTACGAGACCGGTGAGACGATTAAGGCAAAGCACCGTCCTATCGTTATCATTACGTCAAACAATGAAAAAGAATTGCCCGATGCGTTTCTACGCCGCTGTTTTTTCCACTTCATTAATTTCCCAGATCGCAACGATGAAAGAGATCATTGCGGTTCATCACCCCAAAATTAAGACGAGTTTGGTCCAGGAAGCACTCGAGATGTTTTTTGAGTTGCGCGAGATTCCCGGCCTGAAGAAAAAGCCGTCCACGTCAGAGCTGATCGATTGGCTCAAGTTGCTGATGGCCGATGATATTCCAGAAGATATTTCTCACCAATCGCGATCCGACGAAGGCGATTCCGCCGCTGTATGGTGCGTTGCTTAAAAATGAGCAAGACGTGCACCTATTGGAACGTTTAGCGTTTATGACGCGACGAGAGGGCAGATAGGGCGGCCTTGGCTAGCCGAGCGTAATCATACTGGGGTCCCCGTGACACCCAGAGAGCTACTTGATCTGCTCGAAGCGATGGAGCGACGGCTAGTCTTTGGTGACATGGACGATTTTTACTCGCTGTCTCGTGCCATTTTGGTCAAGGATGAAAAGTACTACGACCGTTTTGATCGGGCATTCGGATTGCATTTTCAGGATCTAGAGGCCCTCGATGACGTCGTAGAGGCAATGATCCCCGACGACTGGTTGCGCTCTGAGTTTATGAAGCAACTGTCAGAAGAGGATAAGGCCAAGATCGAGAGCCTCGGTGGTCTCGAGGAGCTAATCGAACAGTTCAAGCAGCGCTTGGAGGAGCAAAAGAAGCGCCATCAGGGTGGGAACAAGTGGATCGGCACAGAGGGGACTTCCCCTTTTGGTAATGACGGCTATCACCCGGAGGGCATTCGCGTCGGGGGTGAGAGTAAGAATAAGCGGGCTGCCAAGGTTTGGGATCGTCGCGATTTCAAAAACCTAGATGACAGCGTCGAGTTGGGAACGCGCAATATCAAAGTCGCATTGCGCCGTTTGCGCAAATTCGCCCGCACGGGGGCGACTGAAGAGCTTGACCTAGACGACACGATTAAGTCGACCGCGCGAAACGCGGGTCTGTTGGATATCAAGATGGTGCCAGAGCGCCGCAATGCGGTGAAAGTGCTGCTTTTCCTCGATATTGGTGGGTCGATGGATCCCCATGTGAAGGTGTGCGAGGAACTGTTTTCAGCAGCGAGAACCGAGTTTAAACACTTGGAATATTTTTATTTTCATAACTTCCTCTACGAGAGCGTCTGGAAAAATAATATCAGGCGTTTTAATGAGCGCACTTCCACACTGGATCTGATGCATAAGTATGGCCATGACTACAAGCTGGTATTTGTAGGAGACGCATCCATGTCGCCCTACGAAATCATGCAGCCCGGGGGGTCGGTTGAGCATTGGAATGAGGAGTCGGGCGAGCTGTGGATGAGGCGGCTGCGCGAAACCTATGAAAAGTGTATTTGGATTAACCCCGTGCCTGAGGATGAATGGGAGTACACCCAGTCCATTTCGATTACGCGACAGTTGATGGAGGGCAACATGTACCCCCTCACACTGCGCGGACTCGAAGAGGGCATGTCCTTTCTCTCTAAGTAACCCGATCGTCGAGTGAGAGGTCGGTTCTTCTGAAACCTAGCACAGGCGCGATATAGCCGCCTTTTATGCGCATCTTTAGGTGCTTTTGGCTACACTGGCCGGGTAAGCAAATACATAAAAATGGGGAATGAGATGGCGTCGGTGATTCGTTGGCTTTCAATTGTCTTTGTCGTGAGCGCATTCGCGGCGTGTGATCAACAGGTAGAAGAGGCAGTGGCAACGCCTACTGGGGCGGTTGCTGCTGCACAGGTTGATACCGACCGTATCAAGGCCGCCGCATCTGAGCCTGAGATGTGGCTCACCTATGGCGGTGGCTATGATGAACAGCGGCATTCTGCGCTGGGGCAAATCAACCGAGATACCCTGCCAGAGCTGGGCGTTGGTTGGGTTTATGAGATGGCCAAGCCGCGTGGTGCAGAGGCCACACCCATTGTGGTTGACGGGGTGATGTACGTTTCCAGCGCCTGGTCAGTCGTCTACGCCTATAGATGAAGCTGATGACGAGCTTTGGGTTTATGACCCGAAAGTCTCTGGTAAGGACGCCGCCAAAGGCTGCTGTGATGTCGTGAATCGCGGTGTCGCCGTGCATGACGGCAAGGTGTTTATCGGCGTCTTTGATGGACGATTAGAAGCACTAGACGCAGCGACAGGTGAGGTGGTCTGGAGCAACATCACGGTGGATCAGACCAAGCCCTACACGATTACGGGTGCGCCACGAGTTTTCAAGAACAAAGTGATTATTGGTAACGCGGGCGGCGAGCTCGGTGTGCGCGGATACGTCACGGCCTATGATGTCGACAACGGTGACTTGGTCTGGCGCTTTTATACCGTGCCGAATCCAGAGAAGCGGCCTGATGATGCTGTTTCTGACGAGTCGTTGGAGAGGTTGGCGAACGACACCTGGGGTGATACCGGCGCTTGGGTGACAGACGGTGGCGGTGGGACGGCATGGGACTCTATCGTTTATGACACCGTCAATGACCAGGTGCTGATTGGCGTGGGAAATGGTTCGCCTTGGAATCCGGACATCCGCGACCCTGATAGTGATGGCGATAATCTGTTTTTGTCTTCTATCCTCGCCGTCGATGCCGATACCGGCGCTTATCGCTGGCACTACCAAACGACTCCCAAAGATAACTGGGACTACACCGCCACACAGCAAATCACACTCGCCGATCTGCCCCTTGGAGAGGACGGCGCCAATCGCAGAGTGGTCATGCAGGCGCCTAAAAATGGTTTCTTTTATGTGTTGGACGCTGCGGATGGCGAGTTGATCTCTGCGACGCCATTTACCGCTCAAAATTGGACCACGGGAGAGTTTGACGAAAACGGTCGTCCAGAATTGGTGGAAGAGGCAGTCGATCTGGCGCTGTATGCCGTGGTGCCCGGGCCGACAGGCGCCCACAATTGGCATCCCATGGCGTTTAATCCCGATACGGGCCTGGTTTACATTCCGGTTAACGAGATTCCGTTCTTCTACGACAAAACCCGCAATGTTGAAGACAGTAAGTCGTTTTGGAATATTGGCTACGACGCGGCGGCAGGGTGGCCGGTGGAGTATCCGGCGGGAACACTGGACGTGATACGCGACCTTGACGGCGGCAGTCTGCTGGCATGGGACCCGGTGAAGGCCGAACCTCGATGGGCGGTTCCTTTCCCACTGCCGCTTAATGGCGGTGTGTTGAGTACTCAGGCAGGACTGGTGTTTCAGGGCAACAAGTTTGGCGAGTTCGTTGCCTATGATGCGGAGACGGGTGAGCGGCTTTGGGCGGATAAGCTGGTCGGTAATGCCGCAGCGGCGCCAATGACTTATGAGATTGACGGAGAGCAGTACCTCAGTGTGCTGTCAGGCTGGGGCAGCGTATCGAATCTGATTGCCGGATTCACCTATGGCGAAGCAAAGTCAAAAGAGCCCGCTCGGGTGATTACCTTTAAGTTAGGCGGCGACGGCTGACATGCCCGCGGCACTGGTTGATAACGTGGTGCGAACGCCTCAGTCTCCTATGTTCGGAGAGCCGGACCAGCATCAATTAGGGATGCAACGATACGCCGAAAGCTGTCATTTTTGTCACGGTGCGTTCGCCGTCGGTGGTGGGGTGGTGCCTGATTTGAGATGGTCAGCATTAGCGGCGAACGAGCAGGCATGGGATCTCGTCGTTCGTGAGGGCGCGCTTGAAAAGCAAGGTATGGTCTCTTTCGCGGGACGCTTGAGCAAAGAAGACACCGATGCGATTCGCGCCTATGTGGTGCAGCAGGCCTGGCTGGCGGTGGCTAACGGGGACGCTTTGCCACCGCAAGATGGTTAATCATTCACTCGGGGCGTGGTGAGGTAAGGTGAAAGGCAACGAGTGCCGCCGTCACCGCAACGTTGAGTGATTCAACCTCGTTGCTCATGGGGATGGCGAGTCGTTGGTCCGCCAGTTGGTGGACGGCGTCGCTGACGCCGCTCGTCTCACCACCCAGTACAAACACCGTGCGCGCTGGCGCTTGGTAGGAAAACAACGACTCTGGTGCGCTAGCCTCCAGCGTCGCGATCGCATAACCCTCCGCTTTGAGTGCTTGCAGCGCAGGCGCCAGGGCGTCACACGATATCAAGGGTGCGCGGAACACTCGTGCCAGCCGATGCCTTGATCACCAGCGGCCCGAGCGCTGCCACGCCCTTTTTCGGGTAGAGCAGGCCGTCCAACACCCGCGGCCACTGCTGAGCGAATAATCATGCCGACATTTTGTGGGTTGGTGATGCTATCGAGTGCGAGGAGTCGCTGTGGGGTCGATGGATCGCCCGATACCAGTGAGTCGACTGAGCCAAAACGGGGGCAGTTGATGTCCAGGGCCACGCCTTGGTCTTGGCGCCCGTTTTTCGAGATACGCGATAATGCCTGCTTCTCGTGGTACTGGATCGGGATATTGCGCGACTCGGCTTGAGCAATGATTTGCGCGATAATGCCACCGGGGCGATTGCTGTCGGCCAAATGCAGTTGGGCAACCTCCAGCGCTCGATTGGCGAGTGCCTCGAGCGCCGGTTTGCGGCCATACAGGGTGAGGCCGTTTTGAGGGTGCCATGTGTTAGCCATGTGGTGCGCCACTGTGAGGGGATGAATTCATGGGGTCGTTAACACTGTACACCACGCTGGGGTGCCACCTGTGTCAGCATGCCGAGGCTCTGCTGGAGGCGGCAGGGTGCCAGTTTGTGGCCAGTGATATTGCCGAGGACCTCACCTTATTAGAGCGTTACGGAACGCGCATACCGGTCGTGAGAGACAGTCTCGGCAGCGAGCTAGGATGGCCCTTCGACGGCACAATGCTGTCTCAATTTCATGAATAAAAACAATTAGTTGACGTACAATTATTAGTCCTCTATATCAACCTTAACAGCCAGTACATCACAGTCAGCGCCATGCATCACGCCGTCGGTTGTCGAGCCCAGCAGTAGGGCTAATCCCCACCGCGCATGGCTGCCAACCACAATCAGGTCGCCATTGACCGCTTTTGCCTGAGTCGGGATCTCGGCTTCGGGTCGTCCGGTCACCAAGTGGCGATGGCTCTCCGGGACACCGATCCCCTCGCACAAACGATCGAGCTGCTCTCGCGCTTGTCCGTGGATTTCTTCTTGGATGGCCGAAAAATCCATTGGAATATCGCCGCCATAGGTAAATGCTAGTGGCTCTAAAATATGGCAGATAGAAATTTTTGTGTCGCTGTGGCTAAAAAGAAACTTGACGCGGTATGACAGTCTCAGTCGTGTTTCCCAGATCGACCGCCGCCAGAATGTGTTGATAGGGCATACTAGATTCACTCGTTGGGTTTTCAGCGCTTAAGGTAGCGAAAAAAGCGGAGCTTGTCTTGAAGAGGCGATACTGATGGTTTATGTCTTGATTGCGCTGGGTTTGGCAGTAGTGATTGGCCCGCTGATATCGGCTATGCCGTCTAAGGCACAGCGGCGCGTCGCCGCGGTGCGCGATCGGGCCAAAGAGTTGGGGTTGCGCGTCACACTGCGGCCCGTGCCCGCCGTGCCTGCGCGCTTTCGGTTTGAGCCCGAGCGCGATTTGGCGTGTTACCAGCAAGTCCATTCTCGGGGCAAATCGGTGCTGGGCGAACAGCGCGCTTACGTTTGGGCAGACGGCCATTGGCAGCCCACACAGGGTGCTTCGGCGACACCGGCGTGGCTGACGCGTTTGCCACCAGGGGCGCCTTTGGTAGAGGTATCCGATCGTTATATCAGTATTTTTTGGGATGAGCGGGAGGGCCTCGAAGGCCTTGAAACGATCCGACAGGCCATTGAGTCCAGATAACCCCAAGGCGGTGTGTGCTGGCAGGGGTCGACAAAGGTCATTGCACTTCAGGTCTTGACCCGAGCCGTATTCCCGCTGTTAGATGCCATCCGTATCAGCAGCCGATGGGTTCTCGGCTGTCACTTTTGAGCAGGCAAACGTAGATATGGGTAAAACACTGGTTATTGTTGAGTCTCCGGCCAAGGCCAAGACCATCAACAAATATCTTGGCAAGGACTTCATTGTGAAGTCCAGCGTCGGGCATATCCGTGATTTGCCCACCTCCGGCAATGCACCGACTACCGATCCCAAGGAACGCGCGGCGCAGGCCGCGATTACTCGCAAAATGGCGCCGGATGAAAAAGTGCGTTATCAGGCTCGCAAAAAACGTGAGCAGCTCGTCAGACGAATGGGCATCGATCCCAACAATGGCTGGGCCGCGCAGTACGAGATTTTGCCCGGTAAAGAAAAGGTAGTAAGTGACCTGCGCAAGATTGCCAAGGATAGCGATGCCATCTATCTCGCGACGGATCTCGATCGCGAGGGAGAGGCGATTGCCTGGCATTTGCAAGAAGCGATTGGTGGCGATGCAAGCCGTTACCACCGCGTGGTGTTTAATGAGATCACACAAAAAGCCATACAAGAGGCCTTTAAAGAGCCGGGCCAACTGGACATAGACCGCGTTTATGCCCAGCAAGCGCGTCGCTTCTTGGACCGTGTGGTTGGTTTTGAGGTGAGCCCGCTGCTGTGGGCAAAAGTAGCACGAGGCTTGTCCGCGGGCCGGGTGCAGTCAGTCGCAACGCGCCTAATTGTAGAGCGCGAGCGAGAGATTCGCGCTTTTGTCCCAGACGAATACTGGGAGGTCCATGCCCTCCTGAAAGCGGCTGACTTTGAGCCGGTGCGTTTCATGGTGACGCATCGCGCGGGTGCTAAGTTCGAGCCGAAGACCCAAGCCGAAGCCGATGCAGCCGTGACTGAAATGCAAGGTGCCGTCTTTACGGTTGCAGACCTTGAGTCTCGTAAGACCAGCTCTAAGCCGTCAGCGCCGTTCATTACCTCAACTTTGCAGCAGGCAGCCAGCACCCGCATGGGATTTGGCGTTAAAAAGACCATGATCCTGGCGCAGCGCCTTTACGAAGCGGGCTACATTACTTACATGCGTACCGACTCGACCAATCTCAGTGACGAGGCAGTTGCCAGTTGTAGAGCATTGATTCAGAAGGAATTCACACCGGAGTATCTACCAGCAGATCCGATACGGTACGGCTCGCGTGAGGGTGCTCAGGAGGCGCACGAGGCGATCCGTCCCTCGGATGTCAGGTTGAAGAGTCATCAGCTCGCGGGTATGGAGCCGGATGCCGAACGACTCTATGAGCTGATTTGGAGGCAGTTTGTCGCCTGTCAGATGACGCCCGCCCGCTACTTGTCCTCCACGCTGGTCGTCACAGCCGGTGATTGCCGCCTGACGGCGAAAGGGCGCATGGTCGAGTTTGACGGCTTTACGCGGGTCCAGTCACCCGCCGCAAGAAAAGGAGAAGAGGCTGTATTACCGCCCTTGGCGACGGGGGATGGACTGGTGGCGGCCGAGTATGACCCCAAGCAGCATTTTACCAAGCCGCCGGCGCGCTATGGTGAGGCGAGCTTGGTGCGCGAATTGGAAAAGCGGGGTATCGGACGTCCCTCTACCTACGCGGCCATCATATCGACCATTCAAGACCGCGGTTATGTCCGGCTCGAAAACCGGCGTTTGTATGCCGAAAAAATGGGCGACATTGTGACGGAGCGGCTGCAGAGTTGTTTCAGTGATTTGCTAGATTATGGCTTTACGGCGCTGATGGAAGAGCGGCTCGATGAGGTCGCGAAGGGGGCTTTATCGTGGACTGATCTGCTCAATGAATTCTACGACGACTTCAGCGGGAAGCTGGTGCAAGCCGGTATCAACGGGCCAGATGGCATGCAGCCTAACGACCCGACGCCCACGGGTATTCCCTGCGACGACTGCGGTCGTCCTTTGCAAATTCGGACCGCGAGCACGGGTGTCTTCTTGGGTTGCTCTGGCTACAACCTGCCACCCAAGGAGCGCTGTAAAAAAACCGTCAATCTCACGTCGGGTGACGAGGCGATCAGCGTCGATGCGGACGATGAGGCGGAGTCACGTTTGCTGTTGAGCAAGCGTCGATGTGGCAAATGTCATACTGCAATGGACAGTTATTTAATTGATGAGTCGCGCAAGTTGCATGTCTGTGGCAACAACCCAGATTGTGACGGCTATGAGGTTGAGCAGGGTCAGTTCAGGATTAAAGGCTACGATGGTCCGGTCATTGAATGCGATAAGTGTGGCGCTGATATGCAACTTAAAACGGGCCGCTTCGGTAAGTACTTTGGGTGCAGTGAGTCGGTCTGTACTAATACCCGTAAGTTATTGCGCAATGGCGAAGTCGCGCCGCCCAAAATGGATCCGGTTCCCATGCCTGAATTGCGCTGTCTCAAGGTAGAGGACCATTACATACTGCGGGATGGCGCTTCTGGCATTTTTTTGGCGGCGAGTCAGTTTCCGAAACATCGAGAAACCCGGCCTCCCTTCGTTGATGAGTTGCTCCCCCATCAGGCAGAGATCGACCCTAAGCATCATTATCTGTTCGATGCGCCGCGGGTCGATGATCAGGGAAACCGTGCTCAAATTCGATACAGCCGCAAGACGAAAGAACAATACGTCATGACGGATCTGGATGGGAAGGCGAGCGGCTGGCGAGCGATGTTTGTTGATGGCCGCTGGGTGGAAGAGGGGTCGGCAAAGAAAAAGCCCAAGGCCAAAGCAAAGACCAAAGCAAAGGCTAAAACCAAAGCCAAAACGAAAGCCAAAGCGAAGACTAAGACAAAGGCGGCACCCAAACCGAAACCCGCAGCGCCCGCTGAAGCAGTGCTCGATTGAGCCACCCACTGGCGTTTGCGAATCAGTGCCTATATCACGCCCGCATTGTTCAAGCAGGCTGGCAAAGCGTGCTAGAGGCGCAGCGTGAACCGAGTCTTGCCGTTGACCTAGCCTTTGCACCGTTGCTGCAAAAAGTCATGCTGGATGCTTATGGCTGGCTGTTGCTAGCAGGCTGCCGAGTCAAGGGCGGGCCAGAACATCCCCCCCATACAATGCGCGACTTGCCCTCATTGCCGACAGGGCTGGTCTTGCCGGCAGAAATAGCGGTCTGTGCCGAGTTAGAGAGCACTGGTTGGTTGGCCGCGTTGCAGGCACCAATATCGCGGAATGCGACGGTACGACAATCCAACAATCTGGCGGCTAATACTGCCGTGCCGAGTCTTGAGCAGTTTGATCTTTGGGGTCAAAACTTGACTGCGCTGGCGCAACATATCGCTGACGCGATTGATGAGTCATAGCGCGAGTGCGAGCGGGGGTGGCCTAGGCCAGTCTGTGGTAGTTGCGCTGTCAGAGTGTTATTGTTACGGAACATCTCAACGGTGGCGTTGGGGTGACTCCTCAGATAAGAGAGGTCTTTGAGTGTCTACATCTTTACTAGAAATCGTCGATCTGGGAAACGGTGAAGTGGTCCTGCAGCGCGTGGAAGGGGACTCCGAGCCATTGGTCAGCATCCAGTTTTCTGATGAGGCGAATGCCTACCTCATGGGGAATAACTTGGAGATTGCCAAGATCATGATTCAGGCTGGTATCGAGGCTGCGGCGCAAATGGCCGACGTGAATAGCCCCGAGGTGGATACCGCGGAAGGGTCAGAAGCCAGGACGCTACACTGAGTGGTGTACCGTAGCCTGCTTGGTTCGGGCTACCCTCAATAGTGTGACTACCGCGAGGCACGATGCGTCGCGATCCTAAGGAGCCCTCTGGTTGTTCTGGCTTCGGGTGAACTGACCCCTAAAATTCTTCCTCAAGACGCTGTCCTTAGATGCTTTCCTTAGACGTTATTCCAAAACGTCAGCTCAAGACGCCATGCTAAGACGTGTCCTCCAAATTACAGGGAGCGCCTAGCTAGTGACTGAGGATGCTCTTGATGCTTCGGATTAAATTTGTTGCCGAATGACGCCGACGCTAATCCCCTCAATGCTGCAGTCGGTGGTGCGTAAATCGACTTCAATAGGATCGAAGTCAGCATTTTCCGGTAGCAGCTTGAGCCTGTGCGCGCCGGCTCTTTGTAGCCGTTTCACCGTCACTTCGTCTTCAATGCGCGCGATCACGATTTGTCCGTCTCGCGCTGTGCTGGTGTTGTGCACCGCCAGCAAATCGCCATCTAAAATACCCACGTCTTTCATACTGTCCCCGGTGACGCGCAGCAAAAAGTCGGCGGGTGGAGAGAAGAACTGTGCGCTGAGCTCACAGTAATCTTCGATATGCTCTGTCGCCAGAATCGGAGAGCCTGCGGCCACTCGGCCAACAATAGGCAAGCCAGTGCTTTCCGTCAGGCGGATACCGCGTGACGCCCCGGGAATCATTTCGATAGCGCCTTTGCGCGCTAACGCGCGCAAATGCTCTTCTGCTGCATTCGCCGACTTGAAACCGAGCTCGCGGGCAATGTCGGCGCGAGTGGGTGGGTAGCCAGTATCGGCTAGATACTGGCGAATTACGTCGAGCACCTGCTCTTGCCTGCTAGTGAGTTTCATAGAAGTGCCTCCTAATCCCCAGCCCTGATCATATATACAGTCTGTTGTTTTGTACAGCAGTAGGTGTAGTGAGCGAGGTGGGTAGGTTAGGATGGGCGAACGATTGTTGAGGATGATACTGAGATGTCATTTTTGCTAGAGCTAATGGCGCCGTTGGCAGCCGCGCTGAGCGTGCCCCCGGGCGTGTTGGTCTTTGTGTTACTCATACTGGCCGGGACACTGGGACATGTCGCGATTTATCGCTCAGTGCGGCGCCTCACGATGGCCGCTGATAAGACCGAAACGCGATGGGACGATGTGATCCTCTACGCGGTGTTTCCCCCGATCCAGTGGGTCATGTGGACTGTGCTGGCGCTGCTGTCTCTCAGTCTGTTCAGTATTTTTGACGGGGTGAGAGAGGGCCTTTTAACGCTGTCGGACACCGCGCTGCTGATCTTATTTGGCTGGTTGGCGCACCGATTAAGCCGAGGGATCGAAGAGGAGCTGTTGGGTGAGCATCGCGGCGCAGTCGCTTCTGATGAGCGCGCAACGATCAGTGCGGTGGCTCGGCTCAGTCGCATTATGGTGTGGGTGGTGGCAGGCATCATGATTCTTCAGTCGCTGGGCGTCTCCGTATCCGGCTTACTCGCGTTTGGCGGGGTAGGAGGGGTTGCAGTGGGCTTCGCGGCGCGCGATCTGTTGGCAAACCTGCTCGGGAGCTTGAG
This sequence comes from uncultured Luminiphilus sp., assembly GCA_905182485.1. Lineage (GTDB taxonomy): Bacteria > Pseudomonadota > Gammaproteobacteria > Pseudomonadales > Halieaceae > Luminiphilus. The sequence goes on from CAJJBO010000042.1 coordinate 16,312, forward strand.
TATTTTTCTCGATCGACCGTTTGCGGTAGGCGATTGGATTCGCTCCCCTGACCGAGAGATCGAGGGAACGGTTGAAGACGTTGGATGGCGAGTCACGCGTATCAGGACCTTTGATCAACGACCGCTGTATGTGCCAAACGCGGTTTTTTCAACCGTGGCGCTGGAAAACCCGTCGCGCATGTTGAACCGGAGAATTTACGAGACAGTCGGTATTCGCTACGACGATGCGGGGGTGATGTCGACCATCATTGATCAGGTCACCGAAATGCTGATGCAGCATGAGGATATTGATAGCCAGCAGACTATGATTGTGAACTTTAACCAATTCTCGTCTAGCTCTCTGGACTTCTTTATCTACACCTTTACAAAAACCACTCGCTGGGTGGAATTTCACCAAATCAAACAGGATGTGTTACTGCAAGTAGCGGCTGTGATCGAAGCGAATGGCGCTGAAATTGCCTTCCCAACATCAACGGTTCATTTGGAAGCGCCACCTGAGGCTCTGCCGTTGAAAGGCCAATAATTAGTGAATAAATTCTTTCCCGTTATCCTGCTTGCCTCAGCTGGCAGTATCGGGATCACTCTTGGTCAATCGTGTCGCCGAGTGCATATAACTCGTACCACGACAGCTCACGCCAGGTCGCTAAGACTTTGACAACCGGGTGGTCGTAATAGCGTAGCCTGTTTTCCGATAGCGGAACTGTGTCCTCGATGTGGATGACATGTCGCCAAGGCCAAGGTGCTGGAGCCTGAGGTGCGAGGCCGGTTGGGTGCGGAGCAGGCACGCCAGACTCGTCCATTAGGCTGGCTGGCGACGAACCAGTGTCAACGTGACCCAGTGTCGCCTTTACCGTGATGTTGTCTTTTTGGTCGACAAACATTGTGTCAACAAACGCTGGGTCTATAAGGGCTGGGTCGAGAGCCGCGTGTGTTGATAGCACCGTCACGCGCTGCGGTGAAGGCGGCGGGGCAGCGCCCTCAAAAATGGCCGGTAAATACTGGCCCTCAGTGTTCGCCCAAAGGTTCAGGCCCAGACGCCAGCTGTTGTCTCGGGGGAGCAGCTGAACAAAGCCTTGCAACACGGGGTAGGGGGAGCCCGTATCGGGTTCAACCAGGATCGGTAGTGAGTCACTTTCAGGACTCTGTAGCCACGATGTTGCCACCACTACCGCGTCGTCGTTTTGCTGCCGATATCGTTCGAGGCCAGCTGCGAGACGATCAAGAGGCAGTTTCTCAAAGGTGGACGGCGGCGGGATACGCCGCGCCGTCACGGTGAGAGGGGTCAGTGTGACTTGCTCCGCGGGTAATGCTAAAGGAATGCTGACCTCGGGCGCCTGCCCACGCAGGTCATCACCCGCAATGCCGAGTGACTCAAAGGGGGTGAGGCGGGATGCGTCGTCGTCAAGCCCAGCCTCTTCAAAGGGCAGTAGCGGCCCCTGCCTTTCGTCGTCTTCGGCAAGTGGGAGAGGCTGCTCAGTATCGGTTGTCGCGTCAATGTCAGGCTCAGCGGGCGAGGGTAAGCGCAGAGCCATTAATTCATCGATCAGCGCCATGTCTTGCTCCGAGAGTAACGGAGGGGGGGGTTCCCAGAGGGGCGGCGTGGCGCTGGGTGGTGTCACCAAGATGTGTCCAGAGGGGCTCATCGACACCGTTGCCGAGTCGTACTGCGTCATCAGCGCTGCCTTGAGTGCGGGGTCTTGTAGCCAGCGCCAGTGTGCGGGGTAGTGAACGGAGGTGGTGAGTGGCCACGTTTCGCTGTTGAGCACTGCCGGGCGAGTATCGACCAATACAACCAATTCAAACTGAAACCAGCCAGAGTGATCGAATCCGCCCGGTAGGCGCGCCGCCAAAGCGGCGTTCGTGGTTAGGGTGAGTGCCACGATCGATGCTGCGATCATGGCCACGATTTTTGCTACGACCAATATCATGTCAAGGCAGGCCAAGAAGAAGCGTGTCATCCAGACGCCTCCTGCGGAAGAGTGGCCAGCCAAGGGTCAAGCAGCGTCTCAATAAATTCGGTGCGCGATTCGAGCGTGGGCAGTTCTGCCGTCACACGGAGCTTATTATTGCCGCCTAGGCGGTAACGCTGAGGGTCCGATTGAATCAGTGACACGATGGTAGCGGGCTCGACGACGGTGGCGGGCTTGAATTCGATGCTACCACCTTCCTCGGTCATGTCGATTTCGCCGATTCCCAGCCGTTGCGCCGATGTTCGCAGCAGCGCGCAGGTAAAGAGGTTTTTAGTGGGTTCAGGGAGTAGGCCAAAACGATCGATCATTTCAACCTGAATGTCTCGCAGGTCCTCTTCACTAGCGGCTTTGGCGATCCGCTTATACAGCACCAACCGAGTACTGATGTCCGGCAGGTATTGTTCAGGGATGAGCGCTGGAACGTGGAGTTTGATGTCAGTTCCACTGTCAAGCGGTTGGTCCAAGTCGGGAATTTCGCCCCGGCGCAACGCGGCGACGGCACTGTCGAGCATTTCTAGGTAAAGCGAAAACCCGACTTGATTAATTTGTCCCGACTGTTCTGCACCGAGCAACTCACCTGCGCCACGAATTTCCATATCGTGAGACGCTAACTGATAGCCTGCACCTAAATCGCCTGCGGCCTCGATGGCCTCAAGGCGCTTTTGTGCATCTGAGGTGATCAGTGATCGGGGCGGACTGAGCAAGTAGGCGTATGCCTGGTGGTGCGAGCGACCGACGCGACCACGCAATTGGTGCAGCTGCGCGAGTCCAAATTTATCGGCCCGCTCAATGATGATGGTATTGGCGTTAGGAATATCAATCCCTGTTTCGATAATCGTGGAGCAGACCAAAATGTGGTGGTGTTGGTGATAAAAGTCAGACATGACTTTCTCAAGCGGCTGTTCACGCAGTTGCCCGTGTGCCACACCGATTGAAAGGCCCGGCACGAGCTCACGAAGTTTTCGCGCCGTCTCCTCAATGGTTTTGACTTCGTTGTGCAAGTAGAACACCTGGCCACCACGCAATGTCTCACGCAATACCGCCTCCTTGACCAGAGCGATACTGTGCTCCCTAACAAAGGTTTTGATCGACAACCTTCGGGCCGGTGGCGTGGCAATGATCGACAGGTCTCGCAAGCCGCCGAGCGCCATGTTGAGGGTTCGGGGGATTGGTGTCGCGGTCATCGTGAGGATGTCGACCTCAGCACGCAGTGCTTTGATCGCCTCTTTTTGTTTGACACCAAAGCGATGCTCTTCGTCGATGATCAGCAAGCCTAGGTCGCGGAAGCCAAAGTCGCTTTGCAGCAGCTTGTGCGTCCCGACCAGAATATCAATTTTGCCTGCGCGCACGCGATCGACGATATCCCGCAGATCCTTTGCTGACTGAAAGCGCGACACAACCTCCACCGCGTAAGGCCAGCTGGCGAAGCGATCGCGAAAGTTTGTATGGTGCTGATTAGCCAGTAAGGTCGTGGGGACTAGCACGGCGGTTTGTCGCCCATTTTGTGCGGCGATAAACGCGGCACGCATGGCGACTTCTGTTTTGCCAAATCCGACATCGCCGCACACGAGGCGATCCATCACTTGCGGCGCGCACATATCGTTGCGGACGGCATCAATCGCAGCGGCTTGGTCTGGCGTTTCCTCAAAGGGGAAAGCGGCACAAAACTGTTCCCACTTTGTCTCGTCTAAGATGTGGGCATGGCCTGTTCGAGCTTCTCGGCGGGCATAGACGTCGAGCAGCTGTGCTGCAACATCGGCGGCACGCTCACGGGCTTTTCTCCGCGCTTTTTCCCATTGCTCGGTACCCAGACGGTGTAGGGGAGCTGTGTCGGGGTCGCCAGCGGTGTAGCGGCTGATCAACTGTAGCGAGTTCACTGGTACGTACAGCTTGTTGCCTTCGGCATATTCGAGCAGCAAAAACTCAGCATCATCACCGTCGATTTGTAGTACTTGCAGACCCAAGTAGCGACCTACGCCGTGCTCAATGTGAACTACTGGTAAACCCTGTCGCAGCTCAGTGAGGTCGCGGATGATGGCATCGGCATCCGTCTCGGTTTTCTTGTTCCGGCGGCGGCGCTGCGCGACCCGTTGACCAAATATTTGTGCTTCACACAGCAGTGTGGGTTGCCCCGGGCCGCTGTAAAGGCCTCGATCGACCGGCGCGGTGCTGATGCCAAACAGGACGCCACTCGCCACGAACTCAGGCCAGTTTGTGATTGTGGTGGGATGGAGGTCTGCTTTGGCGAGGTTTTCTAAGAGGATCTCGCGCCGACCCGCACTCTCGGCGCAGAGTAGTAAAGGGCCTTGGTGGTCAGTGATGAACCGCGCTAACTTTTGCTGATAGCTGTCACCCGATGCGTCATCGACTGCCAATTGTGGCGGCATTTTGAGGGTTGTTTTCACATGCGCCGGTGACTGTTCGTCGGGCTTGAGCTCTAATACCGAGTAGGCGCCCAGTGCGGCATAGATCTCTTCTACGGACACGAAGCCGCGTTGCGGTGGCAACAGGGGTCGTCGCGGATCGATCCCATATTCTTCAAAGCGGCTCGTGATTTCAGTCCAGTATCGCTGCGCAGCGCCGTAATGATCACCCAAGAGCACCATGGCGGTATCGGCCGGTAGGTAATCAAATACGGTGCCACAGTGTTCGAAAAACAAAGGGAGATAGGATTCTGCCCCGCCGGGTACGCGGCCTGCGCTGATCTCAGTGAAGGCAGTGCAGAGGTCGGCGTCACCCTCAAAGGCCTCGTACCAAGCCATCTGAAAACGATGTATGGCGTCGCGGCTCATCGGAAACTCTCGGGCCGGCATGAGTTTGATCCGCTCGACTCGATTAATGGTGCGCTGTGTGTCGGGATCAAAGGTGCGTAGGGTCTCGACTTCATCGTCGAATAAGTCAATACGGTAAGGCGACGCACTGCCCATTGGAAAGACATCAAGCAGCGCGCCCCTGACGGCGAATTCGCCATGCTCGAAGACCGTATCAACCGCTCGATAGCCATTTAGGGTCAGCTGGGCAGCGAACGCCTCGGGGTCAAAGGTTTGCCCGACGCTCAGGTCAAGTGTGTTGCCTTCAATGTAGTGCTGAGGGGGTGTCCGGAGCATGGCGGTGGTGATCGGCAGGATCACGATGCCATCAGTTAACTGTGGCAACTCGAAGAAGGTGCGCAGTCGCTGCGAGACGATGTCCTGATGCGGCGAGAAGTGATCGTAGGGCAGTGTCTCCCAATCGGGCAGGGTTAATATGGGCACGTCTGTCGCTAAAAAAAGCGGCAGTTCTCGCTCAAGGGTTTGAGCCTCTGCGGAACTGGCGACGATCACGATCAAGGGCCTGCCCAAGCTCGCTAGCTCAGCGACTGCCGCCGTGCCGCCAGCGCCCGGCATGGGGCCTAAAGCGGTGCGGGTGCCGACCTTGCCAGGCCAGGGTGTGTTGTTGAGAAGTTGGGTAAACATGCACAGGGTCACAGGATCGAGACGGGTATTGTAGGCACCCGAGGGCCCGGTCACCACCGAAATAGTGTGTTAAAAGGTTGCTTCCGCAGGCCTGCAACTCCGATAATGCCGCTCAGCAATGCGCCCTGACAGTTGAAGCCGCCGCAGACGCCTTCCGACACAGCTGGCAAAACCAGAAGAGGACCCCCCGTGACAGAGCAACGCAAGCGACCCCGCCCCAGCGATTATTTTTCTGATTGGAAGGAGCGCGAGGCGCTGGCGGAAGCCATGATTCCGGTCGTGGGAAGCCTCTCTCGTGAACGCAACGTCAAATGCTACATTTACGGGCGATCTCTGGTGAACGAATCAGTCCTCGATATCATGAAGACTCATCGTTGGGTGCGTCAGATAGAGGACAATGAATTATCCGAATTCGAGACCGCGCCGGTACTCAATGCCGTGGGTCAGCTTGATCTTGGGCCCTGCCACCTCGATATAGGACGCCTCGCTGTGGCGTATTACGACAAAGGCGCTGGCGAGGGTCTCTCTGTCGAAGAATACTGTCAGCAAGAGCTTGCGTATCTGACGGGCTCAACGAAGAAGCCGGTTGAGGGCCCGGTGGATGTCATTTTATACGGCTTTGGCCGGATCGGCCGGTTGATGGCGCGGATTTTGATTGGTAAGACCGACGGGGGCGACAGTCTGCGTCTGCGAGCCATCGTGGTGCGCAAAGGCGGTGCCGACGACGATTTATTAAAACGAGCCAGCTTGCTGCGAAGAGACTCTGTTCATGGCGTTTTTAAGGGCACGATTCGTGTCGATGAAGAGCGTCAATCCTTCATTGCCAATGGTAACGAAGTCAAAGTGATTTACGCAGACGCGCCAGAGGACATTGACTACACCCAGTACGGTATTCAGAGTGGCATCGTCGTTGATAATACAGGTGTATGGCGCGATAAAGCGGGACTGTCGCGGCACTTGGCCGCAAAAGGTGTTGCGAAAGTTATTTTAACGGCGCCCGGCAAGGGCGATATCAAGAATATCGTCGCGGGCATCAATGAGAGCGCCATTGAGGACACTGATACGGTGATCTCAGCGGCGTCCTGCACAACCAATGCCATTGTGCCCGTGCTGAAAGCCACTGACGACGAATACGGCATTGTTGCGGGCCACGTCGAAACGGTACACGCGTATACCAACGATCAAAACTTGATCGACAATTATCATAAGGCGGAGCGACGGGGGCGCAGCGCACCTCTGAACATGGTGCTGACTGAGACGGGGGCCGCCAAAGCGGTTGCCAAAGTCCTGCCGCAGCTGGAGGGCAAGTTAACCGGTAATGCGATTCGCGTGCCAACGCCCAATGTATCGATGGCCATTTTAAATCTGACGCTGAAGGAAGGCACTACCCGCGAGGCTCTCAACGAATTTATGCGGGAAATCGCCCTGCATTCGAGTATGAAAAAACAAATCGATTACTCCGATTCCCCAGAGGTGGTGTCGAGCGATTTTGTCGGCTCGCGCGCTGCCTGCGTTTTTGACGCCAAAGCGACCATCGTCAGTGGCACGCAGGCGGTGCTGTATCTTTGGTACGACAATGAGTATGGCTACAGCTGTCAGGTGTATCGGATTCTCGAGCGTATGGCAGGTATCCGTTATCAGACTTACCCCGAGAATGGCCCTTACCCGCTGTAAAGACGTCTGATTGAGGTTGTTTGTGCACCTTTGACCGCGCGATCAAGGGCCGGGGTTGGCCTTGGGTGGTCAAGTCGAATAGAATACTCGGGACCGTCAAGAGCCCTTTGGGCCAGGCCTTAAGAAGCCCCCGGTCTGCAGTACCATTAGTACAGTCTGGGGGGGGCGTTTCCCCGAATACGGCAGTGTTAGCAGCGAGCGTGAAGCGACGGCTTCATGAATCCCGCGGCAGACGGATCGTGCGCTACATATTTGGTGGAAAGACAGATGAGCACTGACATGATAAAAATTCAAAAAGGTTTGAATATTCCGCTTGCCGGCGCCCCAGAGAGCGATCTGGATCAGTCGGTCACGGTTCGAGCGGTTGCCTTGCTCGGCGGCGACTATCAGGGCATGAAGCCCACGATGACAGTGCAAGTAGGCGATGTGGTCAAGCGCGGCGATTTATTATTCACGGATAAAAAGTGCGAAGGCGTCAGGTATACCTCGCCAGCCGGTGGTCGGATCGCAGCGGTGAACCGCGGCGCGAAACGCGCATTCGAGTCGGTTGTGGTCGAGATTGACGGGGATGAGGCGGCATCGTTTGAGCGGTACTCAGCGGAACAGGCGCGGGCCCTCAAGCCCGAAGCCATTAAGGCCCAGTTGCTTGAGTCGGGGCAGTGGACGTCACTGAGAGCACGACCGTTTGGTCGAGTCGCCGATCCACAAACCGCGCCGGTGGGGCTCTTTATTACCGCGATTGATACGCACCCGCACGCAGCGAATCCCGAGATCGCTATTGCGAGAGACGCAGAGGCTTTCGTCTTAGGACAGGATCTATTGGCTGCGATGGTCGAATGCCCGGTTTACCTGTGTGCGGCACCGGGCGCGGACGTGCCGCAGAGCGAGCACGCGCGGTTGGTACGGCATGACTTTAGCGGGCCGCACCCAGCGGGCTTGGCCGGTACCCACGTGCATTTTTTGATGGGTGCTTCGTTAGAGCGGATTGCTTGGACGGTGGGGTATCAAGATGTCATCGCCATCGGACGGTTGTTTCTCGACGGGGCGCTGCACACGGACCGAGTGATATCGTTAGCGGGACCCTCAGTCAGCCGGCCACGTTTAATCTTGAGCCGAGTGGGCGCAGATTTGCAGGCGCTGGTTGCGGGTGAGCAAACGGATGCCGATACACGGCTGCTCTCAGGTTCAGTGCTGGGAGGGCGGTCAGTGCAGAGCGGCACGGCCTACCTGGGGAGATATCATCAGCAAGTAGCACTCTTGCCCGAGGGCAGAGAGCGCACCTTTATGGGGTGGCTCTCCCTGGGGCGTCGAAAACATTCGGTGCTCGGTATTTACTTATCCAGTTGGTTCGGCACTAAGCCTCTGGCGATGTCGACGTCGACCAACGGTTCGGAAAGAGCGATGGTTCCCGTGGGCGCTTACGAAAAAGTGATGCCCCTCGATATCCTCCCAACGCAATTGTTGCGAGCGCTCTTGGTCGGCGATACCGAGACGGCTCAGGCGCTGGGTTGTCTCGAGTTAGACGAGGAAGACCTCGCGCTCTGCACTTATGTGTGTCCGGGTAAGTACGAGTACGGCGGTATCCTCCGCGATAATCTAACGCGCATTGAAAAAGAGGGCTGAGACATGGGACTGCGGCAACAGTTAGATGCGATGGAGCCTCATTTCAAATCAGGAGGTCGCCTAGAAAAGTGGTACGCCTTATACGAGGCGGTCGATACGATTTTCTACTCACCCAATAGCGTGACGCGGGCCAATGCGCATGTGCGTGACGGGGTAGATCTCAAGCGCATTATGATCACCGTTTGGTTTGCGACGTTCCCGGCGATGCTCTACGGAATGTACAACCTCGGTTTGCAAGCCAATGACGTTTTAGCGGTGTCGGGCGGTATGTTGGACGGATGGCGTGGTGGCCTCGTGGCAGCGTTGGGCGGGCACGATCCATCGAATGTCTGGCACAACATGTCGTATGGCTTGGTGCATTTTTTGCCCCTTTATCTCGTGACCTTTATTGTCGGCGGTTTTTGGGAAGTGCTTTTCGCAATGCGCCGTGGTCACGAAGTTAATGAAGGTTTTTTCGTCACCTCTATTTTGTTCACCTTGACGCTGCCGCCGGATCTCCCGCTGTGGCAGGCGGCAATGGGCATTAGTTTTGGCGTTGTTATTGGTAAGGAAGTTTTTGGCGGTACTGGAATGAATATCTTAAACCCCGCCCTCACCGGACGTGCCTTTCTGTACTTTGCCTACCCGGCGCAGATTTCGGGTGATGCCGTTTGGACGGCGGTAGATGGGTATTCTGGAGCGACACCACTGGGTGTGGTGGCACAAGAGGGGATGGCCGGCCTCACGCAAGCCTACACGTGGTGGGATGCCTTTATCGGGACAATCCCCGGCTCAATCGGTGAAACCTCAACACTCATGATTATGATCGGCGGTGCGTTTCTGTTGCTGCAGGGCATCGCGTCTTGGCGAGTGGTCGCGGGCTGTTTTGCGGGTCTGATCGGTTTTAGTTTGCTGCTGAATGGCGTGGGTTCTGACTCGAATCCCGCTTTTGCGATGCCTTGGCATTGGCACATGGTGGTGGGTGGCTTTGCCTTCGGCGCGTTTTTTATGGCGACCGATCCGGTGTCCTCGGCGATGACCAATTCGGGACGATGGGCCTATGGAATCCTGATCGGTGTAATGTGTGTGCTGATTAGGGTGGTGAACCCGGCCTTTCCCGAGGGGATGATGTTGGCGATCTTATTCGCCAATCTCTTTGCCCCATTATTTGACCACTTTGTCGTGAGTGCCAATATGAAGAGGAGGGCTGCCCGTGTCAGCTAATGGAGAAGGTCTCGGCCGTGTTCTGACGGTGGCGCTCGGATTATGCTTGGTGTGTTCAGTGGTCGTGTCCACGGCAGCAGTGCTGCTCAAGCCCGCTCAGCAAGCGAATAAAACCCTTGATCTCAAGCGAAACATTCTGATGGCGGCGGGATTGTTAGATCCCTCGCGATCGGTCGAGGAACAGTTTGAGCAGGTGGAAACGCGGATCGTCAATTTAGACGCCGGGCAGTTTGTCGATGGCGTCGATCCTGCAGTTTTTGATCAAAGAGAGGCCGCCAAAGACCCTGCCCGATCCCGGCCGATCCCCAACGATGAAGACGCGGCCAAGCTGGTCCGACGAGAGGACCAGGCGCTGGTTTATTTGGTGCGAACTGGTCGGGGCGACCTCGACAAAATCATTTTACCGATCCGAGGTTATGGCTTGTGGAGCACCTTGTACGGGTTTATGGCGCTGGAGTCAGACGGTAATACCATCGCGGGACTCGGATTTTATGAACATGGTGAAACCCCTGGATTGGGCGGAGAAGTCGACAATCCTCGCTGGAAGTCGATCTGGCCAGGCAAGTTGGTGTATCAGGGTAATGAGGTCGCAATCGAAGTGCTAAAGGGCTCCGTGCGCGCCGATTCTGCTCAGGCGCAGTGGCAGGTGGATGGCCTGTCTGGAGCGACCTTGACCACCAAAGGGGTCGATAACTTAGTGAAATATTGGCTTGGCGAACAGGGATTCAAGCCGCTGCTTGATAACCTTCGACAAGGAGAGGTGTCATGACGATTCGCGATACATTGGCGGACCCTATTTTCAAAAACAATCCCATCGCGCTCCAGATTTTGGGAATCTGTTCCGCGCTGGCGGTGACCACCTCTTTGAAGGTCACTGTGGTGATGTGCATTGCACTGACACTGGTGACCGCGTTCTCGAGTTTTTTCATCTCGAGCATTCGCCGTTACATTCCCTCAAGCATCCGCATTATTGTGCAAATGACCATCATTGCGTCGTTGGTGATCGTGGTCGATCAGGTGCTCAAAGCAGTGGCTTACGACATTTCTAAACAGCTGTCAGTGTTTGTCGGTCTGATCATCACTAATTGCATTGTCATGGGCAGAGCCGAAGCATTCGCGATGAAGAATCCACCCGTGCCCAGTTTTATTGATGGTGTCGGAAATGGGCTGGGTTACTCCTTTGTATTATTAGCCGTGGCGACCGTGCGTGAGTTGTTTGGTACGGGCAAGTTATTCGGTTTCGAAATACTGCCATTGGTCACCGAGGGCGGCTGGTATCAGGCGAATGGCTTGCTGCTGTTACCGCCGAGCGCCTTCTTCCTAATCGGCCTGTTGATTTGGGCCATAAGAGCAGTGAATACCGAGCAGGTAGAGGTATCTGAATTCAAAATTGCGCACCATACACCGGCTGAGGAGAGCGCCTGATGGAGCACTATCTAAGCCTGTTTGTGCGGGCCGTTTTTATTGAAAATATGGCTTTGTCGTTCTTTTTGGGCATGTGCACCTTTCTCGCAGTCTCCAAGAAAATACAGACCGCGGCGGGACTGGGCGTTGCGGTCATCGTGGTATTGGCGATTACGGTTCCAGTCAATAACTTGATCTATCGGAATTTGCTTGCTGACGGGGCCTTGAGCTGGGCAGGTATGCCAGATGTTGACTTGAGCTTCCTTGGGTTGCTGAGTTACATCGCCGTCATTGCGGCGCTGGTGCAAATTCTAGAGATGTTTCTCGATAAGTATGTGCCTGCCCTCTACGCCACCCTCGGCGTGTTTTTGCCGCTGATCACGGTGAACTGTGCCATTTTGGGCGCGTCATTGTTGATGGTAGAGCGAAGCTTTAATTTCGCAGAGAGTGCGGTGTTCGGCGCGGGCGCCGGCGTGGGCTGGGCCTTGGCGATTGTTGCGCTCGCGGGCATTGCAGCGAAATCTCGAGGGACAGTGAGTGCCGAGGGCCTGCAAGGTCTCGGCATCACTTTTATTACCGTAGGTCTGATGTCACTGGGGTTTATGTCTTTCGGTGGCATCGACATTTAAATAGGGTTAATCGAACGGGAGAGTTCAGTTAATGGATATAACCATCATTTATGGCACTGGCATGTTCACCGCGATTATCCTCGCGTTGGTGCTGGTGATCCTTTCCGCGCGGAGCCGACTGGTTGCCAGTGGCAACATCAGTATCGAGATTAACGGTGAGCGGACCATCGAGGTGCCTGCGGGCGGAAAGCTGCTGCAAACATTGGCCGATGCCGACTTATTTTTAGCGAGCGCCTGCGGTGGCGGCGGCACCTGCGCACAATGTAAATGTGTTGTGGAGACCGGGCGGCGGCGCCATGCTGCCCACCGAGGAGTCTCACTTTACGCGACGCGAAGCGACTGAAGGGTGGCGGCTTGTCTTGCCAGACGCCCGTCAAGCAGGACCTCAAGATTCAGGTTCCCGAGGAGGTCTTTGGCGTCAAGCAGTGGCAGTGCACGGTTGAGTCAAATGAAAATGTCGCCACCTTCATCAAGGAGCTGGTCCTGCGTCTGCCAGAGGGCGAGAGCGTCGATT